>CANMZP010000010.1 GCA_947502355.1 uncultured Thalassotalea sp. | reverse complement strand
CTCAATAGCTCAGTTGGTAGAGCAACGGACTGTTAATCCGTTTGTCCCTGGTTCAAGTCCAGGTTGAGGAGCCAAATTCCCAGTTGCTAAGAAATAGCAACGGACTGTACCAATATAAAGTCGCATTTGTCGATGGTTCAAGTCCAGGTTGAGGAGCCAAATACAGTAGCTAATAATACTACTTAAAAAAATTATTCCTCAATAGCTCAGTTGGTAGAGCAACGGACTGTTAATCCGTTTGTCCCTGGTTCAAGTCCAGGTTGAGGAGCCAAATTCCCAGTTGCTAAGAAATAGCAACGGACTGTGCCAATATAAAGTCGCATTTGTCGATGGTGCAAGTCCAGGTTGAGGAGCCAATATAGAAAAGGCCTGCATCTGCAGGCCTTTTTGCTTTCCGCCTTTTAAAACTTCTAACATAGACTGTCTATGTTAACGTTTTAGAATTAAAAAATTATAACCTATCCCCTTTACGTGCACTGTCATTGCGACGCTGATCACAATCACCCATCGTCAAGAATATGGATCTGAGATAAAACTTCGAACTTTAACTAATTACATAGACTGTCTATGTTAGATGCCTTCGTCAAAAATGAAATTACATAGACTGTCTATGTTAAAAGGGGAAAATGCGTTAATATTCGGCCTTTGTTATTTTACTGATTTTTTCTGATGGACTACTCTCATTTAGCGCTTTTTATTCCGACCTTCTTTTTTGTCAGCATTACACCAGGGATGTGTATGACTTTGGCTTTGACTTTAGGTATGACCATTGGTGTTCGTCGCACTATGTGGATGATGTTTGGTGAATTATTAGGGGTTGCTACCGTAGCCATTGCGGCCGTAGTTGGTGTGGCAGCCATTATGCTGAAATTTCCAAACATATTTTCATTATTTAAAATTGTTGGCGCTTGTTATCTTGGCTATTTGGGTATTCAAATGTGGCTATCCAAAGGTAAAATGGCCATTTCTCACAATCAAGAAACCCCACAAACCATTTCTCGTAAAGGCCTGTTTTTGCAGGGGTTAATCACCGCCATCGCAAATCCTAAAGGTTGGGCATTTATGATTTCGTTATTGCCGCCATTTATTGATTCCAGCTCAGCAATAGCACCTCAATTAATGATCTTACTATCGATTATTATGGTCTCAGAATTTGTTTGTATGATGCTTTATGCAACGGGTGGAAAGTCATTAGGTATGATGATTTCCAATGCGGAAAATGTGCGCTTAATGAACCGTATTTCAGGTTCATTAATGCTTGGCGTAGCACTGTGGCTTGCGCTAACTTAAGTTGAAATGTAACAGCAGATCGCAAGAACTGTTACAAATTAGTCTTGTTCGCTATAAAAGTCATAAACCAACGTTTGTGGCTTGCCATCGACTTCGATTTCAACGAACATTTGCCACACCATTTTGTCATGCATGCATGCACCTAACATGGCCCCTCCTCGGTACTGTTCACCGACTTTAGTAAAGAATACCGGGATTACGCCCATATACATATCTTTACCTTCTAAACGAGCCGTTTTAATTACCACGTTCGAAGGGTCGTCAAAAGATAAGCTAAAGGTTATTTCGTTTTCCGTTTTAATGATTGCAGGCTCTGCCTGCAGCCAGGCTTTCCCCTGAGATGAATTAAAAGCACAAGGTGAGTATTCAAAGTCACAAAGCAAGGTTCCTTTATTGGTTTCAATTCGATTTTGTTCAGGCCAATTCCAAATAAAAGCGATGATAATGAAGATAAAAACAGCAGTTATTGGGTAAATTTTATTCATAATGAGGACTTCTTATTTTTTGGACTTACGTCTAATTAAAATTTTAGCGATTAACGAATGTTAACATATTAATTTTTTTATTTTTTTATTGCTTCATGATGAACGAAAAACTTGATCTAGGTCATACTTTTCGTGATATAAGACCATTTTTTTAATGACAATTCGTGACAGAACTGTAACAAACCTTTATTATTCGCATGCAAAAGTAAATATGTTTCAAAATTGTTTATTTTTCGTGCAAAAAAGCTATTAATATCGGACTAGATGTCATTAAAAACACGTACCGATACTAAATCTTATAAATTTTATAAAAATAATGTGGAACCTTAAAATGAGTCAAAGCAATCAAACAGAAATGGATTACAACTACAAAGTTGTTCGCCAATTTACTGTAATGACTGTAATTTGGGGAATTGTCGGTACATTAGTCGGCGTTTTAATCGCAGCCCAGTTAATTTGGCCTGCCTTAAACTTTGATACACCATGGCTAACATATTCTCGTTTACGACCTTTACATACTAATGCGGTGATTTTCGCCTTTGGTACTAGTGCCCTTTTCGCAACGTCTTACTATGTCGTACAACGTACATGTAAAACTGCACTTTTTGGAGGCGGTTTAATCCCCTTCACGTTCTGGGGCTGGCAAGCAGTAATTTTATCTGCAGCAATTACCCTTCCTTTGGGCTTAACATCTTCAAAAGAATATGCTGAATTAGAATGGCCAATCGATATCTTGATCACACTGGTCTGGGTCTCTTATGCTATTGTTTTCTTTGGCACGTTAATTAAACGAAAGACCTCGCACATTTATGTAGCCAACTGGTTCTTTGGTGGTTTCATTATTACCGTTGCGGTATTGCATATTGGTAACTCAATGGCCATTCCATTGACGTTAACAAAATCTTACTCATTATATTCTGGTGCTATCGATGCCATGATGCAGTGGTGGTATGGTCATAATGCCGTTGGTTTCCTATTAACCGCTGGTTTCCTTGGTATGATGTACTACTTCGTACCAAAACAAGCAGAGCGTCCAGTTTACTCTTACCGTTTATCAATTGTTCACTTCTGGGCATTGGTTTCTTTATACATTTGGGCTGGTCCTCACCACTTACACTACACGGCTCTTCCTGACTGGACTCAAAGTCTTGGTATGGTAATGTCAATCGTATTATTCCTTCCTTCTTGGGGTGGTATGATTAACGGTATCATGACGTTATCAGGTGCATGGCATAAACTTCGTCACGATCCAATCTTACGTTTCTTAATCGTATCGTTATCTTTCTACGGTATGTCAACGTTTGAAGGTCCAATGATGGCGATTAAATCGGTTAACGCGTTATCGCACTATACTGACTGGACTGTTGGTCACGTTCACTCTGGTGCACTAGGTTGGGTTGCCATGGTTTCAATTGGTGCCATGTACCACTTAATCCCAGTGTTATTTAACCAAGGCCGTATGTACAGTGTAAAACTTATTAACGTTCACTTCTGGTTACACACAACGGGTATCGTTTTATACATCGTTGCCATGTGGATCTCTGGTGTAATGCAAGGTTTGATGTGGCGTGCGGTTAACACGGACGGTACATTGACATACAGTTTCGTAGAAAGCTTACAAGCGTCATACCCATTCTACTTTATCCGCTTTGTTGGTGGTGTGTTCGTAGTTGCTGGTTTCCTTCTAATGGCTTACAACATGTTCAAAACTATCGGCGCAAAAGACGGTAGTTTAGAAAAAGAAGCAATCGCTTAGGAGATAATGATGAACAGACATGAAAAAGTAGAAAAACACGTTGGTTGGTTTTTCATTATCACCATTATGGCGATCAGTATTGGTGGTTTAGTTGAAATCACGCCATTGTTTTTCCAAAAAGAAACAACAACGCCTGTTGATAGCTTACGCCCATACACTGCGTTAGAAATGGAAGGTCGTGACATTTACATTCGTGAAGGTTGTAATAACTGTCACTCACAAATGATCCGTCCTTTCCGCGCGGAAACAGAACGCTACGGTCACTATTCTGTAGCAGGTGAGTCCGTTTGGGAACACCCATTCTTATGGGGCTCTAAGCGTACTGGTCCAGATTTGGCCCGAGTTGGTGGACGTTATTCTGACGATTGGCATTATGCTCATTTAATGGATCCTCGTTCTGTGGTACCTGAGTCAAACATGCCTTCTTACCCATGGCTTGGAGAAAATAAAATTTCCAACGAGCTGTCGGCTAAGAAAATGGAATTATTTAACGGCTTAACGAAAAATCGTACACACAAAGATGAAAACGGTAACTTTTTACCGCTTTACTCAAGTGACGAAATTGCCAATGCCGGTAAAGAGTTTGCGACATCGAAAAGTATCACTGGTAAGGAAGGTCTTCGTGAGATTGACGCCCTTATCGCTTATTTACAATCACTTGGTCATGCGTTGAAATAATTATGGATTACGGCACCCTAAGAGGCATTTTTACTGTATTAATCTTTGTACTATTTATTATTATAGTGCTTTGGGCTTACAGTAAAAAAAGAAAATCATCATTTGATGAAGCCGCAAATTCAATATTTGAAGACGACAAAAAAGACAAAGAAGTGAACAATAAACAGGAGACTAATAATAATGTCTAGCTTCTGGAGTATATGGATCACCGTTTTAACCTTGGGCACCCTTGTTGGTTGTGTCATTATTCTTCGTTGGTGTTTAAAAAACTTTACCGGCATTGAAGAAGGCAAACCAATGGACCACGAGTTCGATGGTATCCAAGAGTTAAACAATCCACTACCAAAATGGTGGAGTACGTTCTTCATGGTAACCATCGTTTGGGGTTTTGGCTATTTAGCCCTATACCCTGGCTTAGGTAACTTTGAAGGTTTATTTAAATGGCGTAGCTCGAATCAAGACATTGCCAGTCTGGAAGATTCAAAAGCACAAATCGCTGCGGCAAAAGACGCCGGTATGTTAGTACAGTACGATCGCGAAGTTGATCAAGCTGATGCGAAATACGGTCCGATTTTTGCCAAGTTTGCTAAACAAGACATCGCGGCATTAAGTAAAGATGAAGAAGCCTTAAAAATTGGCCAACGTTTATTTTTACAAAACTGTTCGCAATGTCACGGCTCTGATGCCAAAGGTACAACCGGCTTCCCTAACCTAACGGATAAAGACTGGTTATACGGCGGTTCACCTGAAGCGATTGAGCACAGCTTGCTTTATGGTCGTAAGGCGAATGGCATGATAGCTTGGGAAACGATGCTTGGCGGTGAAGAAGGTGTTAAAGAAGTTGCGGCTTACGTAATTAGCTTAAACCCACAACGCGCTGACAAAGTTGACTCTGCCCTAGCCGCTAAAGGTGAAGCGAAATTTGCGATGTGTGCAGCCTGTCACGGCCCGCAAGGTCAAGGCAGTGATGCTTTAGGTTTACCATTAGGTGCGCCTAACTTAGCAGACAACATCTGGCTATACGGTGGCAGTGAAAAAGCTGTTCAAAATTCAATCCGTAACGGTCGTGCTGGTGTAATGCCGGCTTGGAAAGATATCCTTGGTCAAGATAAGGTACGTGTGATCAGTGCATACGTTTACAGCTTATCTAACAAAGATTAATCCAGCTTAAGTAAAATGAACCCTGTAATGCAGATTGCATTACAGGGTTATATTTCCCTAACCATCGTTTCAAGGTAATTCCTTAAACAAGTAATCATATCAATACAAACCCGGCCGAAAAGCAAAACGCGTTTTTATTTATATAGTTATTTCAAATTAACCCACAGTCATTAGAGTCGTATTATGTCTACACCCTGGTACAAAGAGCCTTGGGCTTACCTTGTTTTTATTCTGCCATTATCTGCCGTTGTTGCGGGTATCACTACGGTCATTATTGCCAATACCAACCCAGATACCATTGTGGTTGATGACTATTATAAAAAAGGTAAAAGTATCAACCAGGACATTCGTAAATATAAACTGGCGAAAAAGTTAGGCATCCGTTTCGATTACCAAATAACGGATAATGAAATCATCTTAAAGCCAACGGGAATAGAAAAAGAGTTCCCAGTATTGAATGTTCACTTTTATCACTCAACGTTAAGCAAGCGTGACTTTGATCTTAAATTAACTGCAGATGGCAATGGTTTGTATCGTCAATCCTTCGATAAAAACGTGCATGGCAAATGGCGTATATCCATTAGCCCATATGATGATAAATGGCGCATGCAAATGTTAACCGCCCTACCTCAACAAAATTTTAGAAACTTTGAAATTCAGTACTAAATATTCGCGGTAATTATGTGTAAAGACTGTTTTCATTGTGGTGAAATCATTCCACCAGGTCTTGATTTATCGGTGAACATTGCCGATAAGTCGGAGTCAATGTGCTGTTATGGCTGTCAGGCTGTAGCTCAGGCCATTGTTGATAATCACCTCGAAGATTATTATCGATTTCGTACGGAAAAAAACAACAAAGTGGATGCTGCCATCCCACAAGGCCTGCTCGATACCCAGTTTGTTAACGAAGAAAGCCTGCAAAGCGAATTCACCGTTGATGTTGAAAACGCCAAAGAAACCATCCTTTCTATCGACGGTATGTCGTGCGCCGCGTGCGCCTGGTTAATTGAAAAACAGCTCATTACAAAGACAGGCATTGTAACCGTACAAGTAAATGCAACAACACAGCGGGCCACGGTCAAATGGGATAATGAGCAAGTTCAGCTAAGTGACATTCTGCAAGCCATTGGTAAGATTGGTTATCAAGCACTGCCCTTTAAAGCCAACTTACAAGAGCAGCGCAACAAAAAACAAAGTAAAGCCTTTATTCGCCGTTTAGGTGTTTCAGGCATTTTAACCATGCAGGTAATGATGATTGCCTTTGGTTTATACTTTGGTGCGTTTAGCGATTTATCCGCACATAACCTCGATTATTTACGTGGCACGAGCTTCGTTCTCACCCTCCCTATTGTCACCTATGGGTCATTGCCTTTTTATATTGGTGCCATTAATGCCATCAAAGCCAAACGCTTGTCGATGGATGTTCCTGTTTCGATAGCCATCATCCTTGCCTTTGTTGCCAGCAGTTGGGCCACCTTTAGCCAATCTGGTGAGGTGTATTTTGAATCGGTAGCCATGTTTACCTTTTTGCTGTTAATCGGCAAATTTCTAGAGTTCAGGGCCCGCGCACGTGCGGCGGAAGTATCAGCGAATTTACTCAAACTCATGCCACTTACAGCCACACAGCTAATTGATGGCAATGAAAAAATCATCAGCGCCAAATTATTACAGTGTGGCGATAAGGTGATTATAAAGCCTGGAGAAACCATCCCTGGCGATGGCTTTATCATTCAAGGTCAATCCAGTATTAACGAGTCGATGTTAACGGGTGAGCACGCCCCAATTAGCAAGCAAATGGGCGATCATGTGTTTGCCGGCACCGTCAATAGTGATGGTAATATCATAATTGAAGTAAGCAAAACCAATTCCGACAGTTTCTTAACCAACTTAATTCGTTTAAGCGAGTCGGCGCAAGCTCATAAACCGAAAATAGCCAAACTATCTGACAGCATTGCGCAATACTTTGTTGCTCTAATTTTAGTTACCTCGGTCGCCACGGCCTGTTACTGGTATATTCACAACCCAGAGCACGCGTTTTGGATCGCTTTATCGGTGCTTGTTGCAACGTGTCCTTGCGCCCTATCGTTGGCCACCCCAACGGCTTTAACCTGCGGCACCATTAGCCTGAATAAAAATGGCATCATGATCAAAAATGGTCATGTACTGGAAACCATGGGTCATATTGATTGCATGGCGTTTGATAAAACAGGCACGCTTACCAATGGCCAATTCAGTATTACCGAGTGCGCCATACTCAATGATCAGCAATTAACCGAACATCAATTAGATAAAGATTCGCTTTACGCCATTGCATCGGCGTTAGAAAGTCAGTCAGAGCACCCAATTGCCAAAGCGTTTATCCCTTATCGCGATTTTTCTTTTAAAGTAGACCAAATCGAAGTGGTTGCCGGTTGTGGGGTTATTGGGACTTATAAAGGTAAATCCGTTCGTTTAGGTAAAGTTTCTTGGATTGAGCAATTTACGGACATCGACAAGCTCCATGCAAAGCACTTGCAAGCACAATGTCTGATGACCATAAATGATGTCGTTATTGCGGCATTCTATTTACAAGACACGCTTCGTGAAGATACCAAGCAAACCATCCGCTATTTTAAAGACCAGCACATAGATACCATGCTCATTAGTGGTGATAATCAAACCGGGGTGGCAAAATTTAATCATCAGGTTCAATTAGACTCAACGTTTGACTCATGCACGGCCGATGAAAAACTGCGTATTTTAAACGACGCACAACAGCAAGGTAAAACTGTTGCCATGGTAGGTGACGGGATAAACGACTCCCCTGTATTTGCCGCTGCGCATATCTCGATTGCGATGGGAAGTGGTACCGAAATCGCCAAAAGCGGCGCCGATGTAATTTTGCTAAACAACCAATTATCCATGTTGTTAAGGCTGCGAAAAACCGCGATAAAAACCACCACCATCATTAAACAGAATTTTGCCTGGGCGTTTGGTTATAACGCCATTGTGTTGCCTTTGGCGGTTTGTGGTTTCATTACCCCGTACTTTGCGGTTCTCGGTATGTCAGCAAGTTCAATCATTGTGGTCACCAATTCATTGCGCCTGCTTAAACAATAGGGTTACACTGTGGCTGTCAATCAACCTAATTTTGAGACGATTAAATGAGTGTTATTTATGTGCTGATCCCTATTGCGATTGTGTTTACCGCACTGGCAATATATTTGTTCTTTTGGGCGGTAAAAACCGAACAATTTGACGATCTTGAAAAACAGGGGATGAGTATTTTGTTTGATGAAGACAAACAAGCAAAGTCTAAAACTCTGACCTCCAGTTCTTCTAAATCGAACGCTGAGGCAATAGACAAATCCGATGCTTCGCTAGTAACGACTCAAGATAAAAACAACAAAGCATGAATCAAAATCTCGACTTTTTTTCAGCGTTCTTAATTGGTCTAGCTGGTGCTGGCCATTGCATTGCTATGTGTGGCGGCATAACCACGATGCTGACATCCAATATATCCACTACCTCATCACTTAAGTGGCACTTTGTGGTTAACTATCATTTAGGCCGAATTGCTTCTTATGCTACAGCTGGAGCAATCGCTGGATTTACCGGTTCTTTAGCCGCACAATCCATAGGCATGCCTGTGGCATGGCTTAGGTTGGTGGCCGCCATTTTCGTAATCTTACTCGGTTTATATATTGGTCAATGGTCTTTCCTGTTAACCCATGTTGAAAATATTGGCAAACATTTGTGGCGTAAACTGCAACCTTTAGCAAAACATGTCATTCCGGTTAAATCCAACAAACAGGCGTTATTTTTAGGCGCATTATGGGGCTGGTTGCCTTGTGGACTGATTTATTCCACATTAACTTGGAGCATAGCAAGTGCAAATTGGTTAAACGGTGCATTAATAATGGTCGCGTTTGGATTAGGTACCTTACCAAGTTTATTGGCTTTATCTTCTGGTTTAAGCTTTGTGACGGATTTTATAAAAAAGCAATTATTTCGTAAAATTACGTCTTTATTGCTCATTTCTTACGGTTTTTATTCTTTGTTTATTGCTCTTCAACTTATACTTTAGTAATATTGATTTCAGTCAATATTTAATCAAATTATCTAGTAGCGTATGCCTCAAAAAATTCCTTACACCAATAACATTAAATGTCAAAGCTGTAGTATTAGCGAACTATGCTTGCCATTTAGCTTAAATGAATCTGAATTGAATTTACTAGATGATATTATTCAACGTAAAAAACCAATTCAAAAGAACACCCAGCTTTTTAAAGCCGGTGAGCCTTTGCAAACACTTTACGCTATTCGCTCGGGTACGTTTAAAACATTCATCATTTCTGAGCAAGGCGAAGAACAAATTACCGGTTTCCATTTAGCGGGTGATTTAATGGGCTTTGATGCATTAACGAAAAAAGAACACCCAAGTTTTGCCAAGGCACTTGAAACATCAATGGTATGTGAAATTCCATTTGACGTGCTTGATGTGTTATCAAACAAAATTCCTAAACTAAAAGCGCAAATGCTGAGCTTAATGAGTAATGAATTGCAGTGCGGTAGCGAAATGTTGTTGTTGCTTAACCGCAAAAATGCTGAGCAAAAGCTAGCAACGTTCTTATCTAACTACGGTCGTCGTCTTGGTGCTCGTCACCTATCTCCAACGCAATTTAACTTGCCAATGACCCGCAGTGAAATTGGTAATTACATTGGTTTAACGATTGAAACCATCTCTCGATTAATGACACGCTTCCAAAAAGAAGGTTTAATCAAAGTAGAGAATAAGTTCGTGACTATTTTAGACAGCGCAGGTTTATCAAAACTTGCTGGTTTAACAAAATAAACCATTTTTCTAATAATTGTTTAAAATCAACAATCTATCATAATAAAACAATCTTATTTGTAACTCCTAAAGTTTGCTATTAAGCTTATAATTGTTCATAACAAACTTTAGTGAGTCATATCATGGAAAGCTATCAAAACATCCTTGTGGTAATCGATGGTGCCACAGAGCAACAAAAAGCCCTTTCTCGCGCTTGTACCCTAGCCAAACAAACTGGCGCCAAAATTACAGCCTTTCTTGCCATATATGACTTTTCCTATGATATGACCACCATGTTATCTGGCGATGAGCGTGAGAGCATGCGAGCAATGATGGTACAAGGACGTGAAAACTGGCTAAAAGACCTGCTCGAAGATTACCAATACGACATTGACTACACCGTTATCTGGCACAACCGCCCCTTTGAAGCAATTCTAAATCAGGTTAAGGAACACAATTTTGATGTGGTCCTAAAAAGTACACACGAACACCCTACTCTTCAATCGGTCATATTTACTCCAACGGATTGGCACTTAATCCGAAAATGTTGGGTTCCGCTTTTACTCGTCAAAGATCATGAATGGCCAAAAGATGGTCATATACTTGCTGCCATCAACGGTGGCAGTGAAGAACAAGAACATCAATCATTAAACACCAAAATTACCGAAGAAGCGTTAAATTTGGGCAATTTAATTCAAGCCGATGTGCATTTAGTCAACTCTTACCCGGGCACTCCGGTTAATATTGCAATTGAAATACCCGAGTTTGATGCCAGTGAGTATAACGATGCAATGAAGAATCATCATTGGGAAGTTATGCAAGAACATGCTGGCAAATTTAACATTGATGATAAATTTCTGCATGTAGAAGAAGGCTTGCCTGAAGAGGTGATTGAAAAAGTGACCGAAGAAATTGACGCCGAATTGGTCATTTTGGGCACCATTGGCCGAACCGGCTTTTCAGCCTTGCTTATTGGTAATACTGCCGAACACGTGATTGATCGACTCAATTGCGATGTTTTGGCCTTAAAACCTGATGGCTACCAGTCGCCTTTCTTAAAATAAGAAAGAATAATCCGCTTTACCATTATCGCCAATTTACCGATTGGCGATAATTATTGGTAATAAATGTAATCTCGCTTTTTTATCCCATACCGGTTCGGGTATAATGCCCCATTTTAAAATCTACGGTGAGATCCTCAATGTCTGTTGAAACCACAGCCCAAAAACTGGCCAAACAACAAATGGCCAAATTAGAAAAACGCTTTCGTCATCATGTTGGTAAAGCAATCAGTGAATACAATATGATAGAAGCAGGCGACAAGGTCATGGTTTGTTTATCTGGTGGTGCGGATAGCTACACCATGTTGGATATTTTATTAAAGCTAAGAAGCTCTGCGCCAATTCATTTTGACATTGTTGCGGTTAATCTGGATCAGAAACAACCAGGCTTTCCTGAGCATATCTTACCGGATTACTTAAACTCAATTGGCGTCGATTATCAAATCATTGAAGAAGACACCTATTCCATCGTTAAAGATAAAATCCCAGAAGGTAAAACCACCTGCAGTCTATGCTCACGTTTACGTCGTGGTATTCTCTATAGCACCGCAAAACGCATTGGTGCTACGAAAATTGCTTTAGGCCATCATCGCGATGATATGATTGAAACGCTCATGTTAAACTTGTTTTTTAATGGCAAAACCAAAACCATGCCTGCCAAGTTGGTATCCGATAATGGTGAACACGTTGTTATTCGCCCACTTGCCTACTGTAAAGAAAAAGAAATCAAGCAATATGCGGCTTTAAAAGACTTCCCAATTATTCCTTGTAACTTATGTGGTAGCCAACCTAACTTACAACGCCAAAATGTTAAACAAATGCTTAGCGATTGGGATAAACAATTCCCTGGACGTGCCGAGTCTATTTTTACCGCTATGCAAAACGTTGTGCCGTCACACCTTTGTGATCAAAGTTTGTATAACTTTAAAGACGTAGATTTATCTACCGGTGTGGTCAATGGTGGTGATACGGCTTTCGATAAAGAAGAAATTAACACACCAAAAATTGACAATAGTAAGTTTCAAAATGAAAAAAACTCGTTAGTAAACATCATTGAGGTTAACTAGCGTACATTTAACCAACAAAAGATCACTATTTTACGTAATTTTTTTACATTAGCATACCATTCCAAGTACAACTGAAGTACAATGCCCCGAAATTTACTGGGGCTTAAGCCCAGCTTCTAAGCCCCTCCGCTTATAAAAAACTAGGAACAAGTTAATGTTTGAAAAACTATTCAAGCTTGCTGAGCACAACACCACAGTGCGCAAGGAAATTATTGCCGGGTTTACCACCTTCCTTACCATGGCATACATCATTTTTGTAAACCCCAATATGCTAGCAATGACTGGAATGGACTCAGGAGCCGTTTTCGTTGCGACCTGTTTAGCTGCAACAATTGGTTGTTTAATCATGGGGCTATTTGCCAACTACCCTATCGCTCTTGCTCCTGGTATGGGCTTGAATGCATTCTTTACCTTCACCGTAGTAATGGAATTAAAGTATTCTTGGAACGTTGCTCTTGGTGCCGTATTTCTTTCCGGTTTGATTTTTACCTTACTAAGTGCGTTTAAAGTACGTGAATGGATAATCAACTCAATTCCGCATTCTTTACGCTTTGGTATTGCCGCCGGTATCGGTATGTTCCTTGCACTTATCGCATTAAAAAGCTCTGGCATCATTGTAGCAAGCCCAGCAACTTTGGTTACCCTAGGTGATATCACTGCTTTTGAACCTCTAATGGCGGTTTTAGGTTTATTCCTAATCGTTGGCCTAGTTAGCCTTAACGTAAATGGTGCAGTAATGATTGCGATTCTTTTCATTACACTTCTAGGTGTTATCTTTGGTGATGTAACCTACAACGGTCTTGTGTCAATGCCACCTTCAATCGCACCAACATTTGCTCAGCTTGATATTGCGGGTGCATTCAATGTGGGCATGATCAGTGTTATCTTCGCTTTCTTATTCGTTGATTTATTTGATACCTCAGGTACGTTAGTTGCGGTTGCGCAACGTGGTAACCTGCTTGATGAAAAAGGCAACTTACCGCGTCTTAAAAAAGCCTTATTTGCTGACTCTGGTGCAACCATCGCCGGTTCTTTATTAGGTACCTCAACAACGACCAGTTACGTAGAAAGTACAGCGGGTGTTGCCGCAGGTGGCCGTACAGGTTTAACCGCCGTTACTGTTGGTGTGCTGTTTTTACTGGCTTTATTCTTCTCGCCACTTGCCGGTATGATCCCAGCTTACGCAACCGCAGGGGCTTTATTTTTCGTTGGTGTATTAATGGTTGCCGGTCTTGTTCACGTTGAGTGGGACAATCTATTAGAAGCCGTACCAGTATCCGTGATTTTAATCACCATGCCATTAACGTTCTCAATTGCTGATGGTATTGCATTCGGTTTTATCAGCTACGCAGCTGTACGTCTATTCAGCGGCAGGTTCTCTGAAGTTAGCGGCAGTGTTTGGTTCTTAGCTGCACTATTCATCGCTAAATTCATGTTCATGTAACTCGATTTACATTTCATCCGGAGGCAGTTTCTGCCTCCTCTAATAACAATACAGGGAAAATCATGTCTAACAAATTCAACATGTTAACGGCAGCCGTTGTTGCAGCCTCAGCTTTCACCACATTCTCTTCACAAGCTGAAATGTTCTGGAGTGATAACTCAATCTCAGGTTTAATCAACGCAGGTGACTATGAGGTTGCCGGTAATGATGATATTACGGTTGTTACATTAGAACACGCATCTGGTCACAACTGGGGAGACTTATTCTTCTTCGCCGACCGTCTAGATTACAAAGGCGATTCTAAAAATGCAGATGCTCAAGAAACCTACTCAGAATTGGCTCCTCGTCTAAGTATTAGCTACCTAACCGACAGCAAACTTGAGTTTGGTATCGTATCTGATGTATTCGTTGCAACCGCTTGGGAACATTCAACTTATTCATCAGCGCCATTTGATAACAGCTTTGATAACTACTTAGTGGGTGTTGGAGCAGACTTGAAATTACCTGGTTTTGCTTACGCAAACATCAACGTATATCAAGCCAATAATGAACAAACAGATAACGACCAACAACTAACTTTTGTTTGGGGCATGCCTTTTTCTTTAGGTTCTGCGGACTTTACATTTGACGGTTACATTGACTGGTCTTCTGCACAAGACACTCACGCGTCTGACTTCCACTTCAACCCACAACTTCGCATGGACATAGGTAAATACTGGGGTGTTCCTAAGAAATTTGAAGCGGGTGTTGAATACTCTTTCTGGCATAACAAATTTGGTATTGCCGGTCTTGATGATGAGTCAGTGATCAGCTGGATGGTAAAAATCCACCTGTAAACAAAAACATCTCCAAAGGGCCTATATGGCCCTTTTTTTTGCTCGTTACATAGACAGTCTATGTAAACCGCTTTTTTTTGCTCGTTACATAGACAGTCTACCTAAACCATTGCCTAATATAAGAAGTCGATATCTTTTAAAGGGCCAATGGCATCCTCAATCAAGGCTTCCTGTCGCTCTTCTTCGGTCAAAATGCCTACCAAAGGGGTTTTCCTTCTTAGGCGTCGCATTTGTTCTGTATTCTCGGTTATATGATGGATAAAGGCTTGTTTATCTTCATAAATATCTAAAATACTTAACCAGGTTATATAACCACCATAATGGATCTTACCTTGTTCTTTTCGCTGCTCTAAGGTCCCTCTAACACCTTCTATTAAGTCTGGGTTAGCAAGCAGCTTTTTTGCCATGGCTTTATGTAAGATAATAATTTGTTTATCGATGTATCGATCTTTAAGATCAGATTTGCGGCGGCGATGAGTCGATTTTCGAGACGAGTACTTCATACCCGTTAATATAAAGCCATTTACATAGACTGTCTATGTAATGTTTACATAGACAGTCTATGTAATGAGGTTTTGAGATTTGCTTTAACAGAAACAAAAACACCGCTAAATAGCGGCGTTTTCAGTCCATTTAATGGTGTGCTTTTTAATGTTCCTCAATCCATGGGGCGATCACAATTGGGGCACTTATAAACTCAAGTGCTTTTTCTTCGCTTTGGTTTTCGGTATCAATTTTCAACTTACATTCTTGATTTGTGCAACTCATTGAGGGCTTTAAAGCAATATCGACAAAGCTGATTTGGCTAGGGTTTTCTATGTTAATGTGTAAGCCTTGCACGTTCGGCATCATAAACCATAAAAACGATCCAAATTCGTCCACCAATTCTTGCATTTGCCAAGTGATGTTTGACAACTGTTTATAGGTAAAAGCGGTTTGCTGTTTATCTTTTGCTTGAATTTGCATTTGTAAGGTACAGCTTTGGCGCTCATCATCTTGAGTCACCCTTAAAAAAGCCTGCTTTTTATACAATTCTTCAGATAGAGGAACCAACATTTGACCGTCATCCGCTATCTGGATATCTTGTGCACGCTCTCCTTTAGAGAACATTGTTGCTTTTGTTAACTTACAACGCGAGCGGTTGTGGGTGTCCACCAAGTAAAACCCCATGGTAATTAAATCAAAGTTATTTTCTTTAATTAAATCAAGACGTTTGTAAAAGCCTTTATATTCTAAATCAACCGCAGTCGCGGTCAGTGGTAATAAACAAAGGGACAGTAAAAAAATTATTTTTTTCATAATACACTCTAAAAAGGAAAGGCTAGTCGTGAATAAAACGGGCATTACTAACTAACATTTTGTTTAATTCAACAATGTAGTCGATGCCCCTTTCTGAATAAGGTAATAACCCCGTAGAAAGGATGCTGGCCTGTAATGGAAGTTGATTTTCTCTTAACTGACTGCGAATGGCGCGAAACAGTATATAAGCGGTATTGGTGTTTAAATTGTGGAAGTATCTTTGCACCATATGGTCTATGGTTTTAAATGCCGCGACTTCATGATTCAAGCCCGGTGTCCGACCCTTTGGTACGATGCCACAACCTTTTTTAAAGCACCACATGCCAAAGAAGTTTAATCCGATACGCGCAAACCTTGAACTCCCCCAAGCCGATTCATTGGCGGCTTGAACAAGCACTAAACCTTTAGGGATTTCATCCACTTTGATTAATAATTGCTGCAATATTTGCTGCAATGAGGATTTAGGGTTAATGGCATAAGAGGTTGCCAATTGTTGTAACCATGCTTTGTTGGCATCGCCCATATTTTCATTTAAGTGAAATTTTTTCTCAAGCGTGATCAACCTTTCGCGAATACGACGTAATTTTTTATTTTCAGCATCAATGGCCGGTTTTAAATAATCAAAAAAGGCTTGTTTGCGTTGGTTAGAATCACTGATGGATGCAAAGTCGGGCAATTTTGTGTCGTGTAACGGTTGCTCTGCCGGATCCGGTTTTGCCCTTGCTTTGTCCCGAATAGTGGCACCGCTTATTTCTACATCCACTTTGCTTTGATATAAAAAGGGGGCGATGGCCATTAAGAGTACGGCAATAATTACAAATATTTTAAACGCTTTACCGTACATAATTTCCCTTAAGCATCAAAAAAGCTGTCGGCAGGTGAATCACCCTGCTTTTCAACCATGAGCATTTTGACCCCGAATATTTCACGATACAAGATACCTTTAACGTTATAAAACATTGGTGCTAAGTAACTCATAACAACAAAGAAAACAACCGCTGAAATGATGGCAGGTAAGCCTAGGAGTCCAGGCAATAGCGCAGCGATGAGCACAGAAAAGAGTACCAGATAAATGTGCAGCATTTTAAAAAACTGGAATCGAGTGGCTTTTATCGACAGCAAGATAGCCGCTGTTGGGCTCATGCGTTTTTCTACGATTAATGGCACCGTTAATGACAATGCCACGGTTAAATAAATGCCGGGTAAAATGAGATAGAACCCCAACGACGTTAGTGAGGTGATGATCAATGCCCCAAGCGCAATAAAAGCACTTCGCTTTAAAAACGAGAAAATCATGTTAGCTTGGGTTTTAATACCAATAGCGTGGGAAATCCCCATCATTTCAATACCGGCAATAAAAGGCCAAAGCACCACAGTAACCACTAGGTTGAGCACCATTTGTTTATTGGCATCTTGTATCACCACTTCCATGCCGCCTAGGTAACTACTGGTTATGATGGAGAACACCATACCGATAAGGATCACCATAATTAGACCGAGCAAGATAGGTTGTTTGGTTGATGCGGTAAGTTGCCACCCTTCTTTTAAAATAGCATTGGGATTAAGCGTGTAATCGCCCTGCACTGCTTTATCTGGACTACCACCGATTTGGATGTATTTTTTTTCGCTCACGTACTTCTATCTACCGATTGATTTTACTCGATTATAAACTAACATCGTCGACAAAGGCACCCCTTAGTGATTGTCCGGCTAAAGAACGAACAATTAAACAACAATGCTTATTGCCAGAGCAATTAATATCACGCCCATCACCCGATCAATAATATACCCTTTACTAAGCAACCTTTGCCTTACGCCAGGAACGGTGAGCACCACAGATAAAAATGAAAACCATGCGGCGGTGGCAATGGCCATGTAAATGCCATAAATACTTTGAATGAACATCGGCGTGCGACTAGAAATCACCACAGAAAATAGTGACACAAAAAACAAGGTCGCTTTAACATTAAGCCCATTGACCAGAAATCCGGTTAAAAAAGAGCGTTTTAGAGGCTCATGTGCGGCTTTTGCGCTTTGTTGTTCTTCAACGGTGACAGGCTTTGATCGAAGCCCCATAATACCGATGTAAAATAAATACCCACCGGCAATATACGTAAGCCATTGCAATAACGTTGGGCTGTTGGCTATCAAGAGTCCGATGCCGACAATGGAATACGTAACATGCAATAATATCCCCGTGCCAATGCCGACACTGGTTGCTAATGCGGCTTGTCTGCCCCTCGTTAAACTTTGTTTAATGATGATGGCGAAGTCAGGACCTGGACTGGCAACGGCAAGAAAATGCACCACGGCAATTATGCCAAACTCCACCCAAAATTCATGTAATTGCATTGCTATTCCTTTATTCCCTTAATTGCTTATTTGGTGTGGCCTTATTATGTATTGCGCTTATCAATCTTTAGCAAGCTGATGTAAAAATGATTGAAAAAACGCCTGACCTTTCTCTCTAGCTACATCCATATTTCGCTCTGGAATGCCTTCTGGGTCCGGATGCGCATTTACGGCCCTTGCCATATCATCCTCGCGAATTAAATGTAATATCGGAAAAGGCGAACGATTGGTAAAGTTGGTGACATCATCTTTTGCAACGCCGCCAAACTGGTAGTGAGGATGGAATGTGGCAATTTGATATGTGCCCTCGTAACCTTGTGAAAAAATAAAAGGTTGGGCAATATCAATTAAATCAAGAAATTGATCAAACGTCTGAAACCCTTCGGAAAATATCATTAACGTTGTTGCAATGGCCGGCTCATCATCTAGGCGTTGGCATTGTACTAATAACGCCTGCAACGCTTCTTCAATATCCGCTGAACCATCAACAGCATAAGCTATCGTATCATTAACAAATTCTTTTTTGGCAAAGGGACAAAAGTTTAAATCGATGATTATTTTCTCTAACCACAGCTTGCATTGATTAATTACATTTTCTTCTAAGGACATACGTTTAACACAGTGAATAACAAAGCCGATAGTTTACATTATCTTTGTTAAGGGTTGGTAAAAATTTTAATGGCAAAGAAAATTGCATTCGAATTGCTTTCTTGGCAATATAATTTAGTATAAATAATAAGCACTAGCAGTAAATGTGCCTACTCATAACATAAAAAATATACCGAGTTGCTATGTTAGCGTTTATTGGCAAAAGTTTAGACAGATTACTCTTTGCCTGCATTTTTATAAGTGCAGTGCAACTGCCTGAGTTCATCCAACAATATAGCCAACGCCTTGCAGGGCATCTCGATGAAGCCAAATACCAACTGATCAAATTTCAAGATATTGCCAATATACACTACCAAGGCAATTTGATGAACCTGATAAGTCAATATCAAACCAATACCGATCCTGCGATTAATGCCACAGGTCAAATGGTGGTGGAGTTAATTGACCGAATCGCCTTATTAAGCAATCAGGTTCAGCACCTTTTCCATTCCGATTACCTCTCAAAAGTGTATTACTTTTTCAGCCATTTTGATGCCGACATTGCCAACGCTACCCTTCGTGATTATCAATTATCTATTCCCCTTGAACAGAATGCTTTATTAACGGGCGCCTTAGTAGCCGTTATCGTTTCCTTAATTAGCAGTGCCACATTTTCGGCGATGCGTCTTAGAACAAGTTAACAATAAAAGTACGTAACAGATTAAAAAATAACAAAATTACAAAAACGAGAGGTTATTTTGAAAAAAACAGATGTAACCACATACGAGCACTTCTTAAAAGTGGTGGACTGCCAACAAGCTTGTCCAGCACACACCCCCGTGCCGGAATATATTCGCCTAATTGCCGATAAGCGTTATACCGATGCTTATATGCTAAATTGGCAATCAAATGTATTTCCGGGTGTTCTTGGTCGAGTTTGTGACCGCCCCTGTGAACCAGCCTGCCGACGCGGCCGTGTTGAAGAAGAGCCGGTAGCCATTTGTCGATTAAAACGAGTAACCGCCGATTTCAAAGATGATATAAGTGATAGATTGCCGAACATACCGGATAAAAAAAATGGTAAACGCGTCGCGCTAATTGGCGCAGGTCCAGCGTCGTTAACCGTTGCCCGAGATCTTATGCCAATTGGCTATGAAATAGATGTGTACGACCGAGAGAAAAAAGGCGGTGGCATGATGCGCAGCCAAATTCCAGGGTTTCGCCTACCAGAAACAGTTCTTGATGAAGAAATAAAATACATCATCGATATGGGTGTTAATACCTTTTACAACCAAGATATTAGCAGCTTAGATGCTCTGCTTAATAAAGACTATGATGCCATTTTTGTCGGTACAGGCGCGCCCAAAGGTCGACCAATTAATTTACCTGGTATCGAACAAGCCGAAAAGCACATTAATATTGGTATCGACTGGCTATCCAATGTCAGTTTTGGGCACACTAAGGAAGCCCCAAAAAGTGTGGTTGTTTTAGGCGGTGGTAATACGGCTATGGATTGCTGTCGAACCGCAAAACGTTTAGGTGCTACGGATATCAAGGTTATTGTTCGCTCAAGTTATGAAGCCATGAAAGCCTCTCCTTGGGAAAAAGATGATGCCAAAGCCGAAGGGATTGACATTATTGTAAATCACACCCCCACCGAGTTTGTTATTAAAGATGGCAAGTTTATAGGTGTTGCTTTTGATGAGGTGGAGTCCATTTATGACCGAGGTGGAAATCGAAAACTGCAAAAAACGGGGAATACCTTGCTTGCTAAGTGTGACATGGTATTAGTGGCCATTGGCCAAGATACCGTTTTCCCATGGATTGAAAGAGATATTGGCCTTGAATTTAATG
Source organism: uncultured Thalassotalea sp. (assembly GCA_947502355.1). Lineage (GTDB taxonomy): Bacteria > Pseudomonadota > Gammaproteobacteria > Enterobacterales > Alteromonadaceae > Thalassotalea_A. The sequence continues at coordinate 106,954 of CANMZP010000010.1, read as the reverse complement.
AATGGGATCAACCGGTCCTTGATGAACGCACCCTGCAGTCCACTCTTAAACACGTCTTTTTTGGCGGCGATAGCGCGTATGGTCCCAAAAATATTATTACGGCTGTAGCCCATGGCCATAAAGCGGCCATTTCCATTGATTTATTTTGTCGGGGAATCGATCCCCATACTCGACCAGACAGCCAGTTTAATTTATTAAGTCAGAAAATGGGCATGCATGAGTGGAGCTATGACAACATAACCGATCACGATGTTCGCTATGCCGTACCCCATGTAAAATGGGAAAAAGCGGTGAAAGAAATTGCCACCGAAGTGGAGTTAGGTTTTGATGAAATGTTGGCACTCAATGAAGCGCAACGTTGTTTAAATTGTGATGTGCATACCGTATTTACCGAATCAACCTGTATTGAATGCTCGGCCTGTGATGATATTTGCCCGGTTGATTGCATTAACTTTATTGAAAATATTGAGGATGACACCACCGCTCCCGAAATCTTACTAAAAGACAAGTTACACGTAAACAAATCGCATAAGGATCAGGATTACCTCATTTCTGGCCGACTTAAAACCGGAAATATTATGGTAAAAGACGAGGATGTTTGCCTGCATTGCGGCTTATGCGCCGAGCGCTGCCCTACGGGCGCCTGGGATATGCAAAAACTTGAACTGGATAATATTGAGGCGACAATAAAATGAGTCATCAACCAAAGAAAAGTCAGCAAGCAGTGAAAAACCTGCAAGCAAACCCTAGCCTGACATCTAATCAAAGTCAGACATCTAAACCAAACAATCAACCTATCGTCAACGATTTCGTGGTTAAGTTTGCCAACACCAATGGCACAGGCTCAGCCAGTGCCAATCATATGTTTGCCAAGTCCATCATGCGAATGGGCATTCCGGTGGGTGCCAAAAATATTTTCCCATCCAACATACAAGGTGCGCCAACTTGGTACGAAGTTCGAGTTAATGAGAATAACTTCCTAGGCCGTCGCGGTGGTAAAACCGACATTATGGTTGCCATGAATGCACAAAGTTTAATGAACGACATTTTGGATGTTTGCGATGGTGGCTATTTGATATATGACAATTCCAAAACCTTACCCGATCAGTTTGTTAAACCAAATATTCATTATTTAGGCATTCCAATTTCAAATATTTGTTTAAAAGAGTTTCAAAACCCCAGACAACGGCAGTTATTTAAAAACGTGATCTATATTGGCGCACTAGCGGCGTTGCTAAAAATCGACTTTAGTGTATTGCGAACCCTGGTAAGCGATCAGTTTAAAGGCAAAGAAAAGCTGATAACCCCTAATGTTTACGCTCTAGAACTTGGTCATCAATATGCCAAAACTCATTTTGATTGCCCGCTTAATTATCAAGTCCAACGGCGAGAACTGATTGGCAATCGAATTCTGGTCGACGGCAACACAGGTTGTGGGTTAGGCGCGGTGTTTGGCGGTGCAACGGTGGTTGGTTGGTACCCTATCACCCCTTCCACATCCGTGATTGAAAAGTTCAACAGCTATTGCAATCGCCTGCGCATCGACCCTGCCACGGGTAAAAAGAATTTTGCCATTGTTCAGGCCGAAGATGAAATTGCCGCTATTGGCATGGCGATCGGCGGAGGCTTTAACGGTGCCCGCAGTTTCACTGCAACCAGTGGTCCGGGCATATCGTTAATGTCTGAATTTTTAGGGCTGGCCTATTTTGCCGAAGTCCCCGTTGTGCTAATCAATATCCAACGCGCAGGGCCATCCACCGGTATGCCAACCAGAACACAACAATCCGATTTAATTTCCTGTGCCTATGCGTCGCACGGTGACACCAAACATATTTTGTTGTTTCCTAGCTCCCCTTATGAATGTTTTGAAATGACCGCTATGGCGTTTGATTTGAGCGACCGTTTGCAAACCCCGGTTATCGTGATGAGCGATCTCGATCTTGGCATGAATGAACACCTCTCTCCGCCTTTTACTTATAACGACAAGCAAAAATACGACTTGGGTAAAGTCTTATCGGTTAGGGAGCTTGATGAATTAAGCCATTATGGTCGTTATCAAGATGTTGATGGCGATGGCATTTGTTACCGTACTTTACCGGGCACTCACCCAGACAAAGGCGCCTATTTTACCCGTGGGACTTCACGAAATGCCAATGCGGTGTATTCTGAAAAATCCTCCGATTATGTGCAAAACATGCAACGCTTAGAGAAAAAATTCAAGCAGGCAAAGAGCTATATGCCAAAAGCCGAAACCTTAAGCGGTTTTAATAAAGCGCAAATTGGCGTGTTATATTTTGGCTCAACCACCCAAGCCATTGTCGAAAGCCGACACTTATTGATGGAACAAGGCATTCCCGTCGATTTAATGCGCATTAAAGCCTTTCCTTTTGGCAAAGAAATTGAGCAATTCATTGAAAGTTACGCAAAGATTTTTATTATTGAACAAAATCGTGACGGCCAGATGCGTACCTTATTGTCTAATGAATTAAACCTTGATCCGAAACGCTTAACTCCGGTGTTGTGTTTTGATGGTTTATCCATTACCGCTAACCAAATTGCCAGTGATATTCTCACCGATGTGAAAGTTCAAGACGTTAACCAAAAGGCCTGTTAATCATGAGTTATGCAAAATCAAAATTTAAACATAAAGACCTGCCCGTAAACGATATTGGTTTAACGTATCGAGATTATGAGGGCGCTATATCAACGCTTTGTGCGGGTTGTGGTCACGACTCCATATCCAGTGCCATTGTCCATGCTTGTGCAGAGCTCTCCATTGAGCCACATAAAATAGTGAAAATGTCTGGCATTGGTTGCTCATCCAAAGCACCCAATTATTTTTTAAATAACGCGCATGGTTTTAACACCGTTCATGGGCGAATGCCTTCGGTCACCACCGGGGCAAACATGGCCAATAAGGATCTGACCTACCTTGCCATGTCAGGTGATGGTGACAGTGCATCGATTGGCCTTGGTCAATTTGCTCATGTGGTAAGGCGACAACTTAACATGGTGTATATGGTAGCCAACAATGGCGTGTATGGTTTAACAAAGGGGCAACTTGCGGCAACATCCGATAAAGGCGTGATCAGCAAAACGGGTGATGTCAGCTTATTTAATGATATTGATTTATGTACCATGGCTTTGCAACTTGGTGCATCTTTTGTTGCCCGCTGTTTTTCTGGCGACAAACGCCAACTTATCCCAATCATTAAAGCGGCAATAGCGCATCAGGGCTTTGCGTTTATCGACATTATATCACCCTGTGTCACGTTTAATAATCATCAGGATTCCACCCGTTCATACGATTATGTGCAAGATCATGTGATCACCGGGGCCATTACTGATTTTGTGCCGGTCAAAGATGAAATTAGCTGTGAGATCCCAGAGGGCACTTTTGAAGATGTCTGCCTCCATGATGGCTCAATTATGCGTATCCAGAAGCTGGATCAAAGTTATGACACCAACAATCGTTATAAAGCCATGAATGATATTGAAGAGCACAAGAGCAAAGGTGAAATACTTACTGGTCTGCTTTTTATTGACCCTACAGCACGTACGTTCCATGAGCTCAATGACACCACTGATACTCCGTTAAATCAATTAAAACAAGAGGTGTTGTGCCCTGGCGAACGCATACTAGGTAGCATCAATAACAGTTTTAGGTAAGGTAAAGAAGACAGCCCATCTAGTCGGTGGGGTTGAATGGGATTGTTAATATATTAGAACTCAGACGGCAAGCCAAAATGGTTGTCGAGAAAGACGGTTTTCGCTATCGCTTTTTTAAGCATCGAACAGCCGCCCGCTTTTCAAATTGAGAGCCTCGACTTCTCGAGGATGACGGTTTTTGCTTTCGCTTCTTTTAGCACAAACTTGAAGTTTAAAACTGAAAAAGAGGAATATGCGCTGCATATTCCTCTTTTATTTTTGCTAACTTAAAAATCTTCACGCGAGCCAAACGGCCTGCGTTTACTTTGTTGGGTTTTTATTTGGCAAACCCTAAGTATTTACCCGCTTTAATTGGATCGAAGCTGGACTTTTTAAAGGTATGCGCTTCGGTGTTAAATACATGGTTATTAAAATCAAACTCCTGCTCACCAGCAAAGGCAATATAGAAATATTTTAAGGTTTCTGCGAAGAAATACGTCGCCAAATAGTCTTTTTCTTTCTTCGTGCGCACATCTTCCACCGAGTGGAAAGCAACATCATTTCGACAACACGCATTCATGTCTTGCCAGTAAGTACGGATCATATCTAGGTACTCTTCTTTACCGGTAATTTGATTCAGGTAATAAGCAGACTCAACAATTTCCGGGTTCAAATAAGAATCGGCGTATTCAACTCTATCTTCTCCATAGTGGTAACGAGTTGGCAATAAATCGTATTTATTCCAAAGGTCATGCCACGTATGTTGGGTTTTCTCAGCGGACTCGATATCGCCTGATACCGCAAGAATCGCAGGAAAGAAGGCGTCGTATAATGAAACAGAACGTTTAAGGATCTCGCCGTCATTCATATCCACAATGGTGAAATAGCGCTGACCTTTATAATCGTCGATTAGGTATTTGTTAATTCCCTTAATGCTTTCATCCCATATTGCTTTAATTTCTGGATCAGGGAAAATCATCCAACTTTTATACATGTACTCATAATATGCATCGACACCAGCCTGAATATGATGCCAAGGTGTACCTTCCCATTCACCTGTTTCAACATTAATTATTTCCCCAGGAAGACCTATGCTAGAGCGACGCTGATAGATGGCTTTTGTTGCCCCTTTTGCCGCTTGATAATATCTTGGGTCTTGGGTGTAGTAACTTAAAATACCAAACTCAAACAAGTACGTTGCCGCTTGGGCCACGTTTATCACATTACCTTTTCCTTCACCTTTATTACCCGCGGTTTCACCCGTTTGTAAATTTACTGAATGATATGGAATACCTGTTGGTGAATTAAACGCGGGGAGTAATCGGTCAGCAAAATCTTTCGCTTTGGCCAAAATATCTGGATTTTGTGTGTATTCATACATTGAGAGCAAACCACCAAGGATGCGGATATTGACTTCAAAAACCTGTACGTATACGTCTTTATCCCAATCCATTGATAAAGCATATTCTTCGATGCGTTTTGCTTCTTCGGTCAGCCCCATAACCATTAATGAGCTGTAAGCATCGTATGGAGAAATACCTAATGATTCGTCATACCAATTAAAACTTCCCTTCGACAAAGGTAATAGCACGTCGGCTCCCCACGCATACTGTTCGTATGAATGCCAAGAACTGGCCATAGCCTGTTTGACTTCAAGGGCCAGTGCCGGATCCGAGGTCGCGCTCGCACTGAGTACCTGTGTAGCCTTTAACGTATTATCTTGTTCGGTATCCGAAAAGCTGCAAGCTCCTAAAGTAAGTGCTGCAGCAATAAGGGCTAATTTTTTCATTTTTATTCCCATTAGCTTAAATTGCTTAAATGTTATATGTCTGTTTTTCGATTGTTCGCTTGTAAATTGTAATTTACTAAAGATGAATGAAACCAGAGTGATGCAATCCATTACATCCTTGTACAATACTGTATTAAAATATCTTCATATTGACCAAAATCAAGCATGTGTTAGCAAGGCCATTAATCGCTTGTTTTAAAGGAAGGTTCACAATTTGAGAATAAGGGGAATGGAATTAGTATAGGTATTTTTAAGGCACAAAAAAAAGAGCTACAATGAGTAGCTCTTTTCTAAATGATTATGCTGCGTTACTCAGCATTTGCTTCTTCGACTCGGGTTTTAAGTTTTTGACCCGGACGAAAAGTAACCACTTTCCTTGCAGAAATTGGGATATCCTCGCCCGTCTTAGGGTTACGCCCCGGACGTTCGTTTTTAACCCTCAGATCAAAGTTACCAAATCCAGATAACTTTACCTGTTCGCCACTTTCTAAACTCTCACGAATTTGTTCAAAAAACTCTTCAACCAATAATTTGGCGTCGCGTTTACTTAAACCGAGTTCTTCATATAAATGTTCTGATACTTCTGCTTTGGTTAGCGCCATGTTTTAATCTCTCAAAGATGCGTCAAGCTCATTCTTCAAGGCATCGATAACCGAATTCATTACAGTCGAAATGTCTTTTTCTTCAAGCGTTTTCGAATTATCCTGTAAAGTTAGCGCAATCGCTAAACTCTTGAATCCAGGCTCAATACCTTTACCTTGGTATACATCAAATAATTCTAGGTCAACTAAATGATTTGTGCCAACCTTTTCAATAAGTTGTAGCACTTTTTTTGCATTTATTTTTTCGTCAACCACGACAGCGATATCACGACGGTTTGCAGGGAACTTCGAAATTTCCTGAGCTTCTGGGATTTTCTGCTCTAAAATTTCGCTTTGCAGTAATTCAAAAACAAAGGTACGGCCGTTCAAACCTAGCTTACGTTCTAGTTCAGGGTGGATAGCTCCAACATAACCAACCAAGTTATCATTGCGGTAAATTGCCGCCGTTTGACCTGGGTGTAAAGCCGGAATATCTGCGCTTCTAAATTCGTATGCATTGGCATCGGCCGTCAGTGCCAATAACGCTTCTATGTCACCTTTTGCATCAAAGAAATCAACGGCTTGCTTTTCCATTTGCCAGTGTTCGCCATTACGAAGTCCCGTAATAACACCAGAAAGCATGGCTTCTTGGCGTACGCCATTTTCGGCATCGGCATCCGGAAGGAAACGTAAACCACTTTCGAATAATCGAACGCGTGCTTGCTGACGGTTTTGGTTATAAACAACCGCTTGTACCAAACCAGTCCAGTGACTTAAACGCATCACCGACATTTCAGATGAAATTGGGTGAGGTAACGTTAATACTTCTTCGTTAGGGTGCAATAAGCTTTGTACTTTCGGATCGACAAAGCTGTAAGTGATGGCTTCTTGGTAACCACGGTTTACTAATGCATTGCGAAATTTAGCAATCGTCAATTTAGCTTCTTTGTGAGAACGCATAGACAATACGGCTTTAGGCGACACATTTGGAATGTTGTTGTAACCAAATACACGTGCTACCTCTTCCGTTAGGTCTTCTTCAATAGAAATGTCAAAACGATAAGCAGGAACAGTCGCGGTCCAAACATCATCAGCAAATTCAACCGACATGCCTAAGCGCGTTAGGATTTCAGTGACTTGCTCAGTTTCAATGTGAATACCAATACGTTGGTCCAGTTTGCTGCGACGTAATGTAACCACGCGAGGCGCTGGTACGTTTTCTGTCGATACAGCTTCAACAACCGGTCCGACTTCACCACCAACAATTTCTACCAATAACGTCGTAGCACGTTCCATGGCATCAAATTGTAATTGTGGGTCGACACCACGCTCATAACGATGCGAAGCATCCGTGTGTAAACCGTATTGACGAGCTTTACCTAAAATAGCTAACGGCGCAAAGAAAGCACTTTCTAATAGAATGTCTTTCGTATTCGCAGTAACACCAGAGTCTTCACCACCGAAGATACCAGCAATAGCAAGTGCTTTGGCATCATCGGCAATCACCAATGTTTGCTCTTTTAGTTTAACTTCTGCGCCATCTAATAAGGTTAGCTCTTCGTCTTTGTTGGCGAAACGCACATTGATACCACCGTCAATTTTGGCTAAATCGAATGCGTGCATTGGGTGACCCAGCTCTAACAATACGTAGTTGGTTACATCGACAACCGGATCGATTGAACGTACGCCACAACGACGTAATTTCTCAACCATCCATAAAGGGGTTGTTGCAGTTGCATCAATGTTTTTGATAACTCGGCCAAGATAACGAGGACACGCTTCACCAGCACTGATGTTGATGGCTAATGCATCTTCAATAGAAGGTGCTACTGGTGTAATTTCAACTTCGTTTACCGCGATGTTATTTAATACACCCACTTCACGTGCTAAACCTTTAATACCTAGACAATCACCACGGTTTGCGGTTAAGTCTACATCGATGGTTTTGTCATCTAAGTTTAAATATTCACGAATACAAGTACCGATTGGCGCGTCACTAGGTAATTCAATAATACCATCTGCACTTTCTGCTAAGCCCATTTCAGACTCACTACAAAGCATGCCGTGTGAAGGCGCACCACGTAATTTTGCTTTTTTGATTTTAAAGTTGCCAGGCAGAACCGCACCAACTTTAGCAACCGCGACTTTTAAGCCTAAACGACAGTTTTTAGCACCACAAACGATATCAACGATTTCATCGCCAACGTTTATTTTGGTTACTTGTAATTTATCGGCATCTGGGTGTGGTCCACATTCAACCACTTCACCAACCACAATGTTGGTAAATTCGCCAGCAACCGGGTCAACCGCGTCTACTTCAAGACCGGCCATCGTAATTTGATGGGTTAATTCATCCGAAGAAATCGCCGGGCTTACCCACTCGCGTAACCATGATTCACTAAATTTCATTATGGGTTTCCTACTTGAATTGTTTTAATAAACGAAGGTCGTTTTCAAAGAATGAACGTAAATCGTTCACGCCATAGCGCAACATAGTTAAACGCTCAACACCCATGCCAAAAGCAAAGCCAGTGTATACTTCTGGGTCGATGCCTACGCTACGTAATACGTTCGGATGAACCATACCGCAACCAAGTACTTCCAACCATTTACCGTTTTTACCCATAACATCAACTTCGGCAGAAGGCTCTGTGAATGGGAAGTAAGACGGACGGAAACGAATTTCTAAATCTTCTTCAAAAAAGTTATGCAAGAAATCGTGCAAAATACCTTTTAAGTGAGTAAAGCTAACGTCTTTGTCGACCATCAAGCCTTCGACTTGGTGGAACATTGGCGTATGTGTTTGGTCGTAGTCATTACGGTAAACACGACCTGGAGAAATAATGCGTAATGGTGGCTTTTCCACTTCCATGGTACGAATTTGCACACCAGAGGTTTGCGTTCGTAATACCAATTTAGGGTTGAAGTAAAACGTATCATGATCAGCACGTGCAGGGTGATGCGTAGGAATATTTAGGGCATCAAAGTTATGAAAGTCATCTTCCACTTCTGGACCGGATTTCACTTCGAAACCTAACTCACCAAAAAAGCTTTCAATGCGTTCAATGGTACGAGTAACCGGGTGTAAGCCACCATGTTCCATCGTACGACCGGGTAGGGTCACATCAATTGACTCACTAGCAAGTTTTTGCTTAATTTGCTCGCTTCGTAATAACTCACCACGTGTGTGAATTAACTTTTGGACTTGTTGTTTGGCAACGTTAATTAATTGCCCCGCTTTCGGGCGCTCTTCAGGACTTAGCTTACCTAACCCCTTTAACTGTTCGGTTAACTTGCCTTTCTTACCTAAAAACTCAACTCTTACTTGATCAAGTTCGGCCGGATCATTGGCGCTTGCAACGGCTTGTTCAGCTTGCAAGATAATGTCGTCTAAATTCATATTCCCCTCGGGCGAATGTTTGTTTCGCTATTGAGTGTGATTTCGGCCCAAAAGGCCCAGATACAAAAAGGGGTAATTTTACAGAAAAAATTACCCCTAACATAGTGTAAATGGTGTTTTTTATCGTTTTTTTTTGATAAAAGCCGTCAAAAGCGAAAAAACCGACTTAACCAAGGCAAAATTAACGGAATAACACCTCTTCTTTGTTAAACCAATAGACGCAAAAGATGATTGAAATTAAGGCAAAAAACACCGTTGAGGCAAACAGCGGTACCAATAAGGCATAATCAAGTGTCCCTTTGAGTAACTCTTTTATCGCTAAGGCAACGTTAGACACGGGTACGATGGCCCAATTGTAGGTTAAAGAAATCCCAGGGGTCATGCCAACAATCACCGGAAAAATAACAAAGATGGACATTGGCCCCATGTAATTTTGCGCTTCTTTGTAGCTTTTCGCGTAAATTGAAATCGCCAATAAGGTGGCCGAAAAAATGGCCGATATAGGCAATAACAATAAAATAATCAAACCGTATTCGACTAGGCCAACTGCCGCCAAAATTTCCGATACAGCCTGTACATCAAATAGTTTACCGATAATAAAGGACCAAAACACCATACTAAAAATGGTGATTAATGCGGTCATGATGGCAGTGGTACAAATACACATAAATTTACCCAGCACGAGGGATAACCTAGATACGGGCGTTAATAAGAGCGTTTCAATGGTCCCGCGCTCTTTCTCACCTGCCCCCAAATCAATGGCTGGGTACATTGCCCCGGTTAAACACAGCGGGATCAGAATGTAAGGAATAAAACCACCAAGTTGCTCACCAAAACTTTCTCGCTCATTCGCGGTGTCGATTTCTTCGTAGACAATTGGCTTTTTAAATACCTCAAATTGTTCTTCGCTTAAGCCTTCTTCAGCAAACACTTGTTTTTGCAGGGTTTCGGCAAACTCTTTAAACACTTCATCAACTTTATGGCGAGTTGCCCCAAACAAGCTCGAACCACTGTAATATACTTGCCATTTAGAGGTCTGTTTATCGATGCGCTGTTGTTGATACGCTTCATCTATAACAATCACCAAATCGACTTTATCTCCTTGAATTGCTTCTTTGATCTCTTCTTCATCATCAAATCCGAGCAAAGCTTCTTTAAAATCGCTGTGATAAAACAATTTTGTGGCAAACTCTGGCGCTGCGTGGCCATTAACCAAGACATAACGAATGACTTTATCGTGTTCTTTAATTGCCGACTTGGCGCCTAAATACCCAATGACACCAAATACCACCGGAAAAATCACCATGGGTAGCGCAATAATAAAAAACAGGGTTTTGCGATCGCGTAACAACTCAATTAATTCTTTAATAAACACTTGCCACATTCGCGTTCGCTCCTTGTAAAATGTTCATAAATGCCCGACGTAAGTCCAGCTCTCGGCTTTGCTGCTGAAATTCCCCAATGGAGCCTTCAAAACAACTTTGCCCCTGATAAATAACAGACACCCTATCGGCTAACAAAGCAACTTCATCCAAATGATGCGTTGAGAATATCACCGCCGTGCCTTGCCTTCGCATATGTTGAATAAACTCCATAATGATCTCAGTTGCCATAATATCGAGGCCCGTCGTCGGTTCATCCAACACCAAAACTTCGGGTTTATGAATAACGGCTCTTGCGATTGATACCTTTTGCTGCATCCCCGTAGATAAGTGCTCTACACGTCTATCCAAATAAGCGCCAATAGCCAGACTTTGGTATATTTCTTCAGCATCATTTTTCAAATAATGATCAGTAACGCCATGTAATTTGGCAAAGAATTCAATATTTTCCCGGGCGGTTAACCGTCCATAAAGGCCGGTTTTCCCAGATAAAAAGCCAATTTTATCCTTGGCTATCATCGGGCTTTTGATCACATCCACATCATTTACAATAACTTTCCCTGAATCGGGTTTTAAGGCGGTGGATAAAATTCTTAAAGCCGTTGTTTTGCCTGCACCATTTGGGCCAAGCAAGCCGAGCACCTCACCTTTATTGCAGTGAAAGCTAACATTTTTAAGGGCGTGAAATTGATTCCCATCTTCTCGGGGATCTGCGACTTGATCGGGGGCGTTTTTTTTATGCGCCTTAATTGAAAATGACTTACTCAAATTTTCAACAGAAATCATTTAAATCCTTTTCCTATATAGATAAACACAAAGCTTTCATTTCAATTTAATTAAAAACAAAATATTTTTCAATCAGTTAACTAAAAACCAATGCACTATTTATGTTTCAATTTTCTTATCTAAAGATAATCAAGCCCCATAAAAAACAGCAGACTTCAGACATTGTATTACCTATGCAATAACCTCTTGGCTTATCTTCTAAAGTGTAAACCGCTTTAAGCACAAAGCAACATTTTGCCCGCGACATGAGCACTATTTGACAGACTTCGCTTTATTTTGTTTAAAGGGACAGGTACATTAACGCCCCACCGTATGATTAATACGGCCTAAAAATAACAACATAATAAAAAAGACCTTCATAATGAATATCAAAACTATCTCTACGGGATTAGCCGCGTTGGGCTTACTTTTTAATGCCAACGTTGCCACGGCAACCACTTTTGAACAGGCGTATCAGGACATTTCTGAACAAGCACTTCATCAGCATGTAAAAACCTTATCTTCGGATGATTTTGCCGGCCGATTACCAACCACCGTTGGTGAACAAAAAACCATGGATTATCTCACCAAACACTTTACTGAAATTGGCTTTAAACCGGGTAATAATGGCAGCTTCTTACAAGAAGTGCGATTAACCGAAATCACGGCTGATGCGAACATGAGCCTAACAATAAAAGGCAAAGGCAAAAATCAATCCTTTGCTTATGTTGACGATATGGTGCTAGGCACATCAAGAGTCAGTACGCTTGAGAAAATCATCGACTCTGAAATCGTTTTTGTCGGTTACGGCATTAATGCTCCCGAGTATAACTGGAACGATTACAAAGATTTAGATGTTAAGGGGAAAACGGTGATCATGTTGGTGAACGATCCCGGGTTTGCCACTCAAAACCCGGATTTATTCACTGGCAGCGCCATGACGTACTATGGACGTTGGACCTATAAGTATGAAGAAGCAAGCCGTCAAGGCGCAGCCGCGGCCATCATTATTCATGAAACGGCCCCAGCTTCCTACGGTTGGTCTGTTGTAGCCAATGGTTGGACTGGTGCTAAATATGGTTTATTTAAAGAAGATGGTAATAAACAGCGGGTTAATATTGAAGGTTGGTTAACCACAAAAACCACACAGGCGCTTTTCAAACAAGCAGGTCTTGATTTTAATGAGTACAAACAGAAAGCCACTCAAGGGCCTATCAATGTCGCATTGGGGTTAAACGCAACCGCAACGGTAAAAAGCACCCTGAAAAATTCCATTTCACATAATTTTGTTGCCACCCTACCTGGAAGGGATGAGGCACAAGAGCATGTATTGCTTACCGGCCACTGGGATCACATTGGTACCGACCTTACGCGTGAAGGCGACCAAATTTACAATGGTGCACATGATAATGCCACTGGTATTGCTGGCATCATTGAAATATCAAAAGCCTTTGCCAGCTTAACGCAAAAGCCCAAACGTTCCATAACCATCATAGCCACTACTGCCGAAGAGCAAGGCTTATTAGGTTCAAAATATTACGCTGAAAACCCAATATACCCTCTTGATAAAACCGTGGCGGTATTCAATTTGGACAGTTTAAATATTTTGGGGAAAACCAAAGATTTTATTATTCGTGGTAAGGGAAAATCGGAAATTGAAGACGTGTTAGCCAAAGCGGCTCAGAAACAAAATAGAACGGCTGAAAAAGAAAGAAACCCTGCAGCAGGTGGTTACTACCGGTCTGATCACTTTAACTTTGCGAAAGTGGGTGTTCCGGCCGTGTTCGCCGGTGGTGGCAGCGTACCGTTAAATGATCAAGTTGCCGAATATCGAAAAGCAACCTTGCCTAACATGCGTAAGTGTTATCATCAGGCGTGTGATGAGTATGATCCAAACTGGCAATTTTCTGGAGCCAAACAAGACTTACAAGTCACGTTTGATGCCATGCACAACATTGCCGACTCAGCCTTCTGGCCTAAGTGGCGCAAAACCAGTGAGTTTCAACGTCAATAACCTAGACTCTTAACGAATCAAGGCCAGAAACAACCTAGCTGTTTCTGGCTTTTTTTTAGCCTATTATTTGGATCAATTCACATTTCTAAAGACAAGCAGATAACGCAAGTATAAAAAACCAAGATATTACAAGCTACTTCCTTGTAGCTCCTAATGGGGCAAGGGTTTAAGCAAACTTGTCGAAAGAATTAGAATGCTTCGGTTACACCAAAATAGGCAATGGTTTCATTGTCACTATTGTAGGTAATATCGACTTTCAGATTGATGCGCTCATACGGTAAAACAGTGTACCTCCAACCGATCCCCCCCATAGTTAACCAATCGGCATCTTTAAAATTTTCACTGCTGCCATCGCTTTTATCACCAAAACTCTTACCGGTACCAAAAATCATTACACCGATCATGCGGTCAAGATATTCATTGCCGGTATCTGAAAATGAGTGACGATATTCCACTTCAAGTTCAGCCATGTGAGCCGCAACGTATTCACCCAGTTTAAAGCCACGTTGAACTTCTTTGCCCTGACGACCATAAGTTGTATAGGCATAACTTGGCGCCGATTCAGAATCGAGCAAATAGCGTGAAACAAATTTAGCGGCAAGAATATGATCTGGATTGTTATCAATGCTGTAAAATTGACGATAATCGGCAAAGATTGATGAATAGGTTTTATCATCATCATTACCAATCCAGCTACCGTGATCTTCGTATTTTAAATCCAATGAATACCCACTGTGTGGGTAATAATGCTGTTCTCGGGTATCGATTTTTAATGAAATTCGGGCACCGTAGTCGTCTTCAAATTCATCACTGTAACCAATAGATGTTAAAAAATCCTGCTCGCTAGAATCATCCGCGGTGTATTTACTTGAGGTAAAACTCGCACCAAAACCAAGATAAACATTATCGCTAATGCGAACAAAGCCATCCCCTTCAAACTCCCTTGTTTCTTGATTAACACCAACCTCGCCTAAATCATAATTCGTGCTTTTTACCGTAGCTTTACCAGAAAAGCGGTATTTATCTTCATGAAAGAGTAAGTCCGTATCTAGGCTCATCACGTAACTGTCATTGCTGGTATAAATGATTGGCAGGGCAATGTTAGACGCGTCTGAGGTTTCATCGGTGTAAAATGCCCAAAGCGGCACCGCCATAATGCCTGACTCAATGCTAGGATCGTAAAAAGGCATCAAGATTGGTTTAAATTTATTGGTTCTTTCGTTCGCAATAACTTGCGATTGTTCTTCAGCTTCTTCGTCTGTAGTGGAAAGAGTTTCTGCCAGTGTGTTAGCACTGAAAAAGGTTAAACAGGTCAAAATAAATGGGGTAATATATTTCATCAAAATCACTTTGTTGTATATGCAACTAAATTCTAGGTGCGAGATGTTATATAATTTATGTTGCATGCACAACATAAATCATGTGATCATTAGTACAGATATGTTTAATTAAGTGACCGCTATGATTGATAACTACATCCCCCCCCCAGAGCTAAGCGACAAACATTTTTTCATTTTGAATATGTTGATTAAAAAATATCGCAATCAAGCCCACACTGATTATTTATCTAAGCTCGATGTGACGTTGGAAATGTGTTCCATTTTAAAAACCATTGAGTATTTAGGTTCAGCCTCGCAGCAACAAATAGCCAATAGAGTCAACAGCGAGCGCAGCAGCGTGAAACGGTTAATTGATAATTTGATCAAGCGTGATTTAGTGCTCGCTAGCAAATGCGAACACAATAAAAAAATTCGCCTGATCATGCTCACCGAGAATGGTAAGCAATTACTCAATCACGTCAGTGATTATTTAAGCGAACTTCAAGACATTTATTTAAAGAAAATTACAGAAGAGGAGGCGGCTACGCTACTGCGCATCACGAAAAAATTATTAGAAAACGATTAATGGGCATGCGGCTCCATTAATCGTTAATAGGGTATGGTTCGCTATTTATCGGTTATAAGAAATATTAGAGCCAAATTCACTTAAGCTCCTAACATTGCCGCCGCGTACAATAAAACCGCAGTCAAAACAAATACCATGGCAAGAAACGGCATCATCCACTTCAAAAAGCGATCGTATGGAATTTTAGCCAGTGCTAAACCCGCAACCAAATGCGCTGAAGTTGGCGCAAATAGGTTAATGATACCACTGGCCGACTGATAAGCGGTTATCACAACATCCCTCCCCACATTAGAGAAATCCGCAAGTGGTGCCATTAACGGCATAGAAACCGTTGCTAAACCTGAGGTGGATGAGATAAAGAAACCAAGGACGAGATGAACAAAGTAAGAAACTAAAACGAACGCACCAGAAGATAGGCCATTTACCATCCCCTCTGCCCAATTTAAAATCGTATCGATGATCATACCGTTGTCCATGATCACAAATATGCCTCGGGCAACCGCAACCACTAACGCGACACTAAGCAAGTCTTTGGCTCCGGCTAAGAAGGTTTGTACAAAGGCTTTTTCAGAAATTCGATTGACCAATCCAATTAATAATGCGGCGGCGAAAAACAAGGTGGATAATTCATCAAACCACCAAGAGAGCGTTGGTACGGCCGTAATGCCTAAATCAGACCATGGGATCACCCCATAAATCATCAATAAAAATGTACCGGCAAAAATGCTCATTGTTAATTTTTGCTTGCCCGTAAACTCCGTTTGTTCATTGGACACATGCGAGAATTCATCGTCAAAATCAATATCGGCTAAAACAGACTGACTTTTATCGGCTTTAACTTTGGCCGCGTAGCGCATAATAAAAATCGATGTTAACGCAATTAATAACACCAATTGAAATAACCGCAAACCAATACCATCACCAATCGATAAATTGGCAAATCCGGATGCAATCCCTGTTGCAAATGGGTTTACCGTTGAGGCTAATACCCCTACCCCAGAGCCTAATAAAATCACCCCGGCACTCACCATTCGATCATAACCTGCGGCATTCATGACCGGTAGAATGACCGCCCAAAACGCCACCGTTTCTTCCGCCAAGCCAAATGTAGAGCCACCTAAGGCAAATAGCGTAATTAGAACAGGGATCATCAACTGCTCTTTGCCTGTAAACGCCTTAACAATCGCGGCGACACCAGCATCGAGTGCCCCGGTTGACATGGTGATTGCTAAAAAGCCACCAATGATCAAAATAAACAAAGAGATATCTACGGCTTTATGAAAACCTTTGATTGGGGCAGTAAGAACATCGCCTATGCCTTGTGGGGTAGATTCTAATTCAGTGAAGCTGTTTGGTACAGGCAGCAAGCGTTCACCGCCGGTATAGGCACTGACATCTTTTGCTAAAATAACCTGCTGGGTTCCTTCAACTACATAGTTATATTTACCGGCAGGTAATATCCAGGTAAATGCCGCCGCCAACACAATAATGGCAAACAAAATGGTGTAAACACTTGGCATGGAAAACTTGTTACTGGTCATGGGCTCTCATCTAAATAGGGGTTCGTAAAACATTGAATAACAATGCGATAAAAAACGCGCACTTTAATGATCTAGCGCCTTAAAATCAATCGCTTAATTTGGATCCATTGACTTAAATTCAATTATCTTAGTAATTAAAGAAAATTAATCGCATTTTGGCCCTATTAAAAACCTTAAAGTCTTCTCATCAAGTTGCCCCTGATGATACTTTTGCAATGCTTGACTGAACAATACTTGCTCTTTATTGGCCAGATGAAATAAGGTCATCGAAGAAATAAATTTGAGGTCATCAGGGTATGGCAATATTTGCGCTAATGTTTTGCCCTCGATACGTAGCATTAACTGGACACATTCCATAAGTCGACGACCTAATACTTTATGCTGATAATAATCAACGGCTTGCTCGAGCGAATGCAAAGCAAACTTTTCCGCCATAGGTGAATGCCCTAATCCGGCAATTTGTGGAAAAATATACCATATCCAATGACTACGCTTTCGCCCTTTTTGCAACTCACTAAGCACACATTCATAGCTGACATCTTGGGCCTGTACAAAATGTTCAAACATAAAGTTTTTTATGTTAATCCCCATACATAGTTTCCCCAAATGCAAGAGAAAAAGTTCATTGAAATAACCTACCTTTATAATAAAGCTTAGTATAGAGAAAAAGCGCAAGTAACAAGGTTAAGAAGAACCAATTACATTATTTGAATAAATATTCTAATTTATTCACAAATGCTATTGATTTTTTTTTCCAAATATTAGACTCTCAATGAAGAGCATTTCGATGCTCGTCTTTTTTTAGATTAATCTAAGCCCCCTCGTCATTACTTTTTGTATGCAGGTCGTTCCTTATTAATTTTTATAAAGGCATAACCACAGGGCAATTATCTAGCGCTTTTGTCTAGAGTATAAATCCCTACCGGTTATAGATTTCGATTTTCGATTAGTATTTAAGGAGTCACATACTATGTGTTCAATATTTTGTATTCTGGACATCAAATCCGATGCCAGTGCCCTTCGCGGGAAAGCCATAGAGCTTTCCAGATTATTACGACATCGCGGCCCTGATTGGTCTGGCGTGTTCGCAAATGATAATGCAATCCTAGTTCATGAGCGTTTAGCTATTGTGGACACCGAAAATGGCGCACAACCTTTATACAATGAAAATCGAAATCATGTGTTAGCCGTTAATGGTGAAATCTACAATCACAAACCGCTCGAAGCTGAACTAACCGTAGATTATGGCTTTAAAACAAAGTCAGATTGCGAAGTGATCTTGCCACTTTATGCTGAGCATGGGGTGAATTTTGTCGATAAATTACAAGGCATGTTTGCCTTTGTTTTATACAATCAAGAAGACAACAGCTATTTAGTTGCTCGTGATCATATGGGGATTATTCCTCTATATATGGGTCATGATGAACATGGTAACTTTTATGTCGCCTCAGAAATGAAGGCATTAACACCAATTTGTAATACCATTAGTGAGTTTCCACCAGGCCATATCTTAGACAGCAAGGTTGGTGAAATAACCCCTTATTACCAACGTAACTGGATGGAATATAACGCAATAAAAGACAACAGCACCAATGTGACCGAGCTTAGAGAATCATTAGAAAACTCGGTTAAATCACATTTAATGACCGATGTTCCTTATGGTGTTTTATTATCGGGTGGCTTGGACTCGTCATTGGTATCGTCCATTACCCAAAAGTTTGCCGGACGCCGGATTGAAGAAAACGATTTAACCGATGCTTGGTGGCCAAAAGTCCACTCGTTTGCTTGTGGCTTAGAAGGCTCTCCTGATTTAATTGCCGCGCAAAAAGTGGCCGATGCCATTGGTACCATCCACCACAGCGTCACCTTTACCGTTCAAGATGGTATTGATGCCTTAAAAGAAGTGATTTATCACATAGAAACGTATGATGTTACAACCATACGTGCTTCTACGCCAATGTACTTAATGGCCCGTAAAATTAAAGCCATGGGGATTAAAATGGTCCTGTCTGGTGAAGGTGCGGATGAAATATTTGGTGGTTATTTATATTTCCACAAAGCCCCAAATGCGAAAGAGTTTCATGAAGAGTTAGTGCGTAAACTTGATAAATTGCATATGTTTGATTGTTTACGTGCCAACAAGTCAATGTCGGCTTGGGGAATTGAAGCTCGCGTACCATTTTTAGACAAAGAGTTCATGGATGTAGCAATGCGCATCAGCCCTGAAGATAAAATGTGTAAAGACGGTAAAATAGAAAAGCACGTATTGCGAGCGGCTTTTGAAGGCTATTTGCCTGAAGAAATTTTATGGCGTCAAAAAGAGCAATTTTCGGACGGTGTCGGTTATTCGTGGATTGACAGCTTAAAAGAACATGTTGAAGCGTTAATCAGCGATCAACAACTGGCGAATGCCAAGTTTAAGTTCCCACACAATACGCCAGATACCAAAGAAGCTTACTTCTATCGCACCGTGTTTGAGGAGCACTTCCCATTAGCATCTGCAGCCCAGTGTGTACCTGGGGGTAAATCCGTTGCTTGTTCAACGGAAGCGGCCCTTGCTTGGGATGAGAACTTTAAAAATATGGCCGATCCATCTGGCCGTGCAGTAAGCAGCGTGCATAACGAAGGTTACTAATTAAATAGTTTTTGCGCTCTTATCAACGCGAATATCAAAAGGGCGATGTGATGAATTCATCATCACATCGCCCTTATTTAATGTTTTATGCTCTGCTTAAAATTTATTCTGCAAAATACCACGTGCCAGCATCTAATAACTCACCTAGAAAACTGATAAAAGCTTCATTATCGACATAATCAGAAACCATAGCAGGAGTAACAATAACGTTATCACAAAGACACTTAACCATAGGCGCTAGTTGCGGTTCAAATTCAACTTGCTCACCTTTTACATAAAACACGCCATCGTTTAATGTTGAGTCAAAATAGAAGGCTTTTAAACCACCTAATCGCATTAAGTTGTTACTGCTTAATAACTCGCTAATTTCAACATTTGAAAACGGTTCCTGGTTTTCAACCAAATCAAGTTCATGTTTTGGCTCAGATAAAAACACCCCGGCAAATTTTTGCATTATCTCTTTATTATCGATAAGTTGCTGGAACTGCTGTTTAATCATCTCATAATCTGCGTCGCTAATAGCACCACTATTGTCCGTTGCCAATCGTTGAGGATCTTCAATTTGCTCTGTTGCCAGTTCTTCATCAATTAAAAAATCGGCTAAGCCACTTACTAAGCTAGTTGTCGAGTCGGTTCTAAAACCTACTGAGAAACTTAATGAATCTTCAATGGTCACACCGTCATGTGGGAACCCTGGTGGAATGTATAAAATATCACCAGGATACACTTTGGTATCAATAATTGGCTCAAAATCTTCACAATGCAATAGCGCGGCATGGGCAGCAAACTCAGTATGTCCACCTTTATCCCCTACTCGCCAATTACGCACTCCCGTACCTTGGCAAATAAATACATCATACCAATCAATATGCGGGCCTACACCACCACCGGGAGTGGCAAAACTTACCATTAAATCATCTAAACGCCAGTTAGGAATAAATCTAAATGGTTCAACCATTTGCGCAGACTCTTCTGACCAGTTATCCAAAGCTTGAACAATTAATGACCAGTTTTTATCGCCTAAGCGCTCGAAGTCTTCAAAAGGACCAAATTCGGCTAACCATTTTTCACCGTCGCGGTAAACAAGGCGAGATTGAACTTCTTCCATGCCCGCTAGACCGGCCACTTCATCCGCTTCGATCGGAGCAACAAAGTTTTTAAATGCTTGGCGAATGATCACCGGTTTTTTTTGCCAGTATTCGCGAAGAAAAGTTTCTTTGTTGAATGTTGAACTGTCTAATTCGTACATATTTGCCCCATTATGTGCCATTGGCTGACGTAATTTGCTGGCCTTGAAACCGGCAAACAAATTCAATTTAAAAATTAGCGGAGATTAGAACAGAAAGCACTTCAAGATAATAGACAAGCAGTGTAGGTGTTTTGTTAATAACGTGTAACACCTAACACTGTTCACACGGGGTTAACCTTTAATGATATAAAGCAATAAAATAAATAAATGAATAATGACCACTTTGTAAGTTAACTGACGGCGCATATAAAGGTAGTCAGTCACCAGTTGCTGGTTATTTTTATTGGCATTGAAGTCATTTTGATTACTTTTACGCAAGTCCTCTTCGGTAAAAAACAATATTAGGTAACTCAAACCAAATATCATAATGCTCCAGCGATTTTGGATCGAAAACCCTACAAAAGCGGCAAAGGCAAAACCAGCGCTAATTAATAAATGATTGGTTGCTGAACGTTCAATACGCCCAACCAGCGCTTCAGACCAAATGGTGCCAGCCAAAAAAGCCAACAATAAACCACTCATGATGGTAAATAATCTTAATAAATTATCGGCATCAACGTCAATGAGTTGAAAAATGGATAACGGCATTAACAAGGCAACGACAGCAAATAATCCTAGCCCGATATTGCCAAGTCGTTTGGCTATTTTGAATTGGTCGTATTGTAAAATGTGATTATCTTCCTGTGTTTTATTCATTAATTAAAATTACTAAGCGTCTTAATGACTTATTTTAATTGATCTACGTCAGTAATGGCAAATAATTGTGCAGTAAGTTGTAACATTTAAGCTATATTAGTTAATAAAATATTAACAATTTGCTCACATACCTACATTATGACCCTAAAATACTACCCCAAAGAATTAAGCTGGCTCGACTTTAATGCCCGCGTTTTACAAGAAGCGCAAGATGAATCAAACCCCTTAATTGAACGGGTTCGATTTTTAGGGATTTTCTCAAGTAATCAAGATGAATTCTTTCGGGTAAAATTTGCCAATTTAAAACGCCAAACCTTGTTATTTAAAGCGCAAGAGGATGTTGACCGGCAAAATGAAAACAACAAGTTAATTAAACAAATCAAAAAACGGGTACTGCAATTTAATGATGAGTTCACCGAAACCTACGCTCAAATTAGAACGCAGCTAGAAAAGCATCAAATTGTATTTGTTAATGAGGAAGAGTTAAGCAGTGAACATCAGATTTGGTTAGAAAAGTACTTTAGTGAAAAGGTGTTACGCTATATTCAACCATTGATTGTCAGTAACTTAATCGACTTTCCGCAATGCATTGAAGATCATTTGACCTATTTGTTTGTTGAAATGCAACACGAAGATAGCATTCAATACGCCGCTATCGAAGTGCCTACCACCGAGACTAATCGCTTTGTGTTATTACCCAAAGATTCAAAAGATGACGTACAAAGGATCATCTTACTCGATGACGTAATTTGCTTTTCTTTAGCATCCATTTTTAATGGTTTATTTGAATTTGATAGTATTTCTGCCTACTCGTTTAAAATCACGCGAGATGCCGAATACTATTTGAGTGAAGACGATTTAGATGACTCTTTGTTAATTAAAATGTCAAAAAGCTTAAAACAACGCCTGCATGCAGAGCCAGTGCGTGTGGTTATTGATGAAACCATGCCCAATAAAATGGTGAAAAAGCTCACAAAACTGTTTGGGTTTACTCAATATGACTCGGCATTACCGGGTGGTAAATACAGGAACTTTAAAGACTTTATTGGTTTCCCTAAAATTGGCGGAAAGCAGCTACACAACCCGAAAGTAAAAGCCTTAGACAACCAATTATTTTGTAAATATACCACCGTCTTTGAAGCCATCAGTGCCCAAGATTTATTGTTATATTATCCTTACCATAAATTTCATCATTTTAAAGAGTTTATTCGTCAAGCCTCCTTTGACCCAAGGGTGACCTCGATTAAATTGAATATCTATCGGATTGCCAAAAAGTCACAAATTATAGGTTCACTGTTTGATGCGGTTCGCAACGGTAAAAAAGTGGTGGTAAATGTTGAGTTGAAAGCACGCTTTGATGAAACCAATAACATTGAGTGGGCCAAACGCATGACCAACGCAGGCATAAAAGTCATGTTTGGTATTAGTGCCTTAAAAGTGCATTCAAAATTGTGTTTGATCAACCGAGAAGAAGACGGAAAAATCGTCAAGTACGCACAAATAGCAACGGGTAATTTTAACGAAGATACCGCCAAAATTTATACTGACTTTGCCTTTTTCACTAAAAATAAAGACATTGCCGAAGAAGTGGATAATGTCTTCAATTTTATCGAATACAGTTATAAACCATTTGAATTTAACCACTTACTAATATCGCCAATAAACCAAAGAGCAAAGCTTAATGAATTAATTGATAACGAAATTGCCCATGCCAAAGCCGGAAACCCGGCTAAAATGAATATAAAAATCAATAATCTGGTGGATAAGCAATTAATCGAAAAACTGTATTATTGCTCCGAAGTTGGGGTAAAAGTAAATTTACTCATTCGAGGAATGTGCACTTTAATACCGGGCGTAAAAGGTTTGAGTGAAAACATTAAAGTTACCAGTATTTTAGACCGCTTCTTAGAGCATGCTCGGGTGATGATTTTCCACAATAATGGTCATGAGAAAGTGTATATTTCATCAGCCGACTGGATGACCCGCAATATCGAAGACAGAGTCGAAGTTGGTGTACCAATATACTGCCCAGAACTACAGAAATTGATAAAAAAAATCTTCGATTTCCAATTAAATGACAGCAAAAAAGCTCGCATAATCGATAATTTACACGATAATCGTTATGTATTAAGTGAAAAAGATAAACCTATCCGCTCTCAAGCAGATATTTATTTTTACCTTAGAGAATTTGAAAAAACACGAGCTGAGGGTAATGAGTAATACTGAGTCATTAAATGAAAATCAGACCACTGACATAGAACGAGACCTACCGAAAACGGTTGCCGTCGTTGATTTAGGCTCAAACAGCTTTCATCTTGTTTTAGCGCGCATTATCAATAATGACGTGCAAATATTATTACGAGAAAAAATCAAAGTGCGCATGGCTAAAGGCCTTAATGACGAATTAATGCTCGATGATGCAGCCATTCAGCGGGGTTTAGATACGTTAGCTATTTATGCCCATACCCTAGATGGGTTTCATGTTGATAGCGTAAAAATTCTAGCAACTTATACGCTGCGTTCGGCGATTAATGCCCATGCCTTTATTAACCAAGCCAGAGACATCATTCCCTATCCGATAGAAATCATTTCCGGACAAGAAGAAGCTCGCCTGATATATCAAGGTGTCGCCCATTCCATGCACTTTTCCAAAAAACGTTTAGTCATTGATATTGGCGGAGGAAGTACCGAGCTTATTATTGGTAAAGGTTTTGAGACTTTGGCTCTAAGCAGCCGCAACGTTGGCTGTGTTAACCTTACCCGCATGTATTTTCCAGATGGTAAAATAAGTAAAAAACAAATCAAAAAAGCGCAACTGCACCTAGAGCAAGAATTGCAACCCATTTTAAAACAATATAAGGGGCTAGGATGGGCACAATGTATTGGCACCTCGGGCACTAATTCGGCTTTGCTGGAAATTATTGAAGCCAATGGCTGGGGCACGAATGAAATCACCTTGGCTTCGTTGGAAAAAATAAAGCAGCGTATGTTAGCGTTTGATCATTTTGATGCGCTTACTATTGACGGTTTATCCGAAGAACGACAGCCAGTTATTTTAAGCGGCTTACTGATCTTACTTACCATCGTTAAAACATTTAAAATAGACACCATTGAATATTGCGACAAAGCCTTGCGAGAAGGCGCGCTATTTGAAATGGAAGAGCGGTTGCAACATCATGATATTCGCGAAAGAAGTGTGAGCAGTTTAGCCACAAGATTGATAGTTGATGACGAACAAAATCAGCGAGTGCAGCAAGTCGGTTTAAAACTGCTTGAGCAGGTTCACGATAATTGGCCATTTAAAACCATCAAGGAAAGTCGATTATTTATAAAATGGGCCGCCATATTACACGAAATTGGCCTTCACATTAATTCCAGTGGCTCGCATAATCATGCCGCCTATATTGTTGCAAACTCCCCCTTACTTGGATTTAGTCAGGAAGAGCAACTTCTGTTAACCACCCTACTGCGTTTTCATCGTAAAAAAATCAAAAAGGATGAATTACCAAGCTTTACGCTGTTTAAAGATAAACACGTAAGGCGCTTAATCGCCTTATTTCGACTGAGTGTGCTGTTTAATCAAAAACGCCAAGATAATTTCTTACCCGAATGGCAATGCCAGGTAAAAGATAATGAAATAACCCTAACGTTTCCAAATGATTGGCTCGAAGATAAAACCTTATTTGAAGCCAATCTAGAATCAGAGCAATTGCAACTTAAAAAGCTAGATATTGACTTGACGTATAAAAGTCATTAATCACAATGATCCACGCAGCCGTGGCCAATCTGTAGCCACCTTGCAAACTCCATGATGATCACCCCATGCATAAAATAAATGGCAAAAGAATAAGCGACAAAGACATTTAAGCCATGACAATTACAGCAAGAGCGAAATATAAGACTACAGTTTTTTAAACGTTGTTTCCTGTCCGAATTAATTGACCATATCTCATGCCAACGTCTCATGCCAAGCTCTGAGACTAATTAAGCTTTTAAATTGCACCAGAAATAAACCTTGACCTAAACCTAGGTTGAAGTTTTAGCATGCCTTTAAACCACTTATTGTCTGCTTAACGAAATGGTTGAATTGCAATAACTCGCGAATTTAAAGAGGAACATATGAAAGAGGAAGACTTGAAAAAGATCGTAGAAAAAGGATTAATCGGACTTGCGAATGCGGGTAGCCTTGATGGCGGCAATTGGTTTGTTGGCCACTTTGGCGCTGAGGTACTCTCACTTGCTTTTTTACTGTTAAACAAGCAAGTAGAGCCAGACGCCGAAGGGTTGGTTTTTAAGCGTATTGATGAGATATTTACGGTTCAGGCTAAATTTTTTGATACGCCAATTAACTCAAGCACCGCTACAAAGACAAAATCAATTGGGGCTAGCCCTGAGTTAAACGATCTTGAAAGCAAAGTTCAAGCTTGCAGTTCGCAACTTTACATTGATGGTCATCACACCATTTATGGGGCGTTAGCCCTTAAAGCATTTAATTTATATCCCGAGCTTGTTAAACCAGCACTTATACAAGGGCTAACATCACTATTAACCGTTTGTGAGAGTGCCGGATTTGACCGCTATTATAAGTTACCATCAAAGGCGTTAACCGATAAAAAACTTATCGAAAAGTATACCTTTACGTCGCCACTTTGCGCCGCCGAAAGTGCACTAGAGCAACATCACACGATTTACCCAGATGGTGAAGCTGACGGCCAGTTTTATTTTTTCTCAGGCAGTCGCTTGCACTTAATCACGCATGCACAAGCCATTCTCGATCTGCAAAACCTTGGTTATGACGACATTGCCAGCAATGCCTTAAAAGCCTATACCCAACACTGCATATGCATTAATGAAAGTAAATCGCCAACAGATGTCCAGCCGATAAAAGCAGAAGCCAAACTGGATCCTAGAAAAACAAGCTTTTGGCTACGCGCAAAAAGCAACCCTCACCATGGCAAACTCGCGTATGCTGTATTAGATATTTTTACGGCATCACCTAAATGCCAGCAGCAACTCGCACTAAACGATTTATCAACCTACTGGTCTGTGTATGATTAAGAAAAAATCACTTCATTATAAGCGTGTAGGTTTCGACAGGTTTATCCCTTTGCTCATATAAATATCATCATAAGCTAAGCCACCATTGCCATAAGGCTTCTTTTGAGGGCCGGTGTTACTGTTAGCAAAAAAATAAATCAGTGGTTGCTCTCTTTTCATTCTGAAATTGGCATTTTTATATACCAGTGTTTGTTTAACAAACTCACCGCCTTGCACATAGACATCATAAGTTTGCCCACCTTGAGCTACTTTCGCATTGTTAACCACATACCACAATTGATACCAGATACCGACTTGTAAAGGCTTAGCCGAGCGACCATCGACATAGCTTTGAATATTATCGTACTGACGGTATTTATCATCACTGTCAATTTTTACCATTAATGTACCATCATTTTTAAAACCATTTGACTCAAACTTATCGGTTACTCTTAATGTTGGCTCAAAGGCATTATAGGCCTGCTTTTTGATCCTTTCCGGCCCAAGGTTACTTATGCCAAAGGCATGATTATTGGGGAAACGCTCGACATTAATTCGCGTATAAAAGGTGAAGGTTTCACCAACATCGACAGCTTGGGGCAAGGCCTTAAAACTTAACGCCTTTCGGTTACCGACAATGCCATCGGCTGCGGGCTTTTTAATGAGATAACGATTATTTTCTTCGGAGCGAATTTCAGTGATTTGTGGGTTTGCAATAAATGGCTTGGTATTATTTTGAGTGTCGGCTTTTACCCAACCTAAAAGATTGTTTTGTTCAAAATCATCGATTAATAACCAGTCAGTTGAATGTTGATTAGAAGAGCAAGCACTAAGCGATAAAATGCCTACGATGGTGAATAACGACTTCATACCTAAACCTTTTATAAAATGATTAAACTGCGATTCAAATTTAACTTAACTTTAAATGATTTTCATTAATTAGAAGTCTAATTTAAATCGCAGTCCAATAAAAGCGATGTTTATAGCACTAGCTGTTTAGCTTAATTGCTTTGCTTGAGTTGTTTAGTTTAATTCGTCATCCTGCCAAAACTTGGTCCCTTTTACGGTAGCCTGCAACGCTAAGCCACTTTCGGTAAAAGTATAAACCGTAACATCCCCATAATACGCTTCACCTTCAATTGAGCCGCCCTTATCTGCGGCTTTAGCTGCAGCATCGGCATTTCCGCCAAATGTCCAGCCGGTATTAACAAACGTATCCATTGCCTCAACCGTGTGAAAGACCATCACAATGCGATAGTCTTTTACGCCAAGCCCTAAGCCGATACCACCTTCAGCCATATTCATGTAAGTTTGCTTGCCACTGCGCTGATTTTTAACAACCCCATAGCCCGTACCGGCAGCTAAAAAAATCAAATTGATATTTGCGTTAGAAAATACCGCATAGCCTGGTGCAGACTTGAGTTGGCTTCGCGTATCAGGCTTATTTTTAAACAGCTCGGTTAATACCGCATCTTTCATTTGCAGGATTTCTTGCTGCTTTTCGGTTTTGCTACCGCCGCCCATAGACGCACAGGCAAACAAACTAAGACTTAAAACAAAACAGCTAAGGTATCGAAGTGTCGACATATTATTAATTACCTAGTTTTAATCAGTAAGTTATCAATGTAACTTGGTTTAAAACAAAATGCACTTTAATTGTTTTGCCGAATTGACCATAGGCGATTAACAAACCCGATTACATAGACTGTCTATGTAAATGGTCTATGTAAATGAAGTCATTTATTCAGCACTTGAACGATTACATAGACTGTCTATGTAAATGACATAGACTGTCTATGTAAATGAAGTCATTTATTCAGCACTTGAAAGAACAAATGTCATACTCGTTGCGTATACTCAATATTAAATGACCGAGGGGATTTGTATGTGGGCAGAGTTGGTTAAAAACGATAAACATATGTTTATGGTTGAAGCACTCCCGATCATCACCATTTATGATGACAACCTGTTTGTTCGTAATACCTATGATATTTTATCATTTGGGCAAAGAGACTACTTAATCAAGTTTTTTAAGCAGCAGGGCTTTGCCGTAAAGACGGGTAAAATGATGGTCAAAGATGACCTTAAATTACATTTCCCTACCCCAAATCGATTATTGGCTGATTCAAATTTTAGTGAAAAATTTTTGCTATTAAATGGTCAGGATTTTTATTTTATCACCCCAACAACCTTCGCCGAATGTTTGTTTTATATGATGTTGGAAAAAGATGAAGATTCAATCGTTTTGCTCTTAAAGGCGTTAATAAATAAATGCCCTTTTAATGTAGAGTATCTAAGAGATATTCATTATCGAACTCGAATTGCCAAGCTCACCAACAAATATTTTCATTTACTGTCTGAATATCAGCACAGCATCATCGAAGAAAAGTTTAAACGAAAAAGAGCCCTTTAAAGCGAGACGGCTATTGGGTCAATTATCGACTATTTCGAGGTAGTTATACTACTTCGATATTTTTCAGCTACTCCGGTATCTTTCTGCTATTCAGGTATCTTTCTCCATAGCTTGATTAATAAAAAGCATAGAATATTGCAACAACAACTCAACCGCATAGCACCAACCAAGTCCATTACATTTTTATCAATGACTAAGGCGTATGACTGACTTCTATCACTTTACTCGGCAAGATGATGGTGTTCATTTTTTGCGTTTGGGTATCCCCCAATAAAGATCAATATCGGGGATATTATTCTGCCCCATATGGGCTTTTACGCCTTTACTTTGATAAAGCTCTTCCGTTAAAACTTTAGGGAACAATATTGAGATAAAGTACGTAAAAATGATTTACAGATGCATTGGTTAATTCAGGAAATTAAAAAGTTATCGGTAGGCACGGTACAAAATAATGGTATTCGGGCTGACGTCTATTAGCCCTATGGCTCATGATTGAAAGGAATTTTTAAGGCTTTACACAAATGACCTTTATTATGTGCACAGCGGGCACACTCTTTACAGATATATTTTGGTTTATCGACAATGATCAGCAATTCATGAAAATGCTTTTCAATGTCCTTTTTTTTCCACTTACACAGCGACTTGCCCATTAACGCCCCTAAAACAGGATAAATCAAAAATAGAATTATCGGTAATATACACCCGTTAAGTTTACAGCACATAGCACTATTTAGCCTTTATTTTTACATAGACAGTCTATGTAATCTGATATGTTAGCTTTAAAATGAACAGATTATCTGTGTTAACGAAATAAGCCCTGCTAGTAAATGACATAGACCAAATTACATAGACAGGCATTGTAACGGCATTTACAACACATATTGAGAATAACCACTACACTATGAATTTTACATTAAGCACTTTAGGAGATAACTGTGGCTAAATTTTGTGGATTAGACTTTGGTACGTCCAATTCAACGTTAGGCAGCGTTTACCAAAACAAGCCCATATTACTTCCTTTAGAAAAAGATAAAGTGACCATTCCAACGGCCATTTTTTACCATTTTGAAGACAATTGCCCCTATTTTGGTCGCGATGGCATTAATGAATACATTGACGGTGAGTTTGGCCGATTATTACGGTCATTAAAAAGTGTTTTGGGTACGTCCTTAATGGCCGAAAAAACGCAAATAAAAACCCAACAAATTGCCTTTACCGATATTATTTCAACCTTTCTAACCCACATTAAAAAGCAAGCTGAAACACGCAACGAACACACCTTTGAACAAGTGGTATTAGGTCGACCAGTACACTTTATTGATGACGATAAGTCCGCGGATCTTTTGGCTCAGCAAACGTTAGAACAAGCGGCCCAAAATGCAGGGTTTAAAGAGGTACTTTTTCAATACGAACCCATTGCAGCGGCCTTAGACTATGAGCAACAAATCAGTTCAGAGGAAATTGCTTTTATAGTTGATATTGGTGGTGGTACAGCGGATTTTTCTATTGTTAAAATGCGACCAGGCCAACAACAAAAAGCCGATAGAAAAGATGACATTTTAGCCAATAGCGGTGTGCACATTGGTGGTACTGATTTTGATAAAAAATTAAGTTTGGCAACCGCCATGCCGTTATTAGGGTACAACAGTTTATTTAAGCCGAAAAAAATGCGCATTAATTACGACAGTAAACACAGTATTCGTAAATCGGTTGAACAAGACTTAATCGAAGAGTCTAATCAAATCGTTATGCCGTCGATTTATTATCATAACTTAGCGACTTGGCATAAAATTCATTATCTGTATGACAAAAGCTGTATTAATGCCTTAAAAGATCTTGCCTATCAGGTGGAAAATAAAAACCACATTGACCGACTTTTAACCTTAATAAATCAGCGCGATGGTCATCGTCTAGCCATTGATATTGAACAAGTAAAAATGGCATTAACACAAGCCAACAAAGCCTATCTTTGTCTTGACTTTATTGAACCGCTACTAGGCATTGAAATACAGCAACAAAGCTTTGATGATGCCATTCATGCCGAGTTGGAAAGATTACATAAACAAATGCAAGCGACCTTAGATCAAGCCAGCTTAAGCCCTGCGCAAATAACCAAAGTGTTCTTAACGGGTGGTAGTACCGCCATTCCTGCCGTGCAACAACTTATTCGCAAGCTGTTTACTCAAGCCCCAATCATTCAAGGTGATACCTTTGGGTCTGTGGGGTTAGGACTTGCCATTGATGCGAGTCGAAAATTCAGATAACCGATTTTCTCCCCACGTCCAAGGTGAAAATTAACGTCGTAAAAAACGAGTAGAAAAGTTACCCCGTTACATAGACAGTCTATGTAACGGGTTCTATAAAGCAGCTTACAGATAGCCACCTCAAAACAAATTTGATTGTTTTTTGAGCTATATCAAGTGAATGGCATATAAGCTATACCGCGCCTTGTTATCTAGTCAAAACCAACTAAATATTTATATAGGAGCGCAGACATTTAATGTTTAAGTCGAAGTTGTCGCTACCTAAGGTGGGTTAATTTTTTTACTACATCACCAGTAATAAACGCCAATAATAACGATAATAAAGGCCCTGATAAGGAGAGTGATCATGAGTCTTATTCCAAGAGATAGTTGGTTTAACATTGAACCTTTCTTCAATCACTTTTTAACCCCGGACGATAAAGATAACAAAGCCGAGTTTTTCAGCCCTAGAGTGGATATAACTGAAAAAGACGACCGTTATGAGATCGTTGCCGATTTACCCGGTGTTAAAAAAGACGATGTAGATGTTCAGTTGCACGATGGCATTTTAACCATTGAAGCAAAAACGTTAGTTGAAAAAAAATCTGAAAAAGACAAAGTGATTCGTCAAGAACGCCACAGCGGATTTTTCAGAAGAAACTTTAATGTGGGTAAAAACCTTAAAGCAGAGGAGATTGAAGCAAACTTTAAAGATGGTGTACTAACCCTACACTTTCATAAGAATGTTGAAGTCCCTGATGAACGTCGTAAAATTAGTATTAACTAGAAAGAGTTTAAAAAGCTAAACCTCGAAAATTCATAATATGTGAAGATTGTCATAGTCAGCAATTTAATAGAGGATGCAGACCTGAAACCTACCGTTTCAGGTCTTTTTTTATTGGAAATGTCATGAATTATCAGCTCCTAGTTCAGCATTTCTGTAGGTAATTCGTAAACATCAAATGAAGCACCAGGTTGACCAGAAAGTAAAATGTGACACTGCCCCCAACCTTCAGGGATCTTTAATGCCATATCTGGTGTCACATCAAATTCATACTTTTTAAAGTCACAACGCACTTGCAGCTCATCTATTTTGCCTTGAATATTACTGATCAAAAACTGATTACGAGACAACTTATGTGACCAACTATATTCTGAAATTTCCCCATTGACCAAAATCATTTTATCACTGGTAATTCGGTTTTCAACTTGCTTAACCGCTGGTGCAAAATGCTCAATCAAATTTTTGCTGCTCTGAGAATCGAAGTAACTGAATTTACTGTAAGTCTCTAATGCACGTTGATACTGTTGCTGATTAATTTGATGCATAAATTGGTCATGTAGAATTTGTAATGATACCCCTTCATTTAAAAATTTACTGCTTGGCTTAATATATTGCGCCGCTTGGTTAAGCTCTAAAACAGCCTGCTCTTTATCGCCTTTCATATTGAAGAACCGCATTTTTATAAAGTGCGTCCAAGCCATTTCATTAAAGCGTTTATTTTTTATGTTATCGATTTTCTCGACTAAAGGGGTAAGCGTTGCAAGGTCATTTGAGTTTACCGCTTCAAAGGCCGGACTTAACGATTTATAGAATTTTGGTCGTACGATGTTATCGTTGCCATTAATGCGAAAATCAAGCTGCAAAGTATTTTGACAAGATAAAACGGCTTCTCCTTGCGAGTTCACCGCCGGATCGTACTTCCATTTTTTCACCGCTCGTACTGCGGCACGTTTAAAGTCTCTAGCCCCATTATGAGCTATCACTTTAGGGTCTTGAACATTGCCTTCTTTATCGACTATATAACTGAGCTGAACCCAACCTTCCTGACCATTTCTGGCGGCATTAATAGGGTAATCTGGCTCCACCCGTTTAATCGCTACCGGACGTTTAAATTTATAGGGTGCGGCTGTTAGCTTAGGCGCTTGCTCAGCCCAAGCAGGCATAGCAATAGCGATTGACGCTAACAACACCATGGAATTCAAGCAATTGTTTTTATTCATAATAATATCCCTATACTTGGCACAATGGTTTAAAAGTAAACTTAAGCCATTTTTATTGATTGTACTAAATTTACGCTCATTAAGTGGATTTTACAAATCCCTTAACCCATAAATGTTGATTATTTAAACATAAAGTTTCTTTGTGCCAATAATCATTAAAACCTCTTTTAAAATCAGCAAAATATGTTAGCTTTGAGGAATATTTCCATTAAGGTAAAGACAATGCATTTAAAAGATATCGCAAAACAAAACTATGACTGGGTTGAACGCATGGGCTGGCATAACAAAACCCCATTAGAGGCCCTAGCACTGGTTGCTTCAGAAGTCGGTGAAGCCATTAATGAATGTCGTAATGACGAGCCTACCCCAGAATTTGGTGAAGAGTTAGCCGATATTATTTTACGAGTGGTCGATTTGGCCCAATGGCAAGGCATTGATATTGAGCAGAAGGTCATTGATAAAATGATAAAAAATGAAAATCGTGGCAGTCGCGGCCGCTTAAAATAATTAAATTAAGTTACGTGAAGGCCAATAAAAAAGCCCCATTCAACTTAATTGCGTTGAATGAGGCCGTAGTGCATCACTGCGTTATATTATTGAATCGTAATGTTCAATAAAATCTAGCTAGCAATTTTCGTTACTTTTGACGCAGACTCTTCGATGTTATTAGTTTTATTCGTAACTTTTGCGTAGCGCTCATCGACTGATGAGATTAATTTTTGATAACTACGGTTGATACACTGAATGTAAAACTTCATATCAGGGATTAATTGCGGACAAGATGTGGCGTTAATGACCAACATGCCATTATAGCTAACTACAGCATGCAATAAGCCAACACCATTTACTACGGGGCCTACACCGGCAATGTTCACCAGTTTAGCACCCAATAAGTCATACTCTTCCTGAGGCCCAGGCATATTGGTTACAATGGTATTGCCCAATTGAGACAAGACTTTAATTGCGGTATCTGTTCCCATCACGTTAATCATTGAACTGATGTAAGCCGCAGGAATATTTTTCACAATTTCAGCTAAGTTACGAGAGCCAACTTTACCCTGCCCAGCCTTAGCAACCCCAGAAGATTTCATCACATAAATTAAACGTTCAAGCGGGTCTTCCACTTGCAAAGGCAACATCAAACTCATTAAACTAATTTGGTTACCTGCAGAGCTTTTCTCTTTAGACTCCCTTACGTTTACTGGTGCTAATGCTTTCATTGCATTTTCTGGTAACTCACCTTTGCTATCTAGGTATTCCCTTAAACCACCTGCAACAATGGTTAGGACCAAATCGTTAATGGTTGATGAAGGAAACAATTGACGAATGCGGTTTAGCTCAGCCATTTCCAGTTGGGCGTAACCCCAAACTCGTTTATTTGATACATCTTTAGCAAAACGCGTTTTTGCGCCTGATGGGCCGCCATTTTTCATCAATTTATTAAATAAGAAGTTAATAGACGCCATACTCATTTGTGGGCCAGCTTTAATTAACGGGTTAACCAAAGACATGGTTTGCTTAACGTTGTTGCTGATCACACGAGATGCCATACCTAGCAATCCGCCTGAGTCTAATCGGCGTGGTGAAGGTAACTTAACAGGCTCACCAAGGTCGGTTTTACTGTGAATTTTTTTCGATAAATCAATTAAGGTCATGCCATCGGCTACGGCATGGTGGATTTTTAAGGCAATCATGAATGCGTTATCAGGTAAGGTTTTTACCTTAAGGCCACTGATGATCATCGCATCCCACAATGGACGATTGGTATCAATTGGCTTTTCTTGATAGGCGGTAATGGTGTTTGATAGTTCTTTAATGCATGTTGGATCGTTTAATGTTTTATGAACGACGTGATTATTTACATCAAAGCTTTTGTCTTCAACAAGGTAAGGATTGTCTAAATCAAGCGGTGCACGATAAAGTTGGCCACATAATACAGGCATGGTACGAATGCATTTATCTAAATGATTCATGATGGTGTCTAAATCGAATTCTCCATTTTCCAGGCCACTTGGGTCATAGAAATATAACGGGGTGATGCCCATTGATTTGTCTTTAGTCTCAATATCCAAAAACAGGCGATCGATGGTGGTTAGTTGTCTAGGCATGGTCTTCTTCTTAGTTATGTTTAATATTTTTATGAAAGAATTACGCATAATCATTACTCATTATTTCGTTACAATAAGTTAATGAGTTAAATCCTTTTACTGATTCAAAATAGTAACAAAAAATAACTATAAGTGGTACTACCAGTTCTTGGGGATTTAACTGATTAACGGGTTTACCCATCAAAATTCGAGGTGAAAGTGAAGTGATTTGCCTAGAACACAGCACAACGTAAACCATTAAGTCCCTTTCTATTATAAGTTTAATAGACATTTGGTTAATTTGCCTGAACAAAAATGATACAGATCAACAAAGAGACAAATAATTAAAAAATCTAATAAAGCGACATTTTTACGGGTCAATTGGAACGTTCAGCAAGACAGAAACCATTAAATGAGAAGTGTGAAACAAACTCGATATTTAACCAAGTTTTAAGTAAAGGTGCTAAAGATAGGGTTTTAGGTTTGTTCTATGAAGTGAAAAATCAGCCGTAAAAAAGCTCAATCACGTGTTACCTGATTGAGCTTAGCAAGCCGTATTAAAAAATCCGTTTCAAGCCATTGTCGTTAAACGTGGCAATGGGTTAATCGTTTTTGTTAACCACGGTACGTACACAACAACCTGGCTCTTGTGATAATGCGCGCAGCGGGTTATTGCTTTGTTTTTTTACGATTTGTGTCGCACATTGGGGGCACTGTCCATTTACTGGCGTTACCAACGTTTGGCACTGTTTACATTCTACAGTTCCAACCTGATCGGTCCCACACTCGTTACACACGGTTGCATTACTGTTCATTGGCAAAGAACATTTAATACAAAGTTTCATTGGTTAACTCCTAACAACTTTAATGTGATACCACTAATTTTACTCGGCTGAGGACTTAATGGACTTTATAAAAAGATTATACCGCTTTATATGCTAAAACCCCTAGTGCTTGTACTATGTAGATCAAACTATTAACACCTTGGTGATAAAGTAACCATTACTATGCCATGATCGCTGCTTTTGTCCTCGCGATCAAATGCCGGATTAATGACATGCTTATCTAAGGTTTGATAAGCGCATACATCAACGAAATTTAGCGGGTGCTTTGCCGCAAATTCACTAGACAATAAAATATAGTCCAACACACTACCCTTACTTTTATAATAATGGGTGGCAGCGCGTTTTAATGTTGTATGGTAATGATTGGTCTGCCGGAACAGATCCCAACTGTCGTAAATGGCAAAGTGAGTGCTAGATAAACCGTTTTGGTCGAGCTGATTAAAGTCAATAGCTTGCAGAACGCTATCCGTTAACGTTGAATTTAAATCGCCCATCACCACGACCGGTCTGCCGGTTTTGTGTCTTTGTTCGATTATCGCGCACATTAATAATGTTGCCTCACTCCCCCGCTGCATTGCCGAATGCCAGCGCCCACAAATTTGTTGCTGTAATATGCTAACCTCACTTTCGGCCTCGGTGTCCGCCTCAATGCCTCGTTTCGATTTTAAATGGCACACATACACGTCGGTAAAACCTAACACGGGTAAATCAATGGTGGCGCGAACAATTTTGCGGCTAAAGCAAAAGTCTCGGTTCAGCTTCATTTGTTTTACCAGCTTGCTATCTATCGATAGGTTTTGCACTTCTACGATTGGATATTTTGAGGCGATGGCCACCACGGGCGCCTTGTAAATAAAGTCCCCTTCTACCTTTGGTTCATCTACGGTTATCAAGTTCGAATAACCACATGCCTTTACCTGCTGCCTGAGAGACTCAACACTAAAGACTTCTTGAAAGCCAATAACGTCTGCGTTCATTTTCATTAACGTTTGTTCAAGCCAAGACTGCTTTTTCTGCCACTGCAAAGCCGTATAAATATTTTCGAAATCATAATAGGCATTTGGTGGCTGCAAATAATTAAACAAATTGAAGGTGGCTAATTTAATGCTTTTATTTTTCATGCCGCTCTGCTTAACGATGTGGCTTTCTTGATTATTATCATTTGAATATCATTCAACGTAAATACGGGGCAAAATTGAGGCTGATCAAATCAAGAAACTGACGCTTCTTTCGATTACTTTCCACAAGTGTCGTGAGCAAAGATAGAAATGCCTTTTTATGTTCTAAGTTCGCTGGCCAATGTTG
This sequence comes from uncultured Thalassotalea sp., assembly GCA_947502355.1. Taxonomy (GTDB): domain Bacteria; phylum Pseudomonadota; class Gammaproteobacteria; order Enterobacterales; family Alteromonadaceae; genus Thalassotalea_A. The sequence continues at coordinate 69,415 of CANMZP010000010.1, read as the reverse complement.
CGCTATCTCTTTTAAGTATTCAATGGCATCGGCATACGCGCTGTTGGTTTTTTGGTCCAAAATATCTTGCAGTACCCGGCAATAAAAGTTAACTGCAATATCACAATGCGTACTTTGAATTTTATTGGCCAAAGATAACAGTTTATACCTATCAACTTTGTGATTGCTCGCCCAGGCTATTGCTTTGTCGAATTGATCAACATATAAGTAAAAATCCAGCGCATTACTGTTATTTCCCGGCTGTTTGTCATTAAGGGGAACCGATTTTTGTAAGAACACATGTTCAATGGCCTCAAGCTCTCGCTTACCCAACTCTCCCGTTTTTAATACGACTTTCTCAAGACGTAAAAACTCAGCAAACCCAGGTTGTAGCTCAAAAGCTTGCCAAGCGTACTGACAGGCTTTAGCAACATCCATTTCGGCCAATGCCACATTAATGGCGTGCTTTAACCAAATCATCTTGTCAATGTCATTCGCTATCAAGCCTTTGGCTTTCAGTAAATAGTCGTCGGCGCTCAATTCATCGTGTTGCTGTAATTGCAGCTGACAAATATTAAGCACATCATTTATCGACACCGCCGTTTTGGCTAAAATTTTGACTTGGCTATGCACATCTCGATTGGCACTTGCCTGCTTTAATAAAGGCTTACTTAATCGATTTAGCACAATGTTGGTATTTCTAAGCTTTATATCTGCAGACACCTCTATATCGCTAAAGGCACGCTGACAACTTTGTAAAAAGGCCTGATATTGTGGCTCATTTAATGGAAATCCCGAAGTAATTGGCAAGGTTAAATCATTTGCTGACAAGTAATGCTTTAATAGCCACTCCCCTTGTTGCTGTATTGGCCAGTCAACCTGATTAAATGTCTGACTAAACGCGTTAAATACCACCTCCTGTAAAGCAAAACGCTGCCCGAAGGAGTCATCAACCTTAGCCATCACCACATTAAAGCGATTGAGAAAATCTTCCAATACCTGAAGTTTAATGTCAGGACTTTGACTGGCTATCGAGTGGTTGAGCATTGAGAACATATTAATCGCATGACTAAAGTACTTGGCCACTTTAGGCTGCTCCCAAGTATGACGATTAGGTAGGGCTTTGGTGATCAGTTTTCCTACCTCTTTTCGATTAAACGGGCTTAACGCCAATTGAGCTTTCAAACACAGCTGCTCAAAAAACGCTTTGTCTTGCTCTACTAACGGCATAATTTCAGCCGCGAGTTGTTCAGCTGATAATTGCAGTAAATACTCACTGATCAGTTTTTTCTTATCAATCATTAATTTCACAGAATATATAGGGGACGGCCTCTAAAGCCAACGTCGAACTTGTTTACAATAGGCCGCGTATTCGTCTTTAAACAAACTTTGCAAGGCCTGCTCTTCGGGTTTTATTTGAAATTCAGTTATGTAAACAATAAATACCGCTAGCCCAAAAATTGAAATGGGTGTAGCTAAATAGGTACAAAACGCCAGAATAACCAAAGCCAAGCATAAATACATCGGGTTTCGGGTATATTGAAAAACTCCAGTATAAACAAGGGATGAAGCTTTAGTGGGCGTTAATGGATTGATGGTTGTTTTTGCTTTATTAAAGGAAACAACCCCAGACACACCAATAAAGCCAGCAACGAATAAAAGGATCAAACTACACGCTAATCGAGTTAGGTGTGCATCAACAATCGGCATGGAACCAATAGACATTACCCAACTTAAAAACGCACAAATAATAGCGACTAAAGGGGGCGGCACTTTATGTTTTAAAAATTGCATATTGTATATGATTCAAATAATTATTTTGCCTTTAATGATATGCCTAATTGGGTTATTTTTAAAGTCCATAACTTAGTGAATGACCATTAATTTATAGTGCGTTAAAGGTGCTAATGACTGTTTCAAAATGTAGATGAGTAAACATAAAGTAAACCAATTGCGTTGATAAGCGATTGTTGGTTTTATTACAGCCTCAAGCGATATTAAAGGCAAATGAGACTGTAAATAATTTTGTGTAACTACCTTTCACGACTACTCTTAAATGAGTTAAGGAAAGGTAATTATGAATACAAAAGAACTAGAAGCTTTCGCTAAAGAAGCCGCAAAAAACATCAAGTCTGAAGCTGATTTAAATGACTTCAGAGCCATGTTAACCAAGGTGACTGTTGAAGCAGCATTAAACGCTGAATTAGATGATCATCTTGGCTATTCTAAACACGAAAAAGCCGATAAAGGAAATAACCGCAACGGCTTCACCAACAAGACCGTACAGACCGATGATGGTGAGTTTGAATTAAGCACACCGCGTGATCGCAATGGCAGCTTTGAACCTCAAATCATCAAGAAAAACCAGACCCGTTTCACCTCGTTGGATGACAAAATCCTGTACCTTTATTCCAAAGGAATGACGACCAGAGATATTGTTCACACATTCGATGAAATGTATGGTGCCGAGATTTCACCAACGCTTATTTCTCGCGTGACTAATGCCGTTATGGATGAGGTGACAGAGTGGCAGAACAGACCGTTAGAGCCCGTTTATCCAATTGTCTATCTCGATTGTATTCGCCTTAAAATTCGTGAAAACAACCAGGTGATGAATAAAGCTATTTACCTTGCTCTAGGCGTGAATGTTGAGGGCCATAAAGAACTTCTGGGCATGTGGTTGTCGGAAAATGAAGGGGCTAAATTCTGGCTTAATGTGCTGACCGAACTTCAAAATCGTGGCGTCAAAGATATCTTCATTGCCTGTGTTGATGGGCTAAAAGGCTTCCCTGATGCGATTAATACGGTGTATGAAAATACGCAAATTCAGCTTTGTATCGTCCATATGGTACGTAACTCATTGAAGTTTGTGCCCTGGAAGGACTATAAGGCCGTCACAGCTGATTTAAAGAAAATCTACCAAGCCGTGACAGAAGAACAAGCAATAAAAGCACTTGAGCGCTTCTCTGAACGCTGGGACGATAAGTACCCAACAATTTCAACATCGTGGCGGCGGCACTGGGATAACTTGAATACGATATTCACTTATCCTGAGGATATTCGCAAAGCGATATATACAACCAATGCGATTGAATCTCTAAACAGCGTAATACGCAAAGCGGTGAAGAATCGTAAGGTATTTCCAAGCGATGATGCAGCTAGAAAAGTTATCTATCTAGCCATCGGCCAAGCTTCAAAAAAATGGACAATGCCAATAAGAAATTGGAAATCGGCCTTAAATCGATTTATGATCGAATTTGAAGGCCGTATTTCAGATTATATATAAATCAGATAGTTACACAGAATGTGTTACAGGGTCCATTTTATTAACGGCATTGCATCATCGTTAAAGCTATTCTAAACACAGTTAACTTTTCATAGTTTTCTTCCCTGAATATATTTTTGCCACCTACCTCCTAGGTGGCTTTTTTTTGCTTAAAATCCAATCCACTAGCGCATTTAAACTCCCAAACGAGCGAAACTAAACGGACTATGTAAACAGACTAACTAAAACACGAAGGTTACAGCTATAAAAAAGCCCCGTTAATGCATTACATTAACGGGGCTATTAAAGTTTTTTATCGTTTAAAATTACTGGTTTTTAAACGTCATTCGATAACCTGAAGGCGACGTCATATCTTCTTCTAGGATAAGGAATAATTCTTTGCTGTCTTCGTCTAATACCAATTCTTCAATACCTAGGATTACTTCACTGCTGTCTTCAGTCGCAATGGCGTAAACTTGATATGTATTGTTAACTAAATCAATTTCCGAAGCGCGTGCGTAAGACGTTGTGCGGTAATAAGGCGTTGTATCAACTAACTCGTTGTTACGAACATAGTAGAAAGTAACGGCACTGAAATCTTCATCATCAACAAGGTTAATCATTTTGATTTGATGATCATAAATACTTTCATCTGTGCTGTTATCAACCACTAAAGATTTGATGGTAATTTCGATCTCACCGTCTTTATCATCGTCTTCATCATCAATTTCTTCTTCATCAAGGTAGAAGAAAATCGACTTATCTGAGTTTTCAGGTAATGATAACAAGTGGTTGTGTAACAACTTATCATCTGTACCCGCAACCGTTACTGAAACACTGTAATCGCTACGAGCTACATTAGATTCAACGGTATCCGTATGCAGTGCTACATCAGCATACTCTGGCGTTTCATCTTTATTATCAAGATAGAAATCGATGCTACCTGCATAGGTAGGGATCAAATCATGTGGCAAAATAGCATTGTATACTTTATAAGAAGCATCTGCGTTCGCATCTGGGTAAGAGGTTATGCTGCTTAAAGAAATCTTATCAATAACAAACGTTGTTTCATCTGTACCTTTGTATGGACGTACCGAAATAACATACTGTGATGAGTAAGGGAATGAAATTTCTTGCGATTCATACAATACTTCATCAGCGCCAGCTGCTGTTACATAAAAAACGTACTCATCTTGGTCGAATTTCTTGTTATCAGAAAGCTCTTGATATGCGTAGCTACCAACAAGTACAGCTTCGTTGAACGTTTCGTCAGATTCAGACATGTATACATCTAAACCTTCAGATTTGGTGTGCATATTTAACACGCGTAGGTTAAATAGATCATCAACGTCATCGTCTTCGTCGTCAACAATGTCAATGCTGTAGTTAATAACACTAGGGTTACTAATGTCTTCAGAAACAACTAAAAAGCTGATTTTCTCTTTTTCAATTTTTACTTTGTCTTGGAAGATTAATGTCAAATCATCACGATCGTCGTCATCTTCATCCTGCCAGCCTAACTCATAAAAGTATTCCTGATCGTCTAATTCATAAATACCACTTGAGTCAGTGTAAGCAACACCTGGGTATGTAATTTCAACTTCGTCTTCTTCATCTTTTTCAAGATCTTCGTCAACGGTTAGAAAAATCTCTGGTGAGTTTGCTGATACGTTATATAAATTAATGTAGCCTTCAGATGAAGAACTAGAACCACTGCTGCTGCTACCACAACCAGCAAGCGTCAAAAGTGACAACGATGCAATTAGCAATGGGCTTTTAAAATTTAAGTTTTCTAGCTTAGAAACTAGGGGCAATAAATTCATTTTTTTCTCCATGAATTTTTTAATATTTGGGGGCGCAGGCATAGTAGATCGTATTGCTTATGCTTGTTAATTAAATTCCATCGCATTTAACACTTCTTAACAGTAAGGAACAGATGGCTACATATATTGTTAAATAGCCGTAACAGCTCAGATAAAATAATGAAACAACAGATGGGTTGTACAATTTTCATACCATTTACATAACCGTATCTATTGAAAGGTTAATGGCGCAATGTATAAGGAATAAAAAATAAGCATTCCACACAAACAAAATTGCACATTTGACCAATAAACAAATTGTTATAGCCATAGTTAAATCTCAAAATGAGCTTTGTTGTGTAAATAGAGGTGGCAATATGCCTATCAACTACTGCTTAAGCGTTGTAAAAATCGCGTTAATTAATTCAGTTGGTGAACAACTTGCGGTTAAGTTTATTCATTACACAAAGATACAAAATGAAAAAATTAAAAAAGTTTATAATTTTTTGAACTTATTAAAATCACCAGACTCATACATAGTGATTGTTGAATGTAGTATTTCCCCCTGAGATGTAAAAAACCACCGAATATTCGGTGGTTTTTTGCATTATATACGGTGCTTTTATGATTGCTATGTTTGCTTGTTTGCTTCAAATAATGTGGTGTAGGTACGGTAGAAGAAGCTACTTGATAAACAATCCGTCGAACTCATAAGTATAGGAAAGGCCTATTTTTTCATCCGCATCAAAATCATCATCCCACATAAAGGCATAACTGTTGACAGACTGGTGACTATCGATTTTATAGCTAAGACCACCACCAAACCAATATCCTTTATAATCCTCTGAGCCCCTAGATGTTCCCCCAAAAGACATAACCGTCCATTTATCCGAAATAGGCTTAAATGCGAAATACGAAATATAACCGCCCTTACTGCTGTTTGGCATCAAAATATAGTCGTTTTCCAGCTCGTCGCTCACATCAGGGTTTGGTATTGCAAAGTCCCCTTCATTTTTACTTACGCCCAACATGGCAAACACTTGAATATCATATGGCTTAAAGCCAAATTTACTTAACGGAATACTGGTACCAAGACTGTATCCATCTTTTTCAGCACCATGGTCTAAATCATTATGGCGAACACTGAAGTTGACGATGCCTTTAGTAAATAACCAAGAGCCACCAATACTCCAATGCGAATTATCATCGTTTATTTTGGCGTTTAACTTACGAGTTTTATCGACACTTAACGAGCCCGAAAATGTAGCCTGCTCGTTATACCCTACACCCAACTTAGTGATCACTTTGGTTGGGTCTTCATGGTGTAACTCTTCGCTGTATGGTTGTTCAGAGTTGCTGTCGCGTGGCGTTGATTGCTGCGCAACAGTTAGAGAACTAAAAGATAAAAGCCCGAAAATGGCGAATACGCGAAAATGGCCGGACTTTTGTGTAATTAACGATTTCATAATAACCCTGAATAATAATAAGCGCGCTATTTTAAAGGGTTCAACCGTAATTTTCCGTAATCAAACGGTGTTAATTTTATTACTTTAGTACAAAATATGTAGTTTTTAACGGCTCAGACGAGTAGTATAACAATTTGCTAAGTTGTTAAATTATTTATTTTTAAGCTGTTTCTAACGTGTCTATTTCCATTATCTCACAACACTGGTTGTCCTATTTTTTCTTTGCAAAACCAGAACGCTTATCGATTTGCGTAAATGGTATAACTGACCGACACGGTTTAACCCCCTGGCAAAGCATTCCAGCCATTCCGACTCAAGATCAAGGTATGTTTTTTTCTGCCTTACATTGGCAGAACAAGCAAAAGCCGCAGCAATGTCATTGGTTGCTCAAATCGCATGTTGAGCATATTCACTTTAAAATGGGTAAGCATTGGTGTGGCGCCCATCAAAATAAACTGATTTTATTTTCGGAAGCCGCAAAAAGTTTATTAACAAAATCCTATTTGCGAAAGCAAGCCTTTGAAAAATTGGTTGAGTCGGTAAATATGTATCTTGGCAATTGGCCAAAATCACCTGATCCCGACTGGTTAAGTGGATTAGGCCATCACAGCATGGCTTACCTAAAGCGGATTGCTCAGCTTACCGAGCAAGATTTAGTCAATATTCAACAAGCATTTGTACAAAAACAAAAACGTTTATATGCGCCATTATTTGACCGTTTAGAAAGCCATCCATTAACTGACCTTCAGCAAACCGCATGCATCATTAATGAACAAAACAATTTAATACTAGCCGGTGCAGGTACGGGTAAAACCAGTACCATGGTGGGTCGAGTTGGCTATATGCTGCAAAGCAAGCAGGCCACCAGTGAGCAAATATTATTACTTGCTTATGGTAAAAAGGCGGCATCCGAAATGGATGAACGCATTAGAGAAACCTTACAGGTGTACGATGTTTCAGCCAACACCTTCCACGCCTTGGGCTTAAAAATCATCAAAACAGCAACCGGTAATACCCCGGTGCTTAGTGAGTTAGCCACCAGCAATAAAAAGAAAGAACAGTGGGTACGTAACACCTACAAAGGCTTACTGCAAAACGAGACAATACAAAAACATACGATCAATTATTTACAGCAACAGCTTTACCGCATCAAAAATGGATTTTGCTTTAAACGCAAAGGTGACTATTTTAATTACCTAGCCGAGCAAAATGTGGTCAGTTTTCTTGATGAGCCAATGCGCTGTTTTGGTGAGTTAATTATTGCCAATTACTTAACGTCTATTGGTGTTGAATACCAATATTTAACGAAGTTTCAAGGTGCATCTAACAGAAAGCCCTACCCAATAAGCGACTTTGCCAATAAACCTTATGTAGTCAGTTTTTATCTGCCCAAATATAAAATCTACATAGAGCACTGGCAATGCAATGAGCGTGAACAAACACCACAATACCTATGCGCCAGCACTTACCGTAGTCAGCTGGAGCATAAACGCGGCCTTCACCGAACGCATCAAACCCAATTAATTGAAACCTTTGCGGTTTCTGAACAAGCAACGAATAATGAATTCATCTACCAAGGGCTTCTCACGTCATTAACTGCTGACTTAACGGTGCTTGGTGTAGATTGTACCCCCGTCCCTGCAACTATCTTATTACAACAGTTATCAGAGCGTCGGGTGATGAAAGAATTTTATAAACAGCTCGCTGACATGCTCAGTTTAATCAAAGCAGCCCGTTTATTAAATAAATCAAAAGATGTTCAAAGGCAAGCGCCGTCGTTTTCGAGCGATGTGAGTATTTATCAGCAAAAAGGCGCATTTAACGTATTAACCCCACTCTTTAAAGCCTATCAAAAACATCTTCATGATAGGCGAGAAATCGATTTTGATGACATGATCAACATGGCCATTTCTCACGTTCAGTCAAGACGTTACATCTCCCCTTACAAGCAAATTTTGATTGATGAATTTCAAGATATTTCCACCTCCAGAGCGCTTTTGGTTAAAGCGCTAAGGGATCAGGTAAAAAATGCTTCGCTGTTTTGTGTAGGTGATGACTGGCAAGCTATTTACCGCTTCGCCGGATCAGATGTTTCGTTAACAATGACGTTTGCAAAGTTTTTTGGTTCAAGCCAAATCAGCAAGCTCGATCAGACTTTTCGATTTAATAACTCGATTAGCGAGGTGGCCGAAAAGTTTGTGTGCCAAAACCCAAATCAAATTCGCAAGTCGCTTAAGGCCTATCAGCAAGTGAATGAACCTGCGATTAGTTGGCTTAATTCAACTTCGGCACAACTTGAGGAACACTTAACCTTAATTCTCGATAAAATTGCCCATAAAAATACGCAATACGAACTTGGTGTGGGCAAAAAGAAAATATTGTCGGTATTCATTTTGAGTCGATTTGCTTTTAACTTGCCCAACGGTACGTTGTTGCAAAAGCTTAAGCAACGATACCCAGGCATTAACATCACCTGTCATAGTATGCATGCCAGTAAGGGGCTTGAAGCCGATGCAGTTATCGTCACGGGTTTGCATAACAGTAAAAACGGCTTTCCATCGAAAAAAACACAACCTAAGTTTATTGATGGCCTTCTAGCCTACGAACCCAAATTCGAACACGCCGAAGAGCGCCGCTTGTTTTACGTTGCACTAACGAGAGCCAGGCATTTGGTCTATTTGCTGTCAGACCCGGTGCAACCGAGCGCATTTATTGAGGAAATGTTGATTGCTAACTACCCTATCAAACAATTAAAAAGCCACCATGATAGGCAAGACAGTTTGAGTATAAAACAAGAATCAAGTTGTCCAGACTGTGAAACAGGCACAATGGTGGCTAAAGATTATCAAGGTTCATTATTTTATAGTTGTAGTAATTACCCCCGTTGCTATTACAGCGAGTAAATGTATTATTTTTTGGCTCTATTTGCGTTAATTGTTGAATCATTCTTTTTCTAAGGGAATGGCGTGCAAACTACTTGTGCTTCCCACGCTCATTTAGGAAGTATTTTAATTGTAATTTACACTGAAGTTTGGCTTGTTCCGTTGTTGGTTTATCCGGTTGTTGTGATATTGAGGTTGGTTTTATTTAAATACCTAGCAAGCACCAAATCTTCGCCGAGAATGTGTTCTGTGAGCCAGTCGACAAGAAATAGTATGAGTTTATCTATAGCAATGGGGTTGCTGTCGTTTAGGTTATCTATCATGTCTTCTACTTGGTTTAACAAATTATCATGTTGGATACTGTGTATAGTGAGGTCAGGATAGCCAACTTCTCGCATCAACTGCTCTTCATCTTTGAAATGGCGTTGCGTGTAATCAAATAGGTCTCTTAGAGATTGTTTTATTAAATCTTGATGATTGGGTTTGTGTACTTGGTGTTGGATGTTTGCGAGTAGCTGAAATAGGTATTCGTGTTGTTTGTCTATTTTGTTGTGCCCAATAGTGAACTCTGGACACCACTTGATTGCGGTATTTGTTATCATTTTCTGGTTAATTGTAATAAATTGTAATTGTAGAATTGTATTTTGATTCGATGTGTGTGTTGTTGATGCGTGTCAATTTTTAGTTGATCAACAATTAAGCTAATAGAGCCTATTTTTTTGACTTGCCTATGGCTTTCCTGCCATAAGCTTTAAAAAGCCGCCAAAACATGGATTTTTTCAAGCTGCCTTCAAGGCGTGCTTTCGCTATTCAACCGGACTTATCCCTTTTAATCTATCGATATATTCATCGTTGCCAGAGAAGCCACTGCTATAATTAGTTTGAAACTATAGGGGTAATTAAAGCTTTCGATTTCCTGACTTTGCCTTTCTTGCTTTAAATCGACAGGCAAAAGATGGATTTAACTTTGAAGCGGCCTCTATTATCCTTAAACAGCGAGCCCTGACGTCTTGTGCTCATAATATTATTGTCTGGAGAAAAGTCATGAAACACTCACCATGTTCACGCAGAAGATTTATTTCAATGACTACCGCGGTTATAGCAACAGGAATCACGCCCGGCATCGTCCTTGCTAAGGACTTTAAACCAACAGCAAAACAAGCTGAAGGTCCCTTTTTCCCAAAACATAAGCAAATCGATACAGACGCGGATATGACAACAGTATCAGGCGTTTCAGGAAAGGCATCAGGAGAGGTTTTGCTGTTAAAGGGAAGAGTATTGGACTCCAATGGAAAAGCAATAGCAAACGCACTGATTGATATTTGGCAAGCAGACAAAAATGGTCGTTACCTGCATGACGATGCGCCAGAAACATCCCCATTAGATCAAAGCTTTCAGTATTGGGCAAAAATAAAAACGGATGAAGATGGTCGTTACACCGTAAAAACAATTAAACCGGGGAAATATGCGGCAGAACAAGATTGGCAGCGCCCTCCTCATATACATTTTAAAATAGCAAAACGAGGTATGAGAGAACTTACCACGCAACTGTATTTTGCTAATGAACCTCTAAATAGTAAAGATAAACTTTACCTAGAAACTCCGGCAGATCAGCGTTCGAGTATAACGGTTGATGTGAGCAATGGTGAAGCCACGTTTGATATTGTGCTGGCTAGAGTTTAGATTCGCACTTCCATAAAAACTCAAATATTCTTTTGCTAGTCTATAGGCATTTTTTCCTCCGTAGATTGAGCTTTATTGCTACAAAAATGACCTTAGACATTGCTATGAACGAAAGTAATTGCGACTAAGCTCACAACTACAAGGCTTACAGCGACTGCACGTGTGAATAAACCGGCGATTAATAACATGCTACCAAAAATGTCTACTGATCCAGCAGCAACAGCTAATAGGATCATCTATCTTTCTTGCTTTTCTACTTCTGCCGCTGCTGTTTCAGTCAACGCCATCATGCCTGTCAAAGCACCATAACAAGTTGGACCAGGTAGTGACAGCGTTAAGACGGATACCTGTAGCAAGCTCTTTTCAGCAAGGTCATACGACTTTAAACAAACTCTTTTGCCGCCTTCTTACATTGCTCTCGTAACCACCGATGAATGGGATCATTGGTTCTTGACGGATGCCAAAACATTGCTACTTTTATTGGCACATTCAAAAACGGAGTTTTAAGTTCTTTGAGATTATGTATATCTTTATATTTTTCAATAAGCTTTTGTGGCAAAAGCCCAACATAATCACAGCTAGCGAGTATAGGAAACATTTCGATAATACTACTAGCCTGCCATGCTACTTTTCGTTGCTCAAGGATATTTTTATTTTCATACCCTCTACCAGATAAGTAACCATCATTTTTATCGATTTGTGCATGGGTAACATGTTTTTCTGCAAGGAATTGTTCGATGCTGATTTCATCACCAGAAAGCCGAGGGTGATCCTTGTTACACAAAACACTTAACGTATCCTCCATGAGCACTGAAGAGCTCAATTGAGGGTATTGATTGGTATCGGCTTCAAGCAAAATATCACATTGATGAGAACGTAATTCATGCGTCATATCCCTTCTATAAAAAGGTTCAATCTTTACTGTTGCTAATGGTGCTTTTTGAGCAATTAAAGCGGATAAGTTTGGCAGTATGGTAAAACCAAATACACTTAATGAGGTGATATTTATCTGACGATTATACTTCTCAGGTCGAAAGTGACGATGGTCTGGAAGCATATGAGAAATATTATCTATTGAACTGGCCAGTGCAGGATAAATATCTAAGGCAAAATTATTTGGTTCTATGCCGTGATTATTTCGTATAAAAAGTTGATCCTGAAAGATTTCTCTTAACCTTCTAACGCTTTGACTTACAGCAGACTGACTAATACCCAAACGTTTAGCTGCTTTGGAATAGTTTTTTTCTTCAACTATAGCGACAAAAATTGGAATTAAACTGAAATCTGAATGCTTCATATATGGATACTCTTCGATATTCCTCACTAGATATAAGATATCTTATATCATGTATCGCCTCACTAATAGCTCTTCAATATATTATTTATCTATCGAAACAAGTTTACTAAACATTAAGAGAGCTAATGATGAAAAAAACAATTATTGGGTTTTCAATTGCTACAGCAATTGCTTTATCTGCGACAGCAACTGCTGGCGACCAACACCGCTTCGACAACGTAGAAGTAAAAATTCCTACCTTGTCTCATGACTACTACCTAGGTGAAGGATCTGGCGCGACTCATTTCTGGCACGGTGAAAACAAAGACATGAAATGGATCCCAACAGGCAAAAACGAGGCCTTTGACAAAAAATCTGATAAAGTTCACCCACAGTTAACTGCTCACTCAAATAAAATGAAGAAAGGTGTTTTCGCCTATAAAAACAAATTCTTCCAAATGTACGGTTACGGTTTAACATCGCCGATGATTATTGACGGTGAAGGCGGTATCTTAATTTTTGACCCTGTTGAGTCTGTTGATAAAATGCAATCAGTTATGCGTGATTTCCGTAAAACGACAGGCAACAATAAACCTGTAGCGGCTATCATGTACTCTCACTGGCATCCTGATCACTACGCAGGTGTACGAGGTATTGAAGGCGCTGAAGATGCAAAAATTATTGCTCATGAAACATTCATGGCTAATGTTGTAAAAGGCTCTATGGGTGGTACAGGTCCAGCTTTAGGTTTCCGTGTAGATTATTCATTAGGTACGCTTCTTGACGTTGAAGAAGATGGTCGTATTAATGGTGGTTTAGGTCCAGATTTTGAGATCCGACAACACAGCCTTGTTGCGCCAAATACATTTGTAAAAGGAAAGTTTGGACAGCTAGACATGGTTATTGAAGGCGTTGAAATTGAATTCAAACACGTACCTTCAGAAGCTTCAGATGAAATTACGGCTTACTTCCCACAGTTTGATGTACTGTTTGGTTCAGAAGTTATTCAAGGTGAAAGTTTCCCTAACCTGCACACAATTCGTGGTACACAATACCGTGACCCAAGCATTTGGTTTCCTGGCGTAGATATATTACGTGGATACAATGCAAACACCATGATGGTTTCTCATGGTCGTCCTGTGGTAGGCGCTAAGCATGTTGATGACACATTAACGGCTTACCGTGATGCGATTCAATACACTTACGACCAATCAATTAAAGCTATTAACAATGGTTCAACTCAAGAAGATTTAATTCGTGAAATTAAGCTACCAAAACACTTAGTTAACCACCCTTGGTTGGGTGACTTCTACGGTTCAATCCGTCACGCAGCGAAGCAAATCTTTGTTGGTGAAATGGGTTGGTTCGATGGTGACCCAACAACGCTTAACCCGACTTACACTGTAGAAGCTTCACAGCGCTATACTAAAATGGTTGGTGGCAAGGCTAAAATGATGGACTTTGCAGAGAAAGCTTGTGACAGCGGTGACTACCAATGGTGTGCTGAATTGGCTACGCATGCGATTCGAGTTGATCTTGAAGACATGGAACCACGTTTATTAAAAGCCAAAGCATTACGTGAACTTGGTTTCCTTGAAACAAACAACAACTGGAGAAACTGGTACTTAACATCAGCTCAAGAACTTGACGGCACAATTGATTATTCGAAGAAAATCAACCTTCAAGCACCAGACTTGATGGCTGAGTTTAAAGCTGACCAATTGGTAAATGCGCTTCGTTTCAGCTTAAACGCAGAACGCAGTGCAGACCAACACTTCACGATTGCATTTAACTTTTCTGACTCAAAAGAGACACATGCATTAGAAGTTCGTCGCAGTGTTGCTCAGTTCCACAAAGACTTTGATGGTCAAGCAAAGGCTACAGTTAACTTAACCAAAGAAGTATTCCTTGGTTTATTAGTTGGTAAAGTTGAATTTACTGATGCGGTTAAAGCGGGTTACATCACGTTAGATGGAGAAGCTGCTACAGTACCTGCATTCTTCGCATTACTTGATAAGCCAACAGAAAATCCAAAAATTACATTACGTTAATTTTTAAACACTCATTAAAGAGCATCATTTGGTGCTCTTTAATTTTCGATAAGCAAATAAATAAGGGGTTTCCAATGAAACGTATTGTCTTTTTTTCACTATTTGTTTTTACCCAAACGAGCTTTGCATGCAGTCATGATATGGTACTAACGGTTCCGAACATAGAAGGCAATGCCGAACTATTGGTTGATTTAGCTAATTCAAAAGGTAAAGTTCCTAAACCATTCGATTTAAAAGCGACATTTAACCGCAAAAAAGATGACCATGCTCACACCGACCATGACCATCATCAAATGGATAACATTACTCGCCGTACAGCCTTTGTTGAGCACGACGACGAAAAGTAACCCAGAATTAGTCGATCATAATAACCTTATTTGAGATTGGGTTAAGCACAGATCATTGAATTTTTCTCAACGTCAATTAAATAGAATCCATAAGGTTTATTTATTTCAAGCAGACTCCTTAACTAATTGTTAGTTAATAGAAAATTGCTCCATCATCTGTATGTGTTTCCCAAAGCAAGCAATTGGCTGCTTTATACACAAATCCCTGTTAACGACTTAGCGGGGATTTTTTTTAACTCTTTTATTTATTCCTATTAAACCAATTTAATCAAAGCTTCAAACAACATTGAATCCCCAATAAAAGTCGATGGTTTGGCTGCTTATCTAAAACGTTGAATGTACTTCAGGATTAGGACAGCATTATTTAACGTCAATCAAGTCGAATAAAGAGAAAATACGGCACCAATTAAGGGTAAATAATCAAATAAAAAAAATAATTATAAAAAAATGAAAATTATTTGGAACTATTTAAAATTTAACGACTCATATATTACGGATAACTTGTTGAGAAGTTTTCTTCCCTGAGAATGAAGTTAAACCACCTTTTTTAAGGTGGTTTTTTTTTGCCTGTATCGTTTACCTCACAATCAAAAGCCTTTTTGAACAACAAATTACACTTATTGACAGCAAAAAACCGATAAAATATTTAAAATTTAAGTATCTTAATAGATATAAGGATTTATGTATTGTCTTCCCGAGCCCTTCTTTTCGTATCATTAGCGTCACTCTCATGCGCTGTATCTGCCAATAACTTGACTCGTGATATAAATAATCATGACAAAGACTTTAGCCACTCTCTTTTTATTCCCTATGGCTTTTATAATGAGAATACAGGGACAGCTGCTGCGCTTGTTTATGCCAACACCGGTTATTTTCAGCCGCAAGCGACCAGCTTATTAAATATTTTTGCAGGAACCAATGATACCTACTCGGCCTTTGGTGCATTTAATGATTTTCAGTTAAAACCATTTGATCGCATCTTTGTAGATGCGCAATTTATGGCATCGGACTGGGGTGAAATCGATAGTTTCCAAAATGGTAACCCAGACTTTTTAAACGAAGAAGCCGGTACCATTGACTCCGATGAAGACAACTTTATTACGGCCAACGGTAGAGATAATTTTTTACGCGTTAAATTTAAGTATATTTTGCCAATTGGTCACGCTAAAAATAACGCGATTCATGAATTTAGAACCCAAAATGGTCTACTTGTTGAAGGCTATGAAGCCGGTGGCGATGAATTTAATCCATTAACTTCTGGTCGTACGTCCATTGCCATTCAGCCATTTTATCGTAAGCAAAATTTTGAAGATGATTTCAACAACGATTACGATAATACCACGTCTGGGGTTAAAGTTGAGTTAGAGTACGATAACACCGACTGGTATGTAAACCCAACTTACGGTAGCAAAACCACCCTTACCTACGCACGTGACTGGGGAGCAAGCAATGAATCATCGACTTGGACATCGGTTCAACTTGATTACAGTAAGTATATCGACCTAGGGATCACAGATAACTCTCGTCAACGTGTATTAGCATTAAACTTCTGGACTAGTGATGTGCCAACGTGGAATTCCTACCATAAAGAAGGGAATGAACGCGTATACCACAGAGCCCCTTTGTTTGAAGGTTCAACCTTAGGTGGTATTGACCGTCAACGTGGTTTCTCAACGAACCGTTTCCATAACCGTTCAGCAATTAACTACAGTGCCGAATACCGTTACACGCCAGCAAGTGACCCATTTAAGGACATTCCCCTTATTAACCAGTTACACATCCCATACTGGCAGGTGGTGGGTTTTGCAGAAATAGGCTCAGTTGCCGACAACTGGAGCATCAGTGACTTACACCACACCATGAAAACAACAGTGGGAGCAGGTATTCGCTTATCGGTGAGTGGTCTTGTGATCCGTGCGGATATGGCAGCCTCAGAAGAAGGTGGCGAAATGCAAATGTTCTTCAACCATACCTTCTAAAGCGCTCTACAAAATTGGGGTCATAAGTTGACCCCAAATAATATTTCAAAAAAGAATAAACAAACAGTTAAATTATTAAGCAGCAATAAGCCTAGAACATAGATTCAGTGGCTAATTTTAGTCTTGCAGACGAAAAGCACCGTGGTAAATATTAAAGCCTTTGCAGGAAACAAAGCCAATGAGGGTAATATTAAAACGCTGCGCCACCGAAATGGCTAATGAAGACGGCGCACCTACCGCTACAATCACTTCAAACCCAGCCATTAAGGCTTTTTGCACCAACTCGAAACTGACACGTCCGCTTAGTACCACAATGCTTTGTCGTTCTTGCCCCTTTCCTTCAGCCTTATTCAACAAATTAGCGCCAATCAATTTATCCATGGCATTATGACGACCGACATCTTCTTTTATAAGCTGTAACTCGCCATGTTTATTGAATAGGCCCACGGCATGAACGCCACCAGTTTGTTGGAACTGTACTTGCTGTGCACGCATTTTATGACTTAGCTCGACAACGGTCTCAACCGGTAACCAGTTTCCACTTTTATCTAACACAGGGGGAGATTTTAATTCAATTGCCTGTAATGAGGTTTTACCACATATGCCACAACTCGATTGCACCGCCATATTTCGTTGATACTGTAGCCAATCGGGAGAAATACCCGGTGCTAATTTCACTTCTAACCAGTTTTGTTTAACTTGATCTGTGCTATCAACATGTTTGGCAAAAACAACATCACTCGCTGAAGCAATAATGCCTTCAGTGTTTAGCAAACCAATGGCTAAATGTGGATCGTCGCCAGGGGTTCGCATGGTAACCATAAAGTCTTTCTCTTGCTCTTCGCCGGCCTCATTTTGCCAAATAATGCTGATTTGCAAAGGTTCCTCAACCGATACCATATCGACGCTTAATTGCTTAGCAACGTTATCATCTTGCCTTGAAAATCTGATCTTGTTTACCGAGCTGACACCACTGTGGGTATCAATTGAAACGTGAAGTGTGTTGTCATTATTGGGTGTATTGCCCACAGAATATTCCTTAGCTTACTACTTTCAATTTAGGATGAGCGTTCACTATTTCTCTTTTTATTTTTATTTTTATTTTTATTTTTATTTTGCGGGTAACAAACCATTTAAAATGATTATGTTGGTAAAAAATCGATACGCGCAAATAGCGCATCAATGTCTTTTAGGTAGTGGCGCTTTTCATAATGCAAAATATGGTTTCCGGCAATCCAGCTTATTTCCGGTCGTTGCCAATGATCCCAAAGCAGCCTTGCATGATTTGGTGGTGCACAGCGATCGGCTGCTGCAGCAATAATCAGCATTCGGTCTTTATCAATTACGGG
Organism: uncultured Thalassotalea sp.; assembly: GCA_947502355.1. Taxonomy (GTDB): domain Bacteria; phylum Pseudomonadota; class Gammaproteobacteria; order Enterobacterales; family Alteromonadaceae; genus Thalassotalea_A. The sequence continues at coordinate 51,336 of CANMZP010000010.1, read as the reverse complement.
CTTATAGGTTAAAGGGCTATGTACGGCTAACGTATGTCGCAATTGATATAACGAGGTATTACTCAACACCAACGATTTTTGCAGCATTTTATTGGCCGGATTCCATTGCATAAACAAGTCAGCCATAGACACCACAGGCACATTGGGGATAACAAAAGCCAATCGTTTTTCAACACACGCAAGTAAAGAAGCAGTATAGCCGCCGAGACTGGCCCCCATTACCCCATATTGCGCAACGCCTTGCGCTTCTAGATAATTCAAAAATATTCTGAAATCAAAAATGGAATGCAATACGGTTTCATTTAGCCAAGAAATACCATGACCAAAGTATCCTTGCCCACTGCGCCATGAACCTTCTTCTTGTCGCATACCATGGTGCGGAAGTGTATAAAACAGCACATCATAGCCTTGCTCAAAAAAGCGTTTCATTTCAAACAAATACGCATTTATATTATAACCGCTTAATAAAAAGCCATGAATGGCACAAATTGTTGGCCTCGACGTTTGCGCATCGTGTCGCCAGTACTGTGCTCTAGCGCTAAGGTTTTGCTTATTTGCCCTATAGGGTTCCCTCAAATCCGGGTTTAGTGGTTCAAAGGGGCTTTCAAAGCTCAAGCTTTTGCAAATGGCACCCTCTGGTGCACTATGGCCTGTTTCCAATAACGTTTCGGTAACCGAAACCACTGGTGGCTCGGCAAATATTTTACTGACATCATGTCCATTAGCTAATTCGCGGTACATTTTCCCTTGTTCAATGTCCTGCTTCATAAGCTCTGGTGTAAAGGTCCCTTTTAACGCTTTACTGGCCAACATAGTCGCGAGTACAGAACGGGTAGAAATATCAACCCCAGCCAGAACATTAACAATGACCTTACTGGTTCCGCTCAGGTTAAAAGCATCGGGAATTTTATTAAAATTTACATTTAAGTTTGACCACCAGGGCTGACTTGGCATTAATGAGGGTTCATTTAAATGAACGCACTTTGAGATCCTGGATTGAGAAACCGACATGATAATCTTCCTAATTGATATGTTGTTTTTGATATGGCCGTTTCAACATCGTGTTAAAACGGTGTAGTATATTTGTACAGTAATAATAACAAAGACAAATTGAAGAAGCATTGTTTATTGGGGGCTAAATTAACAATTCCCGGCTATTTGGGCAAGCTAAAAGGCAAGTTAACGGTATCGCCATGAGTTGTTAACGCTAAGAAAAAAGCACGATAAATGGTAAAGTTGCTCTTTTTTGCTATGCTTTGTAGCAATTTGCAGGTGTTTTCAAGGAAATAGTATGAAATGCACCTACAGAGCCTTCCTTTTGTTTCGGTCTCAGATTTTTGTTGTTTTGACAAACCTGTTGTAGGGAATTACTACACTTACTGAGGAGTTAAAAGAATGACGTTACTAAAACGGCTACGACTGGGCTTATCGCTCAGCTTAGCAATGCTACTTTCACCGGTTTTTGCACAAGAGTCGAACCCAAAATCAATCGCTGATAACTGGATTATGGTTGCTAAAGATGGTCAGCAAGAAAAATTTGAAGCGGCGTTTGTTGAGCATTTAAAATTTAGGAAAAAGCACGGTGATCCAAGACAATGGCATGTATACACCCCCACCGTTGGCGATGATTTAAATCATTATGTTGTGCGTTCATGTTGTATGAGCTGGGGCGATTTTGATGACTATTCAAAGTGGGGAACTAAGAACAAAATAGGTGAACACTTTCGAAAAAATGTCGGCAAATATGTGGCCAGCTATAAGCACCATTTGGTTAAACTAGACTTTGAAAATAGTCATTGGCCAGAAAATACACCACCTCATAAATACTATGGCGTGGTAACCTACTCGCCCAGAATGGGGCATGCAAAAGATATACAAGACGGCATTAAAACCATAGGAAAAGAAGCGAAAGCCATGAAATGGGACCGCCTGTGGATGTGGGGTTGGCGTGTTGGTGGTGAAGGCGCTCTGTCACTTGTGTTTCCTTTTGAAAACTTTGATGCGATGAAACCACCTAAAGTGTCCTTTATGGAAAACTTTGCGAAGCAATACGGCGGTGAAGAAAAAGCATCAGCCTTCTTTAAAAAATGGGGTAAAAGTTTTAAAACAACCGATTATACCATTTATAGACATCGTCCTGAGCTGTCGATGAGCGAATAACGATAGGGATCACAAGGAAGTGTTTCCCCAAAAGCGCCAAGCAACAGGGCGATTAAATAAAAAACCTTGTGACTTTACCGCAATTCTATGTATAAATAACCTTTCACTAACAAACATCTGCAGTTAATAAAAATAAGAAAACATCATGAAATTTCGAAATACACTACTTGCCGCCAGCATTTGCTGCGCATTTTCTCTTGGCTTAACCGCTTGTAATGAACAAACAAATCACTCCACGGTAGATGCTGCCAAACCAGAACAGGGGCAGGAAGCTAAGCATTCTGAGACCTTAAACGGACAAGCACTTGCGAAAAAATACATTATTTTAGATGGCCATATTGATGTGCCATACCGTTTAGAACGTAAATGGGAAGACGTAAGTCATGCCACTCACGGTGGTGATTTCGATTATCCAAGAGCGGTCTCTGGTGGACTTAATGCACCATTTATGTCCATTTACATACCGGCTTCGTTAGAAAAAACCGGTGGCAGTAAAGCCTTAGCAGATAAGTTAATTGATGGTGTTGAAGCCATGGTAAAACAAGCTCCTGAAAAATTTGCCATAGCCAAAAGCGTTGCCGATGTAAAACAACAATTTGCACAAGGTCTGATTTCACTCCCTTTGGGCATGGAAAACGGCAGTCCGATTGAAAGTGATTTAAATAATCTGAAACACTTTTACGAGCGTGGCATTCGTTATATTACTTTGACACACTCAAAAGCGAATCACATTTCAGACTCGTCTTATGATACCGAACGCCCTGCAAAAGGTTTAACCGACTTTGGTAAAACACTCATCACAGAAATGAATAACTTAGGTGTTATGGTCGATGTTTCACATATCTCCGATGAGGCATTTTATCAGGTTATGGAATTGTCTAAAGTGCCGGTAATTGCCTCACACTCTTCAGCGCGTCACTTTACCCCTGGTTTTGAGCGCAACATGAGTGACGACATGTTAAAGCAATTAGCGAAAAATGGCGGTGTTGTGCAAATTAACTTTGGTTCAAGCTTTATTTCAAAAGCAACCAGAGATTATGGCGATTTAGCCAAAGCCAAATTTTCCGAGTTTCTTGAAGCACAAGATGTCAAAGCCAATAGTGAGCAAGCAAAATCATTTCGAGAGCAGTACCGTAAAAACAACCCTTATGTTTTTGCCACATTGGATGATGTGTTAGATCACTATGACCACGTTATTAAGCTTATTGGCGTTGACCATGTGGGTGTAGGCTCAGACTTTGATGGTGTTGGAGACAGCCTACCTGTTGGCTTAAAAGATGTCGCCAGTTACCCCAACTTAATTGATGGATTGCTAAAGCGTGGGTATTCAGAGCAAGATATCGAAAAAATCTTATCGAAAAACGTATTACGTGTGTGGCAACAAGTTGAAGAATATGCTGCACAGCAGAACAAAGTCTAATAGGGTTTAAAACCGATTTACCCATTATAAATAACACAAAAATCAATGCCTGAAGCAGACCGTAAACTGGTCCTGCTTCAGGCATTTTCTATTTATAATTTAGTGCATTTCTCAAATCCCAATTCAATATTGAGCTCTAAGCGGCTCATTGCATCCTTACAAAATAAGCCGCCTAATCACTTTTGCCAATTATTTGCTTACCACCTCTTTAAGCACCCGGCCATTTGTTGCACTTGGTGCTTTTATTTGCAGGTAAGCCGCAATGGTCGGGGCAATATCTACCGTTTCTATCGGCTTAAAAATATGTTGCGCTTTGATGCCCTGCCCGGCAAAAATGACTGGCACAAACGTATCATAACGCCATGGCGAACCATGCATAGAAGCAACCGTTAAGCCTTCAAGTTTATTAATAAAACTTTGTGGATGAAAAACAAGGTAAATATCCCCAGAGCGTCCAGGATAATAGTTGTGACTAACCAGTTTAGACACCCGGTCTTTTGCTAACTGCCCACGAATAATATCATTACTATCAATTGCTTGTTTAATGGAAGGATGTTGGCTTAGCGTTTTTGCCACCATAGCCTGTACATCATCGGCATTCAGACCTTGCTCTTGCACAGCATCGTTATTGATATAAATATAAGGTGCGTTAAATGCCTCGATTAACTTGCCTTTAAAACCAATCGTCTGCTTTAAATGTTTGATGTATGGTAATTCATCCCATGCAACCGGTTCAACGTAATGGCCTTGCAAGTGCAATTCGTCCAGATACGGTGGAATATCAGGGCTACCATGGTCCGCCGAAAGGACAATTAAGGTGTTATCCAGCCCCACCTTTTTATCAACGAACCCTAAAAAATCGGCCAAGGTTTTGTCTAAACGAAGCATATTGTCTTCCATTTCCAAACTGGCGGTCCCAAAAAAGTGACCCACATAATCGGTAGCCGAAAAACTCACTGACAAATAATCTGTAATACTGTCCTTGCCAATACCTTCATTGACAATAAGTTGCTTTGCGAAATCGGCGGTGAGTTCATCACCTACTGGGTTTGCGGTTACCAAGGTGGTGAAGTATTTTGAATCCCCTAGATTATGTGGAAAGGTTCGCCCATAGCCAGCTAAGTCCATTTCATAAGCGTTATCATCGTTATCTTTATATAAATAACCGCCTGCTTTTTGGCTCAGTTGCCACTGCGTATTTCGATATTGATTTACTTTCTTCTGATCATTCCAGTTAACAACCCATTTAGGGTAACTTTTATAGTAATAGTCACTGGTGACAAACTCCCCTGTTGCTTTTGAAAACCAAAAAGCCTTGCCGCCATGCCCCGCCATAGAAACCGCACCACGGTCTTTTATGGATACACCAAACACTTTCGCTTTGCCGTTAGACGACAATAATACCTCGTCGCTTATGGTTGACGACTTTATGGCAAGCGGTGATCGGCCATCATTTTTAGCTGCTTTTTGCGTCGGGTCAATTTCGGTGTCTTTATCGACATCCGCTTTTTTCGATAAGAGTGAATAACCGGGATCTTCAATGTTATAAACGATTCGCTTCAAATCTCGGTCATACCATGAGTTGGCGATTAGCCCATGCGTTGATGGATACGCGCCCGTTGCCAGTGTTACGTGCCCAACAATCGTTTCTGTATTAGCATGACTGTGATGCGCATCTCTATAAACAGCACCCTGTTTAAGTAGATAATTAAAACCATTATCACCAAATCGGTCCTGATATTTAAAAGGTAAATCACCACGAAGTTGATCGACAGTGATTTGTAAGACTAATTTGGGTTTACTTTGTGCAACACTTTCGGGGATGAAGAGCAATGCCGAAGTCACTGCCATAGAAAAAGATAATATTTGTTTAAATAACATTTCGCACTCTCAAAAATTAGGTTTTTATTAACTATAGTGGAATATTTGATTTACCAATAAGTGGTTATCAATTAACACTTTAATTAATAGCACAACAAATCATTAAACACGTAACATTCATTTGTGCGGTTAACGAAAAGATACATTTATACACACTTGGTTTTCGCAACTAAAAAATCGTTTATATATCAATGTGGTTAGCTGAGGCTTATTGGATAAAATGACGAGTGACCATGACTAAGCCCCAAACATGCGGTTTATACACGTGGCTAATGGTAACAACTTGAATAGGTATTGTGCTATTGAGAGTAGGCATAATATAGGGGAATGACACAATAGTATGGTTGCACTTTTATGTGTTTCCCCCACTAGCCAAGGTAAATAATGACTGAGTGATTATTTACCTTTGAAGCTTTTCGTGAGACTAAATTGAATCTACGATTTCTTTGATTAAATCAGGACCTTCATAAATAAAGCCCGTGTAAAGCTGTACTAGGCTGGCACCAGCGTCTAATTTTTCTTGTGCCGATTGGGCCGAGTTGATACCACCCACACCTATAATTGGCATTTTACCGTCTAGTGCTTTCGCTAGCAGTTTAATTACTTGGGTGCTTTTCTCTTGTACTGGCAAACCACTCAGTCCGCCCGCTTCGCCGCCATGTTGTAAGTGCTCTACCCCATCTCGGCCTAACGTTGTATTGGTTGCGATTACGCCATCAATTTCGTTGGTAAGCAAACATTGAGCAATACCGTTAATTTCTTCTTCGGTTGAATCAGGAGCAATTTTAACGGCTAATGGCACATATTTACCGTATTCTTTAGCCAGTGTTGCCTGCTCTTCTTTAAGCGCCTTTAATAATTCACTTAAGGCTTCACCGTATTGCAGGTTGCGAAGGCCAGGGGTATTTGGAGAAGAAATATTTACGGCAATGTAGCTGGCGTATTGATAAACCTTGCGCATACAAATGATGTAGTCGTCTTTGGCATTTTCTTCTGGGGTATCTTTATTTTTACCAATATTGATCCCTAAAACGCCTTTAAAATGGGCTCTTTTTGCCTGATTAACCAAGTAGTCCACACCTCGGTTATTAAAGCCCATACGGTTTATGATGGCGTTAGCCTGTGGTATACGGAAAATACGTGGTTTTGGGTTGCCCGGTTGTGGTTTCGGCGTTACCGTTCCCACTTCAACAAAACCAAATCCCATTGCCCCAAAAGCATTAATACATTCACCATTTTTATCTAGGCCCGCAGCAAGCCCTACCGGGTTTGGAAATTTGATCCCCATTACTTCAACGGGTTTATCTTTTATTTTGGCGCCAAAACAGCCTTTTAGTGCTAAAGAAGCAGGCGATTTAAGCATTGAAATGGTCATGTCGTGTGCTTGTTCAGCACTGAATTTGAATAGAAAATTACGAGCAATAGAATAAAGCATGATGTCTCATTATTGTTGGATTCAGCGAATAAATTTTTGGTAAAAAATGCATTTATAAGGCATCAGATACAAAAAACTCCCCTGAACGGAGAGTTTATAACATTTACCTAATATTCGGTATCATTTATTGACGCTAAGTCACGAAATATCGAAAAATTCTGATGGCCGTCAACTTGTTGTCGACCATCAAAGAACTTTTTACGGTGACAGCTCGGCTATTCGTGTGCCAATAACATTAATTCACGCAATGCCACTGAGAATTTGGCAAATTCATGAATTTTACTGGCTCTAAAATCAGATAAGATTTGAGCCCAGCGTTCAAGCGGTTGAATTTTATTGATTTCCCAGTTTTCAATTAACTGTTCAACGTCATTTTCATCTTCACTTGCTTTTAAAATTACCGAAGTAATTGAACGTTGCTGCCAGTCAAGTTCTTCTCTGAATGATGCACGAGCTAGAGCTTGCCAATGATTATCAACTGGTTGCTTGGTGATTTGCGCCAAGAACCAATGTAAATCAAAGCGATCACCAATGGCAAAGTATAATGCTGCCACTAGTTCAATCTTGCGGCCATCCTGACAAGCAATTTGCGCAATATCCATAGAGGAGAATAGCGTTGAGAGCTGTGAAATACGGCTAGCAATTTTTGCGGGTACTTTTTGCTCAAGCAAGTTATCGCGAATATCACATAACTCTTTCTCTTCACTCTCGACTAAGAAGGTGTCTAGCTTGCTAGACATCACCTTAAATGCTGGTTGGTAAAAATCAATCGATTGTAAAATAGATAAATCTTTATTGCGATGACGCAAGAACCAACGCGTTGCACGGCGAATCGTACGACGTAATTGGAACAACATGCTAATTTGCACATCAGCTGAAATTTTATTATCGAGCTTTTGAATCTGATCCCAGGTTGTGGCCAATTCAAATACTTCACTTGCCATGGTGTAACACTTAGCAATTTCAGTAATACTGGCACCGGTTTCTTCTTCCATTCGGTAAATGAAGTTACTGCCCATAAAGTTACAAATATTGTTGGCCAAACGCGTGGCAATGATCTCTGCACGTAGCGGGTGGTTTTGCATTTGCTCTTGGTATTTATCTTGTAACTGAACCGGAAACGCATTAAACAATAAACGGCCCAAGTAATCGTCATTGGTGATTTCATCTTCCAATAACTGCTCTTTTAATACCATTTTTGAATAGGCAATTAATACTGAAATTTCAGGACGAGTTAAGCCTTTGTGGGCTGCACGGCGTTCAGCGATTTCTTCATCAGTTGGTAAAAACTCCATCGCTCTATCTAACTTACCTTCACGCTCAAGGTAATGAATAAATCGAGTTTGCTCTTTTAACTTACCTGAACCTTGAGATTCCGAAATTGAAATCGAGTTGGTTTGACGATAACAGTCATCCAATACAATTTCTTCTACTTCATCGGTCATATCATAAAGCAGGTTATTACGCTGTTTTAAGGTTAAATCTCCGTCGGCAACTAAGGTGTTTAGTAAGATTTTGATGTTCACTTCGTTATCGGAGCAATCTACCCCACCAACGTTATCAACAAAGTCGGTATTCATACGGCCACCATTGGCGGTGTATTCAATACGGCCAAGTTGGGTACAACCTAGGTTACCACCTTCACCAATGACTTTTGCCTGCACATCACAGCCATTCACACGTAAAATGTCATTCGCACGATCGCCAACTTCTAAATGGCTTTCATTGCTGCCTTTAATGTAAGTACCAATACCACCGTTCCAGAAGAGATCGACTTTCATTTTTAACGCCGCCTGAATTAACTCAGTCGGTGCCATTGAGGCTTTCTTAGTGCCTAACATTTTCTTTATTTGTGGGGTTAACTTTATGGACTTAGCCGCCCGAGAGAAAATGCCACCCCCTTCAGAAATTAAATCCGTATTGTAATCGGACCAACTTGAACCAGGTAAATTGAATAAACGCTCTCGCTCTACCCAACTGGTTTTTGAATTCGGCGTTGGGTCAATAAAGATGTGCATGTGGTTAAAAGCAACCTGCAAACACGTATGTTTCGACAACAACATACCATTACCAAATACATCACCGGCCATATCACCTACCGCTAAACAGGTAAAGTCTGTGGTTTGACAGTTAATACCGATTTCGCGGAAATGACGCTTAACCGACTCCCATGCACCTTTTGCGGTAATGCCCATTTTCTTATGGTCATAACCAACGCTACCACCAGAGGCAAAGGCATCACCAAGCCAGAAACCGTATTCTTCTGAAATGCTGTTTGCGGTATCCGAAAATGTCGCAGTCCCTTTATCGGCTGCCACAACTAAGTAGGTATCATCTTCATCTAAACGGACAACACTGTCTGGGTGAACCACTTCACCACCTTTAATGTTATCGGTAATATCCAATAAACCACGAATAAAGGTTTTGTAACATTCACGACCAGCTTCAAATACTTCACTGCGCGAACCACCCACTGGTAATTGCTTACAGAAGAAACCACCTTTGGCGCCAACCGGTACGATAACCGTGTTTTTAACTTGCTGGGCTTTTACCAAACCTAATACTTCGGTTCTAAAATCTTCTCGTCTGTCTGACCAACGCAAACCACCACGAGCGACTTTACCGCCACGTAAGTGCACACCTTCAACTTGTGGTGAGTAAACAAAGATTTCAAACTTAGGTAATGGCTTAGGCATTTCTGGGATCATTTCTGGCATAAGCTTAAATGATACGTACGACTTGTGTTGACCTTGCTCGTTTAACTGGAAGTAGTTGGTACGAACGGTGGCGTTGATAATTTCAACATAACGTCGAATAATTCGGTCATCATCCAAGCTAGCAACATTGTCTAAAGAGCCTTCAATGGTTTCTAAAACTTTGTTTACGGCTTTGCTGTTATCTTTATTGGTTGGGGTAAATTTAAGTTCAAATAACTCAACCAATAACTCAGCAAAATTAGGATAACGAGTAAACGTTTCTTCAATATAGGTTTGCGAGAACGTACTGCCAATTTGTTGTTGATATTTGGCATAAGCTCGTAAAATAGACACTTCACGACCAGCAAGACCTGCACCTAATATAAGACGGTTAAAACCGTCATCTTCCAACACGCCGTGCCATACTTTGGCAAACGCATCTTGGAATAAAATTTGTACTTGCTCAAGGTTAAACGCTTTGTTGCCCGTTAACAGCATTGAGAAGTCTAAAATCCAGCACATCTCACCTTCGCTATTGCGCACCATGTATGGGCTTTCGCCAATCACCCGCAAGCCAAAGTTTTCAAGCATTGGCAATACATCCGAAAGGTGTAATGGCTCGCCTTTATGGAACAGTTTTAATTTTACAAAACGGCTGTCCGATTTCTCTTCCAACGGTTGATAAAACAACATTTCTAATGGGCTAGCCGGGGTTAATGCTTCAAGTTTTTCAATATCAACAATGGCAGTACCCGGTAAGACTTCATCTTTATACGATTGTGGAAAATTGGCGTATTTACGACTCAGTTTCTTCCCTAATACCTCACCCTTATTTATTTTTAGGGCATCCGCTAATTTATCATCCCAGTTGCGGGCGGCCTGGTTTAAGTTACGCTCAATTTCCTTCACATCAATATCTGCCTTGGTCGAGTCAACACGGACTATATAGTGGGTTCTTGCTTGTACAGATTCGGAGAAGAAGGTATTAAATTCCACTTCCTGATCGCTGCCAAACGCTTGTTTTAATATTTTTTGCGTTTCTATACGTAATTGGGTGTTGTAGCGTTCACGCGGCACATACACCATACATGAGAAGAAACGGTTAAACGCATCTGGTCGAACAAACAAACCGGTAACGTCGCGCTCTTGCATTTGCTGAACGCCTTTTACGGTGTCTGTTAATTGCGATTCTTTGGCTTGCAGGATTTCATCTCTAGGGAAGGTTTCCAAGATGTTGATTAAGGTTTTATAACCGTGCGAACCTTCAGCAAAACCTGAATTGTCACAAACACGTTTTACTTTGTGACGGATAATCGGCAAGTTAAGCGCACTTGAGTTGTAGAAAGCCGAACCAAATAGACCAATAAAGCGCTCTTCACGAACGATCTTGCCATTTTTATCAAAAAACTTAACGCCAATGTAGTCTAAATGCGCCGGACGATGAACACGCGAACGCGAGTTGGTTTTGGTTAAAATTAATAAATTTTTACCTAGAGCCAATTCTTTCGCAGATTCACTGTAGCTTGAAAACAATCGACGTTGATGCGTTGTAGACTTACGCATTAAGCCCAAGCTAGAGTCTAAATCGGCGTCAAGTACCACATCGCCTTTCACTTCTTCAACATCGTATGAACGATACCCCATAAAGGTAAAGTTATTGTTGGCAATCCACTGTAAAAACTCTTTCGATTCTTCAAACTCAGTTTCGCTAACAAATGGCTTGTTTTGCTCTAAGGAAGCAATGGTATCGGTAAATTTGTGGTAAAGAGGCTGCCAGTCATTAACCGTTAACATAACTTCTTCATAGACTGAGCGTAACTCTTCACGAAGCAACTCAATTTGACTGTGTTCGGTTAAGTGGTCAATTTCAATAAAGAACACGGTTTCACATACGCTGTCTTTAAGTTTTTCATTGGCCGCAGAAATCTGTTTTATCGAACCATCGTCATGACGAACAATGTTTAATGGACAATTTAAGATTAAATGGGGAGACATGCCTAAACGGTTTAAAGCGATTCGGGTTGAGTCCACCAAAAATGGAATATCTTTAATGATCACTTCAATAACGGTATGGCTTGATTTCCAACCGTGTTTGGACACTTCAGGGTTTAGCACTCGAATAAAAGGCTGTTCACCTGTTTGTTCGTTTAATGCTTTCCATAAACTCAGTGTTGCACCATACACGTCACTGTCGTTGCGACCTGCCAGATCCTCATTGGAAATATTACGATAAAGTAAGCTGGTGAATTGTTCTAACAGGGGGGCTATATCAGCAGGCACTTTATTGTGAATTAGCTTGCTGATGTTTTTAAAAAGTACCGAAGATTTGTTGTCTATTGACGCCATGCGTTTACCCTCTGGTTAAGGCGAGTTGTAATAGTAATGCGAAACTTTCAACTGAGCTTTCATTTACCGCCTAAAAGTTGGCGTAAAGTATAGTAAATTATTATTAATTATCAGTTTTTATTACCACTAGCGGCTGATTCCAATCAACTTGATTTATTATTATACAAAGTGGCAGAAAGATTATTTAAGCGCGATTCTAGTGGTATTTGTTACGATTTGAAAGCACTTTATTAGAGTAAAAATACCAATGTAGAATGAGGTGTAAATACTTTGTAAGTTAATATTCACCCCTGCTACATAGAAACTGATTAATGGCCTATTTTCGTGATTATTTATGCAGTTTCAATAATGAAAAATGAATAAAAATTGGTTGTCATTTTTTTGTAAAAAGCAAAATAAAAAGCGCAATCAATGTGCATTTGATTGCGCTTCTATCATAGCGATTCACACTGGTTAACCAGTATTATTTAACTCTTTAATGCGGCATCTAACTTTTCGCTCAAATCTTTCGATAAGTTTTCCAGTTTATGCAATGCCTCTAACTGAGCCATCATCAATTGCTGATGCTGTTCATTAAAGGATTTAAAGCCAATAAGCGGGGTAATAATGCGCGAAGCTACCTGCGGATTAATTTGGTTTAACTTTGCAATTTGCTCCGCTAAAAATTGGTAGCCCTTACCATCGATTTGATGGAAGTATTTTGGGTTATAAAACGCAAAGGCCCCAATTAATGAGCGAGCTCGGTTTGGGTTTTCCAAACTGAATTTAGGGTGAACCAATAAACTCGTTACTCGCTCAATGACCGAATCGTGGTTATGCATGGCATTTATCGAAAACCATTTGTCCATCACCAAGGTATTATCCGTCCATTGCTGCTCAAAGGAGGTACTCAAGCGTTCAAAACACGGTAAATCAAATTGCGCGGCAATTTTCAGTGCCGCAATTTGATCGGTCATGTTATTCGCTGCATCATATTGTTGCTCAACCAGAGCATCATCTGCCACAGTGGTTAGGTAATCTAAGCAGATGTTCTTTAATGCCCTGTCCCCTATCGCCTGACCATCTTTAAGAAATTCATCACTTTGACACTGCTGATACACCTGTTGCATCTTTATTTGACAGTGCTTAGCAATGTAGTGCTTTAACGTTGATATCGCATTAACCAAAGCGCTCACATCAACCTTGTCGATGCTATCCGCCATTTCATCAAAACTCGGTAACGTTAATTGCTCTGCTTTAAAAGCGTTATCGGCATCACTGTCTAAAATGCGGTGAACAATATCAATGATATTGCTTGGTAACGGTAAATCTTTATCAACAACCAATTGGCGAATATAGGTGGCAAACAGCTTTTGGCCGGCATCCCAGCGAATAAACTCATCGTTAGCCCCTAAAATTAAAGCTAATATTTGCGCATCGGTATAATCATAATCAAGCTTGACCGGCGCAGAAAAGTTTCCTAATAGCGCAGGTACTGGGCGCTGTTTAATATGGCTAAAGCTCCAGGTTTGTTCCTCTTCGCATAACTCCAACATGCCTTGCTTGAAGCTTTCATTATTCTTAGCATTAATGAGCTCGAAATTAATCGGGATGTGCAGGTTGTGCTTTTGCTGATTATCTTGTGTTTGTGGGTGGTTTTGTTTAATCGTTAAATAGTAGCGACCTTTCTCTTCATCAAACCTATCACTTACCTCTAAGTGTGGGGTGCCTGACTGACTGTACCAACGTTTAAATTGGCTTAAATCTTTACCGGTTGCATCACTTAAGGCATTCACAAAGTCATCACAGGTAACGGCTTGACCATCAAAACGATGGAAGTATAACTTTATGCCTTCTTTAAAGCCTTTATCACCTAATAACGTATGGAGCATACGAATCACTTCGGAGCCCTTTTCATACACGGTTAGCGTATAAAAGTTGTTCATTTCAACCACTTTTTCAGGTCGAATAGGGTGCGCCATAGGTCCTGCATCTTCAGCAAACTGCTGGCTGCGTACCACTCTAACGTTCTTGATTCGGGTAACGGCCTTAGAGTGCATGTCGGCACTAAATTGTTGATCACGAAATACCGTCAAACCTTCCTTTAGGCTTAACTGAAACCAATCACGACACGTTACCCGGTTCCCAGTCCAGTTATGGAAGTATTCGTGGGCAATCACCGACTCAATACCAAAAAAGTCATCATCGGTCGCCGATAAATCATCCGCCAGCACATATTTTGAGTTAAAGATATTTAAGCCTTTATTCTCCATTGCCCCCATATTGAAGAAATCCACCGCGACAATCATGTAGATATCCAGATCGTATTCTAGATTAAATTGCTCTTCATCCCACTGCATCGATTTTTTCAATGAGATCATGGCATGTTCGGCTTTATTTAAGTTGCCTTTATCTACGAACAGTTCAAGGTTAACGTCCCTGCCCGACTTCGTTGTAAAGGAATCCGCTAACAAGTCAAAGTCACCGGCAACAAGGGCAAATAAATAACAGGGTTTTGGGTAAGGGTCGTGCCAGGTGACAAAATGCAAGCCATTGTCTAAATCGCCAGTGGCCACTTTGTTCCCGTTGGCGAGCAAATATGGAAAGTCTTGTTTTGCGGCAATGATCTTAGTGGTATACACCGCCATCGCGTCGGGGCGGTCAAGGAAATAAGTTATGCGGCGAAAACCTTCCGCTTCACATTGACTGCAATACACATCCCCAGATTTATAAATACCTTCCAAAGCGGTATTACCTTTAGGGTCTATTTCAGTCACTATACTCACTTGCACACTGTCCTGATCATCAAGCTGGGCAATATGAAACGCTAGGCTGGTGTCATCGAGCTGATAAAAGTCAGACTCTAATGGTCTGCCTTCAATATTTACGCTGAGCAGTTTTAAATGCTCGCCATCAAGGACCAGTGGATGGTCGTGATCACCATTACGACTGATAGTCATTACATTGGTTACTATAGTCGCATGTTCATCAAGCTCTACAGTTAAATGTACTGTTGAAATTGCGTAATGCGGGGATTGGTAATCTTTTAGAAAACGTGGGGTAAATTCACTCATAATCAGGTTCAGGTTATTATTATTAACTAAAAATTAATTCTAACCCGAGCTTGATTATATGCAATAAAAAAGTCTTTGTTTTTAGACTTTAAGCAAAAAACCAGTCCTAAATGAATTGTCTAGACACTGGTTTTAACTTTTAGAGACTAAGCACGACGACGTTTAAACGAATGCACACCGATGTCTTTAAATGTTTTTATCACCGATATCCAAGTGCTAAAATTGGGTTTGGCTTTTTTGCCATTGCCAAGAAAGGCCAACTGATGCTCATACCAAGTAATGCTCAGCATGGCGATGAAATCAAGCGTTGACCAACCGGTAGTTAACGGTTTTAGCTTGATCACAAAATCCGCATCGGCTATCAAAGAATGACTGACATCTGGATAGACGGCCAAAGGTCTTGCCAAACCAATCATATCGGTTGCCCCTGATTGTAAGGCGGCTTGCATGGCTTTTGAAGAGCGAAAACCACCGGTAACCACAAGCGGAACGCTAAGTTGCTTTTTGGCTTTTTCGGCAAAATCGAGAAAGTACGCTTCTCGGGTTATGGTGCTTTGCTTCGCTTTACTGCCCATCATGCTCGGGCTTTCGTAATTGCCACCCGAGATCTCAATCAAATTGATGCCGTCTTGCTGCAGTAATTGGATCACTTGCATTGAATCATCTTCACTAAAACCACCCTTTTGAAAATCCGCAGAATTTAATTTGATGCCAATAGGGAACTGTTCACCCACCTCACGGCGAATGGCTTTATACACTTCTCTAACAAAGCGTACTCGGTTGTCTAAGCTGCCGCCCCACTTATCTTCACGGCGGTTATGGTGTGGCGATAAAAACTGACTGACTAAATAACCATGAGCACCATGAATTTGTACCCCGCTAAACCCACATTGTTTGGCTTTGCTGGCCGCATAAGCGAATTGTTCAACGATCGCTAATATTTCGTCTTCGCTAAGGGCTCTTGGAGTATTAAAGGAGCTTTGTAATTGCTTCCCTAAAGGAATGGCTGAAGGTGCTACGGGTTCTTCAGTCAAAAAGTTTGGCGTTTGTTTACCCGGGTGATTAAGCTGCATCCATAATTGCGCTTGTTGCTCTTGACCTTGTTTGGCCCATTGCTTGAATAAAGCTAAATCAGAATCTTTATCTAGGACAACGTTTTTAGGTTCGCCTAGGGCATCACGAGATACCATAACATTACCAGTAACTAATAAGCCTGTGCCACCATTTGCCCAAATACTGTATAAGTTAATAAGCTCCTGACTTGGGTCATGACTGGCACTAGCGAGTTGTTCACTCATAGCAGATTTAAATAAGCGATTTTTTATATTGCAACCGCTAGTGATGTTTAATGGCGTGGCTAAATCGATTGTTATTGGTGATTTTGATTCATGCATACTTCGAACTTCCTTTTAACACAGCAGTGCCAACTACGAACGACACTGCTATGCATGATACCTTGGTTTTATTAAGATACAACCTTTTTGATTTTAAAACCGATGTAACCGTAGATAACCGCCAATACCGGGTTAATTAAATTAAAGAAGCAATAGAATACGTAATCTAATGGATTTACACCTAAAACCCCATACATGTAGGCACCACAAGTGTTCCAAGGAATAAGCGGCGAGGTTAAGGTCCCTGAATCTTCCAGTGTACGACTTAATACCAGAGGGTCTAAATCTTGATTCTTGTATTCTTCTTTAAACATACGACCTGGCATGACAATGGCCATGTATTGGTCGGCAGTTACTAGGTTCGTACCAATACAGGTGCTCACTGTACTAAAAATCAAACCACCAACAGAATGTACCTTAGCCAAAATAACGCTCATTAACTTGCGCAATAAGCCTAAATGCTCAAGTACGGCACCAAAAGTTAAAGCACACACAATAAGCCATACGGTATTTAACATACTCGACATACCACCACGACTTAGCAAACTATCAAGGTTGTCATTGCCAGTTGACACCGACACCCCATCAAAAAAAGCAGTCCAGACAATGGTAATGTTTGCCGTAAACGAATCAACACCTTCGCCAGCAAGTTTCATAATAAAATCTTGCTGATAAATAACGGCCCAAATCGCGCCTAAAATGGCGCCAATAGAAACCGCCAAGAATGCGGGTACTTTTTTAAAGGCTAAAATTAATAAGCACACAAGCGGCAATAAATTTAATACGCTGATATCAAAGTTTTCATCTAGTAAAGCATTAAGTTCAGCCACATTATCGGTGGTGTCCTTAATGTCTTCACTAAGGCCTAAAATAACAAATAAGACAATGGCCGTCGCAATGGATGGTAATGTTGTCCAAAGCATATAACGAATATGATTAAACAACTCACTGCCGGCAACCGCAGGGGCCAAATTGGTCGTTTCTGATAACGGTGAAATCTTATCACCAAAGTAGGCACCTGAAATCACCGCACCGGCGGTAATTGCTGGTGATAGGTCCAAACCTTCTGCCACCGCAATTAAAGCGACACCAATGGTCGCGGCCGTTGTCCATGAGCTACCAATAGACATGGATACCAAACCACAAATAATACACGCTGCTGGGTAGAACCATTGAGGGTCTAGTAAATTCAAACCAAAGTAAATCATTGTTGGCACCGTACCGGCCAATAACCAGGTACCGATTAATGAGCCAACCGCAAATAAAATTAAAATTGCGCCAAGTGAAATGGAAATACCATTAATAATGGCTTTTTCCATGCTTATCCAGTCATGGCCATTTTTAAAACCAATAACCAGAGCCACACCGGTGGATAGCAATAAAGCGATTTGATTTGGGCCCCAAGAGGAATTGTCGCCAAAATACAATACCGCCGATGTCAACAACACCATCATCACAATAATGGGAATTAACGCATCAGCAAAACTTGGATTATTGCTTTTTGAAACTTTATTTATCACTCAACTTTCCTACGAACTTTTGTTATTTTAAAAATGTTACCAATTGTATTGAATAATTGACAAAAATGTAATCACCTAATTGGTGTGATTTTTCATACCAAGGCACCAAGGTTGATTTTATGCATTTTTTCCAAATATGTATGCAGCTCGTTACAAACTTAATACAAGCTTTGCTTTTATATGGACAGCAACAGCTGAATTGTTTTTGCATTTTATTTGCGCACATCTAGATGTGCATGACCTAAACAGGTCTAAAGTTTCGTTTGTTTTTTACATTTACATTATTCTGAAGGCATAAAAAAACCGCTTAAAAAAGCGGTTTTTTATGCAACTATTTTTTTTAACAATTACGGTTATTTTTTAGCTAATCGACCAACATCCAATAAATCAAAGGTAATATTGGCGGTTTCATCCAATAAGGGGTCAAGCTCTGACAACTCTTCAGGAATATCATCCACACTTTTAATGGTTTCTTTACCCATTGCAATCAGACGTTTGTTGGCTCGGTCTAATCGTTTCTGTTTATTTTCTTCACGCTCTTTTTTGCGCTCATCATAATTTAATGAAACGGCCTTTCTATCTTTATGCTCTTTGTAGTATTGAATGTCTTCATTTAAGTAGGCAAATTCAGGGTTAGTAACAATACGCTGCTTATGTAAGGTATCTAAATAAGAGATATCGTTTGTGTAATCATGCAAACGCTTATAAGGCGCGCGATTAATTTTATCCCAAGGTAAGGCATTATCTTCTTTACTCTCACCCCAGTCTGCCGGATCGATGGCTGATGGGAATAAAATATCCGGACTAACCCCTTTGTGCTGTGTACTGCCACCATTTATGCGGTAGAACTTGGCAATGGTAAATTGAATGCTGCCCAGTGGTTTTTCATATAAATCGTACACTCGACCTAAACCACGATGTTGCTGTACCGTACCCTTACCAAAGGTGTTTTCACCGACAATAATTGCACGGCCATAATCTTGCAGCGCGGCTGCAAAAATTTCGGATGCAGAAGCACTGTAACGGTCAACCATGACGGTTAACGGTCCTTGATAAAAACTCACCCCGTCTGTATCTTTGTTCACTTCAACACGATTCGCTCCGTCTCGAACCTGAACAACGGGACCTGCATCAATAAACAAGCCCGTTAATAACGTTGCTTCAACGAGTGAGCCACCGCCGTTACCACGTAAGTCAACAATGATGCCTTGCACATTATCTTCTTTAAGCTTGGTGATTTCTTTGGCAACATCTTGCGATAATTTATGATAAAAACTTGGAATGGTAATAATGCCTAGCTTTTTCGCTGTCGCTTCTTGACCTTCACCAACTTTTTCAAGGTAAACCTCTGATTTAGCCTGACGGTCTTCCAGTTTGATTTTATCGCGAACAATTTCGACCACTTCAATTGTTGGGTCGTCTTCGCCTTTTTCAACTTGTAAGCGTACTGTCGTGCCCTTAGGGCCTTTGATCAAGTCAACCACGTCATCTAAACGCCAGCCAACCACATCGACAAAATCTTCGTCACCTTGTGCCACAGCAACGACTTTATCTTTTGGTTTGATCTTTTTGCTTTTATCAGCAGGACCACCCGTTACCACGCTTTGAATGACCGTGTAATCGTCTTCTAAGCGAAGAACGGCACCGATGCCTTCAAGGGATAGATTCATTTCCATTTGGAAACGTTCAGCATTTCGTGGAGAAAGATAAGAGGTATGTGGCTCTACCGTACGCGAAAAAGCATTCATGACCACCTGAAAAACGTCTTCACTTTCATTTTGAGTTAAGCGTTTTAAGGCATTGTTATAACGTTTGCGCAAAACTTCTTGCGTCTTAGGCCAATCTTTACCTGAGAGTTTCAGATTCAATGCATCATATTTTACTCTCGAGCGCCAAAGCTCATTCAATTCTTGCTCTGATTGAGCAAATGAAGCTTCTTCTCGGTCGTAGATGTATTCTTCTTTAAGGCCAAAATCGAACTCTTTATCGAGCAAGGTAAGCGCGTATTCGTAGCGCTCTTGACGTCGTTTGGCATTAAGGTTGTAGATTTTATACGCTGATGCAAGTTTGCCCGACATCAGCATATCATCAAAATTCAAGCGATACTGTTCAATATCCTTGATATCTTGCTGAAGGAAAAATTGGTGAGCATAATCGAGTTGTTTAATATATAAATCAAAAATCTCGGATGACAAGTCATCATTAAACTCAAACTTTTTGTAGTGTTGACGCGAGAAAGTAGCCGAAACTCGTTTACTTGCCGTTTTGTGTTGCATTTGCTGCATTAATTCAGGCAACTCATGAGTAACGTCTTCTACTTTTTCAACTTGCGCGAACGCCGATAAAGAAAACGTAAATGAAACGGCTAAAGCTAACCGACTGATTTTCTGCATAAAACTACTCCCTCTTATTATTTGGTAAAGATCTTATCCGCCTGTGTTTTAACAACCATACCGGATGTTAATTGTACGCTTACATCTTTACCTGCTACTTCTGTAATAGTAGCATCTAATGGTGAATTACCCACCTGTACCATAACTTTCATACCTGCTGACAAAGCATTCGCTTCAACCTTGTTTAGTTTAACCGGTTTTTTCGCAGGTGCTTTTTTAGCTTTCACCGCTTTGAATTTTGCTTTACTCGCTTTAGTAGTAGAGCCCTTTTCAGCAGGTTTAGTTCCTTTATAAGCTTTATTTTCTTTTTTGTCTTGTGGTTTTTTGTTAGCAAATTTTTCTTGGCTCTCTTTAAGAGTCTTTGCAGCAAAACTTGCTTGTTCAGCATCAATCGCTTCAATTTCTTCACCACTAAGGTTTACACGTTGTGCACCCTCTTTAATGGATTTAAGGTAGCGCCAGCTTGACGTGTAATGACGTAAGGCTTGACGTAGCTGAGTTTTACTTACCTTGTCGTCTTCCGCTAATGCTTGTGCAAGCTCCTGAAAAATACCAACTTTTAATGGTTTAACAGGGCCTTCGACAGTAAAACATGCAGGAAATTTCTCCGCTAAATGAGCGATAATTTCTTTGCTTGTGATTCGTTTAGTTTCCATAATAATTACTTCAATCAATTAATTTTGTTGTTCGAGATACTGTTCACGGTTGTCCAATAAATGCTGGCACCAATCATAAATATCATCATATTCAAGTTCTGGAAGGTCTTCATTACCTATCCAATGTTCCCAAACCAATTCTAATAAGGCTATCAATTGTTCTGGGTTTATATCATCTTCAGCCATTTGGTAAATGGTATGATAAAATTCGTTTATTTTTTCTGCGACCGTTTCTTCATCACCTTCCCAGTCACCGACGACGGCTTCTGATACTAGGAAGTCGTGGATTACGACAAATTCTTTCATTAGGCGATTTCACTCTCGAGCGCATGTACAATGGCTTGTAAGCCTACCTTGTCTTCTTCGTCAAAACGGGCAATGGTTGTGCTGTCGATATCTAATACCGCAATAACTTCGTTATTTTGGTATACCGGTATAACAATTTCAGCGTTACTGCTTGCATCGCAGGCAATATGTCCAGCAAATTGATGCACATCTGCAACCAATTGCACTTGCTTTTCGCTAACCGCCGTTCCGCAGACACCGCGTCCAACAGGTATACGAATACAAGCGACTTGCCCCTGAAATGGGCCAAGTACGAGTTCATTGTCTACCATGCGATAAAAGCCAGCCCAATTCACGTCATCAAACGCATTGAATAATATGGCACTGATGTTGCCCATATTGGCGATCAGGTCTTTTTCACCACTAATGATGGCCTTAACCTGCCCTAACATGCTTTGATAAAAGTCAGTTTTATTCATAAAGGGTTCTTCATCGTACAAAAAGCGCATAACATACCCTGTAATGTGCCTTATTTAAAGCATTACCTGATGATTTACGTAAATAAATGGCTTACATCGGCTGAAAATAACGATTTTAAAAAATCTCGCTTACAAAATGGCTGATTTATTGAGCAATCCGTACAAATTATTCACGGTAACTGACATTAATTGTAGTAAACACCTAGGGTATTTACTCAGGGTGTTAAGTTATTTTTTATTCTCTTGAGTAAATTGTAAAAATGCCGCCTTCTCTGACGCCGATGCCTTTAACCACCAATACTTTAACATATCGATATTATTAGGTCCGGCGCCGTTTTTGGGGCTGGTTGCATTGTCAACGGATGGTTGATCATTTTTCTGAGCAAACGCACCAGCATCCGTAGATGCATTATTTATTGTCTTAGCATTAATCAATGCTTGTTGTTTTGTTAGCGACTGTTTCATGACTTGATCGTTAAATTGAGACAAGGATTGATTCATCACTGCTAATGACGTGCCATTTTCGTCCACTAAAACCACCTTTGGTTTTTTGGCGAAATCGCTTGCCGAGTTAGTATCGAGTTGTTCAGGAAACTGAACCTCGATTCGTTGCTCTTTACCAACAGAAAAAATTAAAATAAACGGATTTGAGCGGATTGTGGTGTGATGATCTTCCATATCATCTTCAAACATTTGTGCATACTTTAACACCAATACATTTTGCCCAGAGCTAACATCAAGCACCGTTTCACTGGTAAACAATGACGGCATAAACTCTTCACCATTTAAACGTTCAACGACAAACTCTTCGGGAATAATGAGTTTCACCGCCAGTACGTGACTACTAAAAAGAGTCACCAAGCAGAATGAAAGGTATTTAACGAATGAATTCATGGATTTATTATTTAAGGATGATTGTTTATGTTAATTTAGTTAATTCGAGGGAAGAAAGCAACCAATGCCACAAATTGCAACAATTGGCTACTCGATTAACCCTCGAGGTTCATGTTAAAAACAATCACCCGGAATGCGTACCCAGCCTTCCATTAAAACTCGAGCGCTACGGCTCATAATGGCTTTTTCAACCGTCCATGCCCCACCTTCACAATTGGCTTTAGCACCCACTTTTAATGTACCCGATGGGTGGCCAAAGACCACGGAGTTGCGTTCACCACCACCCGCAGCCAAATTAACTAACGTACCAGGAATAGCTGCCGCCGTACCAATAGCAACCGCGGCCGTGCCCATCATGGCATGGTGTAACTTACCCATAGATAAGGCACGTACATGCAAATCAATATCGGCCGATGAAACGTCTTTACCGCTTGACGTTGTATATTCTTTGGCCTCAGTGACAAATGCAACTTTTGGTGTATGTTGGCGAGACTTGGCTTCGTCAATCGAATTTATCAACCCCATTTTAATCGCACCATGCGCACGGATCGTTTCAAAACGCGCAAGCGCTTGCTCATCATTATTAATGGCATCTTGCAATTCTGTGCCGGTGTAACCAATATCTTCAGCATTTAAAAAGATAGTTGGGATGCCTGCGGTGATCATCGTCGCAGCAAACGTCCCCACGCCAGGTACTTCCAGTTCATCAACCACATTACCGGTAGGGAACATTGCTTCACTTGGATCGACTGGGGCAATAAACTCCACAGGCACTTCGGCCGCCGGGAACGTGACACCATCAAGTTCAAAATCACCTGTTTCTTGCACTTCGCCATTGGTAATAGGTACTTGTGCGATGATGGTCTTCTTAATATTTGCTTGCCAAATGCGCACCGTAGCAACGCCATTTTCTGGTATGCGGCTGGCTTCAACTAAACCACTACTGATGGCGAAAGAGCCAACCGCCGCGGTTAAATTCCCACAGTTACCACTCCAATCGACAAAGGCCTTGTCTATGGCTACTTGGCCAAAAAGATAATCCACATCATGATCTGTTTGGTTGCTTTTCGATAAGATCACGGTTTTACTGGTGCTAGACGTTGCGCCACCCATGCCATCGGTTTGTTTGCCATAAGGATCTGGGCTGCCAATCACCCTAAGCAGCATATTGTCGCGAGCTTCGCCAGGTACCTGACAACGCTTAGGTAAGTCGCTTAAATTAAAGAACACCCCTTTGGATGTACCACCACGAATATAGGTGGCTGGAATTTTTACTTGAGGAACGTGAGACATCATGCTCTCCCTTAGTGAAAGAAAAAAAAGTGTAATAAAAACTGTTATAAAAAAAGCGGTGCCGATTCACTTCAGCACCGCCTTTACTTGGTTCAAGTGTTTAGTTTGCTACCTCAGGAAAATAAAGACGTAGCCTCTAAGCTGTCTTTATGCTGAAATCTTGCTTTGCTCGCTGCGTGCTTTGCTTGCTTCTAAAAAGTCCTGAGCAAACTTCTGTAAAACACCGCCAGCACCATAAACAGAGACTTCTTCGGCCGTATCTAAACGACACTTAACCGGAATTTCAACAACGTCACCATTTTTACGGGTCATGACCACCGTCATTGCTGCACCGGGTGCAGTGGTACCAACAACATCATATGTTTCTGTACCATCAATCGCGTAGGTATGACGAGTTTCACCGTTGGTAAACTCAAGCGGTAAAACCCCCATGCCGACTAAGTTGGTACGGTGAATACGCTCAAAACCTTCCGATACAATCACTTCTACACCAGCAAGGCGTACGCCTTTCGCAGCCCAGTCACGTGATGAACCTTGACCATAATCGGCACCGGCGATGATGATTAATGGCTGTTTTCTGTCCATGTAGGTTTCAATTGCTTCCCACATACGGCTTTCAACACCTTCGGGCTCGATGCGAGCTAGAGAGCCTTGTTTTACTTCACCGTTTTCATCAACACACATCTCGTTGAATAATTTCGGATTTGCAAACGTTGCACGTTGGGCGGTTAAGTGATCACCACGGTGGGTTGCGTACGAGTTAAAATCGGCTTCTGGTAATCCCATTTTATCTAGGTAAGCACCGGCGGCACTGTTTAATTGAATCGCATTCGATGGTGATAAGTGATCGGTTGTAATATTGTCACCTAACACGGCTAGAGGACGCATACCTTTCATGGTACGTTCACCCGCTAATGCACCTTCCCAATAAGGCGGTCTACGGATATAAGTACTTGTCTCATCCCATGCATACAATGGACTTTCAGCAGGCTCAAAAGCACCTAAGTCGAACATTGGCGTGTAGACTTTTTTGAATTGTTCAGGCTTAACGCTTGATTCAACAATGGCATCTATCTCTTCATCACTTGGCCAAATATCTTTTAAGGTAATGTCGTTACCCTCTTGATCTTGTCCTAACACGTCTTTTTCAATATCAAAACGCATCGTACCGGCAATGGCGTAGGCAACAACCAAGGGCGGCGACGCTAAGAACGCTTGTTTCGCATGAGGGTGAATACGACCATCAAAGTTACGGTTACCCGATAATACCGCTGTTGAGTATAAGTCACGGTCAATAATTTCTTGCTGGATCTGAGGGTCTAATGCACCCGACATACCATTACAGGTAGTACATGCGTAACCCACAATACCAAAACCTAGTTTTTCCATTTCGGGCAACAAACCGGACGCTTCTAAATAAAGTTTTGCAACTTTTGAGCCTGGGGCAAACGATGATTTAACCCAAGGTTTGCGCACTAAGCCTAATTCGTTCGCACGTTTTGCAACAAGGCCTGCCGCAACAACGTTACGAGGGTTAGAGGTATTAGTACAACTTGTAATAGCCGCAATAATGACCGCACCATCTGGCATTACACCGTCGGCTTCTTGCGCTTTACATGCGTCTAAATCTTTAGCGATGTTTTTTGCGGCAAGATCGGCCGTTGCTAAACGACGATGAGGGTTTGACGGACCAGCTAAGTTACGAGTAATGGTTGATAAGTCAAACTCAATAACACGTGGATATTTCGCTTCAACCAAATCATCAGCCCATAAACCCGTTTCTTTTGCGTAGGTTTCAACTAAGGCAACTTGCTCAGGCTCACGACCGGTAATTTTTAAGTAATCAATTGTTTGCTGGTCAATGTAGAACATACCTGCTGATGCGCCATACTCTGGCGTCATATTTGAAATCGTTGCACGATCGCCAATGGTTAAATCTTTGGTGCCTTCACCGAAAAACTCTAAGTAGCTTGATACCACTTTTTCATTTCTTAAAAATTCAGTAATTGCTAAAACCATATCGGTAGCGGTAATACCGGGTTTACGTTTACCCGTTAATTTAACACCAATAATGTCTGGTAGACGCATCATTGACGGACGACCTAACATAACGGTTTCGGCTTCTAAACCACCCACACCGATAGCAATAACACCTAGGGCATCAATATGTGGGGTATGGCTGTCTGTACCCACACAAGTATCTGGGTAAGCAACACCATCACGCGCTTGGATAACTGGTGACATTTTTTCTAAATTGATTTGATGCATAATGCCATTACCGGCAGGGATAACATCAACGTTTTTAAAGGCCGTTTTGGTCCACTCAATAAAGTGAAAACGATGTTCGTTACGGCGATCTTCAATGGCACGGTTTTTATCAAATGCGTCGCTGACAAAACCTGGCGCTTCTACGGCCAAAGAATGATCGACAATTAATTGCGTTGGTACTACCGGGTTTACTTTGGCCGGATCGCCACCTTGATCAGCAATGGCATCACGCAGACCAGCAAGGTCAACTAACGCCGTTTGACCTAAGATATCATGACAAACAACACGTGCCGGATACCAAGGAAAGTCAAGATCTTGCTTAGAGTAAATGATTTGCTTTAACGAGTCATTAAGAGAAGATGGTTCACATCGGCGTACTAATTGTTCGGCTAAAACACGCGATGTGTAAGGTAATTTTGCGTAAGCACCTGGTTCAATTGCTTCAATCGCACTGCGCGTATCAAAGTAATCTAAACCCGTGCCCGCAAGTGGTTTACGGTATTCGTAGTTCATAACTTATTCCATTGAAAACGGTTAGAACGAAACAGCCCGGCATAATAAAGACTGCTTCGTTATTCATCGGTTAATCGCGATTATTCGATAACGAATAAGGGTAAATTAACGCTCTGAAATTGGCCCAACTGTACGAGGCTCAACACCCGTGTAGTCTGCACTAGGACGGATAATACGGTTATTTTCACGTTGCTCCATAACGTGTGCAGCCCAACCAGTTAGACGCGAACAAACGAAGATAGGTGTAAATAACTTGGTTGGAATGCCCATATAGTTATACGTTGAAGCATGGAAGAAATCGGCATTACAGAATAACTTTTTGGTATCCCACATGTATTCTTCACATGCTACAGAGATATCGTAAAGCGAGGTATTACCGTTTTCTTGCGCCAGTTTTTCAGACCACTTTTTAATCACTACGTTACGAGGATCTGAGGTGCGGTAAACCGCATGGCCAAAGCCCATGATTTTTTCTTTACGCTCAAGCATGCCGGCCATTTGAATTTTGGCATCATCAGGAGATGTGAACTTTTCAATCATGTCCATAGCCGCTTCGTTAGCACCACCGTGAAGAGGACCACGTAACGTTCCGATTGCACCGGTAATACACGAGTACATGTCAGATAATGTTGAAGCACAAACACGTGCGGTAAACGTTGATGCGTTAAATTCATGCTCTGCATACAAAATTAACGACACGTCCATTACACGGCGATGTTGCTCCGATGGTGTTTTACCCGTTAGGAGTTTTAAGAAGTGACCACCTAAAGAGTCTTCATCAGTAACACAGTCAATCTCTATGTTTTCGTGAGAATAACGGTACCAGTAAGTCATGATTGCAGGGAATGCCGCTAATAAACGGTTTGCCGCTTGACGTTGCTCAGAAAAATCATTTTCTGGTTCAAGGTTACCCAGAAAAGACGCACCTGTGCGCATAACATCCATAGGGTGGGCGTCTGCTGGAATACGTTGTAATACTTCTTTAAGCGCCTGTGGTAAGTCACGTAACTGTGCTAGCTCAGCTTTGTAAGCATCTAATTGTGCTTGATTTGGTAAATCACCGTTAAACAGTAGGTAAGCAACTTCTTCAAATGTGGCGTTGTCGGCTAAATCTGAAACATCATAACCACAGTAAGTTAAACCTGAGCCTGACTTGCCAACCGTACATAGTTTTGTTTCGCCTGCACTTTGGCCACGAAGACCTGCGCCGCCTATTTTTTTATCAACCATTTTGAATATCCTTTATTTTCTAGATTTCTAATTTTTATCTTTTTAAATGGCCGGGTATGCTCCCGGCTTAATTATTGATTACTTGTTTTTACCTTCAGAGAAAAGCGCATCAAGCTTTTGCTCATAATCGTGGTAACCTAGGTAATCGTATAAATCCATGCGCGTTTGCATGTTATCGATAACGGCTTTTTGGTCGCCATCAGCTAATAGTGTTTTGTAAACAAGCTCAGCCGCTTTGTTCATCGCACGAAATGCCGATAATGGGTAAAGCACCATGGCACAACCCCACTCACCTAATTGCTCTTTGTTCCACAGTTCGGTTTGACCAAACTCGGTGATGTTAGCAAGAATTGGTACATCTAGAGCTTCTGAAAATGCACGGTAGTGTTCTTCTGTTTTAATTGCTTCAGCGAAAATACCGTCGGCACCTGCAGCAACATAAGCTTTTGCTCGTTCAATCGCTTCGTCCAAACCTTCCTGTGCGAATGAATCGGTACGCGCCATAATGAAAAAATCTTTATCCGTACGGGCATCAACTGCCGCCTTGATACGGTCAACCATTTCAGCAGTAGAAACGATTTCTTTATTTGGACGGTGGCCACAACGTTTTTGGGCAACCTGATCTTCAATATGAACAGCCGCAGCACCGGCTTTTTCCATATCACGGATGGTTTTAGCAATGTTAAATGCCCCACCCCAACCGGTATCAATATCAACCAATAGTGGCAAACTTGATGCGGCCGTAATACGCTGAACATCAGCGACAACGTCGTTTAAAGACGTCATGCCAAGATCAGGCAAACCGTATGATGCGTTCGCAACACCGCCACCTGAGAGGTAAATGGCCTGATGACCTAATTGTTCTGCCATCATCGCGCAATACGCGTTAATGGTGCCTACCACTTGCAGTGGTTTGTTGTTTTCTAGCGCTAAACGAAACTTGGCGCCTGGTGATAAGTGAGTTGTCATAATCTTCTATTCCCTTTCTTTTTCTAATTTCTTTTCAATGTTTTTTCGTGAAGCCGCAATATGACGTCGCATTAGCATCTCAGCTAACTCGCCATCTCGCTCAGCGATGGCATGTAATATCGCTTTGTGTTCATCGTATGCTCTTGTTGCTCTTGGGCTGTTCATCCCGAATTGACAACGGTACATGCGAATAAGGTGATAAAGCTCTCCACATAGAATGTTGATTAAGTTCTGGTTGTGACTGCCTTTTATTACGCAATAATGGAAGTCTAAATCCCCTTCTTCTTGATAATAGGCAACACCGTCTTTCAATTTTTCTTTTGTGCCGTGATCATCAAGAATGTGTTTAAGGTCGTGAATTTCCGCTTCGCTCATTTCAGTAGCCGCCAACCGACAAGCCATCCCTTCAAGCGCTTCTCGCACCAAATAAATTTCTAGCAACCCTTTAACCGTGCATTCCACAACACGCGAACCGACATTGGCTTTGCGTTCAATTAAATGACATTTTTCCAACCGATTTAATGCTTCACGTAATGTAGAGCGACTTACCTGATATTTTTTGGCAAGTTCAGGTTCACTAATTTTACTACCCGATAAAATATGACCTTCAACAATTTCATGTTGCATGGTTTCAAAAATTTTATCGGCGGTAGTCACCGGTGCCTGTCTGGCGGGATTATTATCATTCATTTAGTTAACTGCTGTTGGCTTGTTTATAATGAATCATAAACCCCCGAACAATTGTCGACAATCTATGATTTAACTAAAATCATACACCGCTAATTTTTGATGTCAACCTAGAAAGACCAGAATTGTCGACAATCTGTTAAAAAAATGTTGATTTGGAATAATTTTTACGCAAATACAGGCGATTTTTTTATATATACGGCCCAACCATATATTTATTTTAAGACATTAAAAGATAAAAAAGACCGTATTAAAGACAAACAGTGAACAATAACGCCCAAAATGTGTCGACAATAAGTTCTTTTTAGATAACTTATAGGGATCAAAATGTTGATTATTAATGTCGAAACACCAATAACAAGTGAAAGGGCTTTGATGAGCTAGACGATTTATATGATACCAAGGCGGTAAAGTAAGGAATGGCAACAAAATGAACAGGTTGTGGATAAACAGTTAATTAGATGTGAAAAAGCATTTGATAAGCGCACATAAAGCACACCAAACAAACACTATAACACATTGTTTTTAAATACAAATATTTTTTATTGGCGTTTCGAGCTTATTGAACTAGAATTAAAGGTCCAAGCAAAGATAAATGGCTTAAATTAAGCCATATTGTTGAAAGTTTTATTAGCGCAGGCTCACCCAAAATGAGCCATTCCCCTGAGCCCCTAGCAATAAGCTAAGGGCCTTTTTTTTGGGGAAGGAATATTCCGTTAAAGCTTGAACAGAGTTAAATAGTTTTCAGTGCTCAATCGAGCAACCTCTTCAACTGACTGCCCCCTCACTTCGGCCAAAAGTTTGGCCACTTCACCAACATAAGCGGGTTGATTTTGTTTACCACGGTGTGGCACCGGGGCTAGGTATGGTGCATCCGTTTCGATTAAAAACTTGTCATCCGGTACTTGAAAGGCGACATGACGTAATGCTTTTGCGTTTTTAAACGTCACAATACCCGAAAACGAAATATAAAAGCCCATTTCGATGGCTTGTTGTGCCATTTCCCAACTTTCGGTAAAACAATGTAATACCCCACCAACCTGATCTGCACCTTCTTCCCGCATAATTGCTAGCGTATCTTCTTGCGCATCTCGGGTATGGATAATAATGGGTTTGTTTAATTTTTTCGCCACTCGTATATGTTTGCGAAAGGCATCGCGTTGTACTTCTTGTGTTTCAGGGGCATAAAAATAATCGAGCCCCGTTTCACCAATAGCGACAACTCTGGGGTTTTGAGCAAGGCCTAACAACTCGTCTTCATCAACGCTGTCTTCTTGATTCAAAGGATGAACCCCACACGATATCTGAACTTGCTCATACGGTGCGGTTTTCTCTACCATCGACGGAAAATCTTTTAAAGTAACACTCACACAAAGCATTTTTGCAACACCGGCCGCTGTAGCATTTGCCACCACATTATCCAGGTTGTTATCAAAATCGGTTAAATCTAATCGGTCTAAATGACAGTGTGAATCTATAAACAAAAGAGCTCTCCAAAAAGTAAATACGCATGACCTCGTCAGGTAATCGCGCATTATAGCAAGTGATTATCCTTGATGGAAATCTGTCTAGGCCAGTTTAACGCCTATTTGTCTCGACGGCTAAGACCAACCCCACTAAGTTTTCCCCTGAGCAAGGTGATTACGATTGTTCACCTTTGGCTTTTTCAGCTTTTGCCTTTGCCATCCATACAAAAGCCCACTGAACATGAGCACGCCTCCTATCAGCGCTAAGATAAGCAAGAAAATAAACAGCGTATTGCCACCAACATCACCAATATGCAATGGGTACATACGTTGCAACCAAGTTAAGCTAGTGGAATTTGCATTCGTGTCTGCAAGTTTAATCACCGCCATGGTTGAGACATCAAACGTTAGTGTATTTCGGCCATACGGTTGCCATTCCAGATCCCGTTTAAATCGCATGGTTAAGGTGCTTTTATTATTTTGAACCGGATAAACGCGTCGCAATCGTGCAGGCTCAAAATACTCTGCTCCTAACGAAATGGCATTACTGAGATAAAATTGATTTGAAGAAGCCATGTTATTCGCTTTATCGACTTGGCTGAATGCTTGTTTGTTCACTTGGGCGAATTGGCTTTGCGTCATTTCAGGTTTGCCAATAAACGAGGTTATCGACTTGCTATATACAATAGCCGCCCCGGTTAGCAAGGGCATGAGCAGCAACAAGCCAAATGTGCTACCAAGCACTAAATGAAGTTGTCGCTTAAATGAACGATGTCGTGTTTTTGGTAATTTCCATAACCGTTTATTAAACGATTTAGGCCACCAGTGCACAAAACCGCTGATGATCAGCACAACAGATAACAGACTTAGGATACCAAGTAATGTTTTTCCGGTTTTACCGAGTAAAAGGCTGTGATGAAATTCGACTAACCAGGAAACCAGATCGGATCGTTTATCTCTAACTAGTAATAGCTCGCCATCAAAAGAGAAGTAATGGTTAGTTTTCGACGCGGTTACGGCTTTGAAATATGGTGCGGCATTAGTGGGGGCGTCAATGTAAACAAATTGACGTTGAGCAATAATATTCTCAAGTTGCGCAGCTAACTCAACATTCGTAGGACGTGCATGAGAAAATGCTCGCTCGGCACTTTTTAGGGACGGATACAAGGATAGAAGGAGCGGATTTTTAAATAATAAAAAACCGCCACTTAAGCATACCATGGCGAGGTATATTCCTATACCCCAACCTAGGCATTGATGTAGACGACGCATAAACATCGTTAGAATTGATATGCCCAGCTCGCCGTTACCGTGCGGCCTCGGCCCGTAAAGTTGCGAGTATCTTTGCCATCGGTTTGTGAGTAATACGTGTAATAAAACTCATCCGCCAAGTTCTCTAGGCCTACACTAAAATCACCAAATCGGCTGGAGAAGTTAGCATACAAATCAATGGTCTCATAGCCATTAAAGTTACCGAACTCTTCTGAGCTATCGATGGTGCGATCAAAAAACTTATTCACCTGTAGACGAGTCGCTACCGCACCGCTCCAGTCATGTTGCCAGTATAGGTTTAAACGCCTTGGTGGAATGTTTGCACCACCTAAACGCGTATCGACATCACCGTCTTTATCGCTATCGTATTTACCTTCAGTATCGGCATAAGAGAAGCCCACTTCATTGTCGTTATTTATGTACCATGAAGCGTTTGCTTCAAAACCATAAATTTCGGTTTTCTCACGTTTCACGTCGTAAAAACCGTCTTCGTTGGTTTCCAGTCGATTGCCTAAGTCAGACTCCGAATGGAAGAATGCCAATTCTGCTGATACATCGTTATTATTAAACTCAACACCCACTTCAATATTATCGGAAACAATTGGCTCAAGGTTTAGAAACTCATCCACATCTTGATTTTCTTCCCCAATGGCACGCAATACGCGGCCAACATCTGGCATTGAAAACCCTTCAGAATAACTGGCATAGAGTTTCACCTGTTCAATAACGTTATAAACCACACCAAAGTTGAGCAGTGTTTCGTCGAAATCAGGCTTACCACCTTCCACATCCACGCCGCCGTAGTATTCAAGCGTGGTAAAGTCATCAACATCTAACTCACCATGCTCTTGTCGTACGCCAGCACTTAAGGTGATATTTTCAAATCCTTCGTATCGTGCTTGCAAGTAAGGAGCAATGTTGAAGTAGTTCACTTCAGGTACCCAGTTTCGACCGGTATGTATTAATTCTTGATAGGTTTCATCAAATAATACATCCAAGCCGGTAATGATTGAGACCTGCGAATTAGCCACATTATCTAATTGCCAGGTTAATTTACTGCCGTATTTGGTGGAATTGTTCTGTGATTGGTCAAAGACATCGTCATCGTAGTTTGGATCTTGGAAGGTGCTGTAATGACCACCACCATACGTTGCCGCAAAATCTTGGTAAAATAACTGCCAAGCTAATCGACCATTGAACACATTCTCATCGGTGTAATCTAAGGTAAGCGTTGTAACTTCGTTACTTGCCGGATCGCCTTCAAAATCCCCTTCTTCAGCGCCGGTTGGCACGTTGCCATCCCAATCACCTTTTACGCTAACGTAATTCCCCTGACCTTCTAGGTTAAAGTAATTTACCATCAATTGAATACGCTGCTCAGCAGAAATGTTATAACCCAATTTACTGAACACATTAACGCTATCAGAATCTTGCGTATCGCCTTGCGCGCCATCAACGCCAATTAAGTCTCCATGACCATCTTTATACATGCCCGTTTCAGACCATGATACACCGGTTACCAAGTCAAATTTATCCCAGCTTGCCGACGTTAGGTAACTGGTTTTATAACTTAATGTATCACTGCCACCATCGGTTGGTGCACTCATGGTAACCGAGACTTCTTGTGAAGGAATATCATCTGCGGATTTGGTAATGATATTAATGATACCACCACTCGCGCCCATGCCCTGTATGGCACTGGCACCATGAATCACCTCAACACGCTCAATCATTGCTGAATCAATCGTTAACCCATCTCTTGAACCATCTCTTAGTGGATTTGATTGCGGTACGCCATCAATCATATAAAGCGGATCGCGACCTCGTAATGTTTCACCAGCATTGGTCAACTTTTGACGACTTGGTGAAAAGCTTGGCAAAATATTGCCGAGAACTTGCGATAAATCGCCATTAGCCATTGCCAATTGTTCGGTTAATTGCTCATTACTGATCAAGGTCATGGTCGCAGGAATGGTACTGGCCGGTTGCGTACTACGTACGGCACTTACCGTAATGACTTCCATATCACTGTTTTCATCAGTAACCTGCTGCGCATTCGAATATGCCGGCAACGAAAGGATCATGGAAATAGCCAAACTTAATCGACCTGGAAGAGATTTAATTGGGGTGTGCATTTGTAAACAACCTATTAATGCGAATCATTTTCATTTATTGAGGTGAATGGTACTGATTCTCATTTAGATCGCAACAATAATTGTACTAATATCCAATATAGCTTGATCAAGATCAACCGTCGATGAAGCAAGGGAAAACGCCTACGGAGCAAACTTTATTTTAAATCCAAAACAAATATAAATAGAATTTAAAAATTGCTAATGGTTACTTCACCTAACTTACATCATTAATTGGCTAAGAATATTCGCCAGTCCTATGCCCTATTTACTTTTACAGACTATTTCCTATACTTTTTGCATGCATGAATAAAGGACATTCTATTATGATTCACTTATATAAATTATCAGGATATTTATTAATTTACCTCCAATTGTCTGGTTGTGTATCTGGACATTTACCTAATATTCCTCCTTCAGCTAAAATCAATTTTGAGGTTGTTAATAAAGGTGAAATGCCAGATGCAAGTATTGATAGTGAAATAACCGAAGAACATGCCGAAATAGGTGCAATGAGTGGGAGTGGAGCTGGAGCGTTAGCGGCAATACCTTGCGGCCCATTTTTTCTATTATGCTCTATTATAACGGTACCTGTTGGTATTTTGACTGGCACAGTGACAGGACATATTTCCGGTGA
Organism: uncultured Thalassotalea sp.; assembly: GCA_947502355.1. Classification (GTDB taxonomy): domain Bacteria; phylum Pseudomonadota; class Gammaproteobacteria; order Enterobacterales; family Alteromonadaceae; genus Thalassotalea_A. The sequence continues at coordinate 16,257 of CANMZP010000010.1, read as the reverse complement.
ATTAAGCAGTTTACCCGCAAAGAAAAAATCATTGCTCATAAAAAGGTTAAATGAAAGTCAAAAGGAAGTTGATTTTCGCTCAGTTGTTCTAGAACGTTTAAATTCCAAAGCGAACTCTCGATACATCATTTCAAAAGAAGCTGACTCAGTAACCTTCCTTATCAAGTTTACTGATGTAACGTTTAATTTAGCGAAAAGAGAAAGAATAAAGCTGCTATTAACCGCCGAAGTATCCCTGTCGAAAGCGGACAAAAATAGGTTAAAAGCAAGAAACTCAAACCAAGTATTCTACTTTACAGGAAAGGAAACCTCTGTTGATCAATGGATTTATAACGAAAACAATTTTATTTATCATCAATTTGAACAAGGTATTGATGATATTACAACAAATATTGTTAGTGCAATTTCGCAGTAACGTTTTAACCAAATAAGGATCTAATTACATTGTGTACGTTGGATCTTTGGAGTTGAGCATGCGCCCTAATGCCGTCTCAATTTGATTGCGGATGTTCTTTTCATCTTTATCAAAGGCGACACCAAGCCCAGCTTCGGTACCATTTTGCGCCCCTTGTGGTGTGATCCAGCACACCGCGGTTTCCATTATCGTAGGTTCAATTTGTCCTGGAAGGGTCACTTTTAACGTGACGCTTTCTCCCAATTCCAATTGGTCATTGGTTCGGATAAATAGACCGCCCTTTTTTAAAAATGGCATGTAGGCCATATAAAGTTCGCGATCATTATTAAAAACTAATTCGTAACTGTGCATGGTATCCATGAGTCCTTGTGCTTTATTCTTATTTCGTTGCTAGCGGTTTTGCAACACTTGTTCAATATCTACCAATAGTGCCTCAATTGTAAAGGTTTTATTGGCTTGAGTAAGGGTTTTTATTTGTTTATTTGCTTTATAAATAAGCTGCATGGCGGTATTGAATTGCTCAGCATTAAAATTGTTATGTAAGCCAAACAGGGGATGATGCTGTAATTGCGCTTGCCAACCAGATTGCATACGAATTAACTGAGTAACCCCATCGGCAAACCAACGCATGGCATGTGCTTGCTGCGTCAATAGTTGCAGTAATTCATCATCTTGATTGAAATCAGTCAGCCATTGTCGCAAAGCCTGTAAAAATTCAACATACCCCTGCTTTAGGTCTGCATCGGTGAGTTCGGCAAATTGATTGATGTTGCTAAATGGCGTGACCAAGGCAGGATCGTCAACCAGTTGAGCTAACTCTTTCCCTGTAGGTGCTTGTAGCTTAACTTGTGAACAACGGCTTAAAATGGTGGGCAAAAGTAAGTCAACGTCATTACAAAGGAGCAATAAATAACTGTTGTTGGTTGGCTCTTCCAACGTTTTTAATAAGGCATTCGCCGCCGCTTCGGTTAAAAGCTCAACACTAGCAACCAAAACCACCTTGGTTTGTGCTATTTGTGCGGTTTTTTGTAAGAAGCCACTGGCTTGACGGATCAAGTCCACGCCAATGTGCTTTTCACCATTATCGATAATTTGCAAATCAGGGTGTGATCCCGCTTTAACAAGCTTACAGGATTTACAAAAACCACAAAAAGAGTGCTTATTTTGACTTTGCTCACACAACAACGTATTGGCTAGCCACTGGCCCAATTCATCCTGGCCAGATAGATGCGAGCCATAGAGCAACAAAGCATGCGGTAACACACCCTGTGCCAACTTATTTACGATGTCGCTTTTATTCTTTTCAATCCAAGGTTTGGACTGCAAATTATCAATCAAGTGTTTGCCCTAATACGTTTCGAATGTCCTGATGAACTTTGTCCATGCTTTGGCTGGCATCAATAATATAAATCGAGTCATCCGCATGAGCCAGTGCTAAGTATTTATCTCGAACCCGGTGGAAAAAGTCAATTTTTTCCTGTTCAATTCTATCCAATTCACCTCGTGCTTGTGCTCTGCTAAGACCAAGCTCTGCTGTAACGTCTAAATACAAGGTTAAATCAGGTTTAAACCCCTTTAAGGTAATATTGGCAATGGCATCAATTGTGGCATCGTCAAATTGACGACCGCCGCCCTGATATGCTCTTGATGATAAATCGTGACGATCGCCAATTACCCAAGTGCCCTTTTCCATGGCCGGTAATATTTTATTGTGTACCAGCTGGCTGCGACTGGCATACATGATAAATAATTCACATTCCGGGGTCAGGTATTCATCACTTGGCTCTTTTACTAGCGTTCTCAGTTTTTCTGCTAGTGGTGTGCCCCCTGGCTCGCGGGTATTGGTAAACTGGATTTGTTGTTTGTTAAGAAACTCTTCAATTACATTGATGGCTGACGACTTACCCGCCCCTTCAATGCCTTCAACAACAATAAATTTTCCATGTGACATGGTTTATTTCGCCCCTTTTATATAGCGTTTAACGGCTTTATTATGCTCGCTTAGCGTTTTTGAAAAATAATGTTCGCCATTGCCCTTACTCACAAAATACAAGTAATCGGTGTCTGCCGGGTTAAGTGCCGCTTCAATAGCAGATTTTCCTGGCATGGCAATTGGCGTGGGTGGCAGGCCCGCAATTTGATACGTATTATAGGCTGTTTTTTCGCGTATGTTAGCATAGGTGATATCACCCGTATATCTATCCCCTAGCCCATAAATAATGGTTGGGTCGGTTTGCAATCGCATACGTTTTTTTAATCGGTTTTTAAATACCGAACTGATCACAGGTTGTTCGCTTACCTGACCGGTTTCTTTTTCGATAATAGAAGCCATGATCAGTGCCTCATAAGGCGTTTTATATGGCGCTTTAGTTGATTTATTTTGCCAACTTTGCTGAAGCTGCTGGCTCATCTTATTGTAAGCTTGGCGAAGCACTTCAATATCTTTGGTGCCCGCAGTATAAGCATAAGTTTCTGGAAAGAATAAGCCTTCCGGGTGATTATAGCGACTGTTGAGTAGTGTTAATATATGCTGATCAGACTTTTCAGCTATGGTGTGTTTTATAAACTCACTATTTTCAAGTTGCATCCGCCACTCTTTAAACGTTGTTCCTTCAACAAACGTAATACTAAATTGATACTCATTCCCTTGGGTAAATAAGCGCATGATCGAAACAAACGACATATTCTCTTGCAATTGGTAGGTGCCAGCCTTGATGTGAACAAGCTCAGGATTAAGTTTTGCATAAACTCGATAGGCAAAGCGAGAGCTGATCCACTGACGTTTTTTAAGGTCTTTCAACACATGATGAAAGCTTTTACCGGATTCAATGGTATAAAGCACGGGCGATTGGATAGGTAATGGTTGCTTAACCTGCCAATAACCGTAAAAAATAACGCTCGCCAGTAAAATGACAAACAGTAAGAATGAGCGAAAAATAATTTTTAACATATAGTGTCTTGTTTTAATTGTTCTAATGTCGGTTCACACAACGACACGTTTACATGGGTGTCTAGATAATTTTGGGTATCCAGATAACGTTTTAACATATCGCGTCTTGGTTTAATTGTTTTAATATCGGTTTACACAACGACATATTAAGGTGGGTGTCTAAGTAACGTTCTACCGGGGCTAGGGTTAATAGCGCGTTGGTTATAAACATGGCATCCATACCCGTTAGCTCAGTTTCTTTGATACTTACTTCCTTAACGCAAGGCAATAACTCGAGTAATCGTTGTCGAATTATTCCTTCAACACCATTGCTATCAAGCTTAGGGGTAAACCACTGACCATTTTTATGCCAGAATACATTAGCGGTGTTGCACTCAACTAACTTACCGTTAATATCAAATACCAATACTTCATCGGCATCGATTTGGTCCAACTCATTGCGAATAAGCACTTGCTCTAAGCGATTTAAATGCTTTATGCCTGCAAGGACTGGGTTGATGCCAAGTTTGATGTTACTGCATGCTAACTTTATACCGTTGTTTTGCCAATCTTCATAATGCTTAGGCAGTGGGCTGACGTTAATTATGATGGTTGGGGTTAAAGCATCGGGACGAGAGTAGCCTCGCTCCCCTCTTCCGGCCGTTATTGTGACTTTTAAACAACCATGCTTACAGTGCATTGCTGCGTTTAACATTTCATTAGAAACGGCTCGCCAATCAACAGGGCATATTGCCAACTGCTCACAACTACGTTTTAAACGCGCCATATGCAAGTTGAAATATTCTATCTTGCCTTTAGTGATTTTTGCGGTGGTAAAAACGCCGTCACCAAACGCTAGGCCGCGATCGTTAATCGCGACGGTCTGCTCGCTTTGTTTATCTTGCGAAACGGGGATAAAATTTATGGACTGATAAAGCATGATTGTTTGTTATTAGCTAAATGTACTGCATAAAAAAAGTCTGGATACTTGATAGTATTCAGACTTTTATATTTATTGGCAAGCAATAGTTTGATTGCTTGCCAATATGGCGGTAATTAAACCTTTTTGAACAATAATGAACCGTTCGTGCCACCAAAACCAAAGGAATTACATAATGCGTATTCAAGGTTAGCTTGGCGAGAATCACCACGGATATAATCCAAATCACAGCCATCACCGGGGTTATCCAAGTTGATGGTTGCTGGTACGGCCTGGTTTTGCAACGCTAAAATGGTAAAGATAGCTTCTGCTGAGCCAGCTGCACCTAACATATGACCGGTCATAGATTTGGTAGAGCCCATCATTAAGTTATGGGCATGATCGCCAAATACCGATTTTGCACCATTGGTTTCGGCAATGTCACCTGCTGGTGTCGAGGTTCCATGGGCATTAATGTAACCGATTTTATCACTGCTGATACCTGCATCTTTAATGGCATTGCTCATTGCCGCTGCACCACCTTCACCATTTGCTGGAGGAGATGTCATATGATACGCATCGCCACTCATACCAAAACCGGCTAATTCAGCATAAATTGTTGCGCCACGTGCCTTAGCGTGTTCGTACTCTTCTAGTACAACCACACCTGCACCGTCACTTAATACGAAACCGTCACGGTCTTTGTCCCATGGACGAGAGGCTTGCTCTGGTGCATCATTTCGTGTTGATAAAGCACGAGCAGACATAAAACCACCCATACCAAGCACAGTTGAAGCTTTTTCAGCACCACCGGCCAGCATGGCATCAGCATCACCGTAAGCAATCATACGCGCGGCATGACCAATGTTATGCACACCTGTCGTACACGCGGTAACGATGGCGATGTTCGGGCCTTTTAGGCCGTGCATAATTGATAAATGCCCTGAAATCATGTTTAAAATGGTTGAAGGACAGAAAAATGGCGAAAGTTTGCGAACATTGTGTTCAAGCGTTTTTTTATGGCCTTCTTCAATTAAGGTTAAACCACCGATGCCTGAACCAATAGCCACACCGATGCGGCCTGCGTTCTGTTCGGTAATTTCTAAACCTGAATCTGCTAATGCCTGATTACCTGCAGCAATCCCGTATTGAATAAATAAATCCATTTTACGGGTTTCTTTCTTAGGTATACCTGCCTGCACAGCATCAAAATCTTTGACTGTACCTGCAAACTTTGTTGTAAAGTGTGTGGTATCTAAGTGGGTAATTGGACTAATACCGCTCTTTCCTGCAAGTAAGCCTTCCCAGGTAGAGGCAACGGTATTTCCAAGTGGGCTTAGCATCCCTAAGCCGGTAACGACGACTCTGCGCATGACAAATAAAGTCTCCAATTGTTGACCAAGAAGTTACAGCAAGCTAATTGCTTTACTGAAGTATACTTTATAAGGTCTAAATTTATTGAATTTTAGAAACAAAAAAGGCGGTTAAAAAACCGCCTAGAATGCAATAATTACTAATTAGCCGTTAGCTGATACGTAATCGATAGCAGATTGAACTGTAGTAATTTTCTCAGCTTCTTCATCTGGGATTTCAGTGTCGAACTCTTCTTCAAGAGCCATTACTAATTCAACTGTGTCTAGAGAATCTGCACCTAAATCATCTACGAAAGAAGCTTCGTTTTTCGCTTCTTCTTCTTTAACACCTAATTGTTCTACAATGATTTTTCTTACGCGATCTTCGATAGTACTCATTTTTGTTCCTTTACTAATCTTAGCAATTTATAAAATTGTGTGTAGTTTATTCGTCATCAGGCGACCATGCAAGCCTTAAAATGCTTTTTCGTGCTGGTCAAACCTGTTTTAACTCTTATATTTATGGCTTATTTACCGTCAATTTACAAGAAATTAACAACAATTTTAAACCATATACATTCCGCCATTAACGTGAATCGTTTCACCATTAATGTAGGCTGCCGCATCAGAAGCTAGAAAAGCTACCGTGCTGGCAATCTCTTCTGGCTTACCTAAACGGTTTGCCGGAACTTGCGAGAATATGTTTTCTTTTTGCTCATCGTTAAGCTCTTTGGTCATATCTGTGTCGATAAAACCTGGGGCAATGGCATTAACCGTAATGCCACGAGAAGCAACTTCTTTAGCCAATGATTTGGTAAAACCTAATAAACCGGCTTTCGCTGTTGCGTAGTTTACTTGACCAGCGTTCCCCATTGAACCAACAACACTGCCAATATTGATAATACGGCCATTGCGTTTTTTCATCATTGGGCGCATTACCGCTTTACTGATCTTAAATAATGACGAAAGGTTGGTGTTGATGATGTCATCCCACTCGCTATCTTTCATACGCATCATTAGGTTATCACGTGTGATGCCCGCATTGTTAACTAAAATATCAACACCGCCAAAATCCGCCTTGATGGCCGTAAATAAGGCATCGATAGATTCCGTTTCCGTTACGTTTAATGCGTAACCTTTGCCGTGTTCACCTAAATAGTCGCTGATGTTTTGTGCGCCATTTTCAGATGTTGCTGTACCAATAACCGTGGCACCTTGTGCTACTAATTGCTCTGCAATTGCCTTACCAATACCACGACTGGCACCCGTAACTAAAGCAACTTTCCCTTCTAATGAAAATATTTGAGACATTTTCTACCCTAAAATTATCTTTATAATGCTGTGTTAAGTGTGTCCGTAGAGTTTACAGATACACAGTTAAGTTGTTTATTAATGCGTTTAATCAAACCTTGTAGGACTTTACCTGGGCCTGCTTCAACTAATGATTCAACCGACATATCGGCCATTTTTTCAACGGTCTCAGTCCAACGAACTGGGCTGTAAAGTTGACGAACCAACGCCGCTTTTATGTCGCTTGCATCGCTAACGGTAGCAACATCTACGTTATTGATAACAGGCACTTGAGGTGCGTTAAATTCAATATTTTCTAGATCAGCGGCAAGTTTATCGGCAGCAGACTTCATTAAAGCACAATGCGATGGCACACTTACCGGAAGTGGCAATGCGCGTTTTGCACCCGCTTCTTTACATAATGCACCTGCGCGTTCTACCGCGGCTTTATTACCTGCGATTACGACTTGACCTGGTGAGTTAAAGTTTACGGCTGAAACCACTTCACCTTCTGCGGCTTGCTCACAGGCAGCAATGATTTTATCATCAGCGAGGCCAATAATAGCGTACATAGCACCGACACCAGCTGGTACCGCTTCTTGCATGTATACACCACGTTTTTCAACCAGTTTAACGCCTTCGCTTAAACTGATCACACCGGCACATACTAATGCTGAGTACTCACCTAATGAATGACCCGCAACAACAGCAGGTGTTTTACCACCTTGTGCATGCCATGCGCGCCAAATGGCAACACTGGCCGTTAATAAAGCAGGTTGAGTAAAGTTAGTTTGATTTAACTTTCCTTCGCTATCATTTTGGATCAGGTCCCATAAATCGTAACCCAATGCATCTGATGCTTCTTTAAAGGTGTTGGTTACCGCTTCATTGTCTGCAAGATCAGCCAACATACCAACCGCTTGTGATCCTTGACCTGGAAAAACAAAGGCTAAATTATTGTTCATTCTATTTACCTAACGATTAAAACTTTACGAGTGCAGAGCCCCAGGTAAATCCACTACCAAAGGCTTCCATTAAAATTGTTTGACCACGCTTGATGCGGCCATCACGAACGGCTTCATCTAACGCCGTAGGTATTGTTGCAGCGGAGGTATTACCATGCTTATCCAATGTCACAACCACTTGCTCCATTGGTAGTGATAATTTTTTCGCCGCAGCTTTTATAATACGTAAATTGGCTTGGTGAGGTACTAACCAGTCAATTTGTGATTTATCCATATTATTGTGCTTAAGGGTTTCCGTTACGATTTCACTTAAACGGGTAACAGCAAACTTGAAGACTTCATTACCTTTCATATAAATGTAGGCTTTTTCTTCGGTAAGCAAATCACCACGTTTTGGTGAATTAGCACCTAGCAATGCCCCGTAGTCACCATCAGAGTGAAGGTGCGTTGAAATAATACCTTGCTCTTCGCTTGCTTCAATAACAACCGCACCAGCAGCATCACCAAATAAGATATAGGTACCACGGTCGCTCGGATCACACATGTGTGACAAAGCATCCGCACCAACAACCAATATGCGCTTTGCCATGCCCGATTTAATAAATTGGTCAGCAACACTTAAACTGTAAATAAACCCAGAACATGCAGCTGCCACATCAAAGGCAGGAATGGTTGGTACACCAAGGTACTTTTGTAAGTAACAGGCCGCACTAGGCAGATCAACATGAGAACTTGTGGTTCCCATAACAATCATATCGATATCTTCTTTGTTAAGACCGGCCATTTCAATTGCTTTTTGTGCCGCTTTGGCTCCCATATAAGCAACGTTTTCGTGTTCTGCAGCAATACGGCGTTCTTTAATGCCCGTGCGCTCTACAATCCATTCGTCGGATGTATCAAGTATTTCTTCTAAATCGGCATTAGTTCGTACTTGATCAGGAAAATAACTTCCTGTTCCTACAATTTTTGAATACATATAAATTTATGACCTTTTAACTAAAGAGAGTTCCAACTTGTTTTTTATTTTCTCTGGAACTTGCCGCTCTACTTCTTTTGCGGCTTCTAAAATCGCGTTGTAAAAAGCAGATTTGGTTGCATTGCCATGGCTCTTAACCACAATGCCCCGTAATCCTATCAAACTTGCCCCGTTATACTGGTCGGGGTTCAGCCTTTTTACGATCTTTTTTAATGTTGGGTTGAGTAAAACCCCCAAAATGCGAGTAAATTTGCTTTCATTAATGATTTTCATCACTTTTTTCATCACTAATTTAGCAACACCCTCGCAAGTTTTTAACGCGACATTGCCAACAAAACCATCACACACGATGACATCAGCCTTACCGGAGAAAATATCATCGCCTTCGATATACCCCACATAATTGATATCTGGGTTTTCACGCAGCATGGCAGAGGTTTGTTTTATGTTGTCGCTGCCTTTAATTTCCTCTTCGCCAATATTTAGTAACGCCACCCGAGGAGATTCAATTTGATCAACCTCTTCAGCCATCACAGCCCCCATTAGGGCAAATTGGAACAGTACGTTCGAATCACAAAAGACATTGGCGCCTAAATCGAGCATAAAAGCACTTCGATTGGTTTCTGAGATGGGTATTTGGGTAATTAATGCGGGACGTTCAATGCCTGGTAGCATTTTCAAAACATAGTGAGCAATGGCCAATAAGGCTCCGGTGTTCCCGGCACTAACACAAGCCTGAGCTTCACCTGAGCTAACAAAGTCTAATGCTTTGCGCATTGATGAATCTTTTTTACGGCGTAAGGCAATACTGGGTTTTTCATCCATTTCGACCACTTCTGTGGTATGTACGATACGGATACGAGGATGCTCGGGAGAGTTATGTTGGTTTAAATATTTTTGAATAAGGGATTCGTCACCACAAAGAATGAGGTGAAGATTTGGCAAGCTTTGAACTGCCAATATAGCAGAGGGAATTGTTACAAGGGGGCCACAATCGCCCCCCATAACATCTAACGCAACCGTTAGACTATCCAAAGTTAACTCGCTTATTTAGCGATAACTTTGACACCTTTGTAAAAGCCATCGGCTGTTACGTGGTGACGACGATGAGATTCACCAGAAACGCTATCTACTGATAAGTTTTCTGCTGTTAATGCATCGTGTGAACGGCGCATGCCACGTCTTGAACGAGACTTTTTACTTTTCTGTACGGCCATTACCTTACTCCTAAAATCACAAGTTACTTGAATTGTTTCAATACATCAAATGGATTCGGTTTCTCAAGCGTATCCGGTAACTTCCCCCAAGAACTTTCAGTACTACCTGAACATTCTTTAAGTTCATGTTTCGGGATTAATGGAATCGCTAATAAAAGCTCATCTTCCACTAAATCGCGTAAATTTACTTCACCATTTTCATCTAATTCGACAGCGTCATAGCTAGAAGGTAGACGTTCTTCATCATCTTCATTGCGTACTGGGCTAAAAGAAAAACTCACGTCTAACTTTTGCTCGTACGGCTCACTACAGCGCTGACATGTTAATGATACTGAGGTCGATGCTTCACCGGTGATAAGCACCAAGCCTTGTTCATCTACATCAAATTTCACTACAACATTTACTTGCTCACTCGCCATTTCTGACTCGTCGAGCAATCTTTTTAAACCAGCTGCGTCAAAATAACCGTTACACACAAGACGACGCTGTGCGCTTTTATACGGGTCAATTGTTACTGGAAGCTTAAGATTCTTCATAAGGCGCGCATAATAAAGGCTGAAGCCCTCACTGTCAAAAGAAAATTCATAATAATATTAGCATTTGTTGGTTTAAAGACAAACTTTAACACAGATGCTTTATTTATATACAACTCTCTTTATTTGTATACCTTATGGGGGATTGAACCTCCAAGCAAGCTTTTTACCACTGTTATATAATAGCAATAATTATATAAACCTTAGCCAATAGCCTGCAGAAGTAAAACGCCGAGGATCATACCCTAAACGAAACGAAAATAACACCGTCGATTTTATCTTTTTTGCTATTCGAAAACCAAGCAACTCTTCGTTTCCAGAGTAATCCTAATTAATATAGTATAGACTTACAAAAAATTAAGAATATAGATGGAAAATCACCAATGCCTAAACTCGTACTCGGCTCTACGTCCGTATTTAGACGTGCCATTTTAGAAAAATTTAATATCCCATTTGACTGTGCCAAACCTGATATCGATGAAAGTCCACTTGAAAATGAAACGCCTGAAGCTCTAGTGGCCCGTTTAGCGGGAGAGAAAGCTCAAGCCGTAGCGGCAGACTTCCCCGACCACCTTATTATAGGTTCAGATCAGGTAGCGGTTTGTGACGGTACTATTTTAGGTAAACCTGGAAACTTTGAAAACGCCGTAAAACAGCTCACCTCTTTTAGTGGCAAAACAGTTACTTTTTTAACCAGTCTTTGCTTACTTAATTCTAAAACAGGAAAAGAGCAAATTATTGTCGAACCCTTTTATGTAAATTTCAGACAATTGACTATCTCTGAGATCAGTAACTACTTAAAAGCAGAAACGCCTTATAACTGTGCTGGCAGCTTTAAGAGTGAAGGTTTGGGGATTTGCTTATTTGAAAGCCTGAAAGGCGACGATCCCAATACGTTAATTGGTTTGCCATTGATTCGTTTGCATGAATTGCTTAAAAATGAAGGCGTAGATATTTTACAACTGCAGGCGTAATGAATAACTGCACGCTGTCAATTATGGCGATTGCGGCCTCGGTTTTGACATCCTGCGTTACTCTAACTTCTACATCCATGTAGTCGTACGCCGCAATGACGGTGTAAGTGATAAATATACACCGTCGCCGTTCTTTGCCATCCTTGGCACCACGGCATTAGTGCGTCCCTGCACGTCATTCTGAGGAGCGCAGCGAGCTCAGGACCTCCTGAACTCACAACGAGCACAAATCGATAACGCTAATACGTTTTCTTGGTTAGCTTTTTAAGCGAAGTGGCAAGTGCATTATCTAGTGGCGCATCAAAACGAACGCGTTCTTCGGTTTTCGGGTGAGTAAACTCAAGACTTGCTGCATGTAAGAACAAACGTTTTAATCCATGACCGTTCATCATTTCGGTAAAATCTTCAGCACCGTACTTATCATCACAGGCAATTGGATGACCTGTAACCTGACAATGCACACGAATTTGGTGCGTACGACCGGTCACTGGGAATGCCCTAACTAAAGTACATCCTTCAAAATGTTGCATTACTTTAAATCGAGTTTCAGACTCTTTACCACCAACATTATCAACTAGCACGACCCTTTCACCCGACTTAAGTTCGTTTTTACGTAAACCTTCTGTCACGCGGGTCAATTTGTTTGGCCAATGACCTTTTACCAAAGCATGGTAAAACTTTTGTACCTTTTTGTTTCTAAGCTGCTCATGTAACGCTCTTAATGTAGAGCGTTTTTTTGCCACCATTAAACAACCGGATGTATCACGGTCTAAACGGTGCACTAACTCCAGCATTTTAGCTTGCGGTCTTAACGCTCTTAACGCTTCAATTAAACCAAAGCTTAAACCACTGCCACCATGCACGGCCATACCGGTGGGCTTGTTTATAACGATAAGGCAATCGTCTTCAAACAAAATTTGCTTTTCTAGTGAAGAAACAACATTCAATTTGGTTGAGACCGTATTGGTTTCTTGCGATACACGAATCGGTGCAATGCGCAGCACATCGTCAGTTTTTAATTTGTATTCCGGCTTAATGCGCTTTTTATTGGCACGAATTTCACCTTTACGCAGCAAACGATAAATCATGCTTTTTGGTACCCCTTTAAGGGTTTTTAGCAAAAAGTTATCAACGCGCTGACCATCGGTTTCTTCATCGATGGTAATAAATCTTACTTTTGGTCTGTCTTGTTCTTGATTGGCATCGGCCATATTGTTCACACTGGTATTTTTTTGAGGTTGCAAATGAGATTTGGGGCTTTTATCTTTCATAAACGCGAGTTTAGCATAATATCCGCCACTAAATGTTAAAAATCATTAAGAAAACTGACATATTTGATTGCTTAGACGGGCAAATTAGTGAGATAATGCGGCGAGTTATTGATGTAATTTCCAATAACCTAAAAAAACGAAGCTCTTAAAGAAACATAAGAGGCTTTTTGCGGCAACACCCTGATACGATTTTAAAGCTAAACATTAGCGTGATATCCTGGTTGCATTGCCTATTGCTCGCCTAGCTCAAGTAACATGCCAAGGTTGAAAGCATAAACAAAAAGTCCAGCAATAAAGAGCATATTTATGAAAAGCGCAGCACAAAGCTGAGTGAAAAAATAAACAAAGTTAAAGCAAGATAATAAGTTTAAAGACACGACGTATAACGTTTAACTCAAACGTCATGTTTTAAATTAAAAACAATCTCTTTTAAACAAAGCTTAACGCATTGCTTTAACCTATTGAAAACAATCAGATAAAAACAGACCCAGATAGTTAGGGTGTTGACATCCGTGAGGCTGCCAACCCTGTACGTGCATGAAAAAATGTCACGTAAAGATTGCTTTACCACTCAGTAATGGGCTGTGGCGAATAAAAAGAGTCACACACTATTATGAAACGCATGTTAATCAATGCTACTCAATCGGAAGAATTCCGCGTAGCACTTGTTGACGGCCAAAGCCTATACGATTTAGACATCGAAAGCCCTGGTCACGAACAAAAAAAATCCAATATCTACAAAGGTAAAATCACTCGCGTAGAACCATCACTAGAAGCGGCATTTGTCGATTACGGCGCAGAACGTCATGGCTTCTTGCCAATGAAAGAGATTGCCCGCAGCTACTTCCCTCAAGGTTACAGCTTCCAAGGTCGTCCAAACATCAAAGATGTTTTACAAGAAGGCCAAGAGGTTATTGTTCAAATCGATAAAGAAGAGCGTGGCCAAAAAGGCGCTGCGTTAACCACTTTTATCAGTTTGGCCGGTAGCTACCTTGTACTGATGCCGAACAACCCAAGAGCCGGTGGTATTTCACGCCGTATCGAAGGTGATGAACGTACCGAATTAAAAAATTCATTAAGCAAATTAAGCCTGCCTAAAGGCATGGGCTTAATCGTTCGCACGGCCGGTGTTGGCAAAGCCTATGAAGAGTTGGAGTGGGATTTAAACGTTCTTCTACAACACTGGAATGCGATTACTGATGCGGCTAAATCACGCCCTGCTCCGTTCCTTATCCACCAAGAAAGTAACGTTATATTGCGTGCTATTCGTGATTATTTACGTCGTGATATCGGCGAAATCGTTATTGATAAACAAAAAATTTACGACAACGTAAAACAGCATATCCAGTTAGTTCGTCCAGATTTTACTAATAAAGTGAAATTATACAAAGGCGAAGTACCGCTGTTTACGCACTACCAAATCGAGTCTCAAATTGAGTCCGCTTTCCAACGTGAAGTGCGCTTGCCATCGGGTGGGTCGATCGTTATTGATCCTACCGAAGCAATGACTGCTATCGATATCAACTCTGCCCGTGCAACCAAAGGTAGTGATATTGAAGAAACGGCATTTAATACCAATCTTGAAGCCGCCGAAGAAATTGCTCGTCAATTACGTTTACGCGATTTAGGTGGCCTAGTGGTTATCGATTTTATCGATATGACCCCGGTACGTCATCAACGCGAAGTTGAAAACCGTATGCGCGATGCTGTTCGTCCAGACCGTGCCCGCATCCAGTTAAGCCGTATTTCGCGATTTGGCTTGCTTGAAATGTCACGTCAACGCCTTCGCCCTTCTATTGGTGATACCAGTCAAAGCATGTGTCCACGCTGTAGTGGTACGGGTCATGTTCGTGGTGTTGAATCACTAGCGTTATCAATTTTGCGTTTAATGGAAGAAGAAGCCATTAAAGACAAAACTAGTCAAGTTCACGCACAGGTTCCAGTACCCGTTGCAACGTACTTGCTTAATGAAAAGCGTAATGCTGTTGGCCATATCGAAAAAAGTCATGACGTTAAAGTATTAATTTTAGCGAACCAAGACATGGATACCCCGCAATACGAAGTACTGCGTGTTCGTGACGATGAAAGCACGGCTGAAGCCAGCTACGAAATGACACTAACCAGTGCGGCTCCTGAAGAAGCAGTAATGCCGAAGTTCCATAAAGAAGCGGTTAAAAAGCGTGATGAACCTGTTTTACAGGGCATGTCTGCGCCTAAACCTGCACCGGTTAAAGAAGCTAAAGCACCAAAAGTTGAAGCTCCAGCCCCTTCTGCGGGTGTATTTGCTGGCATCGTAGCTTTCTTCAAGTCGTTATTTGCCACTGAGCAAAAAGCACCACAGAAGAAAACCAACAAGCAAGATCGCAACCAACGCAATGATAGTCAAGATCGCCGTAATCGCAAACCTCGTAACCAGCAGCGTCGTAAAGGTCAACAAGACCGTAATAAAGATCGCTCAGGTGAAAGAGCTGAACGCACAGATCGTAATGAGCGTCAAAACGATAACCGCGGTCAAAAGCAACAGCCTAAGAAACAGCAACAGCCTAAAAAACAGCAACCACGTCCAGCGGACAAACAAGCTGAAAAACCAAAAGAGGAAAAAGTTGCAGAGCGTCGTCAACGTCGTAATGTACGCAAAAAAGTGCGCATAACGAACGAACAGGCAGACGACAAACAAGTTCAACAAAAGCCTAAGCAGCAAAAACCTCAAGCGCCAAAAGCGCAAGAGCCAAAGCAAGCTAATCAAGCCGAAGCAGAGACAGCGGCAACAACAGAGCAAACTCCTGTTGTTACTAACCAAGTAAATGAAGAAGCAAAAGAAGGTCGTTCAAGAAATCGACGTTCTCCTCGCCACTTACGTTCACATGGTCAACGTCGTCGTAATAAACCTCAAGAGGCAACTGGCGAAACAGAACAACTGCAACAAGGCAATGAAGATCCAATTGTAGCTCGTTACCCTAGTGCTGCCCAAGAAAATGAGGCAGAGGTTCAACCGTCGTTAGACTTACCTGAGCCAGACGCAAAAACAGCTGCCAAGGTCGAAGTGACAAAATCTGAACAAGCCGCTCAAGCAGAAACGGATGTTGAAGAAACAGCAGAAGTATCGGTAAACGAGCAGCAACAAACGTTAGATTTGCAAGAAGAACAACCGGTTAAAAAACCGAAAGCGAAAAGATCGCCGAGAAAGCCAAAAGCTGAAAAAGCACCTAAAGCCGAAGAAGCCATAGTTGAAGCACCTAAAGCCGAAGAAGCGCCTAAAGCGGAAGAAGCGGTAGTTGAAGCACCTAAAGCCGAAGAAGCGGTAGTTGCAGCACCTAAAGCCGAAGAAGCGGTAGTTGAAGCACCTAAAGCCGAAGAAGCGGTAGTTGAAGCACCTAAAGCCGAAGAAGCGGTAGTTGCAGCACCTAAAGCCGAAG
>CANMZP010000009.1 GCA_947502355.1 uncultured Thalassotalea sp. | reverse complement strand
GAGGTGGATTCGAACCACCGAAGGCTGAGCCGTCAGATTTACAGTCTGATCCCTTTGGCCACTCGGGAACCCCTCCATATTTTGTATTGTATTAATGGTGCCGTCTGCCGGAGTCGAACTGGCGACCTACTGATTACAAGTCAGTTGCTCTACCAACTGAGCTAAGACGGCACTGCATTAAGTGAAGCGAATTCTAGATGAATGTTTTCCGCCATGCAACACCTAATTTGAAAAAACATTGAAGTTTTTATTCGACCGTTGTTTTTTTAAGCAAAGCGGTCAACATTTAACGAGATACTCATCTTTAGCTGCTATTTTACTTACATTTGTTTGAGTTGACGCTGTAAACCAACAAAGATCAAATTATCGCAATAGTCGCTTCTTTGTGGCATTAATCTTTGCAAGGCTTTCCCGTTCCCCCCCGTGAATACGACCTTATCGATTTCATAACCTGTTTCTTTGGCCTTTTTTATGGCGACCTGAATGGCCCCAAATGTCGCCGCCCAACAGCCATGATTAACATTAGCATTGGTATTGTCGGAAAAATCCGTGCTAGAAAACTCACCGACCTCACCAAAGACTTTATCGGTGTTTTGAAACAGCGAATTCATCATCATATCAACCCCTGGAATAATCCAACCACCCAGATGGTTATTATGGCAATTAATGAAATCAAAGGTTGTCGCGGTTCCAGAGTCAACAATTAGAATATTTTGTTTTGGATAAAGGACATTGGCCCCCGTAATAGCCACCCACCGATCTGCGCCCATTTGGGTATGATCACAATAAGCATTATTGATTGAAAACTCACTTGCTTGAGTTACGACTTGTTTGAAGGCAATGTTTTTTTCTACCGACCATTGGTTAATTTTGTCGGCTAGTGACTGATTAGATACCGACACTAACACAATTTGCCGTAAGCCAGATAAGAGGCTAAGACAGTCAATAAGTTCATCAATAAGGCAATATTGAATGCCGTGCAACACGCCCTGATTTTCCAGCACGTATTTAACTCGTGTATTACCAATATCGATCAGTAGATTCATTATGCGCCTCGTAAGCTGATTTCACCGCCATAAAATGGTTGAGTGATACCATCGACATCCATTAATAATGCACCCTTATTATTGATCCCCTGACAAGTGCCTCGAACTTCTTTACTTCCAGTAATTAGCCTGACCGGCTTATTATAAAAGAAATCTCTTTTACGCCAATCTGTTACCATAGGGGCAAGACCAAATTGCTGATGCAATTCAAGTTTGTTCATAATGCCGGCAATAAGTTTTGCTGCAAGGATATTCCTGTCAACACCCTCTCCGAGCGCCTGTGTTAAATCGGCCCAAGGTTGGTCAATTTCTTCGGCGCTATGTTTCGGCATATGCACGTTTAGACCAAGGCCAATGACACTGTGCGCAGAGTCCTCGGACTGAGCGTCTAGTTCAATCAAAATACCGGCGAGTTTACGGCCTTGATAATAAATATCGTTTGGCCATTTTAATTGCACGTCCATAGCATAATCGTTTGCCAACACTTCGGATACCGCAATGCCGACGGCAAGCGATAGCCCCATGGCCGCACTTAGGCCTTGGTTTAACTGCCAGTACAAAGATAAGTAGAGGTGAGAGCCAAATGGCGATTGCCACTGTTTGCCCCGTCGGCCCCGCCCAGCCGATTGATATTCCGCAATACAAGCCTGGCCATTTAACACGTTATTAGGCAAACGCCGCATTAAATAGGAATTGGTCGAATCGATAATGGTGTGCACATCAACACGATTATCACACTTTAATTGAAGTAACTTATGACTAAGTTGCTGTTCATCAAGCAAGGTGATTGGATTAGCTAAACGATAGCCTTTCCCTTTGACCGAAAAAATATCCAGTCCCATATCGTTTAGTACTTTAATGTGTTTGGAAATTGCTGCGCGACTCACCGCTAATTCGTCCGCTAGCAATTGCCCCGAGATAAATCGTCCTTGTGATAATTTTCTTATCAGTTGCTCTCGCAATATTTTAACCATACGTGGTGTCTTCTAACCTTGTTTCCCCTCGACTAGCAATTATTCTAACTTCCGGTTCCAAGGTTACCTTAAATTTTTGTTTTACTTTTTGTTGGACAAAGTTTGCCAATTTCACCACATCGATACCTTGCGCATTATCAATATTTACCAAAACTAATGCCTGTAATTTATGCACCGCCGCCCCACCGATTTGTTTCCCCTTTAATTCGCAGCGATCAATAAGCCATCCAGCTGCCAGTTTAAATTGCCCATCAACCGTTGCATAGGCTGGCATGTTAGGGTGTTGCTCTTTGATAGACAGGTAAACTTGCTCATCGACAATAGGGTTTTTGAAAAAACTGCCCGCATTAGGCAGTACCGCAGGGTCTGGTAATTTGCTTTGTCGAATTTCGATGACTTTATCAAAGACTTGTTTAGGGGTAGGTGCATCACCAAGTTCATTTAACCCTTGGTAATTTAATTTAGGTTGCCACTGTTTTGCCAATTTGATGCCTACCGCCGTAATCACACCTTTATCTTTTAGTTGGTTTTTGAAGATACTATTACGATACCCAAACTCACATTGCTCTGCTGTTAGGGTAGTTTCTTGTTGCGTGGAAAAATCAAACCAACGAACATAATCACATACATCCGCAAACTCAATACCATAGGCACCAATATTTTGAATAGGCGCGGCGCCGCAATTGCCAGGGATCAGCGCTAAGTTCTCCATACCTGGCATCTTGTATTGTAAACAATATTCAACCAATTCATGCCAATTCTCACCACAAGCCGCTTCTATATAATAATGCGCATCTGATTCTCGAACTTTAATACCGGCAAACTGCGGGCACAAAATGGTGCCATCAAAGTCTTCAATAAACAGCGAATTACTACCACCACCAAGAATATAAAAATTATCCGGCAATTGTTTACTGAATGCTTGTAAATCTTGCAATTGCGTAGCAATAGATAAATGCTTGGCGGATGACGCCAAAGAGAAGCTGTTTAATGATTTTAGCGGGTGAACGTTTTGCGACATGATGTTAATTGCTTGTTTTGATGGTAGCCATGATTGTACCCGATAAAACAGCAAGATTGTAGGAGGGTCTTTCTAGCGAATAAAAATAAAGGAATTCATTCGCGAAAGCCCTCCACTATTGAGGTTAATTATTTATGATATGGTTTTGAAAATTTGTGCACCGCATCAATAAAGTAACCAGCATGATCTGGGTTGACATCTGGATGAATACCATGGCCTAAGTTAAATACATGACCCGTGCCAGTATCACCAAAGCCTTTTAAAATGGTTTGAACTTCTTGCTCAATTCGCTCTTTAGGGGCGTAAAGCATAGAAGGGTCCATATTACCTTGTAAGGCAACTTTATCACCAACACGAGCTTTGGCATCTTCAATGTTAATCGTCCAATCAAGACCAACCGCATCACAACCTGTCGCGGCAATTGATTCTAACCACATGCCACCATTTTTGGTAAATAACGTAACCGGTACTTTACGACCTTCATTTTCACGAGTAAGGCCATCAACGATTTTGTGCATGTATTGCAAGGAGAACTCTTTGTACATTGCAGGAGACAATACGCCACCCCAAGTATCAAAGACCATAACGGATTGTGCACCAGCAGCAATTTGTGCATTAAGGTAAGAAATAACAGAATCAGCTAACTTATCTAATAAAAGGTGTAACGTTTGCGGTTCAGCAAACATCATCTTCTTAATTTTAGTGAATGCTTTTGAGCTGCCACCTTCCACCATATAGGTTGCTAATGTCCATGGGCTACCTGAAAAACCGATAAGTGGTACTTGACCATCTAAGGCTTTACGAATAGAGCGAACGGCATTCATTACATACTGTAACTCACCTTCTGGATCTGGGTGTGGCAATTGCTTAACATCATTTGCACAGGTGATTGGACGTTCAAATTTTGGACCTTCCCCGGTTTCAAAATATAGTCCTAGCCCCATTGCATCTGGAATGGTTAAGATATCACTGAATAAAATCGCGGCATCTAAAGGGAATCGGCGTAATGGTTGAATTGTCACTTCTGTCGCCAGTTCAGTGTTGCGACACAATGACATAAAATCACCGGCGTCTTTACGTGTTTCTTTGTATTCTGGTAAGTACCTGCCTGCTTGTCTCATCATCCAAACGGGTGTGTAATCAACAGGTTGGCGTAATAACGCTCTTAGGTAAGTATCATTTTTTAACGGTGACATTCTTGGTTCCCAATAACAGGTGTTAATTTTTGTAAGTTTTTATCGAGGATATAGTACCCAAACTTGCATTGAGATTCTACGAATTTACGACTTCGCCCATCGATTAAATAAAAATAAGCCATTAAATTGTAAAAAAGTGTTGCCAACCTGTATTCGCTTTGTTATAAATTAACCATAGAGTTTTTAGAGAACCTAAAAACATTTCAAAATTAATAATAAGAATCTAGGTTTACTAGACCATACAGCGAGCATTTCAGGCCTTATCTTTGATAAGGCCTTTTTATTTGTGGAGAGATATTATCTGCTTAAGAATATTTTTGCTTATTGGCTTAGTTTTTATGATTCACCCGGCATTGGCCTTTGGCAATCAGGGGCATCGGTTAATATGCCAACTCGCTTACCAAAATTTACCTTTATCAACGCAACATACACTTGATGTCATTATTGGCCAAATTCCCAAATACCACCAACAGCGAATTAATAAGCAATTACGAAAACCCCTTGATGCGAACATCTCTTTTGCCGACAGTTGTGTGTGGCCCGATAGCATCAAACGACTCAAAAGTTTCAAACACCACTCACGCTCTCACTACGTTAATGTTACTCGCACACTAACTCAAATGAATAAGGCACCTTGCAAGAAGGATTGCGTGACCAGCGCAATCTATCAGCATGGGGTTGCCCTATTAAACAATACAACGAACAAAAGCTGGCAGGATTTACTTTTTATCAGTCATTATATTGGCGATGTCCATCAACCCATGCATGTCAGTTACCAGTCGGATTTAGGCGGTAATAAAACGCCAATCACCTACAGTAAAGCATTACGGCAATTAAACTGCAAAACCATGCACAGCTTGTGGGATCGATGTCTGCTGTATTATTTGCCAAAACAATTTGTCGCAACCCAACCGCTAAACGCAGCAACAGCTGAATTCGATTCTTTTAGCGAAAAAAACATTCTATCTTGGGCAAACCAATCATTAAGTATTGCTCGCTCCCCTTCCACAAAATATTGTTATATGGTTAGCACCAGCTCCACTTGTCATCCTTATAACAACAGCATAATCATCGACGAACATTACATCTCCCGTCACAGCAAAACCATACAACAACAAATAGAAGACGCCGCCCGGCGTTTAAATTTACTGTTAGTTCATATCGAATAAATTTTTTCTTGATGAGTAAAAAAGTACTATTTATCAACAAATAATTTTAAGGGATGGCATTTTACTGCTATTTTTTAATAATCCCTGTACGCATTTTAAGCAAAATCGAGAAAAATACTTGTTGCATTTTTTTAACAAATTGCGTTTTATAATAACTAGAGTGAACTTCCGGAGGGAGGATACATGTTAAACCGTTTAGAAAAAACACAACAACAATGGGGCGGCTCTCATAACGCCATCGATAATTGGTTAAACGACCGACAGGATGTTTTGGTTGCTTACTGTAAATTGGCTGGGTTACCGCCGTTTGATACAACTGAACGAGCACTTCCGCAAGGCACAGAAATTCAATCCTTTTGTCAGCTATTAATGGACTATGTTTCCGTGGGGCATTTTGAAGTTTATGATCAAATCGTTAAACAATGTAAGGACAATGGCCCGAAAAGCCTTGCCTTAGCACAAAATATTTATCCAAAAATATCAACCTCGACGGATGTCGCTTTAAACTTCAATGACAAATATGCTGAGTGCGAAGACACCTACGCTTTATCCGATTTGGACACGAGCCTATCCACTTTGGGTCAATCTTTGGTTGAACGTTTTGAACTAGAAGACCAGTTAATCGAAACCTTGTATATAAAACATAGCTAAGAACCGGTTAAAAAATTCAGTGCCACCCTATATATTGTTTCTTTTACATTATTTAAAACACAAAAAGATAAAAATTTTGCAACACGCATAAAAAAGCCAGACCGAAGTCTGGCTTTATATCATCTATTTAAAAGCGCTTATTTAGCAGCGTCTTCAGCTGCAGCTTCTGCAGAAACGATGTCTAGTAATTCAACTTCAAAGATAAGCGTTGAGTTACCAGGGATTGGACCCGTACCGTTTGGACCGTAAGCTAGCTCTGATGGGATAACGAACTTGTAAGCAGAACCTACAGACATTAACTGAACACCTTCAGTCCAACCTGGGATAACACGGTTAAGAGGGAATTCGATAGGCTCGCCACGATCTTTTGAGCTGTCAAAAACAGTACCGTCAATTAACGTACCGGTGTAATGAACACGTACTGTGTCAGTAGCGGCAGGCTTAGCACCTTCAGCAGCAGTGATTACTTGATACTGTAGACCAGATTCGGTTACTTGAACGCCTTCAACTTTAGCATTCTCTTCCATAAACTTGGCGCCAGCGGTAATGTTTGCTTCGCTTTCAAGTTGTTGTGCAGCCGCACGCTTCTCTTGTACTTGTTGGTCAAGAGTTTGAAGTAATTGTTGTACTTCTTCTTGCTCAAGCTTTGACTCGCCTTTTAAGCTGTCCGTAAAACCGGCAATCAATAATTCATTATCTAAGGCTAAGCCTAATTTTTCTTGTTCTTGCAAGTTATTGCTCATGTAAGAACCAAGTGATGAACCTAGACCGTAAGCTTGCTTTTGTGCTTCAGTCTCTAATGTAACAGTGTCTGCTGCTGGGGCTTTCTCTTCTTGTTGACAACCCATCATAGCAAGTACTGCAACGGCTACCATTGTTGGCTTAACAATAAATTTCATTCTATTCTCCATAAAGCTGAATGTACGGTGAAATATCCAAATACATCAGTTAATTATTCGCATTTTAGCGTTATATACTATCGGCAATCTTGCAAAAAACAAAGCATTTAAAAGGAAATTGCCGTTAATTTATAATATGGGAGTTTCAACGGGTATTTAAAGGGGGAATTACCAACTAATACACTTTTTTTCATAATTAGTCGGTTTATTGCTTTAATATGGGATAAATCAAGGTCTCTCTTGTGACAAGCCAGACATTTAGCGATAATAAGCATTGATAAACTTTAAGGTAAATACCATGTCACAACAACTATTAGCTGATTTGCAGCTAAGATTAGACAACCTGGAGGCACGTACCGCCTTTCAAGACGACATAATTGATCAATTAAATCATGAAATAACGGTACATCAGGAAAACATTCAAGACCTGCAAGAACAATTACGTCTTATAGGTCAGCGCGTAAAAGATATGAATTCATCACCAATTGCCAGACCCGAAGATGAAACGCCGCCACCACATTATTAGCAGTGGACGATAGCATTAAGGCTTGAACACACCAATAACTTGTTCAGTTTCACGAACTTGTGGTTCTATTTGCTCTTCCGGTTGGCTCATTTCCATACCGCATTGTACGCAAGTAACCTTTTCAACAGCGAGTTCTTTGGTTAACGCTAACGTATCCTGAGCCTTACACTTGGGACAAACAGCACCAGCAATAAAACGTTTTTTCATAATGGCAAACTTGTATCTCACTTATATATTTGCCGACATTTTACCTTTTAAACGAAGAATTGCCAGTAATTACGACATAGGATGACAACTTGATTCTAGCAACTGATTTAACTCTCGATAGGGGCATTAAAACCCTGATCAAATCATCAAGCTTTACCATACACCCGGGCCATAAAGTTGGTCTGGTTGGAGCCAATGGCTGCGGTAAGTCATCTCTATTTGCCGCTTTCTTAGGTCAATTACAACCTGACAGTGGTGATTTAGAAGTACCAAGTGGTTGGTCTATTGCCACGGTAAAACAAGAGACCCCTGCCCTTGCTCAATCCGCACGGGATTATGTTATTGACGGCGATCAGGAATTTAGACAGCTTGAAGCAGAACTTGAATTAGCCCGTCAAAACGATGATGGCAGCCAAGAAGCGTATATTTTAAATAAGATAGATGCCATTCATGGTTACAGTCTACCGGCAAGAGCGGGTGAATTATTGCATGGCCTAGGTTTTACTCAAGAGCAACTAGATAACAGTGTAAGTAGCTTTTCTGGTGGTTGGCGAATGCGCCTCAACTTGGCGCAAGCGCTAATAAGTCGTGCCGACTTGATGCTACTCGATGAGCCAACCAACCACTTAGACCTTGATGCCGTTTTATGGTTACAACGCTGGTTAAAACGTTATACCGGAACGCTGATTCTGATTTCTCATGATCGGGATTTTCTTGATGATGTTATTGGCCAAATTCTCCATATTGAGCAACAACGAGCCAAATTGTACTCGGGTAACTACACCAGCTTTGAAAGGCAACGTGCCGAGCACCTTGCCCAGCAAGATGCTATGTTTGCCAAACAGCAAAGAGAAGTAAAACACTTAACGTCTTTTGTCGATCGATTCAGAGCCAAAGCCTCAAAAGCGAAACAAGCTCAGTCACGTTTAAAGCGTTTGGAAAAGCTACCCGATTTAATGCCAGCCCATGTTGACAGCCAATTTAGTTTCTCATTTGAAAACCCTGGCTATATGCCCTACCCGCTCTTATCTATCGAAGACGCAAATTGTGGCTATTCTGAACAAGCCATTATTTTAAATAATGCCAAGCTAAGCCTTGTACCTGGTAGCCGAATTGGCTTGCTAGGCCGAAATGGCGCCGGTAAATCAACATTAATCAAATCACTCGCGGGTGACTTGGCATTGCAGTCAGGTACCCGTTTTTGCGCACAAGAATTATCGATTGGTTACTTTTCACAGCACCAATTAGAGCAACTTCGCCCTGATGAAACCGCCATTAATCAAATTATGCTAGCCAAGCCCGAGTTTACTGAGCTGCAAGCCAGAAACCATTTAGGTCGATTTGGTTTTAGCGGTGAACAAGCCCTAAACGTTATCAACACCATGTCGGGTGGTGAAAAAGCCCGTTTGGTATTAGCCCTTATTGTGCTTGAAAAACCCCAATTATTGCTACTCGATGAGCCAACCAACCACTTGGACTTAGAAATGCGCCAAGCCTTAGTATTGGCGTTGCAAGAGTTCGAAGGTGCCATCATCCTGATCGCCCATGATAGGTACTTATTAGAGTCTTGTGTAGACGAGTTTTACATTGTCGGCAATGGTGAAGTGCACCCATTCACAGGTGATATCGACGATTATCAAAAATGGTTAGATGACGATAAAAAGGCCAGCCTTGCTAAAGACAAACCAGCGATGGAACAAGTTGAAAAGGTCGATAAAAAAGAACTCAGACGCCAGCAAGCCGAGCTTCGAAAAAAAGCAGCGCCATTAAAGAAACAAGCGGATAAGTTAGAGAAACAAGTAGAGAAATGGCAACAACAGCTTGAAGAGATTGAAAACGAGCTTGCCCTGCCTGAAACCTATGAAGCCAAAAACAAAGCAAAACTTAATGAGTTAATGCAGCAACAAGGCAAAATAAAGCCACAGCTTGAAGAGGCTGAAGAACAATGGATGGAATTAGAAGAGCAGATTGAAGAAATTGTAAATCCTTCTTAACTTTTCCCAAAATTGAAACATTAGATTGAACCACAAACAAAAAAGGCGCACGGTTAACAATGCGCCTTTTAGTTTTTAAGGTGGCTCAGAAGACTACATTTTTTTCACGTAATCACTAATAATCACAATACGCGTACCGTTCACACGACCTTCAATGTGTAAAGGGTTTGAGGTAAGTGAAATATTACGTACCGCCGTACCGCGCTTCGCCGTAAAGTTAGCGCCTTTTACGACTAAATCTTTAATTAATACGACGTTATCACCTGCCGCTAGTGGCGCTTTGTTATTATCTAACGTTGGCTCATCGGCTTCTGGTGCATCACCGGCAGCAGATTCGGCCCATTCGCGCACGTCATCTTCAAGGTACATCATATCCAACAAATCTTGAGCCCAGCCTTCGGTATTTAAGCGCTTAAGCATACGATAGGCCATGACTTGTACAGCGGGTACTTGCGACCACATGCTATCGTTTAAGCAGCGCCAGTGATTCATATCGTACGTTGAATTCGTGCTGTTAATTTCAGATTCACACTTGCTACAAACAAGGATACTTTTATCAGAATTAGGCTCTGCTACAGGAGGCACTTCGTATACAGACAAGCTCTCGGGTGAACCACAAAGTTCACATTTGTCTGAGTTTCGCTCTCTTAAGGTTTGTTCAATAGACATGTTATTCGCCTTCAATATTTAAAAAAACGGTGTTATACCAAAATCACCGCGAACTAGCATCTTAATTCGATGATTTAACACAACACTTTAATAGAATTTTATCATTAAAATTAAAGTTTACCATTTAGGCTGGTTGGAAAGATGTAATCTATTGCAACCAGCCTAATATACAGAAATGAATAAGGATGACTATTCACTACATTTATTGTCTAAAATAAGTAATAATATCAGGGCGCATTAGGAATGTGTCGGTGGCTTTGTTTAATGGAATAAAGCTAATGAACCACTGACAATACAGAGAGCAAGATGAAAAAAGACAGCACATTTAAACCTGCCTGGTGGTTAAACAACCGTCATTTACAAACCATGGCTGCCAAAGTCATTCGAGTTAAGCAAACCATAGAAACCATCACCGAAACGGTAGAGCTTCCCGATGGTGACTTTATTGATATTGCTTGGACTGAAGTGCCAAATGAAGCGCCAGATAAACCTATTGTGATGGTATTGCATGGGTTAGAAGGGTCTATCAACAGTCACTATGCCAAAGGCATGATGAATGCCATTAAAGCCAAAGGCTGGATTGGCATGCTAATGCACTTTCGAGGTTGCAGTGGTCGTCCTAATCGGCAGGCACATTCTTATCATAGTGGCGATACTTGGGATGTACATTATTGCACCGAGCTCTTAAAGCAGCGCTACCCTAATCATCAAAAAGCCATTTTAGGCTTCTCCCTTGGCGGCAATGTGCTTAGCCAGTTTTTGGCTCAAGACAATAGCGCACCTTTTGCCTGCGCAGCGGTTATTTGTGCGCCCTTGCATTTAGAAAGTTGCAGTGCGCGTATCAATCAAGGATTTTCAAAGGTGTATCAAAAGTATCTGGTTGATATGCTTAAAGACAGCACTGAGGAAAAAATCGATTTGCAATTGATGACCCATATCGATAAGCCAGAGCTAAAGAAAATTAAAACCCTGGAAGAGTTTGACCAAAAAATCACCTCGGTCATTAATGGTTTTGAAAGTGCTGAAGATTATTACCAAAAGGCCAGTGGTATTTATGTATTGGATCAAATCAAGCATCCAACCTTGATCATTCATGCCCTTGATGACCCGTTTTTATGTCATGATGCCATTGAAGCTTTAGAGCTAAACAATCAAAACATTCACTTTGAAATCAGTAAAACAGGTGGCCATGTTGGTTTTATTGGCGGCAGCAATCCGTTTAAGCCACATTTTTGGTTAGAAACCCGAGTGTTGGACTTTATTCAACAGCATTTCGACACAAGTAGTTAATCCGAGATTAAATAGATTTCATTATGATCATTCCCCATAAAGACATTAACCCACAAACGCTAAATAACATTATCGAAAGTTTCATTTTGCGTGAGGGGACAGATTATGGCGAGGTGGAATGTTCAATGGAAAGCAAAGTGGCACAAATAAAAAACCAGCTTAATATTGGCAAGCTGGTTTTGGTGTATTCAGAACTTTATGAAACCGTCAATATTATGCCGGCAGAGCAGTTTAACGAGTAAAGCTGAGAATAAAATTTACAGGCACTTTGCCTGAAATGCTTTTTAAACCCGCTATCTCTTGCAGTTTTGCTACACCACTTAGAAGTTCATAATCATCTGCATCAATAATGACGGGCAGTAAGTTAACAACCAATAGCTTATCTTTTGCGGTGCGCGTAACAGATACCGGGGTATTTATCGTATCTGTTTGACCGTGCAATTGTAACTCTGCATCTAAATCAAGCTCTTGAGTTTGACCTATTTTTAAACCATCAATGTAAGTGTTGTTTATATCGACTATGATGGTCGCTTTTGAAAATTCTGTGGTGTTAAATAATAGGTCTCGCATGCGTTTATCACGCACTTCAATACCGGTATTTACCGAGCTCAAATCAATATCAAGTTTGGCTTTGCCTTGTGTGTCTATTGAAGCAGTAAAACGGTCAAATTCATGCACTTCCATAATATCGCCATTTTTGGTACTCATAAATGACAAGATAGAATGGTCACTATTGAGCTGCCAGGCAGCCTGACATTGCACACTGATGAGTAGCAATACCGATGCGATGAATTTATTCATTTTTACTCCCACTATTTTTTAATTGGTTTTTTATTATTCAAAGGTGAAATTAATAATCACGATCACACTTATGTTTAATGATCAGGTTTTGCCAATTTATACTGGCATTACCAAGGGCAATAAAGTCCGGGTTCATTAAGCTTTCGCGTTTATTGTAAGAAAGCGGGTTTAACTCACTGTCCATTATGGTACCGCCAGCTTCTTCTAGTATGCATTGGCTTGCTCCGGTATCCCATTCGCCTGTTGGACCGATACGCAAATAACAATCCGTTGTACCTTCCGCTATTTGACAACTTTTTAATGAGCAACTCCCTAACGGTTTGTGCTCATAGGCATAGTTAGAATTAAGATATTGGCCCATTATGGCCAGTTTTTGACGACGACTTACCCCGACATTTATGGCTCGGCTGCCATCATATTCGGCAACGCGGATTTGTTTGACCCCTTTTTTGTTTTGTTTAAATGCGCCGTGCCCTTTAGAGGCATAATACGTGACTTCATGTGCAGGAGCATGAATCACCCCAATGGCAGGCCAGCCATTTTCAACTAACGCAATATTTACCGCAAAGTCGCCACTTTTTTGGATAAACTCACCGGTACCATCAATGGGATCTAATAACCAATAACGGCGCCAATCCTGACGCTTTTTTAAGGTAAGATATTCACTTTCTTCAGAAATAATAGGGATGTCCGGGGTAAGTTCGGCCAGCATGTGTTCTAGCACAGCATTGGCCGCAAGATCCGCGTCAGTTACTGGTGAGTTATCGTCTTTGGTGTACTCACTAAAATCATCGTTTTCATAAAAACGCATCACTTCAACGCCCGCCTTGTGGGCTGCTTTAATGGCTATATCCAGTAGTGTTGCATGGTCTAAGCTCGAGTCTTTTAACATAATTACCCTTTAAGCAGTTCTTTGGCAAACATTAATGCGGCGATACTTCTCGCTTCGCTAAAATCTGGCTGTGCTAATAATTCTTGATATTGGCTAAGTTTCCAATGGACAATTTGCAGTGGCTCAGGTTCATCTCCTTCAAGCATACTTTCATATAAACCTTTCGCCAGAAACAATTGCATTCTGGCGTCAAAGAAGGCCGGTGCCATGCTCACTTCATGCATAAAGGTAAAGTCTTTACTCGCCATACCAATTTCTTCTTGCAACTCTCGGTTCGCCGCTTCTTCTGCGGTTTCACCTTTATCTATCAACCCTTTCGGAAAACCTAGCTGATAAGAATGCGTACCCGCAGAGTATTCTCGGATAAGTACCATGGTGTCATCGTCAATCATGGGGACGATTAATACCGCTCCGGCACCACCACCTTTTACTTTTTCATAAACTCGGCGTTCTCCATTGCTAAAGCACAAATCCATTTCTTCAATGGTAATTAAGCGACTTTTTGCCACTTCCCTTTTATTGAGAATCGTCGGTAAGGTTAATTCTGAGGATTTGTTCATGATAAATATTCAATCCAATAAGATACATTTTTCAGGTGAAGCCAAACGAGTCGACAAGCAACGACTATTCGCTGTTTAGTCTAATAGAAAATAGGCTGCAAATTTTCGCTATTGTTTAAATATACTGAATTCACAGAGTTTTTTATACTATAAAGTTAATCTCAATTATGATTAATTGAGATAAAAGCCGTGTTTAGCCTGATCTTTAGCAACCAACCTATTCATTATATAAGGTATACTGATGGCCATCTTAACTTATGGTAAAAAGAATATGATTGACTGGAAAAATATCGATACCGTATTACTGGATATGGACGGCACTTTGCTTGACCTGCACTTTGACACCTATTTTTGGTTCGAACACCTACCCAAACGTTACGCAGAGTTAAATGGGTTTAGCTTTGCACAGGCGCAAAATTACATAAAAACCGAAATCCAAAAAGTTGAAGGACAAATACAGTGGTATTGTCTGGATTACTGGGCCGAGCGTTTAAAATTACCCATAACAGAATTAAAACGCGAGGTTGAACACAAAATATCGCTTCGTGATGACACCATTCCATTTTTAGATGCATTAAAAACCGCCGGCAAAAATGTGGTATTGGTCACCAATGCGCACCCCGATAGCTTATCACTTAAGGTTGAAAAAACCGCATTAGACAGCCACATTGATTTATTAATTTCAACGCACCAATATGGGGTTACTAAAGAGTCGCAATTGCTTTGGCAAATGCTGCAGGCAGACATTCATTTTGACAATGAGCGCACCTTGTTTGTTGATGATAGCCTTCCCATTCTCGGTAGCGCTAAAACGTTTGGCATCAAGCACTTATTAGCGGTTGCTAACCCGGACTCACAAAAGCCAGCATTAACCAAAGAGCAGTTAATTGGTTATGATTTTATTACCGATTATCGGGATATTCTTTCTGATATTGTTTAATAACGATTGATACAAATAAATAATTGGGGTCAGATACAAATATAAAAATGTTTATCTGACCCCAATTATTTAAAATGTTTATCTGACCCCAATTATTTTGAAACGGGCGAGATGGGTTTATCGCATTGGTTAACGAATATAAAAAAACCGCTATTAAGCGGTTTTTCAGGTTTAAGGTAAGCGATTAAGCTTTAATGGGAATATTGTTCAATACCGCGGTTAGTAAACGCCAGTATTCAGCAACCGTTGCAATTTCCACTTTTTCATCTGGTGAATGTGGGAATTTGATTGTTGGACCAATAGATACCATATCAAGGTGCGGGTATTCGGTTTTGAATAAACCACACTCAAGACCGGCATGAATCACCATAATTTCCGGTAACTTGGCAAAGATGTCTTGATATGTTTCACGCACAATGCGCATGATTTGAGAGTCCGTACTTGGCTTCCAACCAGGGTATGCACCTGAAAACTCAAGATTAGCGCCGGCCAATTCAAATACAGATTGCACCATTTCTTCGGTTTCAATGCGGCCGTCATCGTGCAAACTACGGATCAGACAAAGCGCGACAAACTTCTCGCCTTTACAACGCAACACGCCCATATTTAATGATGTTTCAACAACACCTTCTATGTCATCGCTCATGCGCATAACGCCATTTGGACAACCGTTTAATGCGGTTAAAATTAACGCTTGGCAGGTTTGTGTCCACATGCGATCAAATGTTTCCGGTTGGATGAGTGTCATATCGATGTCTGGCTCTACTACCGAAAGATTGGCTTTAATGGTAGATAAGTAATCGGCTAAAGCGTCTTTTAGGGCGCTAACGTCTTCGCTTTTAACCACAAAACTGGCATTAGCTTCACGTGGAATGGCATTACGTAAGCTACCACCATTAAGCTCGGTCAGTTGCAACGAGAATTTCTTCGCCGCTTGCAGTAAAAAACGCACCAACAGTTTATTGGCATTGGCACGGCCGGTATGAATATCAACACCTGAGTGACCACCTTTTAACCCTGAAATTGATAGGTTAAACGATTCAAAGCCTTGCGGTACAGGTTGTGTTTCTAATGGGAACGTTGCTGTAGCATCAACGCCACCAGCACACCCCATGTATACCTCACCTTCTTGCTCAGAGTCGGTGTTAATTAAAATATCACCTTCTAACCAACCGGCTTCTAAGCCAAAGGCACCGCTCATTCCGGCTTCTTCATCAATGGTAACTAATACTTCTAATGGACCGTGTGGGATATCATCGCTTGCAAGTACGGCTAATGCAGAAGCCAAGCCAATGCCGTTATCAGCACCTAGTGTTGTCCCCTGTGCTTTTACCCACTCACCGTCAATATATGGACGAATTGGATCGGTTAAAAAGTCATGCTCAGTATCGGCATTCTTTTGCGGTACCATATCCATATGAGCTTGCAAGATAACGCCTTTTCTATCTTCCATACCCGGTGTGGCTGGCTTTTTAATGAATAAGTTACCCACTTCATCTTCTTTAACCGCTAAGCCTTTTTCTTTAGCCCATTGTTGGATCCATAAAGAAATTTTTTGTTCATGTTTTGATGGGTGTGGAATGGCACAAATGTTGCCGAAGATTTGCCAAAGGGGTGATGGCGATAAGTGTTCTAAATTGCTCATAGTGTTTCTCTTAAAAATAAGGCAAGTTCGCACTTGCCTATTTATGTGTTTTAAATTGCGGCATTAAACGTTATTGATCAAAAACTGCCATTGTTCATTAAAGCCTTCACTTGGTTTTTTATCAAAACCCGAACGCACGTATTGGCTGATTTTGCCTTCACAAAACGCCAACATGATGTTTGCTAACGCCGTTTCATTAATCGAAAAGCTTTTGCCTTCTCGCAACTTGCGTTCGCGAATAATTTGTTTAAATTGCGTTTCAATTTTTTCAAATAGCTGATGAATTCGAACCCGTAAGCGTTCATTTTCCCCCACTAAGGCGTCACCGGCTAAAATACGGCACATACCGGGATTGCGCTCAGCAAATACCAAAATAAGGTGGGTCATATAAGAGCAGCGGGTAACCGACTCTTTATGCTCACTGAGGATCATATTGATACGTGAGAACAACGCTTCTTCAATGTAGTCAATCAGGCCTTCAAACATTCTCGCTTTTGACGGGAAGTGACGATATAACGCCGCTTCAGAAAAACCTACCTGCTCAGCAAGTTTGGCCGTTGTAATTCTTTGTCCCGGGCTGGTTTCCAGCATATGAGCTAAACATTCTAAAATTTGTTGTTTACGATTCGGTTTTTGATTATCTGGCATTTTCTTATTCTTTATTTCTGTGCGTTTATATTTCGTTACATGAATTTGCTACATCAAGCGATAGCAAGCGCTTACTTAGTCATTAGTTTATCAGCAATAGTCTTTACTAAATCAACAGCCAATGCTTTTTTATTGGTTAAAGGCAGCTCTTTACTCCCCTCGGGCCAATATACCGTTAAAGCGTTGTCATCGCTGTTAAAGCCCTGAGTTTGCAAAGCAACATTATTAGCCGCAATCATATCCAAGTTTTTACGCGCCAACTTCCCTTTAGCATAATGCTCAACATCCTGAGTTTCAGCGGCAAAACCAACCGTAAAAGGACGATCGGTTAGTGCGGCAACATCTGCGACAATATCTGGGTTTTTAACCAGCTCTATTTGCATGGTATCAGCAGATTTTTTAATTTTTTGGTCAACCACATCGCGAACTCGATAATCGGCAACGGCAGCGCATGCGACAAATACATCGGCTTTCGGGGCAAGCCCCATTGCCATGGCGTGCATTTGCTGTGCACTTTGTACATTAACGCGATCACAGTGATTTGGCGTCGGTAAATTTACCGGGCCAGAGATGATGGTTACCTTTGCGCCTGCTTTAGCGGCGGCATCGGCAATGGCATAGCCCATTTTTCCAGAGCTATGATTGGAAATATAACGTACTGGGTCAATAGCTTCTCGCGTTGGACCTGCGGTAACAACCCAATGTTGATTGTCTAATGGCAGATTTTTTGCTTCATTTTCAGCAGTTTGCTGAAAATATTCTTTGGCCAAACCAACGAGCTGTAATGGTTCTAACATGCGGCCATAGCCAACATCACCACACGCTTGTTCACCCGCACCGGGTCCCCAAACAATGACATTTCGCTTGCGTAAGGTAGCCATATTGTCCTGAGTAGGTAGCGCATGCCACATTTGTTGGTTCATCGCTGGGGCAATCGCTAATGGGGCCGCAGTAGCCAAACAAATGGTTGCCAATAAGTCATCGGCAAAACCACCTGCCAAACGGGCAAGCGTGTTTGCACTTGCCGGAGCAATTAAGACAAGATCGGCCCATTTAGCCAATTCTATATGGCCCATTGCCGCTTCGGCTGCTGGGTCTAAAAGGCTATCGGCTACCGGGTTTCCTGACACCGCTTGTAAGGTTAAAGGGGTAATAAAAGCTTTACCACCTTTGGTCATAACAACCCTAACATTTGCACCCTGTTCTTTTAAGCGTCTGACAAGTTCTGCGGTTTTATAAGCGGCAATACCGCCGGTCACGCCCAACAAGATATTTTTATTCTGTAAAAACATCATCACCTGCTAAAATTTATTAAAACCATTATCGGTTTTTAAGAATTAAGTGGCGATACGATATCACGTTATCACCCATTCATTAAATAGTTTAATAACCACACTTGGCTTATATATTAACCCAAGTCAATCATTTGCAAGGATGCAATATGTTAAAAAACTGGCCCAGCGATGAACGCCCTCGCGAAAAACTTCTAAACTTCGGTGCTAATACCCTTACCGATGCCGAGCTTCTGGCTATTTTCTTAAGAACCGGTGTAAAAGGCATTGA
Source organism: uncultured Thalassotalea sp. (assembly GCA_947502355.1). Lineage (GTDB taxonomy): Bacteria > Pseudomonadota > Gammaproteobacteria > Enterobacterales > Alteromonadaceae > Thalassotalea_A. Next base: position 130,544 of record CANMZP010000009.1, on the reverse strand, counting down.
TGTGGTGGAACTTGCCAGGCAATTACTCGATAACTTTAATGGCTTACATAATGTACTGTCTGCCGACTATCATAGTTTTTGTCAACAACATGGCTTAGGAAAGGCCAAGTATGCCCAACTGCAGGCCACCATGGAAATGTCACGTCGGTACTTGGCAGCCAAACTGGTGAAAGGCGAGACCTTAACATCATCTAAACAGACCAAAGAATACTTAATATCAGAACTTAAACATGAACATCATGAAGTGTTTGCTATTTTATTCCTCGATAATCAACACAACATCATTTGTTTTAAAAAACTGTTCTTTGGCACGATTGATGCCGCAACCGTATACCCACGTGTTGTCGTTGAATCCGCATTAAAATTTAGAGCCGCGGCGTTAATCTTGTCCCATAATCACCCATCTGGCATAGCAGAACCAAGTTTAGCGGATAAACAAATCACTCAAAAACTCGTTAAGGCCTTGGATTTAGTCGACATTCGCGTGTTAGATCATATTATTATTGCGGGTCATTTAACCTGTTCATTGGCAGAAAGAGGCGATATGTAATCCAAACTGGCCATTAATTGTACGATTAGTTAAGTTAAATGTGTTAAATGGTAAATTAGTTTGGGATCTTGAGAAAAAATCCGTATAATCGCGCCCACATTAACAACATCAGCTGAATTTCTAGCCGATAATGCTTGATCATTTAGAAGGACGTATATATAATCTGCGACCTTTCAGGATCCCGTGGGCGACGGCCTGGGGAATTACAAGCTCGAGCTGAAATATATATTGGAGTGACTCAAATGTCTAAAATTTGCCAAGTAACAGGCAAGAAACCGATGGTAGGTAACAACCGTTCACACGCGTTAAACTCTACTCGTCGTCGTTTTTTACCAAACCTACAAACACACCGTTTTTGGGTTGAAAGTGAAAACCGCTTTGTAAAATTACGCTTAACTCCGAAAGGAATGCGTATTATCGATAAAAATGGTATTGATTCTGTATTAGCAGATATCCGTGCCCGTGGCGAAAAAATCTAAGGAATTGAACCATGCGCGATAAAATCCGTTTAGTTTCATCTGCAGGTACTGGTCATTTTTATACTACTGACAAGAATAAAAAGACTATGCCAGAAAAGATGGAAATCAAAAAGTTTGATCCGAAAGCTCGCAAGCACGTGATCTACAAAGAAGCTAAAATCAAGTAATTGATAATCTTCTACTAAAAAAACCCGGTTTTACCGGGTTTTTTTGTATCTGTCGCTCAGGGCTTGTATAAGGGCATACTTATCCTGTGATTACATGGATGTAAAGAAACAAGGCTTACAGGCTTATTTACCAGCCTCGGCTTCTGCCTCAGCTGCTGCGGCTTCAGCTTCTTCCTTCACCTTTTTAATATCTTTACCTTCCATTAAAAGCAATAAATCGGCAAAAGCCTTACGTAAATTCAATGCTAATGTGCGTGGAAAGCTGGTTTTAAGGCGGGTGGCTTTATAATCAGCGTTAAACACTTTTTCAAAGGCTTTCTCGACCTGAACAGGATCATTTAAATCAATCTCATCTGGGGTTTTCCCCATTTTTTCATAAAATTCCTGATATAGCTTTTCTATGGTCTGTTGAACTTCTTTGATTCTTTCCATTACGACTCCCATCTTTTTTATAGCTTTATTTGAATTTACATTACATTCACATTTAATGTAAAGCCTTTTAATTTCTTCTCTCATCCGTATACTGCAAGGTAATATTTACACAAAATAGACAAAGACAAGACAAATGCCTGAATTACCAGAAGTTGAAGTATGCCGTTTAGGGATCAAGCCGCATGTCTTAAATCAAACAGTGCGTGATGTGATTGTTCGCAATCCTAATATGCGATGGCCAATTACACCAACCATCGATGAAATCATTGATTGTTCTGTACTTGAAGTTCAAAGACGAAGCAAATACCTATTGCTAATTACCCAGAAAGGCACACTAGTCTTGCATCTTGGTATGTCCGGGACTTTGCGCATTATTAATAAAGATACACCGCTTAAAAAACACGACCATTTTGATTTAGTATTTGGTGACGATGTGATACTTCGGCTCAATGACCCGAGGCGATTTGGTGCCGTTTTATGGGTAACCGAGAACATTAATGAACACCCGCTTTTTATAAAGCTTGGTCCAGAACCTTTGCTTGAGGATTTTTCGAGTGACTACTTGTATCAACAATCTCGAAAAAAGACCGTGCCCATTAAAACCTTTCTAATGAACAACCATATAGTGGTAGGTGTGGGTAATATCTATGCCAATGAAGCGTTATTTCAGGCAGGCATCAACCCACTTAAACCTGCGGGTAAAATTACTAAAAAACGCTATCAAGCATTAACACAAATTATAAAAGACGTATTAAAAACCGCCATTAAGCAAGGTGGAACAACGTTAAAAGACTTTACCCAAGTCGATGGTAAGCCGGGTTATTTTGCACAAAAACTAATGGTTTATGGACGCAAAGGCGAGAAATGCTACACCTGTGAGGATGAGTTAAAAGAAATCAAGCAAGCAGGCAGGGCAACAACGTTCTGCCCTACTTGTCAGAAAAGTTAGTCTTTATCGCGAGATTCGATGCTTTGCTTATTTTACTTCTGATTAGCTTTATTAAATACGGTTTTGTCCAATAGCGATTTTACGTGTGGCGGTACAAATTCGCTCACATCACCACCGTGCAATGACACTTCCTTTACCAAAGTTGAAGAGATAAAAGAATTTTCTTCTGCAGGGGTTAAAAATACGCTTTCCAATTCAGGGTAAAGACGACGGTTCATATTGGCCAATTGAAATTCGTATTCAAAATCTGAAACCGCGCGCAAGCCTCGGATTAACACCGTTGAGTCGGTTTTCTTGGCAAAATCGACTAACAAGCCACTAAAGCCTTGAACACTCACATTACCCAGATGTTCGGTAATTTTACTGATCATATCGACTCGCTCGGCCAAATCAAATTTTGGTTTTTTGCTTGGGCTGGCCGCAACACCAACAATGACGTGTTCAAATAACTGGGCCGCCCGCTCGATTAAGTCAAGGTGACCATTGGTTACCGGATCAAATGTACCTGGGTAAATTGCTTTATGTTTCATGTTAACGATTCATTTTAATTAATATCAGGCTATTTTAGCTTTCTCATAAGGCATTGCAAATAATGATAGTTATTTAAATCAGTTTTATTGAAAATGGGTAAAAATCCATCATAATAAAGTAAATACTCAAAATAGTTCCTTTTTGCCAATAATTAGTAGTATGATTATAAATTCATATAAAAAAATAGAATAATTATAAGAGTCTGTTTAGTAATGAAAACCAGAGATAAAATTATCCATGCCAGTGTTGACTTGTTTAATGAGAAGGGTGAGCGCAACATCACCACCAATCATATAGCATCACACTTAGGTATTAGCCCGGGGAATCTGTATTATCACTTTAGAAATAAAGAAGATATTATTTATGCCATCTACACGGAATATGCCGATGATTTAGTACGTAATTTTGAAAGTTTAGAAAACATCAACCATCCATTGGACAGCATTTTACGATATATGGACATCGTATTTCAGTTGGTTTCTAAATTTCGCTTCTTCTACAGTAACCTGCCGGTTTTGCTTAGTAAAAACCCTGCGTTAAAAGAGCGCTACAGTGAAATGCAACGAGCCATCAAGGCAAAAGTTTCTAGCATGATCAAAACCTTGCAACAAGATGGCATGCTTAATATTAAAGACGATGAAATTGAAGACGTAACCAGCTTAATACGCATTACCTCTACGTTTTGGTTAAGCTATTTGCAAACCCAACAGGAAGAAACCTACATTGAAGATTCAAACCTTTATGATGGTTTGCTAAAAATATTCTCGATTTTAAGCCCTTACGTGACCGATTTGGCACGCGCAGAATTTGAGAAAGCTCGTCAACATTACATCTTCCTTGAACAACAAGCACAGTAAAGACGGCTATTTGCTGCACTAAAAACAAGGGCGCTATTTAGCGCCCTTATTGTTTTAAATGCGATTAATCTTTATATACACGCACTGACATCGTAACCTGTCATCAGTGCCTGCCAGTCCTTCTCTTCCCAATGGAAAGTATCGAGTTTATTTTTTTCTTTGCGAAATGAGCGCAACAAACGCAACATATTTTGCTTTTGCCAATCACCGCCTTTGGCCATTTGTTGGCCCTGATCAAAATCGATTAACCAAACATGTTGCTTATCATCGAGCATAATATTGTGGCTGTTTAAGTCATGATGATAAATCCGATGCTGGTGGAATGCCTTAATCGTTTCACCAATTTTGTGCCAAAGCGTTTCGTCTATAGGCCCTTCTTGCAATAAACCAACCAAGTCTTTTGCGCCAGGAATTAATTCAATCAGAATATCACTTCGATAAATTAAACCACTGCGTTCAATGTTAACCGCAACCGGTTTTGGCGCAGGTAAATTCAGCGCATTTAATTTTGCCAATAACAAGAATTCTTGTACGGCGCGAGTTTTTTCCAAGCCCGGATAGACATATTGATCGGTTAACATGCGACCAACTAAACCGCCCCGATAATAATGGCGTAAAACCAAATTCGCATTGTCGTGTTTAACAAACCAGGTTATTCCCCGCCCAGTGGCGTGGCCCAGTACGGCATCACGCTCTTGCCAGTAATCCTTAGTAAACATTTTCGGTGTAAAATCAGGGATCAATTCGGCGTCATATAAACAACTAAGCGCATTTTGTTGCAAAAGTTTTACCGATGTTTGTTTTACAATTGTCGACAGGTTCAAGATAATAGGCCTTAATTATTAATTAACGCTAATAAAGCAAGTTTGGTGAATTATTTATGCTTGGTCAAATTACCTCAATAAAATCTTTATGTTTATTAAGGCTTTCTGCCATTGGTGACGTGTGTCATGCCGTTGCTATGGTACAACAAATCCAAAAGCAATATCCAGACATTCAGATCACTTGGGTGATAGGCAAAGTTGAGCACATGCTGCTTAAAGATTTACCGGGCGTTGAGTTTATCGTGTTTAACAAGGCCGCAGGCCTGCAAGGCTACAAAGAATTGCGTAATCATATGAAGGGACGCAAATTTGATGTGTTACTGCATATGCAAGTTGCACTGCGTGCCAGTATTGCCAGTTTATGCATCCCAGCTAACATCAAAGTAGGGTTTGATAAACAGCGCGCCAAAGAAGGCCAATGGCTCTTTACCAATCGGCAAATCGAACCACAACAAGGGCCACACGTGTTAGAAGGCTTTATGGGGTTTGCTAAAGCGATTGGTGTGCATACTGCCCCACCTACCTGGTTAATGCCATTTGGTAGTGACGAACGAGACTGGGTCAAGCAACATGAGGCGTTTGGTAAACCCTACGCCGTTATTAGTGCCGCTGCGAGTAAAGCCGAAAGAAACTGGCACCCACAAGGCTATGCCCAAGCTGCGGATTATTTAGCCGAGCAAGGTTATCAAGTGGTGCTATGTGGCGGACCGACCGATTTGGAACGAAACCTTGCCGCTGACATTAGCAAGCATGCCCAATCCGAGCTACACAATATGGTGGGCAAAACCAACCTTAAACAATTGTTGGCCGTTTTAGAGTCCGCCAAATTGGTGATTGCCCCCGATACCGGCCCTGCCCACATGGCGGTTACCGTAAACACCCCCGTTATCGGCCTATACGCTCATTCAAACCCAAATCGAACCGGTCCATACCTTTACTTGGATAATGTGGTCAGTGTTTATGAACAATGCTTACAAGAGCAATTTGGCAAGTCTTCAAAGCAACTTCCTTGGGGTACCCGAGCAAAAGGTGAATTAATGGATAAAATCACCTTTGCCATGGTAAAAGAGCAGGTGGACAAGCTTTTAAATTAACCTTGGCCACGGTGCGTTTTAGCTAAGCCATTGATTTAGTATCACCTTAGCCCTATATTGGTTGTCTAAATTAAAAACAGCAACAAACAGAACTAGCTAGAATCATAAACAATCATCACAAGGAAGTTAACACATGGCATGGCAAGAATCCCTTTACCTTGAAGATAACGGCCATCAATTGCATTTAAGGCATATCACCTCAAAACCAGGTGGCGCACCGGTGTTAATGGTGCATGGCGCCATTGAGAACGGCAAAATCTTCTATACTGAAAATGGCAATGGCCTGGCCTGCTTTTTAGCGGAGCAAGGCTTTGATGTTTATGTCCTAGATTTACGTGGCCGTGGCAAAAGCACACCAGTTATTAATGCCGAGTCCGATTTTGGCCAACACGAAATCATTACCCATGATTTACCTCTAGTTATCGAGTATTTATCCCGACTAACCAAACAAAGCATTCACCTTGTGTCGCATTCCTGGGGCGGCGTTCTGGTTGCTAGCGTGATGGTGCGTCACCCAGAAATCTTAGGGCTTATTCGAAGTAATGTTTGTTTTGGCACGAAACGCACGATTAGCGTTAATGGTGTCGAAAAGCTGTTAAAAATAAACCTGCTCTGGAATAACCTCGCCATTAAGCTCGCAAAGAAAAAAGGCTATTTTGATGCTCGTAAATATGGCGTTGGCTCAGATAATGAAACCATAAAATCCCTTCAGCATAGCGTTGCCTGGGTTAATAAAGGCCCGTGGCAAGACCCGGTTGATAACTTTGATTATCAAGCGGCCTCACAAGATATTGTCTGGCCACCAAGTTGGCACCTAACGGGAATAAAAGACAAGGTGCTAGGACACATTAAAGATGTCACTAACTTTGTAGAAGAGTCCTTAAACAAACAGGCTAAAATATCATTATTGTCTAAGGAAACCGGAAACTTGGTGGATTATGATCACATCAATGTCTTAACCCATAAATTAGCGGTAAAAGATCATTTCCCAAAAGTCGCCGATTGGTTAAACCAACATTAAGCTAAGGTGTGGCACGTGCAGCCCAACTATTTTAATTCAATTAATTTAAATCAATTAAACGTTTAAGATAGTCGTACGACATATTTGTAGCACCTTGATTCGACTGAACAACCCCTGAGGCCGCCTTGCCCATCGACTCGCAAATAGAAGGCGAATGCAACAAACGCTCAACACCCGCAATAAGCTCGCCATTGCTATCAAGTTGATATATGCCGTGCGCATCCAACAACTTTTGATTCATCTCTTTAAAATTGCCCATTCTAGGGCCAACCAAAATAGGTTTGGCAAATAAGGCTGGCTCGAGTGGATTGTGCCCTTCAACGTCACTAAAACTCCCAGCGACAATACAAACATCGGCTAAGCCATAAACCGCTAATAACTCACCTAAGGTATCAATTAACCAAATATCCGTTTCAGGCGTTATCGGCTCATTCGCACTTCGCCTGGCAACGTGAAAGCCTTGTGTTTGGCAATCTTTCCCGACCTGCACAAATCGCTCGGGGTGACGTGGCACCAACACCAAAAGTAAGTTAGGAAAGGCTTGTTTTAGCTTTTTAAAAGCATCAATGAGCAACGGCTCTTCATGTTGGTGGCTACTGCCAACCACTAATATGGTACGGTTATCGGGTTTGATTTGCTCAAGTTCAGTAATTTTTTCACGCACACGTTCAGTGATTGAGATATCGTACTTAAGATTACCTGATGTGGTTACAATGTCAGCTGCCGCCCCAAGGGAGATGAAGTTTTCGGCGTTATCATAACTTTGACATAAAATATGCTCAAATTTATTCAGGGCCGGTTTAATTAAACTGATTATTTTCTGATAACTGCGTAGCGAGTTGGCTGAAAGGCGGCCATTAATCAGAAGCAACTTCACCTCGGATTTATAGCAACGGTGAATAAGTGTTGGCCAAAGCTCCGTCTCCATTAATACCATTGCTTTTGGCTTTAATATTTTTAAAAACAGGTGCACACAAAATGAGATATCCAAAGGTAAATAGCAATGCTGAACTTTATCACCAAAGAGTTTACTCACTTGCGCAGAGCCCGTTGGCGTAAACGTAGTTAGGGTAATTATTTGCTCAGGGTTCTCGGTAAGAATTTTATCGACAAAAGGCTTTACCGCAATGACTTCACCAACACTTGCCGCATGCACCACAATACCACCGGGTTGTAACTTAGATGAGATCCACCCTAATCGCTCCAACATGCGTTGTCGATAAGCCTTTTGACGGATAGAGCGAACACACAAAAGCAGTATCAACACCGGGGTCAGTAAAAGTATGATGAGTTGATAAAAGCGAAAGCACAGCTGTTGTTTATTCAAAATGATTTTCCAATAGGTAAAGAACAATGGCAATAAAACAAATTATAACCATCGCTAGACAAAAATAGAAACTCTGTTGCAAGTTGATAAATTTGCCAGCATGCAACTTGTTTCATTTGAGCTGCTATAATTTTGCCATAGATTTAGCCACTAATTACAACCAATCGTCTGGCAATTTTTATTGCCACATCGACATATGTAAAAAAGTTAACAGTTGCTAGTAACTACCAACAGAAACACATACAATGGCGAAAAATTTTCAAGCTCCATATTACATTATTCTGAGGCCAGCATGTCAGCAAATTTTATTAACCATCTTCAGCAACAAATTACTGAAATAAAAGAAGAAGGGCTTTATAAAGCAGAGCGCGTTATTACCACGGCCCAACAGGCAGATATTGCCGTAGCAAGTGGTGAAAATGTGATTAACTTTTGTGCCAACAACTATCTTGGTTTGGCCAATCATCCAGAGCTTATCAAAGCCGCGAAACAGGGCCTTGATGATCACGGTTTTGGTATGGCTTCAGTACGCTTTATCTGTGGTACACAAGACATTCATAAAACTCTAGAAGACAAATTAAGTGGCTTTTTAGGCATGGAAGATACCATTTTGTATTCTTCATGTTTTGATGCCAATGCGGGCTTGTTTGAAACCATTTTAAGCAGTGAAGATGCGATTATTTCGGATGCCTTAAACCACGCGTCAATCATTGATGGTGTGCGCTTATGTAAAGCCAAGCGTTTCCGTTATGCCAATAACGATATGGCCGCATTAGAAGAGCAGTTAATTGCGGCAACAGAAGCCGGTGCTCGTTTTAAATTAATTGCTACCGATGGCGTGTTCTCAATGGACGGTGTCATTGCCAACCTTAAGGGTGTTTGTGACTTAGCGGACAAATACGATGCTATGGTCATGGTTGATGATTCGCACGCAGTAGGTTTTGTTGGCGAAGAAGGTCGTGGCTCACATGAATACTGTGAAGTAATGGACCGTGTCGATATTATTACCGGTACCTTAGGTAAAGCGATGGGCGGTGCTTCAGGTGGCTTTACATCGGGTAAAAAAGAAATCATCGACTGGTTACGTCAACGCTCTCGTCCATACTTATTCTCAAACTCATTAGCGCCCGCCATTGTATCGGCGTCAATTCGAGTGATTGATTTATTAAAAGAAAGTGGCGATTTACGGACTCAACTTAAGAGCAATGCCAGTTACTTTAGAACCAATATGGAGCAAGCAGGGTTTACCTGTGGTGGCGCAGATCATGCCATTATCCCAGTCATGTTAGGCGATGCGAAAGTGGCGGCAGAAATGTCGAATCGTTTATTGGCCGAAGGCATTTACGTTATTGGCTTCTCTTTCCCTGTTGTGCCTAAGGGGCAGGCGCGTATTCGTACACAAATTTCAGCGGCACACACCCAAGCGCAATTAGATCATGCCATCGAAGCCTTTACGCGCATCGGCAAAGAAATGGGGGTTATTTAACTATGTCTACTCAGTCTAATATGTCAACGATGAAATCATTAGCTAAATTAAAGTCAGAGCCGGGTATCTGGATGACCGACTCGGCCATACCAGAAGTTGGTCATAACGACCTATTAATCAAAATTAAGCGCACCGCCATTTGTGGCACAGATATCCATATTTATAACTGGGATGAGTGGTCTCAAAAAACCATTCCAGTACCAATGGTTGTGGGTCATGAGTATGCCGGTGAAGTTGTTGGTATGGGTCAAGAAGTTCGCGGTTTTGACATCGGTGACCGAGTTTCTGGTGAAGGCCACATTACATGTGGGCATTGTCGAAATTGTCGAGGTGGCCGTACCCACTTATGTCGTAATACCGTAGGTGTTGGTGTAAACCGTGAAGGCAGTTTTGCTGAATACTTGGTTATTCCAGCATACAATGCTTTTAAATTACCGGATGAGATCTCGGATGATTTAGCGTCTATTTTTGACCCGTTTGGTAACGCTGTCCACACCGCTTTATCATTCGATTTAGTCGGTGAAGATGTGTTAATCACCGGTGCGGGTCCTATTGGTATTATGGCGGCGGCCGTTGCCAAACATGTTGGTGCTCGTCATGTGGTCATTACCGACATTAATGAATACCGTCTTGACCTTGCCAGAAAAATGGGTGCCACGCGCGCCGTTAACGTAAGCAAAGAAAACTTAACCGATGTCATGAAAGACCTTGGTATGACCGAAGGCTTTGACGTAGGCATGGAAATGTCTGGTGTACCGGTGGCATTTCGCGACATGCTTAGCAACATGAATAACGGCGGTAAAATTGCCATGCTAGGTATTCCAGGAACCGATATGGGCATTGACTGGAGTCAGGTGATCTTTAAAGGCTTAACCATTAAAGGCATTTATGGCCGTGAAATGTTTGAAACCTGGTACAAAATGGCCAGTTTGATCCAGTCGGGTTTGGATTTAAGTCCAATCATCACCCATCACTTCCCTATTGATGATTTCCAAAAAGGCTTTGACGCCATGTTATCAGGCAACTCAGGGAAAGTTATTTTAAACTGGGATTAGTAGTCGGGCTCCTTAAACAACCATAAAAGATAAAACTTGCTTTGTTTGCCTACAAAGCAAGTTTTTTTGTTATTATGAGCCATATATTTATAACAAATCATCTCAGGAAGCGGTAATGCAAGACACTTTTAAACATATCACGGTGGATCAGTTCCAGCAGCAAGCAAAAGATAACCAATGGGTGGTTGTTGATATTCGTGATGCCAACGCCTTTGCACAAAGTCACATTCCTGGCGCCATTCATTTGACCAACGATAATCTTGGAGATTTTATGCGTGAAGCCGACCTTGACCTGCCTACCGTAGTTTGTTGCTACCACGGCATCTCAAGCCAGCAAGCCGCGACATTTTTAATCAGTCAAGATTTTAGCGATGTCTACTCCCTTGATGGTGGCTTTGAGCAGTGGGCAAACCAATTTCCAACCGACGTAGAAAGCAAGTAATTAAGCGCTTCTCCTATTGAAGAAGCGCAGGAACCTTATGCAGCCATTCGTAAATGTACCCAATAAATCCATTGCCATCATTTTTAGTCATTATCTCAAAGGTATTGGCATAGACAGTGAATTTAAGCCAGCCAGTCAGTTTACTGAAGATTTGGAGGGCTGGGCTTTGTTATGCCCTGAGGAGCACTTGGACCGAGCGCGCATTGAGTTTGAGCAGTTTGCTCGTCAACCAAACCACCCCCGCTATCAACAAAGCGCTTGGCAGTCTGGGCAAACCGTTACTGTTGGCAGTAACAAACCATTTTTTCAACAATTTAAAGACAGTTTTCTAGCACAAGCCGGTCCATTTACTTTGAGTATATTTGCCCTTTGCTGGGTCGTCTTTGCCGCCACGTTTTTAATCTTTTTTGACGCCAGCTATCAACTGCTGATGTTTAATACCCAAGGTGATATCAGCCAAACGTTTGCACAACCTTGGCGATTACTTACCCCTGCTTTGTTTCATTTTTCGTTGCTGCACATTGCCTTTAATACCATGTGGTGGTGGCAATTAGGTGGACAAATAGAACAACGCCTTGGCATGCCAACTTTAATCAATTTATTTGTTGTTTCAGCTCTGGTCTCCAATTTCAGTCAATTTTACGTTTCTGGGCCAAACTTTGGCGGCCTTTCCGGTGTGGTTTATGCGGTTCTTGGCTTTGTCTGGATATTTGGCCATTTACACCCGAATAGAGGCATTAGTTTAAGCAAACCAATCATTGGCTTTATGCTGATTTGGCTATTGCTAGGTTTTACTGAATTTATGCCGATTAATGTTGCCAACACCGCGCATTTAACGGGGTTATTATCTGGCATTGCTCTGGCGTTCATTAGCAGTGCTCGTTTAAGAAAAACATTATGATTGAATTAAAAACACAGTTTCCAATTGGCTTAAATGTGAATTGGATTGACGCAACATTAGCCCCAGAAGACGATTTTCTTAAAGACTGGTTATTGGATTTAACGTCGTTAACCGCACGATTAAAATCACATTGTGATGTTTTTCGAGTAGACGTTGTTGGTCAACACATAGAGTGTTGTCAGGCTCATGAAGCCAATGAAGCCATTAAAGAAGGTGAAGACGTACTGGTTCGAGAAGTGGTGTTATTTTGCGATGATGTACCGCATGTTTTTGCCCGTAGTCTTTTGCCACTAACCAGTTTAACGGGTAATGAACGTAAACTGGCTAATTTAGGGGAACAACCTCTGGGTCAGGTACTTTTTAACAACCCAAAGCTGCACCGAGAAATACTGCAATTAGCCGAGCTAGAACCAACCCAGCGAGTGTGTGAATTAGCACTAATGCTTAATTGCACTGTGGAGCATAATTTGTGGGGCCGACGTTCGTTATTTACTATAGATAACAAGCCACTGATGGTTGCTGAAATCTTCTTACCTGCGGCTAAGGCTTATCAAAATTGGCATTGTACAGGACAACACAGTCGCAAATTAGTGGACTCTATTAATACCATCTGAACTACCCCGCGACTTCGCTTCGCTCTGATCACGGGTTTTCTCGACGGTTACGATAAAGAGAAAGGGCTGTGCTTAAAGGTGTATTTAGAGGGGAGTGTTCCCCTCAGTGCTGAAGATTAAACTTCCGTCAGGAAACTCTTAATGACATCGCGGTAGTTACGGCTCACTTTAACCTTGTCGTACTCGCCAAGCATTAAAAAGAATTCGCCTTTGGTATGCGGAATAACTTTTTCAATAAAGTTTAAATTAACGATGGTTGAGCGGTGCACACGTTTAAAAATATTGTGGTCTAGCTCATTAAGTAAGCTTTTTAAGGTACTGCGTTTAATGTGCGTAACCCCACCAACGTGAATACACACATAATCACCAGCGGCATCAATCCACTCAATTTCAGACTGTTTTAATAAGGTAATGTCGTCACGCTCTTTAATCACCACTTTACGCTGATTCGGTTGAAGGTTGATTTCATTTTCTTCTTCCGGCTTTTTAAAGCTGTCCATGGCACTAATAATGTGTTGCTTGTTATCGGTATCATCATCAAGCTCTAATCGAGCAACAACACGCTCAACGGCACGTTCTATACGCTCACCATCAACTGGCTTTAAGATATAATCCACCGCATGCACATCAAAAGCATCTAATGCGTATTTCTCAAAGGCCGTTGTAAACACAACTAAAGGCATTATATCGGTTTGCAGTTTTTTGATAACGCCAAAGCCATCAATACCCGGCATTTGAATATCAAGGAACATTAAATCGGGTTCGTGATCCATTGCCGCAGCAATGGCTTCTCGGCCATTTTTGCATTCCGCAACGATTTCTATTGCGTCAATTTTTTTCAGTTTTGCACGTAATAGATTTAATGCTAACGGTTCATCATCAACAATAATGGTTCTAAGTTTTCGCATAAAATAAGCCGACCTAATGTTATCCTTTTTGTAATAGACATTCGTATGGTATCTCAATTCGAGTTTTCAGACCACCCAACGGGAGTAGATGTAAATCAAAAACATAGTCATTTTCATACAAGGTTTTTAACCGTTCATCAATATTCTTTAAACCGATGCCGCGTCCTTTGGTGCTAGACAATTTACTTTTGTCAAAACTCCCCCCCGTACCGGTATCACTCAGCTCAATGACCAGCCGATTATTCTCGACCATTGCCTTAATGGAAATGGTACCGCCGTTTTCATTTTCAGCGATCACGTGTTTCATTGAGTTTTCAATAATAGGCTGAATAAGCAAGCTAGGGATATGCGCTGAACGTGCATTATCTGCTATCTGGAAGTCTAGTTGTAAACGGTCACCAAAGCGAGTTTTCTCAATTTCTAAATACAGATTCAATGCATTGATTTCATTATCTAAAGAAATTTTGCTATCGGGGTTGTGATCAAGTGAATACCGTAAAAACTTACTTAATTGCACGGTGACTTTTTGCGCTTTTTCCGCTTCCTCACATTCAATCAGAGAGTTGATGGCATTTAAGGTATTACATAAAAAGTGCGGGTTTAGCTGATAGCGCAGCATTTTGATTTTAGTGTCACGGGCAACGGTTTGTGCCATAACCCGTTTCAGTTGTTCCTGACGAGCTTCAGCTTCTGCTTTAAGCATGATCTCATGCTCTTTTTGCAGTAGTTGATAATAGCGCATGCCATGAAATACACCGGTCCAACAACAAAAAATGAACACACTACTAAATGCCCAACCACCAAAGTCCGGCCATAAAGGGTCTGTTTCAATCATCCACATAAAGAGCTTCATGCGAATGATGGTCCAAATCAGTGAGATGATTAAAATAAAGCCAATTGCAATGGTGAAACGCACCACATAGGGTTTTTCCCAGATTTTCATGCAAACCCAAACCAATGGAATGGACATCACTAAACCGATTAAAGCTTGTATGATGGTGTGGCCAACATGCATAAAGCCACCCTCACCATACCAAAGGGTTAAACTAAAATAACTGGTAACACACAAAAACGCCCAAAAGGAGAGCTGCATTAACCAAAACCGAGTAATGGAATCGACAATGACATTGCTCATTGGACTTTTTATAAAACTTTCAGACACCTGTTACCCTTATTAACTTTTATAGTTACAGCTTATTATTAACCATACCGATTTAATTAATTTATTCAAGATCAGAAAAAAGGCAGTTATCTAATATTGATAACTGCCTTTTTTAAGACTTATTGCATAACCACTTTCGGTTGCCGGTTTTCAAAAAACAGGCCCCAATGCTTTTCGGGCTCATCGCCATCTCCAGAGCCTTTCCAGGGTTCATCAAATGCTTCAAAAACAAAGGTAACCACCTGCTCTTCTTCAACCCAAGCCATCAATTGTCGGTAGTATTCCGCCTGAATTTCTTCTGAGGCATTCCAACGTTCGATGCCGCGATTATTTGAACGGGTTGTCCAGCCGGCTTCCGTAATAACAACCTGCTTATCAGTATAGCGTGAAGCCACTGACCAATAGTTGTCTTTCGTATATTGCAAGGCATCTCTAAGTGTCTTGTACTCCCAGGCAGGGTAAGTATGGATAGAAATAAAATCCAATACCTCAACGAGGGGCGCAAGCTTATCTTGCCAAGGAATATAGTTTTCACAAAAGGTGACTGGAATATCGCAATGCTGCTTTATTTGTTTAACAAAACCAATAAGGCGTTCAACCGAAACCATGTGATCATTCCAATCCACAGTTGCCTCATTACCTACCGATAAAGCAATGATATGCTCTGAAAATTTATCCACCAACGACAACATGGTGTTGATTTGCTTTTCGTTTGCTATGCGATTCGCTGCTAATATTTCAGCGCTATAGTTAGCGCCCCAAGGGCAATTCGGATTGTTTTCTTCTGCTGCCATATCTGCGCCAAGCATCACTTTTAAATTAAGATCATGCGCACTTATTGCGTTAAACACTAAATCGGCATGCGGACCACAATCGTATATGCGAATGTAATCCCAATGCTGGGCAACAATTTTTAAATCTTCTACAACTTGGCTTAAGCTCGGATAAATACCATCGACGGGGCTTTGCCCTTCTCGATAGCCCGAATAACAAATGGCTCTAGCAAAATCTAACATCATTTACTCCCAGGCTGCTGTTCAGGTGTGCCGTATTTTAATTTACCGTTTTCATCCCATACGCCCCAAAAAGCGCCGACATCACCTTCCACAGCGACTTTCCATTTTTCATCGAATGACGAAAAGTAAAATACGGGAATGTCATCTTCTTCTGCCCATTGGTAGGTATTAACAAAGTAACGTAAGGCATTTTCATATGATGGCACAGCGCCACCTTCAGCCGTACCAATATTTGGCCAGCCCGTTTCAGTTACGATAACCGGTTTACCATTCGCCGCTTTTGTCGCTCTTCGGTACATGTCTTTCATATACAATAACGAGTAATCGTTAGGACAGCCTTCCCAGAATGGATAACAGTTAGCCAGAATGACATCACATGCATCGGCTATCTGTGGATGTTCCTCAAACTCATAATAAGCATCAACATAACCAACCGGAATGTCTCCAACGGCGGCTTTAGCGCGATTTACATAATCCACTAATTGTGTTTCGGTTAAATCGCCACGTAATAACACCTCATTACCAACGGCCAAGATATCAACCAAACCATCTTTTGCTAATTCAATGGCATTGGCCAACTCCAGCTCATTATTCTCTAGGTCATCATCTAACCAAACACCAACCAAGGTCTGTAACCCTTTTTGCTTGGCTACTTGTGGGATAAGTTGATTTCCCTCTGTACAAGAGAACGTGCGGATCCAATTGATGTTATCGCTGATAAGACTTAAACGCTGATCAATTTGCTTGGCATTCATTTGTGTGCCCGGTCCTTGCCCTTCCACGTATGGGCTAAAGCAAATACCATGAATTTTCTTTTCTAAAATCGCATCAACCGTTTGTTGCAGCTCTTCAATGGGTAAATTGAAAAAGTTTACACCGGCTAACGACATGTACTTATTGTATTTTTTAGACATAATTATCTCCCTGAATTAATTTAATCAGTTGTATTTTTATTATTGCTTTTATTGGTTTTTAGCCGTCTAACCAACCCAAAAAGCTTGGGTTGGTTAGGGCTTAATTGGTGTGGCGTTATGCCGAGAACAGTTGGTCTGAGGTTACTTTAATGTGTAACTGGACAATTTTCCCCGAGCGTAAGAACAGTTGCTGAGAGTGCGCTGCGCTTAGTTGCAATGAATCAATCGATTCACGTGTACCATCGGCAAAAATCACCTCAATAGCCGGTTGCTCGTTAGCTACTAATTGATAAACAATTGGCACCTGACACCAAGTAAATGCTAATCCATTTGCTGGTACGGTTAACTGCTGCCAGTTGCTATCAATATCCAAGTAATCAAACGCTTGTGCACTTGCAATAAACTCTTGAGTTCGTAGTAGGTTTGGTTCAAATTTCACCAAACCGTTATCCACTTTAACACCTAGCTCGGCAAAGCGAGTCAGTACTTCTTCTTTAACCTGACCTGTCATACCCGGTTGTTGTGCACCGGCATGGCCTGGTGTGTGTGAGTATGGGTCCGTTGGGAATGCACCGTATTCAAGTGGTGTTTTGTTAAAGCCAATACCGTGACGTACGCGGTAGTATAGGTCACCTAAACGTTTCACTTGTTCTGGGTTACCCGATACTAGAGCTTGCTCAAAGTTCTCTTCTACCGCAAGTAGCAACTTAGATACCATGTGCCAGTAAATACTGCCTAAACCTTCAAAACCAAACATACCACCAGAACGGCCTGTAAAGGCGTTGTGGTTAAATACTTGCTCGTATAAATCAAGTACGGCGGCTTTATCTTGGCCAACTAGCGATTGGTATTTAGCGTCCAAACCGTCTAATTTCGCCGTTAAGTCGAACGCATTTTTAAAGTCACTATGGAAACGGAATGCCCCCTGAACATCTTTGGCAATGATGTTGGTGTCATTATCGCTATGCAATTTAACCAATAATTCAATGTTGTTTACAGCAGACTCTTCAATACGGTTTTTCTGTAAGAAGCTTGGTAATTTACGATCTGGGTAAAGAATAAAGCTGTCTTGATTCTCACGGTAAATATCACTGCTGTATAAGCTATCTAGGATGTTGATGGTTTCATCTAAATCCAAGGCACCTGAGCTTAATACCGCAACCTGACCTTCAAGCATTTGATAAAGCGTATCAACTTTCATAGAACCGTCTTTGTAGTTCAGTAAGTTGTATGCTTCGTAAAGGTTATCGTCACGCTTGTTCACTTTAATGGTGTGATCAATCACTTCTAACGCATCTTTAAGTAATGCAGCAATGGCATTAACACTTAAATCTTCTTTGCCGTTAAAACCTTCTTGTTGGTATACCTGTTCGCGGTAGTCACTTGACGCTTGACCTAAAGCAATGGTGAACTCATGACATTGCTCATCGCTAATGTCTTTGCCCGTAGCGATTGCCATTTCAGCCAATGTTTGCGCCGTATTTTTCAACCAGGTTGCCACTTCTGTTGATAACTCAACACCGTTGTTTTGTTCGGCAAGCAAGTCCATCATAAAGCACACATAACGACGTAAGTAACACAGGGTTACCATAGACAAACCTTGACCTACTAAAGCGTTATTTGCATCATTCCATTCTGGACGTTGAGTATTTAACCAAATACCACCGCCAACAACTAAGTTGCCCAGTTTCGATAGCAAAGCTACCAACAGTTTTTCAAGTAAGTTAACTTGGTATACGCTGTCTTCTGCGCTAAGAACCATCTTACCGTCCGAGCCCAATTGCTCAACGCGCTCATCGATATGTGCCGCTAGCTCTTCATCAAACAACACGGTGCTTTTCGCATTTTCAAGGATTTGCGCCAATGGCTTAATGCGGTATGGCACGTTTGCATAACTAAACATTGGACGATGTAATAATTGCGCCAAACGTTCAGGGTGGAATTTAATTGATAATTCCAACATTTTTTGAAGGTAGATGATTTGGTGATCCCCCCAGTAACCAATGTAGCTCCACGGATCATCTGGCTCTTCCACTTCCCAGTCGATACCTTCTTTGGTAATACGGTATGGGTTGTAGCCATCAATCGTTGACGCATTCACAAATTTGGCAATCACGTTTTCAATAAATTCAGGGTAGCTGAAAGTGATGGCTTCCCAGTTTTGGAAAATATCACGCCAGTTACCTTGGTACGTCAATAAACGGTTGTCATCTTCGTCTTTTAGCTTAATAACAAACTGGTTCCATGGACGTGAAGGATCACCATGACGACGACCAAATGAAATTGGTAAGTATTCTCGACATAGACGCTCTAATTGAGGATCGTTTAAATCTTCAATTTTGGCGTTCAAATCGGTAAGAGCAACTTTTTCTGGTAGGTTACTTAAGAAAGCTTGATGGCGTTCAAAGGTTGCTTTGTTGAACGTTTTGATATTCTTGGCAAAGTCAGCACTGTTGATTCGGTATTGATCATCAAAAATACCACCACGCATCGCATTAAATAATACGTTGGCGTAATGATGCACAGAAACTTCTTCTTCTGCGGTTACTTGCAAGCCATCAGTTGCCGCCATAATACGAGATAAGTCATCAGAGCCTTGCTCGATAGAGTGTTCGATTTCGCTTGCCACTTTAGCCGGATCATCGAGTTGTGTAATAAGTGCAACACTCTGCTCTTGGCTTAACTCAACATTGGCTACTTGCTGCCATTTTTGCACAGCGCCAGCGGCTAAGCTCAATTTAGCATTAACAAAGTAAGCACCACGAATACCACGTTTATGAACTTCAGTTTCAAGCGCTAAACCTTGACGGAAGTTATCTAACTGCTCATTGCTAAGCAGTACATTTTTACTTTCTAAACCTAAGCTGAACAACGTGTTGGCACGTAATGATTCACTTGGTTCTGCACGGTCAGAAATACCTGAGAACAAAGTAAATAAGGCGAGACCGGTATTAACTTCAAGTTCAGTCCATTTGTAAGCATCGACTAAGTTACTTGACGCGGCTTGCGTATAACGCGGCGTACCTGCAGGAAGAATGTTTTGTAAGCCATCAACAAACTCAACATCAACCGTGTTGTCGTTATGGTTAACTAATTCACAGTCACGGATAAAACCAAACTGGTCACTGGTTGCCCAAGTGTAACGGAAAGTCAGATTAAGGTCGGCATTGTGTTCTTCAAAACACAGCTTATTACCCAATACATTCTTGTATAAATTACGACTTAATACATATCTGTGGTTGTGTTCAGTATTGAACGGTTCCCAGTGTTGTAAATTGCCTTGGTCGTCTTTAACTCGAATCAATGTTTTGCTACCCGTATTTAGGGCGCTGTCTTGGATTCTATCTACCGTGTCATATGGAAATAATGCCGTTTCAGGAGAAACTCGACCTGCTGTTAACGCACCATTAGATGAGATAAATAGCCAGTGATCACTGTTTGATACCACACTGATAAAAAACGGTGCCATTTTGTCCGAGTTTTTAATCGCGTAAAAGCGCTCGTTGTTTAACGTAACAAATTCACCAGTAACTTGGTAATCGTTTTGAGTTAAGTTGTTCATGTATTACTCCGCCACACTTGGTGGCATGTTTAAAATATAAAAAATTTATTTGCTGTCTACCGGTTTATAAACCCGCTCGCTTATATACTCGGACATAGTCGACTTCCATTTGTACCGGGAAGACGCTGTCATCAATGGGTCCACCAGCACCACCCCAGGCACCGCCAATGGCAACATTTAAAATGACATTAAATGGGTGATCAAATGGCCATGCCTGCCACCCCGTATGTTCATTTATGTAAGTAAAGTAAGGCGTACCGTCCATCAGTATCGTAATTTTCTCAGGCGTCCAAATTAATGAATACACATGGAAGTTTTGGTCAACATCAACACCTTCAATACTGCCTTTGCGCTGTTCCCAGTTAACCCAGTAATAAGCTTTGTTATGAACCGTGCCATGCACGTTCTGCATGTCATAACCAACATGTTCCATAATGTCGATTTCACCTGAATTAGGCCACGCGTCACATGTTGAACTGCCCTGCCACTTTTCACCTGGTTTACAGGTTGTCGAATAGCGGTAAGGGTCACTTGGTAGCATCCAGATTGCAGGCCATGTACCTTGCCCCGCAGGCAATTTAGCTCGGATATCAAACCGACCGTAAAGGAAATCACCTTTGCCTTCGGAATGAATACGCCCAGACGTGTAATGACCGTTGTCATAATCTTCCTTGAATGCCTTAATAATTAGGTGCTCACCATTTACTGAGACATTTTTCAAACGATCAGTATAGACTTGATCTTCACTATTTACCGTTTTGGCTGGCCAAATATCATGGGTCCATTTGGTCGGATCGGGTGCACCTTCATAATTAAACTCGTCTTTCCATACAAGTTGCCAATTATCATCGTATTTGGTTTTTTGCTGGATAACGATGGCGCTTAAAATGGGCTCACCCTTAATGCTTTCCAAGCGAATATCTAATATGCCATCGTTTACTTCTATGTCTGATACCGCGCGGTCTAACGCCGACACGTCTTTACCATCACGAGCACCACGTACATCCAAATCAGGGATCACTAACTGCTGCTCGGCATAAACGTTAAAGATGCGTTCACCAACCGGTGTATTGCTTGGTTCGGCAAATTTAAAGATGACATCGTATGTGCCATTTGGGATTTGCTGACTTAAGGCCATTTCGCCCTGACGAAACGTTTCATACAGGGTTGGATCTTGTGAACCTTTAATGCCATTAGTGGTGGCTTTGTTATTAGCGATTGTAAATGTATCGCTAAAGTATTGGCTGCCATCAGATGCCGTGTAACGTTCTCCGCCAACATTAATGGCCAGAAAATAATTATCAGTAACTGCACTCTCGGTAACAGCATTCTCAGTAACCGCTTTATCCAAAGTAACTTTGGACTGGCTATCATCAGAGCCATTGCAACCGGTTAAGGCAGTTAAGGCCAGAGATGATACTGTTATCAAGCTAGCAAGACTTGACTTTTTAAATCGCATCGAAAGTTCCCATCAGAATAAGTTAAGTGTTTCATTATAATTTAGATTAATTAGCATGCTTATTTTGCTACATATTTTCAGCTTCTCAACTTAAATAAGATAAAGTGGACTGGGCTTGCGATTAGCAGGTTAAATGTGATTTTTAGACGGCGTTTTATCGATTTTCAGATAGAAAAAAGGCGCTTTACAGCGCCTTTTTTTTAGTACTTCAAGCCAAAACCTTGTGCAAATAGCGGTGTGAAATAACTGGCTTGCCTGTCTTTAAATACCACCTCTTTGGGCCAGGTAAATGGTAATTTACCATGAAAATTATCATCACCAAATAACACATCCGCAACCCCTTCCCCTGCGGTCCCTGGTAACCAAGCTGCCACAAAGGTATTGGACAGCGCCAGCTCTTCGTTAACAATCAGCGGCCTACCCGACACCAACACCGTAACCACCTTCATGCCTTTGTTTTTAAGGTTTATGATCAACGCGAGGTCTTCGGGATGCAATTTCGCTAATTGCAGTGAATTGCCGTAAGGTTCAAGTACATTAAACGAGCCATCTATCATAGAACCTGTTTCGACAATTTTATTGTCATTGATGCGCAAATCGCCCAGTCCTTCTGCGTAAGGTGTTTCACCAATAACCACAATAGCGACTTGCTCACGCTTAGGATCAGCATCTTCACCTGTTGCACTTTGGCTTAACCGAGCATTTTTACAGGCCGACTTTATGCCTTGCCAAATGGATTGTCCGTTTGGAAATAATTCATTCCCTGAAACCCCTTGCCAATCAATGGTAAAACCACCACATTGATGCCCAATATTATCGGCACTCTTACCAGCAACAAACACACCAACTGACTTGGACAATGGCAATAAAGAAGGATCATGCTTTAATAATACCAAGGATTTTTGCACGGCTATTCGAGCAAGTTTTTTATGCTTTGTACAAGCAAAGTCTTCGCTATCGGTTTGTTTACGTTCGGTAGGTAAGGGAGAGTCGAGTAAACCACTCTTGGCTTTAACGTACAATATTCGACGCACCGCATCGTTAATTCGGTGCATTGACACGGTGCCCAGTTCAATATGATTGCGCAGGTGATCAATCAGTTGCAGCCAATTATTGGGTGCCATAAACATATCAATACCGGCATTTACCGCCGTTGCAACCGAGCGATAACTGCTGTCATCAAGGTAATCAATGCCTTCCATATCACTGATCACAAAGCCATTAAATTTTAATTTTCCCTTTAGGATTTCATTAATGAGAAAATCACTACCATGGCATTTGGTTCGATTCCAACTGCTAAAAGAAACCATTAAGGTTAAGGCACCGGCCTTGATCCCCTTAACAAAGGGTAAAATATGGTGTTGATATAGCTCTTCATATGGTAAAGAGGTTTCTCCCTGATCAATACCGTAAAGGGTCCCACCATCACCCACCCAATGCTTCATGCAAGCAATAACCATTTGCTTTTCAACTGGGCGTTGTAAACTATTGATGTAAGATTTAGCAAACTTTCCGACCAGTTTGCTATCTTGTGAATAGCTTTCATAAACACGGCCCCAATGGAAGTCTTGGGCAACACCAATGTTAGGGCCGAAAATCCAGTTAATGCCCGTTGCTAATACTTCTTTCGCGGTCGCTTGTGCTATTTTGGCGTTAAGTCGGTCGGAATGAGCTGCGCCCAAACCAATATTGTGAGGAAAAACCGTTGCACCTTTAACATGTGCATGGCCATGAATGGCATCTACGCCATACAGAATTGGGATGGAAAGCTCTTGCGTCATTTCTTGCTGAGTTGGCCAATAGCTTTCCACCATTGTTGCCCAGCCTCTCGGACTATTGTCTTCAGGCAATGAGCCTGCCGCACTAAGAACGGAACCAATATGATGCGCTTTAATGTCGGCATAGGTAACCGTACTGCGCTCAACTTGCATCATCTGCCCTAATTTTTGCGATAAACTCATACGCTCAAGCAAAACATCAACTCGTTCGTTGATGCTTTTCTCAGAAGCTGTTTTCGCAAAAGCACTAAACATAAATGGTCCAAGCTAGGGTATAAATTATAATTATTGTAAAAAATAAGCGTTATAAATCTAATTAAAAATGACAATATAACTCCAATTCCAACAACCCAGAAGTTACACTTAATTACAAAGCTTAACAAGCTATAAGGTAATCCATTATCTTAAATTTTCAATGTGGATGCGTTGAAACAGTTTTTTGGTGCGGTAACATGGATTCGCATCTAAACTAAACGTAAACGGGCGGTTTAGACAAAGTTTAAATTGAATTAAAAAATTCGTTGCAACAGTTCACCGTTTTACCTGTTCATCGTTTTTAAATCCCTCTCACCGTTTAAAACTTGCATATTTATTTTGCCTGATTAATGTCATAGCATCAGTCAAAATCTTGATATTCACTTACCAGAGCATCTGGTACAAAATAAGTAAAATATGGTTTCTATACAATGAATACAGTAGAACACACAGTAACCGCACCAGAAGATAAAATTTCGTTTATGCGAAAGATTATCTATGGCTTTGGTGCCTTGGTTAATAACCTTTTAGGGGCTGCCATTGGCGGCATGACAATTGTTTTGAATTTAGGCCTGGGGATGAACCCGGCATTGGTTGGTTTACTTGGCGCACTACCTCGATTCTTTGACGCTTTAACCGATCCGCTTATGGGGTATATATCCGATAACACCCGTTCAAAATGGGGACGAAGACGTCCATTTATTTTTATCGGAGCCATATTGGCGGGTATTGTTTATGCCCTGTTATGGCAACTTCCAGAAGGTAAATCAGAGTCGTTTTATTTTTGGTTCTTTTTAATAGGATCTATCTTTTTTTACTTAACCTACACCATTTTCGCGACGCCTTGGGTCGCTTTAGGTTATGAATTAACACCCGATTACCATGAGCGCACCCGCCTTATGGGTGTGCAGAACTTTATGGGACAAATTGCTTGGCTAATCGCCCCTTGGTTTCTTTGGTTTATGCAGGCTGAATTCCTATTCGATAACATGGTGCAAGGGGCAAGTTGGTTGGCGATTATTATTGGCGCCTTTACCATTTGTGTTGGTATTTTACCGGCTATTTTCTTAAAAGAGCGTATGGCGACCATTCCCGTTGCCGATCCAATCGCAAAGAAAGACCCAAACACGAGAACCACACTGGTTGGCGAACTTAAAAAGTTCTTCAAAGGCTTTGCCATCACCCTTAAGTTCAAACCGTTCTTGTGCTTATGTGGCGCGACCTTCTTAGTATTTAACGGCTTTATGATGGTATCGTCTTTTCAAAGTTACGTGATCATTTACTACGTATTTGGCGGCGATCAGTCATTAGGCGCTGAGTATGTTGGTTGGTCAGGCACCATTTCTGCCTTTGGAACATTCTGTGTGATCATGTTAGTCACCAAACTTTCAACCATTATTGGTAAACGTAAAGCCTTCTTCTTTTCAATTGGCATGTCGATTATTGGTTATGCGTTAAAATGGGTATGTTACAACCCAGATTACCCATTATTACTTTTAGTGCCACAACCATTTATTGCCTTTGGCTTGGGTGGCCTGTTTACGTTGATGGGCTCTATGATTGCCGATGTATGTGACTTTGATGAGCTAGAAACTCATGAGCGTCGTGAAGGCATGTTTGGCTCTATCTATTGGTGGGTTGTAAAACTAGGCATGGCGGTGGCATTGGCGGCCGGTGGATTCCTGTTAAATGCGACGGGCTTTGACGTGGCATTAGGGGCTGAGCAAAGTGCCAATACGCTGCTATGGATGCGAATCTATGAC
Source organism: uncultured Thalassotalea sp. (assembly GCA_947502355.1). Lineage (GTDB taxonomy): Bacteria > Pseudomonadota > Gammaproteobacteria > Enterobacterales > Alteromonadaceae > Thalassotalea_A. The sequence goes on along the minus strand of CANMZP010000009.1, from coordinate 104,998 downwards.
GTTATGATCCCAATTGTTGCCTCTGTGATCGCTATTTGGTTAATCGTTAAGTTCCCTATCACCGAGCAACGCGCTCACGAAATTAGGGAAAAGCTAGAAGCCAGACGCGGCAAATTAAGCTAATATAACGTTCTCTATAATTAAAAACGGTGGGCTTAATAAGCCCACCGTTTTTTATGCCTGTTGCATTAATCTGTAAGCAGATAATTATTGCGATTGGTATTATGCCTATTCTCCCCTGCTCCATGTCTAACATCCGCCATTTTTTAACATTATTAAAGCCGTAACTCCCCTACCTTAATTCCAGGTCTTTTTAACTGCAACCCCCTTAATTTCCTTTATTATCGATAAGGTGGACGAAAACACGATGAATTGGATTGAGGAAACCACGGTTACGACTACACTAAAATTGTTCACACTTTATTACATGATTGCAACTTGCTATTAACATCAAACAAATAAGCAAGCTATTATGTAAGGCAAGATTTTAATTTGCGTATATCACTCATTCCGAGTGAGCAAAAATCTTTACCATCCTGATGGGGGGAAATAATGATAAAACCAACAAGTAATAAACGCCTTAGCACCAGCTTGTCCCTGGCGCTTGGAATCTCTACAGCGGCCTTATTAAGCGGCTGTGGCGGTGGCTCAGAGACGGACACTAATGTCAGCGTCATCAACCCGGCAGCACCAGTCTCCGACTGGCAATTAGTCTGGAGTGATGAATTTGACGGTGATGCTATTGATACATCAAAATGGACCCACGAAATTGATTGTGATGGGGGTGGTAACCAAGAACAGCAATGTTACACCGACAGCACTGCCAACTCTTACGTAGCCGACGGTATATTAAATATTGTGGCCTTACCTGCCGAAGAAGGTGCACCTCTTCCCTATACATCTGCACGCATGACAACCCAATACAAGGGTGACTTTAAATACGGTCGAATTGAAATGAGTGCTAAATTACCATCCGGTCAAGGTAGTTGGCCAGCATTTTGGATGATGCCAACCGATTCTGAATATGGCGTATGGCCTCGTTCTGGTGAAATTGACATTGTTGAATCGGTCAACCTAAAAGCCGCCCGAGATGATGGCACAGCCGAAAGCCACGTTTACGGTACATTACATTATGGTAAAGCCTGGCCAGACAATGACAGCTCTGGTCAAGCCTACATGTTATCTGATGGCGCGAATCCAGCAGATGACTTTCACACTTATGCGGTTGAATGGCAAGAAGGTGAAATTCGTTGGTATGTAGACAACTATTTATATGCCACCCAGCGTAAATCAGAAGTTCGCTATAACTCTAAGGGTGAGGCAGTAGGTCTAGCTCATCAAGGTTGGTATACAGAATACTATGACCAGTTCACTGGTGAGTTAACAACATACTGGGATAACTCTCCTTACGATAAAGATTTCTTTATTATTCTTAATTTTGCTGTTGGTGGCGACTGGCCTATCAATGTTAACGAAGGTGGTATTGATGCCACAGCGTTTGGTCCAGACAACCGCTTTGAAATTGATTACGTTCGTGTTTACCAATGTCAATCGGATCCTGAAACCGGTAAAGGTTGTGAAACGGTTCGCCCAGGTTATGACAACCTAGAAGATGGCTTGGTATTAGGCGCAGCACCAATTCCAGTTCCACCATCATCGGGTGTTGCTAAAAACTTAACCATTTTCGACGGCACTTTTAACCCGAACTGGCCAGCATGGGATTGTTGTGGTGGTTCAACACCTGAAATTGTTGACGGTGCAGTCGAATTTACCATTGGTGCCGAACCTACCGTGGTTGGCTTTATTTCACGAAGTGAGTTCATTACTGATCCGGAAGGTGAACCAAAACCGTTCGATGCCTCTCCATTATTAGATCTTAACGGCACCCTATCTTTTGAAATGGAAGTTATTTCATTGCCAAATGATTCCTCCGCCTCATGGGTCGTTAAAGTGGAAAGTAATAACGCTGACACGGCCTTTGAATTCCCGATTACGGACAGCATAGAAGGGGCTGCTCCTGCCGCGGGTGCATCACAAACCTATACCTATGATCTTAACTTCCTTGCCGATAATGGTTTGGATGTAAGCGCTATTGATGTGGTTATGATTTTCCCAGCATGGGGTACAGGTGAAGGCGCAGTCTTTCGGGTGAGCAACATGGAGATTTCCGGCGATATTGGCGGCGCTCCACAAGTTGTAGTATTTGCCGATGAAGAAAACCCAAGCTGGCCTTTATGGGATTGTTGTGGCGGTTCCACACCAACGGTAGAAATGGATGACGATGCCCATGGTAACGTTGCCGAATTCTCTATTGGTGCAGAACCTACAGTAATGGGCTTTATCTCTCGTACCGGCAATACCGAGACTCCTGCTCCTTTTGATGCTTCAGCCATTCTTTCTAATGGGGTAATTCAGTTTGAATTAAAAGTAACGTCGATGCCGGCCGGTGACTGGGTGTTTAAAGTCGAATCAAATGGTGCCGATACCGCTGTTGAGCTTCCTTTAACGAGCAGTAATGAGGCGGTAGCACCTGTATTGGATCAATGGCAAACATACACATTCAATCTGTCTGATCTAGCCGATGCTGGTTTAGATGTTAGTGCGATTGATGTACTGATGATTTTCCCTGCTTGGGGTTCTGGCGAAGGTGCAATCTATCGAGTAGACAATGTCAAAATGTATGACCCTACCGCTATCAATGGCACAGTCTTATTTGCTGACGATGCAGCGACAGGCTGGGCTATCTGGGATTGTTGTGGTGGTACAACACCGACGCTAGAAGCAGACGATACAGCACACGGTATGACCGCTGAGTTTATAATCGGTGAATCTCCAACAGTAATGGGTATCCTAGCGGATGATGATGTATTTGTTGATGCATCTAGCTTGCTTGCAAGTGGTGTGGTTCAGTTCGAAATGAAAGTGATTACCGCCCCGAATGACTCTGAAGCACCTTGGTTATTCAAAATCGAGTCTGATGGTGCATCAACATTTGCGGAACTACCACTTACCGATAGTCAAGAAGGTGCTGCACCAGTTACTGGTGAGTGGCAAACCTACACATTCACTCTGCAACAGTTAAGTGACGCAGGCCTAGATGTAAGTTATATCGATGTATTAATGGTATTCCCAGCTTGGGATAGAGGCAATGGCGCAGTATATCGTTTAGATAATATTGTGATTAAAGACTGATTAAGAGTCTCCAAGACGTCCTTGATAACATTAAAGTGATGCGGTGTAAGCCAAAAGCCTAAGCCGCATTACCACAAAAAAGATTATAAGTAGGGTAATATGAAAAGTTTAAAATTCCTTAAAAAGCCAATAGCACTGTATGTATCAGCGGCTATTGCATCTAGCTTTAGCGCTCAAGCGTTGGCGCAAGAGGCTGAAGAAACAGCTCAATTAAATGAAGAAGAAATTGAAGTTATTGAAGTCACCGGTATGCGCGGCGCATTAATCCGCTCTATGGATTTAAAACGTAGCGAATCAGGTGTTGTCGATGTTATTTCATCTGAAGACATGGGTAAATTCCCAGATACGAACCTAGCTGAATCATTGCAGCGTATTACCGGTGTATCGGTTAGCCGCAGTAATGGTGAAGGTAGCCAAATTACCGTTCGTGGTTTTGGTCCAGAGTTTAACTTAATCACCTTAAACGGTCGTCAAATGCCAGGTACGGGTAATACCCGTTCTTACAGCTTGGAAAACTTGTCATCAGATGGTGTAAGTGCTCTAGAAGTTAAGAAAACCGCCCGTGCAGAAAATCCATCAGGTGGTTTAGGTGCAACGGTTAATATCGTTACCGTTAAACCCCTTAACAGCCCAGGCTTAAAGTATGCAGTTTCAGGTAAGGCTATGCACGACAGCTCAAATGAAGAAGGTGATGACATCACCCCTGAATTTGCAGCACTTTACAGCAATACGTTTTTAGATGATTCCTTTGGTTTTGCCTTCTCGGTGACGCATTCTGAGCGTGATTTCCAACAGCAATCAGCAAACGTACAAGGTTGGCAGGCCAATGTTGACCTGCCTGACTTAGATCCTGAATACGTGGTCGATAATCGTAGGGATCCAAGCGGCCCTTACTTCTTTCCTCGTGATATGAACTATGGCCTCAACGATGTGGAACGTGACCGAACCAATGGTCAGGTTACACTGCAGTATGCCCCTATTGACGACATTATCTTAACCGTTGATTACACCATGACCGAAGCAACCACAGGTGAAAATGGCATTGGCTGGGGTCAATGGCATGAGTATGGTGGCAACATAAACGAGTATGAGTTAGACGAAAATGGAACCGCTGTTTATGGTGTTCTCGCGGGTAACGATGGTTCGTATACGGCCTCTCGTGGTACCACCGAAGTTAAAGAGAAGTCTTTAGGTTTTAACTTTGAATGGCAAGTTTATGATGACCTAAGCGTAAGTGTCGACTATCACGATTCAGAAAGTAAGATTAATAATGGCGAAGACGATGGTTTAGACAGCTTTGGCTCGCTAGTGTTTGGCTCTGATCAACTCGTGCATAAAACCTATGATTTTCGTCAAGGTGATATCCCACAAGCAGAAATCTTATGGAAAAATGGTTCTACAACCTTGTCACCAAATGAAGTAGATTCACATTTTAGTCAGTTCTTATACAACCCAGGCAAATCAGAAGTAGATCAGTTGCAAATTGATGCCAAATGGGAAAACCCATATGACTTCCCTATGATGTATGTAAAAGTGGGTTACGCGCATACTAAGCAAACCATGTCAGGTTCAAACTCATGGTCAGGTTTGATTGGTGGCTTCCTATTTAATCCAAATTATGCGGATGCGTTTCCAGATAGCATGTTTATGCAACGTTCAACGGGTGGCTTCCTTGATGAATTTTCAAGCGGGGGAAATCCAACAGCAATGGGTTACTATTATGACATTGACTTTGATGAAGCCGTTGCTCGTTCTCAGTACTATTTAACCAATGACGTGCTTGGCGGTGATGACTATTTTGCTCCTTCCGCTACCCACCCACTGGGCACTTACAGTGAAACCTCGGTTGAAGAGAAAACTGACAGTTTCTACATTTCATCCCTTTGGGAATTAGACATATTAGACTTTCCGGTGCAATTCAACGTTGGTCTTCGCTACGAAGAAACCGATGTGACATCAGAAGTCCTGCAAGACGTGCCTATCGATGTGTGGTGGAAAGGTGGTGGTGAGTGGCTTACTCAATATGCCGATGGCGAAACCAACTTCTTTGTTGAAGAAGGTAGCTACGATGTATTCTTACCAATGGTAGACATTAAAGTGGACCTAACCGATGACTTAGTTGCTCGTGCATCTTGGGGTAAAACCATATCTCGTGCGCCATTAGGGGACCTTGCTGGTGGGTTGCAAGTATCTGGTAGTCCAAAAATTGGTTCTCGAAATGGTTCTTCCGGTAATGCCGACTTAGACCCATTTGAATCAACAAACATTGATGTAACCTTAGAATGGTACTACGACGAAGGCAGTTATGCAGCCGTTGGTTATTTCCGTAAAGACGTGGAAAACTTCCTTGGTTCGACCATTGAAAGTGAAACGGTTAGCGATATCCGTGACATCTATCAAGGGCCTCGCTGGCAAGCTGCTGAGCAGGGCTTGATTAATGATGGTATTCAACCAACAAACGATGCCATTTTTCAGCGCATCCAAGATAATGGCTCGGCACTCAATGAAGGTGGATTTTTAACGCCACAAGGGGACGACCCATTAATGAATTGGGACATCCGAAAACCATTCAACAGCTCTGACGACAAGAAGGTTGATGGTTGGGAGGTTGCTGTTCAACACTTATTTGGTGAAACCGGTTTTGGTTTAGGTGCCAATGCAACGTTTGTAGATGGTGATGTAGAGTTTGACAATGAATCACTTGACCAACAAACCCCACTTACCGGTTTAAGTGACTCGGCTAACTTACAGTTATTCTACGAGAAATATGGTTTATCGGTAAAAGTAACGTATGCATGGCGTGATGAGTACTTGATTGGCGTAGGTCAAGACCAAGGTTCATCAGATAACCCGCCACAGTATGCCAAAGAATACGGACAAGTTGACATGAGCATTAACTACGATGTAACTGAAAACTTAACGGTATTTATGGATGCGATTAACTTAAACGATGAAGTGGAAGAAGGCTTTGGTCGATACGAAGAACAATTCTTGTTCGCTCGCCAATACGGTCCTCGCTACACTTTAGGTGCACGTTACACGTTTAAAGAATAATTCCTTAAAGTCCTGAGCTTAAGCCGCTTTCGAGCGGCTTTTTTTTACTTACAAAACAAAGAATTTAAGCCACCATGAAAACTTTTACCATTAGAACCACATTCACTCATTAAGCATCTAAAAATCGCCATCTTGGCATGGGCAATTTCCTCTTTTCAAAAACCTCTTACCGCAAACAAGTTGATCTAAGTCAAAAGAGCTAGCACAAAAAACAACCAACCATCCCACTAATCGACAAGACGGACTAAAACGCGATGAACGGGATAGTCACCCCATTGAGTCAAAAATGCGGACACCATAGACTAACCACGTTCACATTAGATTACATTTAGCAAACCAAGCATTACAGCTTTGTTAATTGATCGCTCGACATGTAATACAAAGTTTTTTAAACATTCGCTTAATAACTCTAATAAGAGTAAGCAAAAATCTTTGAAAATCCTTAAGGGGAAACAATGTTAATATCAACAAGAAAAAAACATCTTAGTGCAAGTCTATCCTTAGCACTTGGAGTTTCTGCAACAGCCTTACTCGCAGGCTGTGGTGGCGGCTCTGATACAAAAACCGACCCAAGCGGTATCGATCCAACCCAACCAGTTTCTGACTGGCAACTAGTTTGGAGTGATGAATTTGATGGCGATGCCATTGACACATCAAAATGGAATCACGAAGTAAACTGTGATGGTGGTGGCAACCAAGAGCAACAGTGTTACACCGACAACCCAGAAAACTCTTACCTTCAAGACGGTAAATTAAACATCGTCGCCCTACCAGCAGAAGAAGGTGCAGACCTTCCATTCACCTCAGCACGAATGACGACTCAATACAAAGGCGATTTCACCTACGGTCGTATTGAAATGAGTGCGAAATTACCTTCAGGTCAAGGTAGCTGGCCTGCATTTTGGATGATGCCAACCGATTCTGAATATGGCGGCTGGCCACGTTCAGGCGAGATTGACATTGTTGAGTCTGTAAACTTAAAAGCAGCTCGCGAAGATGGCACAGCAGAAAGCCATATTTACGGTACATTACACTATGGTAAAGCATGGCCTGATAATGATCGTTCAGGTAGAGAATACATGTTAGCAAGTGGTGAAAACCCTGCAGATGATTTCCACACTTACGCGGTTGAATGGCAACAAGGTGAAATCCGTTGGTATATGGATAATTACTTATATGCTACGCAACGTAAATCAGAAGTTCGTTATAACTCGAAAGAGCAAGCCGTTGGTTTAGCTCATCAAGGTTGGTACACAGAGTACTACGACCAAGAATCGGGTGAGTTAATGACTTACTGGGATAATGCCCCATACGATAAAGATTTCTTCTTAATTCTTAACTTTGCTGTTGGTGGTGACTGGCCTGCAAATGTAAACGAAGGCGGTATTAACGCTGAAGCGTTTGGTCCAGACAATAAGTTTGAAATTGACTACGTACGTGTTTACCAGTGTCAAGCCGATGTAGAAACGGGCAAAGGTTGTGAGACTGTACGTCCAGGTTACGATCAAAAAGTTGACCCTGAAACACCAATCAACGCTTTAGTTGAAGGTGCAGCGCCAATCCCTGTACCACCTTCTGCTGGTGTCGCTAAAAACTTATCAATCTTTGACGGTTCATTTAACCCGAACTGGCCTGCATGGGATTGTTGTGGTGGTTCAACACCTGAAATCAAAGACGGTGCTGTTGAATTTGTTATAGGTGCGAGTCCTACTGTTGTTGGTTTTATCTCACGCGATGAGTTTATTACCGACCCTGAAGGTAAAGGTACACCATTCGATGCATCTCCTCTTTTAGAGCTAAACGGTACATTATCTTTTGATATGGAAGTGATTTCATTACCAAGTGATGCAAGTGCACCATGGGTGGTAAAAGTCGAAAGTAATAATGCCGATACGGCTTTTGAATTCGCTATTTCTGACAGCCTTGAAGGTGAAGTACCAGTACAAGGCCAAATGCAAACCTACACCTATGACTTAAACTTCCTTGCTGATAATGGTTTAGATGTAAGTGCCATCGACGTAATTATGATTTTCCCTGCATGGGGAACTGGTGAAGGTGCCGTTTTCCAAGTAAGTAACATGGAAATCTCTGGTGATGTTGGCGGTGCTCCTGAAGTGGTTGTATTTGCAGACGATGAAAATGCAAGCTGGCCAATGTGGGATTGCTGTGGAGGTTCAACACCAACGGTTGAAATGGATGACGATGCACACGGTAACGTAGCAGAATTCTCAATTGGTGCTGATCCTACAGTAATGGGTTTTATTTCTCGTGAAGGAAATACTGACACACCTTCTCCTTTTGATGCTTCAGCAATCCTTTCAAACGGTGTGATTCAATTTGACATGAAAGTAACAGCCATGCCAGGTGATGCACCTTGGATGTTTAAAGTTGAATCAGTAGGCGCTTCTACAGCCGTTGAAGTTGGTCTTGAAACTAGCGTTGAAGGTCTTGTTCCAGCAGCCGACCAATGGCAAACCTACACATTCAACATGTCTGACTTAGCCGATGCTGGTCTTGATGTTAGTGCTATCGATGTACTAATGATTTTCCCTGCTTGGGGTGCTGGTGAAGGTGCCGTTTATCGTGTAGATAACGTGAAAATGTACGACCCAACAGCCGTAAATGGTGATGTATTATTTGCTGATGCTCCTGCTGCAGGCTGGGCTATCTGGGATTGTTGTGGTGGAACGACACCAACGCTGGAAGCTGATGATACAGCACACGGTATGACCGCTGAATTTGTAATCGGTGAATCCCCAACAGTAATGGGTATCCTAGCGGATGATGACGTATTTGTAGATGCTTCAAGCATGTTGGCTACAGGCGTTGTTCAATTTGAAATGAAAGTTGTAAATGCACCGAACGATGCTGCTGCTCCTTGGTTATTCAAAATCGAGTCTGACGGTGCATCAACATTTGCAGAATTACCTCTTACCGATAGCGTTGAAGGCTTAGCACCGGTGGCAGGCGAATGGCAAACTTACACATTTACACTACAACAGCTTAGCGATGCTGGTTTAGATGTGAGCTACATCGACGTATTAATGGTGTTCCCAGCATGGGGTCAAGGTAACGGCGCGGTATATCGTTTAGATAATATTGTGATTAAAGACTAGTAAGTCGAATCTTACACATCCTTGGAAAGCATGAAAATAATGCGGTGTAAGCCCTAAGCCCATACCGCATTAACACAACAAAATTATAAGTAGGGTAAAATGAAAAATTCTAAATTCCTTAAAAAGCCTATCGCGCTGTACGTATCAGCCATTATTGCATCAGGCTTTAGCGCCCAGGCGTTATCACAAGTAGCTGAAGAAACAGCTCAATTAAATGAAGACATTGAAGTTATTGAAGTCACTGGTATGCGTGGCGCATTAATCCGTTCAATGGATTTAAAACGTAGCGAGTCAGGTGTTGTTGATGTTATCTCAGCAGAAGACATGGGTAAGTTCCCAGACACTAACTTAGCAGAATCACTACAACGTATTACAGGTGTATCAGTAAGCCGTAGCAACGGTGAAGGTAGCCAAATCACGGTTCGTGGTTTTGGCCCAGAGTTTAACCTTATTACCTTAAATGGCCGTCAAATGCCAGGTACAGGTAATACGCGTTCATACAGCTTAGAAAACTTGTCTGCTGATGGTGTAAGCGCGCTAGAAGTTAAAAAAACGGCACGTGCGGAAAACCCGTCAGGTGGTTTGGGTGCAACGGTAAACATCGTAACCACAAAACCATTGGCAAGCCCTGGTGAAAAATTCGCATTCTCAACAAAAGCAATGCACGACAGCTCAAATGAAGATGGCGACGATATCACCCCTGAGTTCTCAGCCTTATACAGCAACACATTTGCTGATGATTCATTAGGCTTTGCATTCTCATTCACTCATTCTGAACGTGATTTCCAGAAACAGCATGCCGGTGTTGCTGGTTGGCAAGCGAATGTTGGCCTACCAGAATTAGACGCTGAAAATATTATCGATAACCGCACAGACCCAGAAGGCGATTATTTCTTCCCTCGTAACATGGGTTACGATATCGGTGATTACGAACGTGAACGTACCAATGGTCAGGTTGCGCTTCAATATGCACCTACTGATGACATCATCATGACGGTTGATTACACCATGACCGATGCTCAAACTGGTGAGAAAACCATTAGTTGGAGTCAATGGCATGATTACGGTGGTAACATCAATGGTTACGAGCTTGATGAAAATGGCACAGTAATTTGGGCAGATATGTCTGGTAATGATGCTTCGACAACCATTTCGCAAAGCACCACCGAAGTAAACGAAAAATCATTAGGTTTTAACTTTGACTGGCAAGTAAATGACGAATTAAGCCTTAGTGTCGACTACCATGACTCTGAGAGTAAAATCGATAATGGTAAAGACGATGGCATGAACGCTGCCGGTTCATTGGTGTTTGGTTCTGATCAGCTGATCACTAAAACCTATGATTTCCGCAACGGTGACATCCCAGAAGCTCGTGTACTTTGGAAAAATGGCACAACCACATTACAGCCAAGTGAAATGGACTCGCACTTTAGCCAGTTTGTTCACAACCCAGGAAAGTCTGAAGTCGATCAATTACAAATTGATGGTACATGGGAAAACCCATATGATTTCCCATTAATGCACGTTAAATTTGGTTACGCTCATACCAAACAAACCATGTCAGGCTCTAACGCTTGGTCAGGCTTGATTGGTGGTTTCTTGTTTAATCCAAATTATTCTGACGCTTTCCCAGACAGCATGTTTGAATACCATTCAACCAGCGGGTTTATGGATGAGTATTCTCATGGCGGCGCGATGGGTTACTATTACGATATTGATTTTAATGAAGCCGTTGCCTATTCACAGCACTACTTAAACCAAGATGTTCTAGGTGATGATTATTTCGATACCACAGCGTACCGTACACACCTAGGCCAAGGTACTTACAGTGAAACCTCTGTAGAAGAGAAAACCGACAGTCTTTATGTATCATCCCTTTGGGAACTTGATATTGCCGACTTCCCTGTACAAATTAGTGCTGGCTTACGCTATGAAGAAACCGACGTTACTTCAGAAGTATTTCAACCAGTACCTAACGATGTATGGTGGAAAGGTGGCTCTGAGTGGCATACCCAATACGCCGAGGGTGAAAACTCTTTCCTTCAACAAGAAGGTAAGCATGACGTATTCTTACCAATGCTTGACATCAAAGTTGACTTAACAGATGACGTAGTTGCTCGTGCATCTTGGGGTAAAACCATTTCTCGTGCGCCATTAGGTGACTTGGCTGGTGGTTTATCATTATCGCCTTCGCCAAAAATTGGCTCTCGTAATGGTTCATCAGGTAACCCTGATCTAGACCCATATGAGTCAACCAATATTGACGTTACACTTGAGTGGTACTACGACGAAGGCAGTTACGCTGCAGTGGGCTACTTCCGTAAAGACGTTGAAAACTTCATTGGTTCAATTATTGAGTCTGAAACGGTTGACGGCATCCATGATGTGTACCAAGGTCCACGTTGGAATCAAGCTGAGCAAGACCTACTTGATCTTGGTGAACAGCCTACTAACGAAGCTATTTTCGAGCAAATGCAGAAAAATGGCGCTACCTTAAACGATTCTGGTTACATTGAGCCAAATTCCGATGATCCTCTAATGCAATGGGACATCAAAAAACCATACAACAGTCCTGATGACAAAATGGTTGATGGTTTTGAAGTTGCGGTTCAACATTTGTTCAGTGACTCTGGTTTTGGTTTAGGTGCTAACGCAACGTTTGTTGATGGTGATGTTGAGTTTGATAATGAATCTTTAGACCAACAAACACCACTAACTGGTTTAAGTGATTCAGCTAACTTCCAGGTTTTCTATGAGAAGTACGGCCTGTCAGTTAAAGTAACGTACGCATGGCGTGACGAATACCTTATTGGTGTAGGTCAAGCTCAGGGCTCTTCGGATAACCCGCCACAATACGCGAAAGAGTATGGTCAACTGGACATGAGCATCAACTACGATGTGACCGAAAACTTCACCGTATTTATGGATGCGATTAATCTAAATAACGAAACCGAAGAAGGTTTTGGTCGTTACGAAGAGCAATTCTTGTTTGCTAATCAGTACGGCCCTCGTTACACCCTTGGTGCTCGTTACACATTTAAAGAATAATTATCTTTAAATAATAAACCATTAAAAGGCCGCTCATTTGAGCGGCTTTTTTATTGCCCGAAAACAGCCTAATAAAACAACAATCGCTTGCCAAATCATTCTCTCAAATTTGAATGTTTCTTTTTCCTCATCAATGGTTTTTGCTATTAGCTGAAAACCGACAAATGTAACCCTTGAAATCAAACCGTTTAACCATGTAACCGAAACGCTAAAGTTCGTTAAAAAACCAGGCTTTATCGGCGAATTGGGCGTAAAAGCGATGAACGGGATTGAGTCTGAAAAAACCGAACTATACACTCGGGCGAAACACAAAGGGCTGACAAGCTGATACAAACATGTAACTTTTCGTCCAATGTGTTTCGCAAGATTTTTATAAAGCAGCGCAAAGTTCTCTCAATCTCGCTGCAATCTTTGAAAGTCCTTAAGGGAAAACAATGATAAACATTAACAATAAAAAAAACCTTAGTGTCAGCCTATCTTTGGCACTTGGCGTTTCTGCTACAGCCTTACTCGCAGGTTGTGGTGGCGGCTCAGAAACCAGCACCAATCCAGAAATAATAGACCCAAGCCAACCGGTTTCAGACTGGCAATTGGTTTGGAGTGATGAGTTTGATGGCGATGCTATCGACACCTCAAAATGGAACCATGAAGTTAACTGTGATGGCGGCGGTAACCAAGAACAGCAGTGTTATACCGACAGCCCTGACAACTCTTACCTAAAAGATGGTAAGTTAAATATCGTCGCTCTGCACGCTGAGGAAGACGCAGAAAAACCTTACACATCTGCCCGTTTAACCACCCAATATAAAGGTGATTTCAAATACGGTCGTATTGAAATGAGCGCCAAATTACCTTCCGGCCAAGGTAGCTGGCCAGCATTTTGGATGATGCCGACAGATTCTGAGTATGGTGTATGGCCGCGCTCGGGTGAAATTGACATCATGGAGGCTGTTAACCTTAAAGCCGCTCGTGAAGATGGCTCCCAAGAAAGTCACGTTCATGGCACCTTGCATTATGCCAAAGATGGTACCTATTCCGGCAAAGAATACATGCTAGCAAATGCCTCTAACCCAGCAGATGACTTCCATACCTACGCCATTGAATGGCAAGAAGGTGAAGTTCGCTGGTATGTAGATGGTTACTTATATGCCACTCAGCGTAAATCAGAGCTGGCTTATAACGGCGATGGCCATGCCTATAAATTAAACCATAAAGGCTGGTATACCGAGTACTACGATCAATTTACCGGCGAGCTAAACACGCACTGGGATAACGCCCCTTTTGATCAGGACTTCTTTTTGATCCTAAATTATGCAGTGGGTGGTGACTGGCCAATTAATGTTAACGAAGGTGGCATTAATGGCGAAGCATTCGGCACTGACAATAAGTTTGAAGTGGATTATGTGCGTGTTTATCAATGTGCTTCCAACCCTGAAACGGGCAAAGGCTGTGAAACCGTGCGCCCTGGTTATGACGACCTGAAAGATGCGCTGGTCGAAGGTAAAGCACCTACCCCAATTCCACCGAAAGTGGAGATTGAAAATCTGACCATTTTTGATAGCAAGTTACACCCGAACTGGGATGCATGGGATTGTTGTACGCCAGGCGATCAACCAGAAACCGTTATTGATGACGAACGTGGTGAGGTTGTGCAATTTGTTCTTTCAGATTCAGCCGATGACTATGAATGGGGCGGAACCGTCTTTGGTTTTAACACCAAAGACTCAGCCAATCCATTACCGTACGATGCCTCTGGATTGATTGACATAGATGGCTATTTAACCCTGTCGATGAAAGTCGTTACCCCGCCAGTATTTAACGGTGACTATGCATGGATCCTAAAAATCGCTAGTGCGGGAGAAGAAGTTGAATTCCCATTAGTGGCAAGCAGCCTTGAAGGCATTGAGCCTGTGGTTGGCCATTGGCAAACCTACACGATCCCTTTGGCAACCATTGCCGAGCAAATGGACATTACCGCCATTGATGTGGTTATGATTTTCCCAACTTGGGGGAGCTTAAGTGGCGAGTTTTGGGTAGATGATGTTGCGATGATCGGTGAAGTTCCGTCACCTGAACTTATCTTATTCGAAGACGCCGAAAATGGCCAATGGCCGCTTTGGGGTGATTCGCATGCCGTGACCGATGTTATCGATGACGATGAAGCACACGGCGCAGTAGCTCAAGTTCAAATCCCACAAAGTCAAACGGTAATGGGCTTCAACTCGCGCGGTGCAGGTGAACCTTTTGATGCGTCAGGTATTGCTAGCAAAGGTATTGTTCAATTTGAAATGAAAGTGATTTCACTTCCGGATGATGCATCTGCAAACTGGTATATCAAACTTGAATCTAATGCCAGTTCAACAGCGGCTGACGCGATGTTAACCGATAGCATCGAAGGCATGGCGCCTACCGCCGGCGATTGGCAAACTTACACATTCAAGCTTAGTGATTTTGAAGCCAAAGAGCTCGACCTTGCCGCGCTCGATATCTTTATGATTTTCCCAGATTGGGGAGCCGGTGCGGGGGCTGAATATTTACTTGATAACGTGAAAATTTTCGACCCAACAGCTAATGCCACAATATTATTCGATAACGAGCTTGGCGAAGGCTGGGCATTATTTGGCGATTCCGGCCCAACCCCAACCATTGAAACCGAAGATGATATTTACGGTGCGGTTATTCAATACACAATTGATGCCACCCCAACGGTGATGGGCTTAGATGCTCGCCCGGGTAAAGTTTCTGTTGATGTTACCGGTATTGAAGCTGAAGGGGTTATTCGTTTTGACATGAAAGTTACTTCTATGCCAGCAGATACCAATGCCCAGTGGTTCTTAAAACTGGAATCAAGTGAAAGCAGCACTGGAGCTGACATTTTGCTCAATGACAGTAATGAAGGCGTTTTGCCAGCACTTGACCAATGGCAAACCTACACATTCCCTATTTCAACGTTTGTAAATAAGGGGCTTGATGTTAGCGCAATTGATGTATTTATGCTGTTTCCATCATGGGGTGCGGGCAAAGGCGCGGTATATCGCGTTGATAACATCATGTTTTATTAAGCTTTATAAGCCTTAAAACAATCAATACACATTTAAAGGTATGCGGCAAAGGGCATGAACCAAGCCGCATAAACCAACAAGAAAAATAAGTAGGGTAAAATGAAAAACTCAAAATTCCTTAAAAAGCCAATTGCGTTGTACGTATCTGCGATTATTGCATCTGGCTTTAACGCGACAGCACTCGGTGCAGTAGCAGAAGAAACGTCGCAAATAAACGAAGATGATATTGAAGTTATCGAAGTAACCGGCATGCGTGGCGCATTAATCCGTTCAATGGACTTAAAACGCAGCGAATCGGGTGTTGTTGATGTGATTTCATCGGAAGATATGGGTAAATTCCCAGACACCAACTTAGCAGAATCGCTACAACGCATTACCGGCGTATCGGTAAGTCGTAACAACGGTGAAGGTAGTCAAATTACCGTTCGTGGTTTTGGCCCAGAGTTTAACCTTATCACCTTAAATGGTCGGCAAATGCCTGGTACGGGTAACACCCGTTCTTACAGCTTAGAAAACTTGTCTTCTGATGGGGTAAGCGCATTGGAAGTGCAAAAAACAGCACGCGCCGAGAATCCATCTGGTGGATTGGGGGCTACGGTTAACATCGTAACGGTCAAACCGTTAGCAAGCCCTGGTGAGAAATACTCATTCTCAACCAAAGCCATGGCTGATAGCTCAAATGAAGAAGGTGATGATATCACCCCAGAATTCTCAGCGTTATACAGCAATACCTATGCCGATGATTCATTAGGTTTTGCGTTCTCATTTACTCATTCTGAACGTGATTTCCAAAAACAATCGGCGAATATTCAAGGCTGGCAAGCAAATCCTGATTTACCGGACTTAGATCCTGAGCATGTCGTGGACAATCGCACCGATCCTAATGGTAATTACTATATGCCACGCGGTATGGGTTACAGTGTAGCGGATTACGAAAGAGAGCGTACCAATGGTCATACGACCTTCCAATACGCACTCGATGACGACATGATTTTCACGGTTGATTACACCATGACCGAAGCAACTACAGGCGAAAGCAGTGTTAGTTGGGGTCAATGGCATGAATACGGCGGCAACATTAATGCCTACGAATTAGATGAAAATGGCACCGCTGTATATTTAGATACCTCGGGGAATGACGGCTCGTATACGTTGTCCCAAGGTACAACCGAAGTGAAAGAAAAATCGCTTGGTTTTAACTTTGATTGGCAGGTAAACGATGAGTTTAACCTTAGCGTTGATTATCATGACTCAGAAAGTAAATTTGATAACGGTGCCGACGATGGTATGGATGGCCATGGTTCAATCGTATTTGGCTCCGATCAATTAGCGAATAAAACCTATGACTACCGAACCGGTGATATTCCATCATCAACCATTTACTGGAACAACGGTTCAACCACACTAGGGCCAAATGAAATTGACTCTCACTTTAGTCAGTTCGTGCACAATCCTGGTAAATCTGAAGTCGATCAATTGCAAATTGATGGTACTTGGGAAAACCCATACGACATTCCATTATTGTACGTAAAATTTGGCTATGCTAACACTCAACAAACCATGTCTGGCTCAAGTGCCTGGTCAGGTTTAATTGGTGGTTTTGGCTTTAATACAAGCTATGCGCATGTATTCCCTGACAGTATGTTTACCTACCATTCATCCGATGGCTTTATGGATGAGTTCTCTGCTGGCTCAATTCCAGGTTACTACTCATTTGATTTTAATGAGGCCGTCGCTTATTCACAGTATTATTTAACCAATTCGGTATTAGGGGGCTCTGATTACTTCGCGCCAACGGCCTACCATGATATGGGGACTTACAGCGAAACCTCAGTAGAAGAGAAAACCAATAGCTTTTATGTTTCTTCATTGTGGGAGCTGGAAGTGTTTGAACTGCCGGTCCAAATCAACCTAGGCTTTAGATACGAAGAAACAGATGTCACCTCTGAGGTGTATCAACCCGTGCCTACCGACGTATGGTGGAAAGGTGGCTCAGAGTGGCATACCCAATATGAAGATGGCGAAAACACCTTCTTAACCCAAGAAGGTAGCCATGATGTCTTCTTACCTATGTTTGATATTAAAGTGGATTTAACGGATGACTTAGTGGCTCGTGCTTCTTGGGGTAAAACCATTTCTCGTGCTCCTCTAGGTGACTTGGCCGGCGGTTTATCGTTATCAGGCTCACCTAAAATTGGTTCGCGTAATGCCTCTTCTGGTAACCCAAATCTGAAGCCTTTTGAGTCAACAAATACGGATATTACCTTAGAGTGGTACTACGACGAAGGTAGCTATGCCGCACTTGGTTACTTTAGAAAAGACGTAGAAAACTTTATCGGCAGTACCATTGAAACCGAAACCATTGACGGGATCCACGATATCTATCAAGGCCCGCGTTGGAATCAAGCGGAACAAGACTTAATTGATGCTGGCGTGCAGCCAACCCATGATGCGATTTTCGAGCAAATGCAAGAAAATGGTGCCGAGCTTAACGATGATGGTTACCTTGAACCCAATGCCGATGATCCGCTAATGGAATGGGATGTTCGTAAACCATATAACAGCCCAGACGATAAAACCGTTGATGGTTTTGAAGTTGCGGTGCAACACCTATTTGGTGAAACCGGCTTTGGTTTAGGCGCTAACGCTACCTTTGTTGATGGTGATGTAGAATTTGACACCGAATCATTAGAGCAGCAAACCCCATTAACCGGCTTAAGTGATTCCGCTAACTTACAGTTATTCTACGAGAAGTATGGGTTATCGGTAAAAGTAACCTACGCATGGCGTGATTCATACTTAATTGGTGTAGGCCAAAGCCAAGGCTCATCAGATAACCCGCCACAGTATGCCAAAGAGTATGGGCAAGTTGATATGAGCATCAACTACGATGTGACCGAAAACTTCACCGTATTTATGGATGCGATTAACCTAAATAACGAAACCGAAGAAGGTTACGGCCGTTACGAGGAGCAATTCCTGTTTGCTAACCAGTACGGCTCTCGTTACACCCTTGGTGCTCGTTACACATTTAAAGAATAATTATCTTTAAATAATAAACCATTAAAAGGCCGCTCATTTGAGCGGCTTTTTTTATGGCCAATTAATGGTTTTCCAGCTGGCCGCAAAATAACCCCGATTAAGCTTTTTTAGCATGCAAACGGCGAAAATGGCAGTATCCTTATCTCTATTACTCGGCATAAACCACGATATGATGAACACACAATACCTAGACCAAATTAGCGACCTGCTTGACCAAATGACCCTTAGCGAAAAAATCGGTCAACTCAGTCAATTTCAAACGCCCTATGGGCAAATTCCTGAAAATTTCAAGCAACAGCTGCAAAACGGTGACGTTGGCTCGGTATTAAATGAAGCAGATTTAGATACCATTACCGAAATGCAACGCATTGCTGTTGAAGAGTCCCGACTGGGAATTCCATTATTATTTGGCCGGGATGTTATTCATGGTTTTAAAACCGTTTTCCCAATTCCATTAGGCCAAGCCGCTACTTGGTCAGAAACCCTCGTTGAACAAGCCGCGCGGGTGAGCGCCATTGAAGCTCGCAGCTCTGGCATTAACTGGACCTTTTCCCCAATGATAGATATCAGCCGCGATCCGCGCTGGGGGCGAATTGCCGAAAGCTTTGGTGAGGATCACTGGCTCACCTCAAAACTGGGCAATGCCATGGTCGATGGCTATCAAACCGATAACCTAAAAAACCATGATGCCATTGCCGCCTGTGCCAAGCACTTTGTCGGCTATGGCGCAGCTGAAAGTGGCCGCGATTATAACAGTGTTAATATTTGCGAAAATGAACTCAGAAATGTGTATCTGACCCCATTTAAAAGCGCCTGCGATAATAAAGCCGCATCGATGATGGCCGCGTTTAATGATCTCAATGGTGTGCCTGCCTCTGGCAATGAATGGTTAATGCAAGACGTGTTGCGTACTGAATGGGGTTATGACGGAGTAATGCTCAGCGATTGGGACTCCATCCGCCAACTCAGTATTCATGGCTTTACAGAAAATGATAAAGCCTCTGCCCTTGCCGGGATCAACGCCGGTATCGATATGGAAATGGTAAGCACGACCTATGCCGATCATATTGAGCAGCTTTTATCTGAGGGAAAAATTAAGACCAGCCAAATCGATACCATGGTCAAACGCATCCTGTTGTTGAAATTTAAGATGGGCCTGTTCGACGCCCCTTATACCGCCAGCGAAAAGTTCCCTGAATTAGTCAATGACCAGCACCGACAAATCGCTAAGGAAGTCGCCCGAAATAGCTGCGTGCTGTTACAAAACAAGCATAATGTTTTGCCGTTAGCAAAAGATGACCTAAGCTCAGTTGCCTTAATTGGCCCGTTGGCCGATGATGGCTATGAGCAACTCGGTACTTGGATTTTCGATGGCGATGAGCAACACAGCGTTACCTGTTTACAAGCATTAAAGGCATATCTTGGTAATGATGTGGCGCTCAATTTTGCCAAAGGCTTAGCCACCAGCCGCACAACCGATGACAGCGGCTTTAATGAAGCCATTACAGCAGTTAAACAAAGTGATGTTGCGGTATTGGTACTTGGTGAAGAGTCAATTTTATCGGGTGAAGCGCACTGTCGAACCAATCTGGATTTACCGGGTGCACAACATGCGTTAATTAGGGCCATTAAAGCGACTGGTACACCAATCGTACTTGTTGTCATGGCAGGAAGACCATTAACCCTGACCCCAATTATGGATGATGTGGATGCCATTTTATATGCATGGCATCCCGGCACCATGGGTGGTGAAGCGATTAAAGAATTAATCTTTGGTGAATACTCACCTACCGGCAAACTGCCGGTAAGCTTCCCCCGTAACGTCGGCCAGATCCCAATTTACTACAACCAAAAACACACCGGCAAACCGGTCACTGACGATAACTGGGCGTTTATTGATGACATTCCCGTTAGAGCAGAGCAAACCTCGATGGGAATGAACAGCGCCCATATCGATTGCCACTTTACCCCACTGTTCCCTTTTGGCTTTGGCCTAACCTATGGCGAGCTGAGTTATCAAAACCTTCAGGTAAAAACACCAAGCATAACCCCTGAGGGTGCGCTTATTGTTGACGTTGAATTAGTGAATGACTCCCAGCGGGATATTATCGAGACTGCCCAGCTCTACATTCGCGATTTGCACGCCAGTGTTACCCGACCAGTGCGGGAGTTAAAAGCCTTCAAGCGCGTTGAAATAAAAGCCAATAGTCGTCAGCCCATAACCTTTATTCTGCAAGCAAGTGAGCTAAGCTTTTATAATCAGCGCATGCAAAAAGTATTAGAGCCAGGCCTATTTCATTGCTGGATTGGCGGTGATTCGCAGGCCAGTTTGCAAGGAGAATTTAGAGTAATTTAGCATCGCTCTTATAATTTAAGTTATGAATTCGTATGCAACTTTTTAAATGAAAAGCTAAATGCTAGTCTTAACTCAGAAAAAATTATTACGATTCTGGGAATGAATGGAATGGCATTTAGCACAAAGCAAACGCTTATTAGCCTGTTGTTAGGCTCTATGATTATAGGGTGTGATGACCAACAAACAGACGCGGTAAGTCAACAACAAGACACGCAATCTACTATGGCAAAAACACCGGTGACTCACACTGAACAAGTAACAGGCAAACCCGCTGTTTACCAAATGTTTACCCGCTTGTTTGGTAACCAAAATACCACCAACAAGCCATGGGGTACCATCGACGAAAATGGTATTGGTAAATTCAGTGATATTGACTCACTTGCCCTTAACGGCATTAAAGAGCTGGGGATCACCCATGTTTGGTATACTGGTGTGCCACACCATGCGGTGATCAACGATTACACCGAGTATGGGATCAGCAATGATGACCCTGATGTTGTCAAAGGTCGCGCCGGCTCGCCTTATGCGGTTAAAGACTACTATAACGTAAATCCAGATTTAGCCGACGATCCGGCTAATCGACTTGCTGAGTTTGAACAACTTATTAAGCGTACCCATCAACATGACATGAAAGTCATTATTGATATTGTGCCAAACCATGTTGCCCGTGGCTATGTGTCGTTATCGAAACCTGAAGGGGTTGAAGATTTTGGCGAAACCGATAATACCGATGTGGCCTATGCCAAACACAATAACTTTTATTATGTTGTTGGCGAAGACTTTAAAGTACCCACGGCCGAAAACAATTATCAGCCATTAGGTGGTGCAGCTACCCCATTAAGCGATGATAAGTTTGCCGAGAGCCCGGCAAAATGGACAGGTAATGGCGCACGTGCTGCGCAGCCTCACTTTAATGACTGGTATGAAACCGTAAAAATCAATTATGGTGTCCGCCCGGATGGCAGCTATGACTTCCCCCGCCTACCTGAAGAATACCGCTTTAAAAGCGTTGATCAACATGTTGCGTTTTGGCAAGGTGTTGATGTACCAAATTCATGGGTGAAGTTCCGTGATATTGCGCTTTACTGGCTCGATAAAGGCGTTGATGGTTTCCGTTACGACATGAGTGAAATGGTGCCTGTCGAATTTTGGAGTTACTTAAATTCCACCATCAAGCTAAAAAATCCGGATGCGTTTTTAATCGCCGAAATCTACAACCCAAAGCAATACCGTAACTACATTCAATTGGGTAAAATCGATTACTTGTATGACAAAGTCGACTTTTATGATCGCACCAAAGAAATCATGCAAGGGACGGGTAATACCGACCACCTTGAGCAAATTCAGCAACAATACGCCGATATTGAACGTCACTTATTGCACTTTTTAGAAAACCACGATGAGCAGCGTATCGCCAGCCCAGATTTTGCGGGGAATGCTCAATTAGGTAAACCAGCAGCCGTTGTATCCACCTTGATCAGTCGCTCTCCTACCCTAATTTATTTCGGTCAAGAAGTCGGTGAAGATGGCAGTGAAGAAACCGGGTTTGGCGATCCTACCCGTACGACTATTTTCGACTATGCGGGTGTACCTGCCCATCAACGTTGGATGAATGGTGGTAAATTTGATGGTGGCAAACTAACCGCTAAAGAAAAAGACTTACGTGATTTTTATCAGCGCTTAATGCAGATCTCTTACCATGCGCCAGCCATGAATGGCGACTACATAAGCCTGCACAAAGTGAACCGCGAAGCGTTAACTGCCTACAACCACAAACACTTTGCTTTTGCGCGCAGCAGTGACACGCAAAAACTGGTTAGCGTATCAAACTTTGACGACCGCAAAAGCTATCAGTTTAATTTAACGCTGCCGGCAAACTTAATGGCCGATTGGGGGTTACGCTCTGGTGAATACCCGTTAACCGATTTACTTTACGGTAACAAAGCGACCTTGGTCGTTAATGGCAATAATGAGGGTTCCGTCAAGGTGAATCTTGCACCACTTGAGTCATTTGTTTACCATCTAAATTAACGCTTTATCGGGTTTTACAAAGAAGGACCGATGTTATGCATCTGTCCTTTTTTTTGCATATATGGTATTAAAGCATTACCGCTTACTATTGAACCGCTTTATTCAACAAGACATTTACCGCACAGGCGCACATTTCGCTGATCGCTTTTTCTTCTACATAGATGCCATCAATCAATAAACGGGCGATGCCATGCATCATGCCCCAACTCACTTGAGTTAGGCGTAAACTGCTTTCATCATGAGTTAATAAACCTTGTTTTTGCCAGGTTTTTACTTGCGCCACATAAGCGGTAAAGCATGGATAAGCCACCTGATGCAATTGCTCTGATACCTGTTCAGATTTCCAAATTAAACGAGAAAACATTAATTCATACACTTCGGGATTGGACACGGCGAAGTCAATATAAACGTCAAAATAGCGACGAAATTGAACAGCCAAGTCTTGTTTATGCTCCGCCAAAACCTCAGACGTTTGTTCGGTAAGTTTATTAAAACCAAGTGCCACCAAAGCGCACAGTAGCTCATGCTTATCTTTAAAATGGTGGTAAGGCGCCGTACGAGAAACCCCTACTTGCAAGGCTAACTTTCTTAATGATAAGCCTTCGACACCCGATTCTTGAATAATGGTTAAAGCCGATTCAATAAGTTGTTCACGAAGATCTCCGTGATGATACGCTGATTTCATTTAGCACTTTCGTGTTGATTGGAGGATATAAATTGAATGTACCCGACAATCTTGACAGTGTCAAAATTAAGCGCTATCTTGACACTGTCTAGTTAACAAAATTTACACAATAAGGGATATCATGGCTACGAATACAACGACAAAATCGCCATTTCCACGCATGCTTGCGCCTCTGGATTTAGGCTTTACCACCTTAAAAAATCGCGTTCTAATGGGATCAATGCATACCGGACTTGAAGAGGCTGAAAACGGTGTTGCCAAAATGGCGGCCTATTACGCCGAGCGTGCGAAAGGTGGCGTTGGTCTAATCATTTCTGGTGGCATTGGTGCTAACCACGAAGGTGGCACCCACATGATGCCCAATCAGGAAGATGATGAGCAATATGACTTTAGCGATCATAAGGAAATTACCGATGCCGTCCATGCACACGGCAGTAAAATTTGTATGCAAATTTTGCACACGGGTCGTTATGCTTATAGCCCTGATTTAGTCGCGCCTTCCGCCATTCAGGCTCCGATTAACCCATTTAAACCACGAGCCCTTGATGAAGCGGGCATTCAAAAGCAAATCAATGACTTTATTACCCGTGCCAAACAAGCCCAAAATGCGGGTTATGATGGGGTTGAAATAATGGGGTCAGAGGGTTATTTCCTTAATCAATTCATCGTTAAGCGTACAAATCAACGTGATGATGACTGGGGTGGTGAATACGAAAATCGTATTCGCTTGCCTATCGAAGTGGTTCGCAAAGTACGTGAAGCGGTAGGTGAAAACTTCATTATTGTTTACCGTCTGTCAATGTTAGACCTTGTTGAAGGTGGTTCAACCTACGAAGAAATTGTTCAGCTTGGCCAAGCCATTGAGAAAGCAGGGGCAACCATCATCAATACCGGAATTGGTTGGCATGAAGCCAAAATTCCAACCATCGCCACAAAAGTGCCACGCGCGGCCTTTACTTGGGTAACGGCAAAATTTAAAAAAGCGTTAAGCATTCCGGTCATCACGTCAAACCGCATTAATACCCCAGAAGTTGCCGAAGAAGTATTATCTCGCGGTGATGCCGATATGGTATCAATGGCACGTCCATTCCTAGCAGATCCTGAGTTTGTTAAAAAAGCCGAAGAGAATCGCAGCGATGAAATCAATACCTGTATTGGTTGTAACCAAGCCTGTCTTGACCATGTCTTTTCGCGCAAATTAACAAGCTGCCTTGTTAACCCTCGCGCCTGTCGTGAAACAGAAATAGATATAATCGAAACTCAAACGTTGAAGAAAGTTGCCGTTATTGGTGCGGGACCGGCAGGCCTTGCCGCGGCAACCACCTTGGCGGAGCGTGGCCATGACGTCACCTTGTTTGATGCATCAGCCGAAATTGGCGGGCAATTTAATATCGCCAAACAAGTCCCCGGTAAAGAAGAGTTTTTTGAAACGATCCGGTATTACAATAAGCGCATCGAATTATCGAATATCAAACTGCAATTAAATACCAAGGTAACCACAGAGCAGCTTAACAACAGTGACTTTGATGAAGTGCTTCTTGCCACTGGTGTTGTACCACGAAACCCAGCCATTGAAGGCATAGAGCACCCTAAGGTGTTAAGCTACATCGATGTACTGCAGCATAAGAAAAACGTCGGTAAAAAAGTCGCGGTCATTGGTGCCGGTGGCATAGGATTCGATGTGAGTGAGTATTTAGTACATAGTGGCGAAGCAAGCAGTTTGAGTATCCCTGCCTTCATGAAGGAATGGGGCATTGATATGAGCTTTTCCAAACGTGGCGGCGTTGAAGGCATTCAAGCACAAATTCCACCTGCTGAGCGTGAAGTCTTTTTACTGCAACGTAAAACCAGCTCAGTTGGTACGGGCTTGGGTAAAACCACTGGCTGGATCCATCGTCTTGGCTTGAAAAACCGCGGCGTACAAATGCTTAATGGTGTGGACTATAAAAAGATTGATGACAAGGGCTTACACATCAGCGTTAACGGTGAAGATAAACTGCTAGACGTTGATAACGTCATTATATGTGCCGGGCAAGAGCCATTGCGTGAATTAACCCATGGTCTAAACAAACCCTATCAACTTATTGGTGGAGCGGATGTTGCCGCCCAGTTAGATGCCAAACGTGCCATTGAACAAGGTACTCGGGTAGCAATCGCTGTTTAATTACTATCATTGAAATTTACACATCACCTGAGCCATAGCGATGGTTGATGTGTAAATCTTCATTAAAGCCATATTTGCTCTAACTACGTAATATTCCTCAACCATTTTTTCTGCATTGCGCGCCAAATAAAGAAACTTAACTTGGTCACTTCTTCTGACAGGGCGGTTAACACCACAAGGTACATTGGCAAGTGCCAATAAAACGCCGCCATCCAGGTTAATGGAATACTAACAATCCACATACCTAAGGTGTCTATGTATAAACAGGCTTTGGTTTCTCCCCCTGCCCTAAGGACGCCCATCGCTAACGTCATATTACTGATTTTTATCCAGGCACCAAGTGCAATCACCATAAAGACTTGCGAAGCCATTGCCAAAGTATCTGCGGGCATATCACTAAAGGGGATAAACACTAACGGCTCTGCCACCAATAGCAAACCGCCTAAACCTATCGCGGTAAGCGGCGCTAATACAACAAAGCTTTTTGCGACAGCGACTGCTTCATCAAACTTATTGGCGCCAAGGTTTTGACCGACCATAATGGCACAAGCCGAAGCAAAACCGAAAAACACTGAAATAAACATCCCTTCGATTGGCCCAAGCAAACTGATAACAGCCAGCTCTTGTGTACCTATGCGGCCGTAAATAAGTTGGTAAACAAACGTACCTAATGACCACACACCAAAGCCTAACATCATTGGCATAACCAATTTAATCAAGTGTACCCAAGGGGCCATATCGATAAGGTTTTTCACATCACCGCGAGAAGGTTTGATACTGTGCTTGGTCACCGTTAATACGCTAAACAAGGCTAAAATATGGATCCCTCTGGAAATTGTGGTTGCCCAGGCGGCACCATTAACCCCCATCGCATCGATACCAAGACCACCGTATATAAACCAATAGTTTAAAATAATATTTAAGACAATAGCGCCGGCACTCATAACCAGCGGCAATTTCACTTGCGAGATACTGCGCAACGCGCTTTCAAATATCATTACCGCCGCTAAAAACAGCATGCTTGGCATGGTGATCCACAAATAGCTTTCACCGATGGCGATAACATCGGTATCTTTACTTCCGAGCCCCATTAAGCTGTCAGCAAAATAAAAGTTTGCGATAATAATTGGCGATAACGCGGCAATTCCTAAAAGGATCCCCATTAAAATCGAGCTGCGAATTCTATCGGCTTTTCCCGCACCAAAGTTTTGTGCAGATAAAATACCTACCCCGGTGGCAAGACCCGCCATAATAATAAGCACGACAAACTGCACACGGTTACCAAACCCGACAGCAGCAACACTGGCGTTGCCTAAATGCGATACCATCATCACATCAATCATGCCCAATAGAGCACCTAGCGTATTTTGCAGAGAAATCGGCCAGGCGAGTTTAAGGCTTTGTTTTAAGGTTTTTAAATTAAAAAATGAGGTCATGGTTTCATCGCACTTGGGGTTAAGTTAATATAGCAAAAAGTGATGATTTGATTCGGGCGTGCATTCTACTCAGTTTAGAGCAATAAGTCTAAAACAAGTACATTTTAACACCATTTATTTTAAACCGAATCAACGCTATTTCAGGAAATTAGATGACAACACTCACCAATAAATGGCGGGCAATAACAGCCATTACACGTATGGATAAACCCATCGGGACGTATTTACTGCTGTGGCCAACATTCTGGGCTTTATGGGTAGCAGAAGAAGGCTATCCGGGCTGGCAACTCACCGTGGTTTTCGGGCTTGGGGTGTTTATTATGCGCAGTGCGGGTTGCATCATTAATGATATTGCCGACCGCAAAATTGACGGGCATGTAAAGCGTACCTCTACGCGACCGTTAGTAAATGGCGATTTAAGTTTAAGCGAAGCCTTAACCTGCTTTTTCGTTTTTATTGCCATAGCATTTGGCCTTGTATTGACCTTGTCTTGGTACACCATCGCTTTATCTTTTGTGGCGGTTTTTCTGGCCATCATTTACCCGTTTATGAAACGTTTTACCCATTACCCGCAAGTGGTGCTTGGCGCCGCGTTTAGTTGGGGAATGATCATGGCTTTTGCCGAAATTAGAGGTGAAATACCAACCACCGCGTGGTTATTGTTTTTTGCCAATCTGGTTTGGACAGTGGCCTACGATACCATGTATGCCATGGTTGACCGAGATGATGACTTGCTTATTGGGGTTAAGTCTACCGCCATTGCTTTTGGTAAGTTCGATAAATTAATCATTAGCTTATTGCAGCTATTAACCTTGGCTCTGCTCGTAAAGGTTGGCCAACTGCAACAGTTTAATATGTTTTATTATGCGGGGTTAATCATTACCGCCGGCATCTTTGTGTATCAACATCATTTGATCAAACACCGAGACCGGGATAATTGCTTTAGGGCGTTTTTAAATAACCACTACGCCCTTTTATGTGTGTTGGTTGCCATTATTATTCAGTATTAAAGCGGTTTGCAGCACGCGCAATTGTTCAAAATAGTGTGCTGCAAACCTCATTTAAACTTATAACACATGCTCACAGCTAGCTAGCTGCTCTTCAATATTGGCAATAATCGTGCGGTGCAATGATATTTTTGATTTGGCAAAGGCATTCATATCCAGCGTTTTTGCCAGTTGCTCACCTTTTAATTGTGCTTGTTGCAACAAGCCTTCAGCATCGGCCAGTTCATCTAGGTAACCAAATTCAACGGCTTTTTCTGGGCTTAATATTTCGGCAAGAAGCATACTACGCTGACGATGAATAGGATTTAAACGCCATTCAATTAAATCGGTAAAAATATCACTAAAAGCCAAGCCAATTTGCACTTCATTTAAGCCGATTTTAAAGTCTCCCTTAGTACCAATGCGGTAATCTGAGTTCAGTAATATCACCGCACCCAGCGCCATCGCATGGCCGGTACAAGCTGAAATAATTGGCAAAGGGAATTGAATCATGCGCATCACTAGGCTGACGCCTGTTTTTGCCAGCGTATTGCGACTTTCAATTCCTTCCATCATAGTGGGCAAATGAAACCCCGCGGAAAACATGCCTGTTTTTCCGGCTAAGATCACAACCGCTTCATCTTTCTCGGCTTGATCAAGCGCTTTATTAAGTTGTTGCACCATCTCCATAGAGAATGAATTCACCTTGCCATCATCGAACGTAATGGTAGCGACCTGATTGTGCAGAGCGTAAGTAACGTTTGTCATAATTATCCTGATTTTATTATTGTTTATTTTTTATACCCTAGTTTTATTTAAAATACTAGCGATGGGCGGTTTGAAGATAAGCCAAAAACGCCAAACACTTATCATATGTAATAAAAGGATTATTGGCCCTATGCCAAAGTGCTGTTTTGTCATCAAAGGTAGGATATAACGGGGTGCTGCATTAATAGCAAGAGCACCCACTTAGTGCATAAACGCTCTATTTACCGTTTATGCAGAATTGTACACAAACCGACAAGGGGAATTATTTGTTTTTATATCGGGTAATAAGTTCGATAAAGGGTTGACCGTAACGGGCTAGCTTGGTGTCTCCAACCCCGGAAATGGCTAAAAACTGATTTGAGTTGATAGGTTTACGCTTCGCCATATCAATAAGCGAGGCGTCATTGAAGACGATAAATGGCGCAATATCTTCCAAATCGGCTATCTCTTTGCGTAAAGATCTCAGCTGTTTGAACAAGGTTTTATCGTAACTGGCACCACTGCTCGCTTGGTTCCAATAGGAATGATGTTGCAATCTCGGTCTGGCCATCATTAAAGCCGATTCGCCTTTCAGGGCCGCTCGCGAAGCGTTGGTTAAACACAATGCCGATTGTTGTTCGATATCTTGTTGCAATAAACCTAGATGAATTAATTGGCGAATCACCGAAAACCAGTAACCTCGAGTTTTCTCTTTACCTATAGCAAACGTTGTTACCTTGTCATGCTCCTGAGCTTTGACTTTATCGGTATCTCGGCCTCGTAATACATCAATCACATAATGGATATCACCACTTTGGCCAATTCGATACACGCAAGACAATACCATTTGTGCGTCTAAAGTCGCATCATACTGCGTTGGAGGGTCCAAACAAATGTCGCAGTTATCACAACCTTTATGCGTGTATTCGGCAAAGTAGTTTAATAACACTTGCCGACGACATGTTTGCGCTTCGGCAAAGCCGGCCATAGCCGAAAAGCGCTGCTGTTCAACATTGGCGCGTTGCTCATTGTCGTTTTGGGCAATGCGTTTTTTAATTTTATCAATGTCCTGATTATCATAAAGAAATACCGCTTCGGCAGGTAATCCATCTCGACCAGCTCGCCCCGTTTCCTGATAAAACGCTTCTAATGTTCTTGGCATATCGTAATGCACAACAAAGCGCACATTCGGTTTATTGATCCCTAAACCAAAGGCAACGGTTGCCACCACAATACGGATATTGTCTTTGGTAAACCCATCTTGAATGGCGTTACGAATTTCAGTTTCCATACCCGCATGATAGGCGGCACAATTTAAGCCTTTTTGCGCCAACGTTTTGCTGAGCTTATCGACTTGCCAGCGGCTGTTACAGTATATGATGCCGCTTTCATCTGGGAACTGTTTTATGTATTGCAACAGTTGGGCTTCACCGTTGTACTTTTCGGTAAGGGTATAACGAATATTCGGGCGATCAAAACTGTCTAGATGCACAAAAGGGTTCAGCAGTTTGAGCTGATTTAAAATGTCTTTGCGGGTGGTTACATCAGCTGTAGCCGTAAGCGCCATGATCGGCGTATACGGGAAGTATTCCTTCAAGCGACCTAATTGGGTATACGATGGCCTAAAGTCATGCCCCCACTGAGATATACAGTGTGCCTCATCGATGGCAAAAAAACTGATTTGAATATCTCTTAAGCTTTCCAAAAAGTAATAACTTAATAATCGCTCAGGCGCGACATACAAAATACTGACTTCGCCGCGTCCAATGCGCTGCATGGTGTCGTTAATGGTTTGTGCATCCAAACTGGAATTTACATAGGCAGCACCTATCCCTTGGCGGGTTAGGCCATCAACCTGATCTTTCATCAACGCGATTAAAGGCGATACCACAATCGTAAGGCCTGACATTAGGGTCGCTGGCAGCTGATAACATAATGACTTCCCTCCCCCTGTCGGCATAAGCACAAGACAATCCTGCCCCTGTAATAGGTGCTCAATAACTTGTTGTTGGCCGGGGCGAAATGTTTGATAGCCAAAATGATGATTTAACGAGTGATGTAAATCTTTAGCCAAACTGTCATCGGGGGTATGTTGTGTCAAAATTACTACGAAACGTCCTATAAATTGATCAGCATTTTACCCTATAGAGGTAAGTATTCGATAGACATTTATTGCAAAATATATCATCGTAATTGTTAAATTACTGTTTTAAATAAAAAAGATACATTATGGAATTAGATTTAGTTTATAAGCAGGTAACTCAGTATTGGAACGATAATATTGCCTTTAACAAGGTGGTCGGCTTTAAAATTACCCAAATGGAACCTGAGCTTGCGGTCGTTGAGTTTCGTTGGCATGACAACATCATGGGCAATCCAATCCAACAAATATTACATGGTGGCGTCATAGCTGCGGCTCTAGATATGGTTGGTGGCGCCGTTTCTGCGGCCAACATGATCAGTCGTATGCATAAATTAGATCATGACAGCGTACAACGTAAATTAAGTCGATTTAGCACCATCGATTTGCGTACCGACTTTTTACGCCCTGGCAAAGGCGAACATTTTATTGCGACGGCCAAAATCATTCGCCACGGCAGTAAAATATCCGTCACTCGTATGGAATTACATAACGAAAAAGGTGAACACATTGCCTTTGGTACAGGAACTTATATTGTTTAACGACCAACTGGCATAGCACCTAATTGTGCGTAACTCTTTACATTGCTCTCGTTGGCAAAGCAGTTTAGTCGCTGCCATAACATGGCTAGCTGTGGTAGACTCGCGGCAATTTAAGTTGACCAGAAATATTCATGACCAACAACACCGTTTCCGACAATGCAGCCAATGAAACACGCAAAGGCGCCTTAAACGCGATTGGTGCTTATACCCTTTGGGGCCTTGCACCAATTTATTTTAAATTACTTTCTGACATATCCGCCGCAGAAATACTGATCCATCGCATTATTTGGTCTTTCGTTTTGTTGATACTTGTTATTCTGGCTGTGGGTAAGTGGCGCAAAGTACAAGAAATATTGCGCCAACCTAAAGTATTAAAATCGTTAGGTTTATCGTCGATTTTATTGGGCTTTAACTGGTTGGTGTTTATTTGGGCAATCAACAACAACATGATCCTCGAAGCCAGTTTAGGCTACTACATTAATCCATTATTTAATGTGGTTCTGGGGATGATATTTTTCTCTGAGCGTCTCTCTAAATGGAAAACATTTGCGGTATTGCTGGCTTTAGTTGGCGTGCTCATTCAAGTAATAAGTTTGGGTACCGTCCCCCTGGTCGCTTTAGGTTTGGCAACAAGCTTCGGCATTTATGGCTTATTACGCAAAAAAGTACAAGTGGACTCGCTAGCCGGCTTATTAATTGAGTCAGCCTGGTTGCTGCCCATAGCCATTTTTTACTGGGTAATGTTCGTCGACTCTCCTAGCGCTAACATGCTAAATAACGACATGGCATTGAACATCGCTCTCCTGGCTGCAGGAATCGTAACAACCGCACCATTACTGTTCTTTACCGGTGCGGCTAAGCGTTTGCCATTAGCCACCTTAGGCTTCTTTCAGTATATCGGCCCAAGCATAATGTTTGTGGTGGCCATTTACTTCTATAACGAGCACATTGTGTTTGAAAAAATGCTGACTTTTGGCTTTATCTGGGCGGCCCTAGTGGTATTTAGCTTAAGCTCATTGAAGAAATCAAAATAAACTAAAAAAAATTGGGGTCAGATGAAAATTAACGCGTTAATTTTCATCTGACCCCAATTATTAATTTTTACAGTGCCTCTAGTCTTGCATAGGCTACGACTAGCCATTTGCTGCCGTGATCACTGAAGTTTACCTGCACTCGGCTTTGCGCGCCTGCACCTTCAAAATTCAGCACCACACCGTCGCCAAATTTCGGGTGTCTTACTTGTTGTCCTAGTTTAAAGCCGGTATTTTCAAACGTTTCCATGGTAATGGTATTGCTAAATCGCCCCGTTGTTTTCGGCTTAATAGCCTGGTTTTTCATCCGAACTTCTTCAATAAACTTTTCCGGGATTTCTTTCAAGAAACGGCTTTGACGATGAAATTTTTCCTGTCCATATAAACGACGTGTTTCGGCATGGGTTAGGTACAATTTTGTCATCGCTCGCGTCATACCCACATAACATAAACGACGCTCTTCTTCTAAACGAACAATGTCTTCGCTTGATTGCTGCGATGGGAACATGCCCTCTTCCATCCCCACCATAAACACCAATGGAAATTCCAAGCCTTTCGCTGAGTGTAACGTCATTAACTGCACGGCAGCTTCATAATCATCGGCTTGTGATTCACCAGCTTCTAATGCCGCGTGGGTTAAAAAGGCCGTCAATGGGCTCATTTCTTCTTCAAGTTCAGGGGGGACTTCAAATGTCGCGCATGCCGTAACTAGCTCATTTAAGTTTTCAATACGTGCCTCAGCACGCTCGCCTTTTTCGGCTTGATACATGGCTTTTAAGCCACTGTTTTGAATAATGTGATTGGCTTGCTGATCAAGGTTTAAGTTACATGAGTCATCTTCGAGTTGAATGATCAGGTTAACAAAGTTTTTTAATGAATTTGCCGCTCTGCCAGATAGTTCGCCTTGTTCTATAAGGTACATACAGGCATCCCACATGGTTGAGCCCTGACTACGAGCACAATCTCGTACATGGGTAAGGGTTTGGTTACCAATGCCACGTGCCGGTGTATTAATAATACGCTCAAATGACGCATCATCGTTACGGTTATTGATCAAACGCATGTAGGCCAGTGAGTCTTTGATTTCTTGTCGTTCGAAGAATCGCACACCACCATAAATGCGGTACGGAATTTGCCCTTGCAGCAAGGCTTCTTCCAATAAACGTGATTGGGCGTTGCTACGGTATAGCAAGGCAACATCGTCTAAACTGTTGCCTTCTTCAACCCATAGTTTGATTCGCCCAGCAATATAACGCGCTTCATCAATTTCGTTAAACGCGGTATACAAAGAAATTTTGTCACCCGGATTATCATCAGTCCAAAGCTCTTTACCTAAGCGGTTATTGTTATTGCTAATTAACGTATTTGCCGCATCAAGGATATTGGCGGTTGAACGGTAGTTTTGTTCAAGGCGGATCGTTTTCGCATCAAAGTCTTTTAGAAAACGTTGAATGTTTTCAATTTTAGCGCCACGCCAGCCATAAATGGACTGGTCATCATCACCAACAATCATCACGTTTCCGTGCTTTTTACCCAGCATATTTAACCAGGCATATTGGATGGCGTTGGTATCTTGGAACTCGTCCACCAAAATACGACCAAAACGCTGTTGATAATGTTCTAACAAGATCGGATGGTTTAACCATAATTCGTGAGCACGCAGTAATAACTCGGCAAAGTCCACTAAGCCAGCACGGTCACACGTTTCTTGGTAGGTTTGGTAAATTTTAACAAAGGTTTGCTCGGTTGGGTCGAACTGGCAATCAATGTGTTGCGGCCTTAAGCCTTCATCTTTCTTACCGTTAATGTAATACATCGCCTGTTTGGCCGGCCATTTTTTCTCATCCAATTGCAGCGCTTTAACCACCCTTTTTAGCATGCGTAACTGATCATCACTATCGAGGACTTGAAAGCTCTGTGGCAAGTTAGCTTCCTGAAAGTGCATACGCAAAAGACGGTGCGCTAAACCATGGAATGTACCTATCCACATACCGTGCATATTGCCATTTACCGCTTGCTCTACTCGGCCACGCATTTCGGCAGCAGCCTTATTGGTGAAGGTAACGGCCAAAATGCTGTGTGGAGATACTTGCTCAACCTGAACTAGCCAAGCAATACGATGCACTAACACACGTGTTTTACCACTACCGGCACCGGCTAAAACCAGCATATTTTGTGCTGGTGCGGCAACCGCTTCACGTTGTTTATCATTTAATGAGTCAAGTAATTCAAATACATCCATAATGGGTCTTTTGTTTGCTGGTAAAAGAAAGTTTGTAGAGTATAACAAGCAATCCTTTCACTGTATGTATTGCCAGTGAATTTTTTTATTGTTCATGACCAATAAGAAAATTTTCGTTTACTTGATCTACAGCAAGCAATTAAAAAGCAAAAAAAGCCTTTGCCATCAATACTTATAACTAAGACAAATAATCATAGAAAACATCAGGTGTTACAAGCTGTTAGCCTGTTCTAAGGAGCTATATTATGACCAGTATTGCGAGCATTATGACCGAATACTTATTTACTCTCACTGCTGATGAAACCCTAGCGGACGTTAAAGCGCTGATGGCAACACATGGTATTCGCCATATTCCCATTATTGATGAGCAGAAAAATCTTTTAGGCATCGTCAGTCAACGCGACGTGTTAGCAATAGAAGATTCGATTTTACAGGCAGAGTCACCAAGTGATAAATACAGCAACATCGTTAAGTTTGAGATTCCAATCAAAATCAGTGAATTTTACAAATCGGATGTGATAACCATCCCACCCCAAACCACTGTTCATAAAGCGGCTTTAACATTACAGAAATACAAAATAGGCTGCTTGCCTGTTGTTGCTAATGGTAAATTACTGGGCCTCGTTACCGATACCGACTTTGTGAATGTAGCGATTAACCTAATGGAAGTGATGGAAATGGCATAACAGCAATTTCAATAGCCCAAAAAGAATGTCGTTAATCGACGGAACAATGATAAAGATTAAGGATCTGGCTGCAGATCCTTTTTATAATCATTTTTAGTTGGATGACAGCCATTTAACTAACAGTAGCGGTTACGCATGTTAAATTATTATGAACATGCGGCGATTTAAGAATGCCCCAGTCCCTTTTATCTTATTTTTTACCACTTGGTCGCATTATAATTTCAATAGCATATTAATTATGATTTCATTACTGCGTATTTAACAAGATAAAAATGACACCGCTGTCTAAAAGAAATATCAATAGATAAATCACTCTGCCGATTCAAATACATAAATGAAAGTTAAGAATAAATTACGGGAATGACCCAATGAAAAAGTTTCACCAGAACTGGATTAAATCCAATAAAAAATCCGTTTTCGCTTTATCCTGCTTAGCCAGTTGCGTGCTAGCCGCATGCTCCTCTCCAGAAGCACCTAAAGCGAGTAATGCCTTTGTTGCCGATGTTTATCAAACCTCTCATGCCGGTGATAACCTAAAGTTAATTGCCAGCATTTCTGCCGATAATGCCGCAGAAACAGCAGCCGCTAAAACCATTAAATTACACATCAAACCAGAAGAAGTTCATCAGAAATACTATGGTTTTGGTGCCTCATTTACTGAATCTTCAGCGTGGAACTTAGCGACTATTCCTGTTGAAAAACGAAAAGAAGTGTTAACTCGCATGTTTAGCCCTACCGAAGGTGCTGGCTTTACGTTAACCAGAACGCATATCAACTCAAGTGACTACTCAAATAATCACTACTCCTATGTTGAAGAAGGCGATGTAGCGCTTAAAACCTTTAGTATTGAAGAGGATATGAAAGGCTTTAGCGGTGATGAAAACGACCAAGTACGCGGTGTAAAACTTGAAGATCCGAATTACGATTTGATCCCAATGATCAAAGAAGCCATGAGTATTGAAGGTGCAGACTTTAATATTATTGCTTCACCTTGGAGCCCACCGTCTTGGATGAAAGTCAATGAAACGGCGGAAATGACCAATGGCCATCTTGATATGAAATATCAAGCGGTTTGGGCCGAGTACCTTTCTAAGTACTTAACAGAATACGAAAAACAAGGCATTAAACTTTGGGGCTTAACGCCACAAAATGAACCATTACACTACCATGATGCCAATTGGGACAGCAACGGTTGGACACCTGTTCAAGCTCGTGACTTTCTTCGAGATCATTTAGGTCCACAAATGGTTAAAGATGGTCACCTTAATGTTGATGACCTTGAAGAAGGCGTTCGTGTATTAATTTACGATCACAACAAGAGCGAAATGAACGAGTACGTTGCTCCAACTTACCAAGATCCAGAAGCATCAAAATATGCTTGGGGTACTGGTTTCCACTGGTACACAAACTCAAAGCTAGCTGAAAACAACTGGTATGCTGATGAATTAGCCGAGTTACAAAAAACATGGCCAAACAAAGCAATGATCCATACCGAATCAAGTATCGATATTGATGCCAAAGATCCGATTGGTCAATACTGGCGTGACAGCACCGATTATGCCGGTAAGTTCGTACCGTTTAACACGTATGCGTACGACATTATTACCGACTTAAATCATGGTACGCAGGGTTACATCGAATGGTGTTCTATCCTAAGTCATCAAGGTATGCCAAACCCATATGACAACTTTAACAGTGCGCCGGTATTAATTAATCCAGATACGGATCAAGTGATTTACACCCCACTTTACTACCTACTAAGCCACTTTAGTAAGTTTATCCGCCCTGATGCGCATCGTATTGGCGTTGAAGGTGAAGAAATTGAAGGTGTTATTTACACCGCGGCTAAAAACCCTGATGGCTCAATTGCCTTAGTGGCCTTTAACCGTAATGAACAAGCTTATAACTTGGAAGTTAAGCTAGGTTCAAATACCTACAATTTAGATATTGCCCCACGTGCAATGCAAACCATTCACCTTAAAAAATAAATCGATTAATCATTGATTTAAATTTTACAGGTAACCAAGATCACTCAAAGTCATTGCTTTGAGTGATCTTTTAAGCATTTGTACAATTCTATCTTTAGTCAATAAAGGTGTTCTTTATGAACAAGCTAGCCAAGACACTAATTTATACACTAATAACAAGCCTATCATCTGCCATTGCAACGGCCTCCCCTCAAATAAACCTTGAACCACTCATTAAAGTAGACGGCAATAAACTGGTCGATACCAACAACCAACCCGTTGTATTACGAGGCTTTGGTTTAGGCGGTTGGTTAATGCCTGAAGGATACATGTTAGGTTTTAAAAAACCTCATGACTCGCCGACAGGGATCCGCAATGCCATCATTGAACTAACCGACGAACAAACCGCCGATGAGTTTTTCCGTCGCTATGAGCGTAACTATGTTACAAAGTCAGATATTGAGCACATTGCTAAATGGGGCTTTAACTCGGTTAGGTTACCTTTTAATGCCAATCGCCTTATGCCACCGGCTAAACAAAACGATGCTCGCAACTATGTCTATGATGAATCCGCACTGCAACTGATTGATAATTTGGTTCATTGGGCGAGTGAACAAAAACTGTATATTATCCTTGATATGCACGCCGCCCCCGGTGGACAAAGCATTCACAATATTGCCGATTCTGGCGGCGTAGCCCGATTATGGGAAGAGCCTGAGGTATATTGGCCCAGAACCATTGCTTTGTGGCAAATGCTTGCCAAACGCTATGCCAACAACCCCTATGTTATTGGCTACGACGTACTAAATGAACCTATGCTCCCTGGCACAGAAGAATTAGGTAAAGACAAGCAACACCTGCACGATAACATGCCTCTGCGGGAACTCTATATTGAAATAAGCCAAGCTATCCGCAAAGAAGATCATGGCAATAAAATTTTATTTTTAGAGGGTGGCTTCTGGGGGCAAAACATGAAAGATTTGTTACCCGCCTGGGATAAAAATACGGTTTATGCTTATCATGCCTACCCGGCCCCGACTTCCATAGAGGCGTTTCCTAAATCGGTTAAAGACGTTATGGCCGCCGGCCACCCGGTTTGGTTTGGCGAATGGGGAGAAAATTGGAACGCATTAGATTGGTCACAGTGGCTTAGCTTTAATAGTCAAATTACCGAGTTGATGGAAAACAACACCGTTGGCTGGAGTTGGTGGACCACTAAAAAATTCACCTATTCAACCCAAGCTTGGCAATGCCATTCCCCACAAGGCATAAACATTGTGCAAAATTATTTAAACAAGCGTGGGCCAAAACCGCCT
Source organism: uncultured Thalassotalea sp. (assembly GCA_947502355.1). GTDB lineage: Bacteria > Pseudomonadota > Gammaproteobacteria > Enterobacterales > Alteromonadaceae > Thalassotalea_A. The sequence continues at coordinate 66,155 of CANMZP010000009.1, read as the reverse complement.
AAAGCGATGGCCAAACACGTATTTTTGACTATGGCAGATAATTTGGCGACGAAAAAATGTTACTTTAATTCGGCGTTAATAAAGGCTCTGGGTGGGAAAATCAAATAATTTAGATAAATCGAATAATTTAGATAAATCGAATAATTTAGATGAATCGAATAATTTAGATATAGTGGCTTTAAGCCCTTATTACCTTTAGTTAAAAAAATGCCAAGTAGTTCGCTACTTGGCATTTTGTTTTTAAGGTTAGGCGTTTATAAACTTTCTAACGTGCGAATAACGCCACGCAACTCTGCCAACCCTTTTAACCGACCAATTGCGGTATAACCTGGGTTCACCGATTTATGGATATCGTCCATCATTTGGTGGCCGTGATCAGGGCGAATAAATACCTGAGAATGATCTGCGCCTTTACTGGCACGATTTTTTTCTTCGTTCAGCAATTCTTTAATAACCTGGATCATATTTACATCACTGTCTAGGTGATTTGCTTCATAAAAGGTACGCGGGTCTTGCGGGTCTAAACTCACTCCTCGTAAGTGAGAGAAGAAAATTCTATCGGAAAACTCGCGCGCCATTTGTGGCAAGTTATTATCTGGACGACTGCCTAAAGTACCCACACATAGCGTTAAACCATTAGCCGGGCTTGGTAAGGCGGCAAATAGCTTTTGGTAATCCTCACTGGTGCAAACCACTCTTGGCAGCCCCAATAGATCTCTTGGTGGATCATCAGGGTGAATCGCCAGCTTCACGCCGTCTTTTTCAGCGTATGGTAAAACCGCAAATAAAAATTCAAACAAATGACTGCGAAAAACCTCGTGCGAAACATCTTGGTACTGAGCGACCATTTCGCGAAAATCGTCAACGCTATAATCATCGGTCATTTTGCCCGGTAAACCGGCAATAATATTGTTGGTAAGTTGGGTGATTTGCTGCTCGGTCATTGCTTCAAAGGCTTGGTTTGCCTGATCAATTTCGGCTTGAGTGTACTCTTTTTCCGCGTGTTCACGCTTTAAAATACAAAGGTCAAATACCGAAAACTGTAGTTGGTCAAAGCGCAAGGCGTAAGCGCCCGATGGCATTTTGTAGCGCAAATCTGTTCGGGTCCAGTCAATAACGGGCATAAAGTTATAGCAGATGGTTTTAATGCCACAGGCGGCTAAATTCTGCATTGACGTTATCCAGTTAGCAACGTAACGCTCATGCCCTGGTCGTTGTAACTTAATGTCTTCATGTACCGGAATGCTTTCAACAACCGACCATGTTAAAGGGTTTAAGCCTGCAGGCGTGGTTTCAATCAGCGCTTGATGTTCTTTAATCGCGGCAATCGACCAAACTTCACCTGTGGGAATATTATGTAAGGCGCTAACAATATCAGTCGCCCCTGTTTGTCGAATATCTTCAATACTAACTGGATCGTTTGGTCCAAACCAGCGCCATGATTCTTTCATAATTTATACTCTTTACTTAATGGTAAAACTGGCTAGAGCTTGGAGTAGCCCATGTTCAGTAATGTGTTGATAATAGTCGTTAACATAGTTAATAAAAACGCTATTTTGGTAAAAGTTAAACTTTTCAGCGCCAGTTAAAACCAGCAGGCTGTTAATAAAGTCTTTAGGTTGTTCTTCGAGTAATTCGCTAAACACTGCTTTTAGGGGATCATTTAAGTCGCCCTTTTCTAAGGCTTGTTTTATATAGCAGGCCCATGCAGCGAGAGCAAAAGCAAAGCCATTAGGAATAAGTTGATTTGCCAGGCCATCATCAATGCTTGGGTACCAACGTTGGGCAACCTTTTGCGAACTATCCGTGCCAACTTGTAGTACTCGGTAAGGTAAGTGGCTATTTTCAAATCGTTTTATAACATCGGCAAAATATTGATTACCATCGGCATCTGCCGGAATACTGATAACAGGTAAAACTTGTTTCGTGACCATTTGCTCAACAAAATTGAAAATCGCCGGTCTTGCCAAGGCCTGGTGCACAAAATTATCACCAACTAAATAGCCCATCGCTGAAATAATAGAATGGCTGGCATTTAATAAACGTAGCTTCATTTGTTCGAATAAGTGAATACTGTCAACAAACTCGGCACCGACTTTATCAAAAGGTGGTCTTTCGCCAATAAATTTATCTTCAATAACCCACTGGGTAAATGGCTCTGCCGCAACTGGCCATTCATCATAAACCCCCAGTTCATCGGCAACTTTACACTTTGTTTTTTCACTTGTTGCAGGCGTAACTCTATCGACCATTGATGACACAAAAGCGATATTGGTTTTGGCCCATAAAGCCGCCTCAGGATAGTGTTTTTCCAACACCATATACGTGCCTTTTTCAAGGTGTTCACCACCGCCTTGCAAGTTATCACAACAAACAATGGTTAAAGGATCGGCCTTGGCCTTCATTCTTAACTCAATCGCCGCCGCTAGGTAACCATAAATTGTTTTCGGGTTTTGCGCATCGGCTAAATCATTTGCCACTTCTTCATGCGCAATATCAATCGCATTCGAGGCTAGGTAATAGCCTTTTTCAGTGATCGTGGTCGTGACAACCTTTGTGTTATTGCTGGTTAAAAGCGCCAATACTTTTTGTGGATCATCTGGGGCAATTAAAATGTCACGAATCGAGCCAATAATATTTATTTGCGAGGTATCACCAAGGGTCATTTCCGTATAGAGAAAGTCTTGTGGCGCAAGTGCGTCAAACATTGGTGTTGCGCGCAATGACACGCCTGTGATCCCCCAATCCAATTCGCCTTGATTTAACAGTTTGTGGCAATAAACGGCTTGATGGGCGCGATGGAAATTACCAACCCCAAAATGCACAATATTGGTTTTTACGCTATCGAGTTCGTAGTCAGGAAACTGAACATTATCCAATTTGTTAGACAATAAACTTCGGTCTAATCGTTTCATATAAAATTCCATTAATTAAATAAACTTGGTAGCCAAAGCGTTGTTGCCGGCAAGTAAGTTACAAAAGCAAGTACAACAACAAAGGCTAGGTAAAAAGGCCAAATTGAGCGCAAGGTATCTTCTATTCGAATACCTCCAACAGCACAGCTGACAAAGAGTACCGAGCCAACCGGGGGAGTAACAACGCCCAAGCCCAAGTTAAGAATTAACATAATGCCAAATTGAACAGGATCCATACCTAGACCGGTCATGATTGGCAAAAAGATAGGTGTTGTAATAATGATAAGTGGTGACATATCCATAAACGTCCCCAAGATCAATAAGATGATATTAATCAGGATAAAAATAACCAATGGATTATCAGAAACCGACAACAAGGCTTCACTCAATTGCACTGGCACTTCCATAATGGCCATTAACCAACCAAATGACGACGCCGTGCCAATAATCAGCAAGACCATTGCGGTTGTTTTAACGGCGTTTTTACTCGCTAAAACAAAGCCATCCCAAGTTAAAGAGCGATAAACAAATACCGCGACAATGATGGTATACAATACCGCGATGGCTGAAGATTCGGTTGCGGTAAACACCCCCGATAAAATGCCGCCGAGAATGATTAACGCCGAAAACATACCGGGTAATGCCGACAAAAAGTATTTAAATACCATGCCCCAGCCAGGGAATACCCCTTTAGGGTAACCACGCTTTACCGCCACCCAATACGTTACCAACATTAAACCGAGTCCAAGTAAAACGCCTGGCATAATACCCGCTAAAAACAGCGAGCCAATCGAAACACCACCACCAGCGGCAATGGCATAAATGATCATATTGTGAGACGGTGGGATCAATAAACCTGTGGTGGCTGATGTAGCCGTAACATTAACCGCAAAATCATCATCATAATTTTCCTTTTTCATGGCCGGGATCAACGAAGCCCCCATTGCTGATGCACTGGCAATAGCCGAGCCAGAAATGGCCCCAAACATCATGCAAGAAGACACATTTACCAAGCCCAGACCACCTCTGACCGGTGCTAGTAGCGAATGAGCAAACCGCACTAAACGTTGGGCAATGCCGGTTTGATTCATTAATTCACCGGCGTAAATAAAGAATGGGATGGCCATTAATGAAAATACGTTCATGCCAGCGGTCATTCGCTGAAATGCCACCACAATTGGGATATCTAAATACCACATGGTAGCAATGGCAGATAACCCTAAAGAAAACGCTACCGGTACGCCAATAATAAGCAGTACAAAAAACAATCCAAATAAAATAAGTGAGTCCATACTAGCCTCTGGTTTTGTCAGCAATAGTGAGAAGAATGCGTTCGAGGCAGAAGATCATAATTAACACCCCGGCGCCAACAAAAGGCCAATACGCTAGTGACCTTGACACGGACAGAGTAGGAATAATGTGTGTACTGGTAAAATCGGCCAGAACCGCCCCTTGCAGGGCCATTTGTAAGCCAAAAAAAGCCATAAAACAGTAATTAACAATGGTGAGCCCAAATTTCCACGGCTCTTTGGCATGATCGAGGACAAACCTTAATCCCAAGTGAAAACCTTGAGCAACCCCGACGGCCGCGGTAAGTAAGATATAATAGAGCATCAATAGCAATGCCACCGGCTCAGACCAGGCTGGCGAGCGATTAAAACCATAGCGGGTAAATACTTGCCAACAAATAATGGCCACCATTAAAATCATTGCAAAGGCGGAAATGAGCAGGGCAAGCTCCTGTAAACGCTTGCTCAATCTGGATAATTGAATAATGAAACTACTCATTAGTGGCAATCTCCCGGGCAACTTGTCGAATACGCTCTACCATGTCTTTTTGCTTTGTGGTTGTTAACAATTTTTGGTAAACAGGTTTTGTTGCTTCAAAAAACGCCGCTTTGTCAACATTTTCAACCAGCTTAACCCCTGAATTCATAACCTTTTCTTTAGAGGTTTCAACTCGTCTATCCCATTGTTCACGCATGTAAGGAACCGACTCTTTAGCCGCTTGGCGTAATATGTGTTGTTGCGTTTTCGTTAATTGCTGCCAACGATATTTAGACACCACCACAACTTCTGGGGTCATGGTATGTTCGGTTAATGACAAATAAGGGGCAATTTCATAGTGGCCCGTATTTTCATACGACGGCCAGTTATTCTCGCTGCCCTCAATAGTGCCTAATATTAATGACTCGTATACTTGATTAAATCCCATCGGAGTTGGACTGCCACCGATGGCCTCAATCATGGCAACGTACAATTCGGAATTTTGTACCCGTATTTTTAGGCCATCTAAATCATCAGGGTGATGAATTGGCCGTTGAGTATTATAGATACTGCGAGCCCCACTATCGTAATAGGCTAGACCAATTAAGCCGTGCGGCTCTAATGATGCTAAAATTTCTTCCCCTATTTCACCATCAAGCACGGTGCGTAGATGCTGTTTTGATTCAAACAAAAACGGCATGGTTAACACTAACGTTTCTGGCACAATGGAATTTAATGGGGCCATATTTAAACGGTTAACATCGATGCCACCGAGTAAGGTAATTTCTAAAGTATCTCGTTCATCACCCAATTGACCACCAGTGTACAGCTTCATGTTCATGCGGCCATTTGATAGCTCGGCAACACGCTCAGCCATAAACGCCAATGCCTGCGCGGTTGGATAAGTAGCGGGATTATTATCCGCCGATCGCAACACCAGCGGCTCAGCCCGACAAATACTGGCCAGCATCAGCATGCTCAGCACCAACAGATTTCGACTTAGGCGGTTAACAAGAAAGAACCTCATTAGCTAGTCGCCTTACTATCCAAGTTGTATGCTTTTTTCGGTAAGTTGTATGTAAGGTCTATTGCTAATTCGAACGCATCAGTTTCAGAAATACGATGCTCGCACACTAACCGTGCCAAAAACGAAGCGTCGATGCGTCTTGCCACATCATGACGAGCAGGAATAGAGAAAAACGCCCTGGTGTCGTCATTAAAGCCGGCGGTATTATAAAATCCTGCCGTTTCGGTGGTTTGCTCCCGATAACGCATCATGCCTTCCGGGCTGTCATGAAACCACCAAGCAGGGCCTAGAGTTAGACATGGATAATGGCCAGCTAATGGCGCTAATTCACGGGTATAGTTGGTTTCGTCAAGGGTAAAGACGATCATCTTAAACCTTGGGTCTGTACCAAACAGATCCAGTAACGGTTTTAATTCTTCAACAAAATTAATTTGTTGCGGAATATCCGCGCCTTTATCTGCGCCGTATAAATTAAACAGTTGTGGGTTATGGTTACGATACGAGCCTGGGTGTAATTGCATGACTAGGCCATCTTCAATGCTCATTCTTGCCATTTCGGTAAGCATTTGCGCCTGAAATAACTGCCCTTCTTGCTGACTAAATTTACCGCTGATGATTTTTTCAAACAAGGCTTTGCTTGCTGCCCCAGACAGATTGGCGGTATGCGCGGTTGGGTGACCATGATCGGTTGCCGTTGCGCCCATTGCCGCAAAATCAAGACGACGTTTTCTATGAGCATTTAAATAACCTTGCCAAGTAAAGGTATTCTCACCAGTTAATGCTTGAAACACACCAAGGTTTTCAACAAACTTAGGGCTAAACGGGTTAATAACATCATCAGGGCGGTAGGTGGTAATCACCCGACCTTGCCAATTACTCTGTAAAATGGCTTCATGGTGTTGCAATGAATCCGTTGCCCCCTCGGTGGTCGCTAACAATTCAATATTAAACCGTTTAAACAAGTTTCTTGGTAAAAAGTCTTGGCGCTTTAACGCATCGCCAATCGCATCAAAATAATAATCCGCTGTCGATTCATCTAATGCACAATCCAAACCAAACACTTGGACAAACACATGATTTAACCAAATTGACGATGGCGTACCTCGAAAAAGGAACCAATGTTTGGCAAAACATTTCCAAGCAGACCGAGCATCAGCAACCGGCTCTTGGCGATGACTTTGCACCCCAAGCTCTGCCAATGAGATCCCCTGACTGTAAAACATTCTTAATAAATAGTGATCGGGGGCAATCAATAGTTCATGGGCGTTGGCAAATGGTTTATTTTCAGCAAACCAACGCGGATCGGTATGCCCGTGAGGACTGATAATCGGTAAGTTTTGAATATGTTGATAAAGTTCGTTAGCAACTGCACGCGTAGTAGCGTCTACCGGAAACAGACGAGAAGGATGATGTAATATTTTTTTTGACATTGGAAATACGCATTCTTTGTGTAGGCAAGAACTTGAAAAAATCAAATCTTACGAAGTATCAATAGCACCATGGTAACCGGTGTCATTTTGACTGTCAAATACAATAAATTACAAGTAACTAGCTGATAAATAAGGAATTACCCAAAACTTAACCCAGAAAGAGCAATCATTTAACAAAATCCTAACGCAAATGATTTAGATAATTCTGCAATAGGTTTATTTTAGGCTGTAAATACGATCAACGAAATGGATTTGTTGTTGACTGTCTAAGAATAAGCTGTGGGATCAGCTCTGGTTGATGCTCACCTTCTTGATGAGATGAACAAGCCGAGGTGATCTTGTCCCGCTTGCCTTCAAGAGTTTTGATTAAATGTTTAGATGCCAAAGAGCCGATCAATTCCAAGTTTAAGTTGACCGTGGTTAACGAAGGCCAAACTTTCTGAGCACCAGCGGTATCATCAAAACCAACAATAGATAGCTGCTGTGGCACCTGCAAGTCCATCCGCTCAGCCGTTACTTTAACCCCAAGAGCCATCTCATCATTGCTGGCAAAAATCGCGGTTGGCGGCTTTTCTAATGTTAATAATTTACGCCCGGCAATCAGCCCCGACTCGAAGGTATAATCACCATTTACAAGGTATTCCTCAGCCAAAGATAATTGGTTTTGCTCAAGAGTTTCAACCAGCCCATTTAGGCGTTCAATTGAAGATATTTGATTTTCCGGCCCAGCGACATAACCAATGTCGCGATGACCAAGGTCAAGCAAGTGTTGCACGGCACCTTTTACCCCAGCTTTGTCTTGCAGGGTAATCACATTCGCATCACCATCAACATCTTTAGAAAGTAAGCGCACGTAGTTACAACCTACCCGGTCTAATTCTTGTGCGAGTTCATTGGACTCTGAAAGAGGCGGAAGCAGAAACACACCGTCGATTTTTAAACGGGATATAAACCGAATAATCGTTGCCACATTACTTTCTTCCTCTTTATCACAAGGATGAATCACCAATTCATAACCTTTAGGTCTGCAATAATCAATGACCCCATTTAAAATTTCAGATACAAAGGTATGGTTGGGGTTGTTGTAAATGGCGGCAAGTAAGAATGAACGCTTTGATGCTAAGCCGCGCGCCTGCGGATCAGGGGAATAGCCTTGTTCATCAATGATCTTTTGCACATGAATGCGAGTTTTTTCCCGAACCCCAGACTCATCATTAATCACTCTTGAGACCGTCTTTTTGGAAACCTCAGCCAGTCTTGCAATATCATTAATGGTTACTTTTGAGCTCATGGGTTAATTCACAACTGTTTACGAAAAAGAAATCTTGAGCAGATTATCTCTATTTTGGTAAAGATTCAACTTCCCAAAAACAAAACAATTGGCACAAAAGTTCAATTACAACGAGTTTAATACGCTAATTAATATAAATTTCGACATTAAAAAGGGCCTTTGCAGACCCTTTACTAACATCTATTTGGGCAAAAAATTAATACTTCGCAGCTTTGCCTTTGCTAGGAATGCTCGCCTTAATAAAATCACGTAAGTCGTTGTTCGATTTCTTTAAATCTTCATGACGCAGATACATCATGTGACCACTGCGGTAGCCTTTAAAGCTTAAACGGTCTTTCATTTTGCTGCTTGGGTCTAAATTCCACATGGTGTATTTAGCATCAAAGTAGTTGGTCGCACCATCAAAATAGCCCGCTTGCACCATAACATTCAGGTAAGGGTTTGCAGCCATCGCTTTACGCAAGTTTTCACCGGTTTTGTTATTGGTTCTATCCCACGGATGCACATTACCAAACATGTTGTATTTCACATCTGTTTCGTAGTTTAAATGCTCACGCATGTAGTAATTAATCGCAGGGGTGAAAGAGTGCAACCAAGAGGTTAACTCTGAGTTGTAATCTGGGCGATTGCCAATATCTTGCTTATCAATACCAAGGTAACGTGAATCTAAACGACCTACCGTTTTACCACGTTCACGTAATAACTCTTTCCAGAAATAGCTAGTAGGTACATCTAGGTTCGCTTTTAATACTTCATCAAGCGCAAGGCCAGAGTATTTGGCCACTTTCTTAGCAATGTCTTGCTTGTGAGTTGGGTCAATAAAGCCACCCATTGCTAAGGCAGGTAAATATTCATTAATGGTAAAGGCTTCAACTTCTGGAAGCAATTCTTCCAAATCACGACCTTGTAGATCACTTGCTAAGGCATTGTGGTACCAGGCAGCAGCAGCGAAATATGGCAGACGGTTAGCCGCTTTTACAGGACCGTCGCGTTCAATACCAATATCGGTAGGTGATACGAGTACCACACCATTTAAATACATCCATTGACGGTTTTGCAGTTCAAGAGATAAACCCGATACACGGGTTGTACCGTAGCTTTCACCGATTAAGAATTTAGGAGAGCGCCAGCGTTCATGACGGGTTACAAAGGTATTTAACCATTCGGCCAAGTATTTCACATCGGCATTAACACCAAAAAAGGTTTTCTTTAATTCTTCTGTGCTTGGCATTTTACCGTCTTTATTTGGTAAAACGCGTGAGTAACCGGTATTGGCCGGGTTTACAAATACGATATCGGCAACATCAAGTACAGAGTATGGGTTGGTTTTTACACCATATGGCTGTAAAGGGTAACCTTCATCATCAATGTTTAAAACTTGTGGGCCGGTGTAAGCGACATGCATCCAAACCGATGCCGAACCAGGACCGCCATTAAATGAGATTAATAAAGGTCGTGCAGCACGATCTTTCACATTATCACGAGTGTAGTAAGTGTAATGAAGTGCAGCAATTGGCTCACCCATTTCATTCCAAACGGGTTGGGTACCAGATTTTGCAGTGTAAGAAAATTTAACACCATTGACTTTCGTTTTGTGGTTCGTTACAACGTTATTATCAATTTCTAATTGACGGTTATATTGGCTGGTATCAGCTGCAATAGCACCGCTCATAAAACAGAAAAATAGTGCAACAATAGAGACTTTTTTCATAATCAGTTTTCTTCTTGTTATTTAAAGGCAAACACCAACAACTTTGGCGTAAGTAAATCATATACATTTGCGTATATTTAACGCAAAGGGCTTGCGATAAACGGAAGGTAATACAGGCTAAATGCTAATCAAAAGCTAAATTGACGTTAACACATCTCATGTTTTCCACCTGCATAAACTCCTTACTCTATACTTTAGCCGATATCAATTGGCAAAGGTAAATTAGGTTTATACGATCAATCCTTTAAAACACCGTTTATCTTTTCTTTTATAAGAAAGTCAAAATTCAAGCGTCATTTGATGACCGTTTGTTTATTTCAATGGCAGATAAAATATCCACAAAACCAGATGATTTTTATCAAGTCGCGATTGTATTTTCTGTCTATCTTATAAAGAGGGTGGAAAAGAATATATGTATAAAGGTGATATATGAGCAAAACATGGTGGCAAGGTGGGTGTATTTATCAAATTTATCCACGCAGCTTTTATGATTCTAATAACGATGGCGTTGGCGATTTGCAAGGCATTATCGATAAGCTCGATTATGTCGCAGAGCTTGGGGTTGATGGTATCTGGATCTCACCGTTTTTTACCTCGCCTATGGTGGATTTCGGCTACGATGTGGCCGACTACAAAGACGTAGATCCCATATTTGGTGATATTGAGGATTTTAAACGGTTGGTGGACAAAGCCCACAGGCTAGGCTTAAAAGTGATCATTGATCAGGTGTATTCGCACTCATCCAATAAAAACCCATGGTTTGAAGAGAGTCGCCAAAACAACCAAAATGGCAAAGCCGACTGGTATGTTTGGGCCGATCCCAAAGAAGACGGTACCCCGCCAAACAACTGGCAATCTATTTTTGGTGGCACATCATGGCAGTGGGATAATGTGCGCAAACAATACTATCTACACAACTTTTTACCCGAGCAACCCGATTTAAACCTGCATAACCCGCAGGTGCAAGAGGCGTTATTTGATGTTGCTAAATTCTGGTTAGATTTAGGCGTGGACGGTTTTAGATTGGATGCAATTAATTACGGCATGCACAACAGGGCTTTAACCGACAATCCACCATTTAAGGTTACCGACCCGCATTTATACCGCCCTTACCATATGCAGCATCATATCCATAATTTGTCGCAACCGGGTATGCCAAGGTTTTTAAGCAAACTCAAAGACGTATTAAATGAGTATGGCGCAATCTTTACGGTAGCCGAAATTGGTGGAGGTGATCCGATCCCACTGATGAAGGAATATACGTTTAAAGACGAACGCTTAAGCACCGCTTACAGTTTTGAGTTTTTATCGGCCGGGGATCTTACTAAGCACACCATTATCCAAGCCTTGTCCAATTGGTCTAATGATAAAGACGATAGCTGGCCATCCTGGGCGTTTTCCAACCATGATGCGCCAAGAGTAGCCAGCCGTTGGGCAAGCCAAGCGCATATACAATACCGCGCCAAGCTGTATTTACTGTTATTAATGAGCATTCGCGGCACCGTATTTTTATATCAAGGTGAAGAGCTCGGATTAAGCCAATCAGACGTACCGTTTGACCAACTCCAAGACCCAGAAGCCATTAATAACTGGCCAGATAATTTGGGCAGAGATGGTTCCAGAACACCGATGCCTTGGCTAGAAAAAGCCACTTACCAAGGTTTCAGTACCGTTGAGCCATGGCTACCAATGGAGGCGGATCATCAAGCACTATCGGTTGATAAGCAAATGAAAGATGCCAACTCAACGCTAAATTTCAGTAAAGCCTTATTGGCCTTTAGAAAGCAACATCCCGAGTTAATCACTGGCGATTTAACCCTTGTAGATGAAGGTGATAATGAATCCGCCTTGCTCGTTTTTAAACGCAATATTGGTGAAAACGAACTGCTTTGCGTGTTTAACCTAACGGATGAAGACGTCACGATTGAGCTGAGCAAAGGTGTATTGTGGCGACAAAGTGTTGTATTTTCGATTGATGAGCAACAAAGCCAAGCCCTAGCTAAGGGGATTGTAAAAGCGAACAGTGGCTTTATTTTTAGGGGTGCCCAATCCGCTTAAATTTCTTCAAACGACTCGATGGCTACAACAATTTTTGGTGTACTACGAGGGACGGCTTTAGGTACAGGTTTTGGTTGATACCTTGCCATTTGCTTGTACTCTCGCAGCGCCAATAAACAAGGCGTTAATACCAAGGTTAATAACGTGGCAAAGGCTAAGCCGCCACTGATGGCGATGGCAAGTTGCGCCCACCATTGTGTCGACGGGGCACCAAAACTGATGTCCCGGTGAATAAAATCAATGTTGGTTTGGAACACCATAGGCAATAAGCCGAGGATGGTGGTAGCTGTGGTTAAAAGCACTGGCCGTAAACGCTGCGCACCAGTGCGCAAAATGGCTTGATGCACATTAAGACCACGGGCTTTAAGCACGTTATAGGTATCAATTAACACGATGTTGTTATTGACCACGATACCCGCTAAGGCGATAACTCCCATACCAGACATAACCGTACCAAAAGGTTGCCCCACAATCAGCAAGGCCAATAACACCCCAACAGTCGAAAACAGCACGGCTGAGAGAATTAAAAAAGCCTGATAAAAGCTGTTGAACTGGGTAACTAAAATAATGGCCATCACAAACAATGCCACTAAAAAGGCATACTGCAGGAAGTTTTCCGATTCCTGCTGATCTTCATTTTGCCCCTTCACCGTCACATTAACCAAGAGCCAATCAATGTCGAGCTTTGGCATTTGCTCTTTTAGCCAAGGTAACGCTTTGCTCAACTGAGCACCAGGCACCAAGTTGGCTTGAATGCTTACCACGCGTCGGCTATCGACCCGGCGAATGGTATCGACTTTTTGAATGGCTTTTTTCTCGACAAAGTTGGTGACCGGGATCATGCCTTCATCTGTTTGTACCCGTAAATCATCAATGCGGGTGATATGGCGTTTGTCTTGTGGAAAGCGCACGCGAATATCTAATTCATCATCAACATCATCGGGGCGATACTCCCCCAGTTTTAGGCCATTGGTTACCATTTGCACGGAGGTGCCAACCAAGGTTGCATCGGCATCGTATATGGCCGCCAATGCCCTATCAACATTTAATTGCCATTCAATGCCCGGCTTAGATGCGCCATCTTCGATGTTGGTGAACTGCTCGCTCGAAACTAATAAAGCCCGAACTTTACGCACCGCATCGTCAACCAGCTCAGGTTGTTTGGCCGATAACTCTAAAATTAAATCTTTGCCACCCGAAGGCCCCATAGAATGCTTGCGAACTTCGACCTCTACACCGGCATAGCTGCCCAAACGTTGATGTAACTCTTCAACAATCGCATCGGCTGGTTTACGCAATTTCCATTCGGTTAGATTCAAGCGAAAACGGCCAACTAAATCGGTGCCACCGGTTCTTGCATACAAAGATTCAATGGCTGGCATGTCGATAATACGACGTTCCACTTCTTGCATGATCACGTCTTTTTCTTTAATGGACAAATCACCATAAGAGCGAACCACCAAAGAGATCCCATTGGGCTCCACATCAGGAAAAAATTCGATGCCTAAATCGGAGTTGATGTAGTTAACCACCACCGTCACGGCAAACAGAAGGGTCAGCAAAAAGACTTTAATTGGGTGCAATATGGCGACATTTAACAGCGAAACATAACGGCCAGTCCAACCAGGCATGGCGGTTAAATCGCCTTCTTCATTGATTAAAAGCTGCTGCTTGGCTTTCGAACTAAGTACTCGGCTTTTGCCCCACAAACTGCCCATGGTTGGTACAAAAACTAAGGCCATAACCAAAGACGCACTCAGCACGGCAATAAGCGTAATGGGCATATATTTCATAAACTCGCCCATCATGCCAGGCCAAAATAATAAAGGCGCAAAGGCGGCAAGCGTGGTCGCGGTTGAAGCAATGATTGGCCAAGCCATTCGTTTGGCTGCCATGGTATAGGCGGTTAATCGGTCTTTGCCCTCGGTCATTTGCCGGTCAGCAAATTCGGTAATCACAATGGCCCCATCCACCAATAAGCCCACTGCCATTATTAGCGCAAAAAGCACAACAATATTCACCGTTAAACCAAATGTGGCAAGCACCAATATGCCGGTTAAGAAAGAGCCAGGAATTGACAGACCAACTAATGACGCACTGCGCACACCTAAGGTGGCAATAATAACAATAACCACCAACAACACCGCAGATATAACATTGTTTTGTAAATCGTTAAGCATGTATTTAACGTCTTTCGATTCATCACCGGTGTAGTTAACTTGAATGTGCTGTGGCCAAAATGCGCGTTGTTTTTCAATGATGGCTTTGACTTTATCTACGGTAGAGATAATGTTTTGTCCCGGGCGTTTTTTTACCTCTATGGCAATGGCACGTTGGCCGTTTATACGAGCAATGCTGTTGGGATCTTTATAAGCGCGACGCACAAGGGCGACGTCTTTAAACACAATAATACGATCATCGCTTACTTTTACCGGCAGATTAAGTAAGTCGTCTACGTCTTCAAATACCGAGGGCACTTTAATGGCAAATCGCCCTTTGCCGGTATCCATGGTACCTGCTGGGATCAAGCGATTGTTTCGATCGACCAGGTTGTAAATATCTTGCTGATCTAGGCCGTAGCTTTCCATCAATAGTGGGTCGACAATGATTTCCACCATGTCTTCTCTGTCACCGGCAATATCAACTTCTAACACCTCGACCAAGGCCGATAATCTATCTTGTAAATCACGAGCTATGGTGATCAAACCTCGCTCACTAACCGCTCCGGAAAGAAATACGGTAATGGCCGGATTTTGGTTGGCCATGGTGACTTCGTTTATGGTGGGTTCTTCGGTTTCACTTGGCAGTTTTGCCTTCGCCAAGGTGACTTTATCGCGCACATCGTTCAACGCTTCGCGGCTATCAAAGCCTGCGACAAATTCTAAGGTAATGCTGGCATGCCCTTCACTGGCATTCGCCGACATTTCTTTCACCCCTTCAATCGACTTTAATTCGTTTTCCATGGGGCGAACTAACATGCGCTCAGCATCTTCGGGAGAAATGCCATCGTGCACAATTGAAACGTAAATAACCGGAATGGTGATGTCCGGTGAGGATTCTTTCGGCACATTTTGGTAAGTGACAATACCGGCAATCAGCAGCAACACAAAGGTTAATAAAACCGTTCGTGTTCTAAATATGGCGGCATCAATCAAGGTGAGCATGCTTTACTGACCTTTAAAAACCGGTTGCACTTTATCGCCCGCACGAACAAAACCTTGTCCAAGCGTGATAATGTCGAGTTGTTGGCCAAGCCCAGCTAGCCACACACCATGCTCATCGGTGCGAATGATATTAATTTTATTGAAGACCACCTGCTCATCTTTTACCGATTTCACCCCGATATTGCCAAATTCGTCTAGCGATAATAATGCAGGGGATACTTGAATGGCGGGTAAAATTTCAATGGGCAGTTCCACCTGCGCGCTTAATCCAGCCAAATGCTTGTAATTGGAATTAGAGATGCTAATTTCGGCTTTAAAGGTATTGGTATCGGCATTTGCAACACTAGCAATATAACGAACCTTGCCCTGCATATTGCTGTCGTTTAATAGGTGAATTTGCGCTTGCTGTTGTTCTTTAATTTTTCCCACTTGATTTTCACTGATGTGGGCACGAATGATAAGCGGATCCAAATCGGCTATCATGGCGATATCTTCGCCAATATTTACGAAATCTCCCACTTCAACATAACGTTCGTTTAAGATGCCGGTAAAAGGCGCAACAATGGTGGTATTGGCAATGTCCGTTTCAATGAGTGCTAATTCCGCTTTTGCGTCGGTGACATCACTCAAGCGTTTTGCTAGTGCCGATTCGCCCTGATAGTTATGCTTAAAGAGTTCTTTGGCACCGTAATAATCAATACGACGTTGTTTTAGTAAAGTGCGAAAATGTTCCAATTTGGCGGGTAAATCATTTAAGGCAATTTTAGCAATCACATCGCCTTTTTCGACAAAAGAGCCACGCTCTGCCAACACTTGCGTAATTGCCCCTTTTACCTGCGCTTGCAAAGTCACCACACGATCAGGCTCGGTGCGACCATACAAGGTGATGACATTTTCAATAGACTCGGCTCTAAGGGTTTCGACTTGTACTTTAGGTAGCGGGATTTCTTGCTGCTTGGCAACTGCTTGCTCATCAGGTGACTTTATAAAACCACTTGCTAACCAAACCAATAACACTAAGGTGATCAGTAAAGCAATAATATAGGGGCGCTGCTCAAGTTGCTCAGCAAATTGCTTCATTGATGACATGATTCCCTCTTTTATCATTTTTATGTTCTTATAATTTACTCAGTATAAAACGAACCTCTATGAATTAGCAGCATTTTTTATCAAAAACAGGACAAAAAAAAGCCAGTACAAACGGTACTGGCTTTCTATGTGAAAGATGATCGCTTTAGATAGAGAATGACGAGCCACAACCACAGGTTGTTTGGGCGTTCGGGTTATCTACCAGAAAACGGCTGCCTTCAAGGCCTTCGATGTAATCTACGACACCGCCAACTAGGTATTGCAAGCTCATTGGGTCAACAACCATAGTCACACCCTGCTTTACAATGGTCATATCGCCGTCATTTACCTTTTCATCAAAGGTAAAGCCGTATTGGAATCCTGAACAACCACCACCGGTTACGTATACACGTAATTTTAAATCTGGGTTTTCTTCTTCCGTAATAAGTGACTTAACTTTGTTGGCGGCCGCATCACTAAACTGGATTGGCAATTCGTTGTTTGACATGACTATCTTCTTTACAGCAAAAATTTAATGGCGCAATTATCTTAAACCTGAGCGATTTAATCAAGTATTAGTTATATTTTAGCCATTTTTATTCGTTAACTTTCTATCCAACTTTTATTATCCATACTCAGCAAAGCCCTATTGAGCAGCCGTTTTAACGGCAAACTCTGGCCAGGCATAGGTTTCATCGAGACGATGATATTTTTGCCATCGGCCTTTTGGTAAAATTGCCGCCACTTGGATTTTCTCAGGAATGAAGTTTTCCGTTAACTCAAATTCAACTTCAAACACTTGAAAGTATTGAAAACTAAAGTTTAATTCTTGCTTATTAATTTTGGCGATATTGAGCAAATTAATGCTCGCTGGGCGGTCGTTCAAACTGCCATTAAAGCTTACTTCAACCCGGCCTTTGGCATAACGTTTACTTTTTTGTTGCTGCACTAACACCACTCGCAAGCGATAATGACCCGGGCTTGCCGTTTCGACCACTTGCACTTCATCAATCACGACCCCATTCGCTTCCTTCTCTGGCGCCATGATCTTTTCATAAAAAGCCAATTCTTTTTTCAACGAGAAATGATCATCTTCTAAACTGCGTAATGCTTGTTGAGCTTTATAACTGGCTAATTTTTCAATTTCCAGTTCGACGTTTAAGGTGTTTATCCGGCTTTGGGCTTGCTCATTTTGCAGATAAAGCCTATCGAGTCGTTCACTTTGCTCAGCAATTAATTTGCTTTGGTGGCCCTGGTAAAAGTTACCAATTTTGTAACTTGCTAGTGCGACCAAAAACAGAATAGATACACTAAAAATCAGTAACTTAAAGGCACCAAACTTATTGTGCAATTTGTTTAGGGTGATTTGTCTCAACCAATCCATCATTAATATTTTTTCTAACTTTAACTGTGATAAACTAATCGAATTATTAGCCATTGGCTATACTCGAATTAGTAAGATTAAAATAATTTTTTAAACGAATAATAATACTAAAATGCAGCATAACACCATGTCCTTAGCCGCGCTTCGGAAAAAACTCGCAAAACCAGTGCCCTCCTGGCAACTTTGTATGCTGGGAATCGTAGGTGGTGCTATTGCTTCTTTGTTTATCATCATTTTCCGACTCAGCATCGACTTTCTGCAACGGCTGTATTTGGAAGAACTTGATGATTTCTCTACTTTATCAGATTTTTCTTTATTTATAACCCCGATAATTACCGGGACGTTAATCTTATTATTCGCAGGTCTCACCAAATTTAAATATGCTCGTATGGGCATACCCTTTGTTTTACACCGCTTGAAAGTGGCTTATGGCCATATTCCTTTTCAAAACACCATTACCCAATATGTTGGGGGAATACTCGCCCTAGCCAGTGGATTTGCCGTTGGGCGTGAAGGTCCATGTGTGCATATTGGTGCGGCAAGCTCCAGTTTTATAGGGACTAAACTGGCCCTACCCAGAAACTCAGTGCGCACGTTATGTGCCTGTGGCATTGCCGCGGGTATTTCCGCCAGTTTTAATACCCCATTAGCCGCGGTTATTTTTGTGATGGAAGTGATTTTGCGTGAATATCGGATGCATATTTTTATTCCGGTGATCCTCGCTTCCATTATTGGTTCTATCATGACCAGCACCGTATTTGGACCCTATCATCAATTCGAGTTTTTCGCCTTTATTGAGCTTGATTACTGGCATTACCCATTATTGATCCTCTTTGGTATTTTGCTTGGGTTCTTAGCCACACATTTTAATAAATTATTGATGGCCACCATCAAATACAGTCACAAAGAGCATATGGTAAAGCGTATTATGATGGCTTCCTTGGTCATGGGTACCTTAGGTGTGTTAGCACCTCATACTATGGGTTCAGGAATGAGTGCCGTAAGCTTTATTTTGGAACAACAACCGACCTTGTTTATGATTATAAGTTTGCTGTTTGCCAAATTTTGCGCCACTGCTTTGGTGCTTGGTTTGGGTATTCCGGGAGGTGTCATTGGACCTACACTTACCATTGGCGCTATTGCGGGTACTTTAATGGGGTTTGCCGTAAGTTACATATACCCTGATATTCACTTTATGCAAGACTATGCCCTACTTGGTATGGCCGGGATGATGGCATCGACCATGAATGCTCCTCTGGCGGCGTTACTTACCGTGGTTGAGTTATCGAATCAGTTGCAACTGGCTTTACCTGCAATGATAGTGATCACCACGGCCTATATCACCTCAAGTCAGTTTTTACGAAACCGCTCTATTTTTTTGCAGCAGTTGGACTTTCAGAAATTGCCTTACAAAATTTCGCATGTGGAAACATCGATGCAAAAATACGGTGTTGAAATCCAAATGAATACCAATATCGATGTGATTGAAACCGAAGATGATGCGGTGATCTCTAAAACATTTATTGAGCATGATCATGACCGGATCTTAATTACCAAAGACCGTGACAATAACTTCCATTGGGTAAAAGTGGATATTCACAGTCACCCTTTGGAAGAGAAGAGCGACAGTCTGGTGTTGAAGAAAATGCCAGGGCTGGATTTACAATCAACCATGGCTGATGCGTTTAATGTATTAACCAATCAGCGCGATACTGCAATTTATGTTTACGATAAAACGCCAGATAATATTGTCGGTATTTTGCCCTTCCCGAAAATTCAACTACTACTGATAAAAGGAAATATTTAAATGGGAACGATTTTGTGGATAAAAGCCTTACACGTCGCTTTTATGGTCGCTTGGTTTGCTGGCATATTCTATTTGCCAAGATTGTTTGTCTATCACGCCGAAACCAATAACAACGACGTGCATCAGCAATTTAAAGTTATGGAACGCCGCTTACTGTATTTTATTACCCCATTTGCTATTTTAACCGTTGTTTTTGGTCTAATTTTAATTCATTTGCTGGGATATCATTGGTTTGCGGCTAGTCACTGGTTGCATGCAAAGTTAGTCTTAGTGATGATTTTAATTGCCTATCACGCCTATTGCTTCAAGCTGTTAAGCGACTTTAAAAACGATCGAAATAGCCGTTCAGGTAAGTTCTATCGCATCTTTAATGAAATGCCAGTGTTTATATTATTTGGCTCGATCATTTTGGCCATTGGTAAGCCAATTTTTTAATCGCAGACCAGACGCCGCCTGAGTGTTCAAACAGGCGGTATTTTATGCTAAAGTTTGCGCCATAAACCGCTCGTGCCATTATCCGCTACGGGCTTATAAAAAGCATATTTCAGGCGAATACCCATGATGAACTTTCAAGGCAGTCATATCCTGTCCATTTCACAATTTGATAGAGACGCCGTATCGCGTATTCTTCAGGTTGCGCAAAGCATGATCCCTTATGCGGCAAGACAAAAACGTTGTCACGTATTAGAGGGTGCCATTTTAAATAATCTGTTTTTTGAACCCAGCACACGTACCCGTATTTCGTTTGGTACCGCTTTCCAACTATTAGGTGGCTTTGTTCAAGAAACCGTCGGGGCAGAAACGTCGTCGCTGTCTAAAGGGGAGTCGTTATTTGACACAGCGAAAGTGATTAGTGGTTACTCGGATGTGATTGCCATGCGTCACCCTGAAATTAACTCCGTTGCCCAATTTGCTACGGGCAGTTCCGTCCCGGTAATTAATGGCGGTGATGGTGCAAATGAGCATCCAACTCAAGCACTACTCGACTTGTTTACCATTCAGGCCGAAATGACACGCTTTGGCAAAGGCATCGATAATATTAATATCGTCTTAATGGGCGATTTAAAGCATGGCCGTACGGTGCATTCACTCTCTAAGCTATTAAGCTTATATAACAATATTCATGTTACATTGGTTGCACCAAAAGCACTGCAAATGCCCGATTACATCGTAGATATCCTAACCAATGCAGGTCACAAGGTAACCATGACCGATTCGATGGCGGGTAATTTACAAAGTGATGTAATTTATCAAACCCGTATTCAGCAAGAGCGCTTTTCGAGTCTGGAAGAAGCCGACCGCTATCGTGGCCATTTCAGCCTCAATAAAGAGGTTTATCAGCAATACTGTAAAGATCATACCGTTATCATGCATCCTTTGCCTCGTGACTCCAGACCGGAAGCCAATGAGTTGGATGTCGATTTAAATGATAACCACAATCTGGCGATTTTCCGCCAGGCACAAAATGGCGTACTAGTGCGCATGGCATTATTTGCCTTAACATTGGGTGTCGATGAAAAATTAACTCAATATGAAAAACCCGTTACCTGGTATCGTGGCTAACATAAACAAAAACTTAGGCGAACTTATGTCAAACTCAGAACAACTATTTGAACAAGCGCAGCAGACCATTCCAGGTGGCGTTAACTCTCCCGTACGTGCTTTTAAAGGCGTAGGTGGAACGCCTTGCTTTATTGAGCGCGCAGAGGGTGCATACACCTTTGATGCCGATGGCAAGAAATACATCGATTACGTGGGCTCTTGGGGACCAATGATTTTAGGTCACAACCACCCCGCTATTTTAGATGCGGTGATTAAAACTGCGCAAAACGGTCTTAGCTTTGGCGCACCAACTGAGTTGGAAATTACCATGGCGGAAAAAGTACGTGAGATTGTTCCTTCTATGGAAAAACTTCGTATGGTGAGCTCTGGTACCGAAGCGACAATGAGTGCGATTCGCTTGGCACGTGGCTATACAGGTCGTGATAAAATCCTTAAATTTGAAGGTTGTTACCACGGTCATGCTGACGCGTTATTGGTTAAAGCGGGCTCTGGCGCATTAACCTTAGGCGTACCAAATTCGCCAGGAATTCCAGCAGACTTTGCTAAGCATACACTTACCGTAACCTATAACGACATCGAGTCAGTTAAACAAATTTTCAAAGAATACGGTGATGAAATCGCTTGTATTATTGTTGAGCCTGTTGCAGGCAACATGAACTGTATTCCACCAGTACCTGGCTTTTTAGAAGGTTTACGTGCGGTTTGTGATGAGTACAAATCGGTGCTTATCTTAGATGAAGTAATGACCGGTTTCCGTGTTGCCCTAGGCGGCGCGCAAGCTTATTACAACATTACCCCGGATTTAACCACATTAGGTAAAGTCATTGGTGGTGGTATGCCAGTAGGTGCCTTTGGTGGTAAAGCTCAAATCATGGATTACATTGCGCCGGTAGGTCCTGTATATCAAGCCGGTACATTATCTGGTAACCCAATTGCTATGGCCGCAGGTTTAGCCGCCTTAAATGAATTGAGCAAAGGCGATATTCACACCCTGCTTAGTGCAAAAACCAAAGCCATTGCAGAAGGTTTTAAAGCCGCAGCAGAGCGCCAAGGTGTTGATTTAGCGATTAACTACGTAGGTGCTATGTTTGGTTTCTTCTTTACCGATCAAGCCCAAGTCGATACGTTTGAGCAAGTCATGAAGTGTGATACCGATAAGTTCAACAAGTTCTTCCACTTAATGCTAGACGAAGGAGTATACCTTGCGCCATCGGCATTTGAAGCCGGTTTCTTATCCGCCGCTCACAGTGATGAAGACATTGCGGCGACTATTGCTGCAGCAGAGCGTTGTTTTGCTAAGCTGTAATTAAGAGCGACAAGCAAATAATATTAAGCCACTTAACACGATGTTAAGTGGCTTTTTTTTATGGTTAAAAAAGAGCAAATCTAACTTATTCTGAGTCTAAGCCAAATAATTTCTCTAACCACGACGGTGGATCGGGGCGTTTTTCCAGACATTGGCTTGAATAAAATAACCCCTGACTTACCGCCGGATAATCCGCAACGTTCATACAATCATCGGTGACTGCATTACCCGTTGCTAATTCAAATGTAGCAAACTCTACCCCAACAGGTTGATCGGCAAAACGGCTCTGTACGCCCTGCTTTTGCATAAAGTTTTTGAAAATGGTTAATGCACCACTGCTACCGGTTAAGCCCATCGATTTATTGTCATCGGTACCAAGCCAAGTGGTCACCACACTATCGCTATCGTAGCCGACAAACCAAGAGTCTCTCAAATCATTACTGGTGCCCGTTTTACCGGCTATAAGCTTATCCGGGAAGGTCCAGCTTAGCGATTTTGCAGTGCCCGTTACGGTAACTTGTTGCATTGCATAATCTAGCAAGTAGGCACTTTTCGTTGAAAATATTTGCTCACGATCCAACTCACGATGCCAAAGAATGTCACCATCGGCGGACGCGACTTTCGTTATCGCCAGTGGCTTATTGTATTCACCATTATTGGCCAAAGTGTTATACCATTGGTTGACTTCAAATGGGGACATATCAATGGCGCCAAGCAGCATACTCGGCACATGCGGCACATCCCCGTCATAGCCAAGTTCCAATAACGTTTCTGCAACCCTATCAACCCCAAGTTGTAAGCCAAGATTTACCGTTGGCACATTTAAAGACTTCACTAAACCTTCAATTAATGGTACCCGACCACGGAATTTGCCATCGTAGTTTTTCGGTTGCCATAATTTTCCGGAACTGCTTTTTAAAGAAATGGCTTTATCATCAAGCGGCGTGGCCAATGTGTATTTATCAAATTGTTGTAATGCGGTTAGGTAAACCACCGGCTTTATCAGTGAGCCAATCGGTCGATGGGCATCCAATGCTCGGTTAAAGCCCGAATATCGAACATCTTTGCCACCAATAACCGCCTGAATTTGGCCGGTACGAACGTTACTGATGATCATTGCAGCCTGTAAATCTTTACTTTTTCCAGACTGTTCTAACACTTTCATCTGCTCTTGCAAGGCTCGTTCAGCATTTACTTGCTTATCATAATCAAACGAGGTGAATACCTTGATACCTGCTTGTAATGCCCCGCCAGCGCCCATCTGGTTCAACTCACGGCGTACCAGTTGCATATAAGCTGGAAATGAACGTTTGGCGATACGACGTTCCGGACGAATGCCTAAATCATTCTCCAGAGCGTACTGGTAGTCTTGCTGTGAAATAAATTGCTGTTCAAACATCAAGCGTAAGATTAAATCACGACGCTCAATGGCACGTTCAGGCTTGCGCCAAGGATCATAGTAAGAAGGCCCTTTAACCTGAGCAACTAACAGGGCTATTTCATGGTCCTGAAGTTGATTTAACGCTTTGCCAAAATAAAATTCGGATGCTAAACCAAACCCATAAATACCATTAGCATAATGCTGCCCTAAGTAAACTTCATTTAGGTAAGCTTCAAGGATTTGATCTTTGGAATAACGCAATTCAAGAATGATGGCCATTAGCGCTTCATTGACCTTGCGCCAAATGGTTTTATCACGGGTTAAGTACATGTTCTTGGCAAGTTGCTGAGTTAACGTACTGCCCCCCTGCACTCGCGCACCCGCTAACAAGTTGGCCCAAAATGCCCGTAAAATAGACGTTGGCGATACACCATGATGCACATAGAAGTCTTTATCTTCGACCAATAACAAGGTGTCAATTAATTGTTGTGGTAACTGATCTATTGAAACATAAATTCTATCTTCGCCTTCCGAGGATAAAATTCGATCAACGAGCATGGCCTCAAGATAAACCTGATATACCTCTTCAGCATCTTGGGTAATACGAAATACATCGCCAGCGCGTTGTTCAATTGAAATAAGCGAAGCCTCTTCGAGCCCATAACCAAAATCAAACTGACGGCGGTAAATGCTAATTTTCGAACCACTGCGGCGATACTGACCGGGTTTTGCAACCCGAACGACGGATTTATAACTTTGTGCTTTAAGCAAACGCTCGATTTTATTTAGATCAATGGGTTGGTTAACACTGACTTCTGGAATATTGGCGTACACTTGAGCTGGGATTTGCCAGCGCTGACCTTCAAATTTATGGCGTACTTTACCGTCAAGGTAAATACTATAAAGCCCGAGGGTAATTACAAAGATAAGTGATAATTTAATGGACGTTACCAATAACCAGGTACTAAAAGGCTGTTTACCGGTGCTTTTTGCTACGCCGCGAGTAAAGCGACTTTTTGGGCTAGACTTTTTTTGGTTAGCTTTTTTAGCTATGGTTTTTGTTATTTTTTTACTCATATGCAGCGGTTATCGATGAATGTTGGTTTACTGAAAACAGGCCAGAAAAAGGAACAGCTAATACTACCATACACTATGTTAGCGTGTAGTAACAACATGTATGTACAAAGGTACAAAACCTTTAATATCAGCTCTTACCTTAATAATGTCGGCATTTAACGGTATAATCTGTTGAGATTTTTATGTCACTAAAATTTACTCAAAAAAGGAAGTCCATGTCTGCTTTTAACATGATCGCTATTTTAGGCACTACAGCCTCTGGTAAAACCAAACTGGCTGTAGAGCTATCTAGATTATTAAATGGCGAAGTCATTTCGGCAGACTCACGACAAGTTTATCGTGGTTTAGATATAGGCAGTGGTAAAGACTTAGATGAATATCAGGAAATACCATACCACTTAATTGATATCGTCAACCCAGGATATGAATATAACATCTTCGACTTTCAGGGGGATTTTTTAACGGCTTTTGATGACATAAACCAACGCCAAAAAATGCCGATTCTAGCCGGTGGCTCTGCGCTTTATGTCGATTCAATTTTAAAGGGCTACCGACTTATTGAAGTCCCTGAAAACCCGCAGTTAAGAGCAAGCCTTGCGCCGCTTGAGCATGATGCTTTAATTGCCAAGCTTAGCGCCCTTAAGCCCAACTTGCACAATACTACGGATACCCAAGACAGAGCTCGCTTAATTAGAGCGATAGAAATAGCTACAGGCGAAAAAGAACATGCCGACAACCAACCCGACTGGCCAGAAATAAAACCGCTGATCATGGCCATAAAATGGGACAGAGCCATTGTTAGAGAGCGCATTACTCAACGCTTACACGAGCGTTTAGAAGAAGGGCTTATTGAAGAAGTAGCACAATTACATGCTAGTGGGGTAAGTTGGGAAACCCTGTATTTTTATGGTCTGGAATATCGTTTTATTGCCCAACACCTTAAAGGCGAGATAAACCGTAACGATTGCATTCAAAAGCTGAACAGTGCCATCCATCAATTTGCTAAAAAGCAAGAAACCTGGTTAAGGCGCCTTGAACGCAATGGCCAAAAAATCCATTGGCTTGACGGCACAAAAAATATTTTAAATCAGGCTATGGGGATTATCAGCAAAGCAAATTAACGGTTATCGCCAGCACGAGTCGTAATGACAATTCAATGAAATATTTTATTTAAAGGCTTGATAAAAGTCGCTCTCAAGAGGAGCGACATCCTGAGGAGCGACAGCGAGCTCAGAACATACAGTAGCTATCAGGTGCTTATATTATTAATTGCCCCGCAGCAGCCAAAGAGGCATCCCCGATATTCATTATATCTACCTCTCTATCCCCCCTAAATAATAAATTAAGGGATAACGCGGTTGAAATTTGACTTTATTTTCATCTGACCCTTATTTTTTATTTTGAATTTATTTTCATCTGACCCTAATTTTTGTTGTCCAAGTGGCGTTTGGTTTTGCGCGTCGCTTGTGCATTCGCGGGATCATCTGGCCAAAAATGCTTGGGGTATTGAGATTTCATATCCTTTTGTACCGCTTTATAACTGCCCTGCCAAAATGCCACTAAGTCTTGCGTAATTTGTATTGGCCTTTTTGCCGGAGACAAAATTTCTAGGATTAACGCAACTTGACTGCCGTTTTGTTTATCGCCAACACTCGGAGTTTCACTCACCCCATATAGCTCTTGCATTGGCAGTGAGACTACCGGCGCTTGCTCTTCACTATAGCGAATAGGACACTTACGCTTTGTGGGGCCGATAAAGTATTGCGGCGCATATTGGTTCAATTGTTGCTGCTGTTGGTAGGTAAGCAGCGATAACAGCATGCTCGATAAATCTAATTTGCTAAGTTGCCCCTTTTTGCGCACTTTGCTGATAAATGGCGCGAACCAAACATCCAAGCTTAGCAATAAACTTTGTTCATCTGCCTTTGGAAAGCCTAGGTGCTCCTGCGTTTGATTAAGCCACCGCCAGCGTTCCAGTAATGCCAGATCATTTGCTTGCCAATTTAACGTTTTTAGGCCTTTTTTCGTTACATGATCACACCAAAGGTCAACCAATTGCTCGGTTTTATTGGCAATGTCTACTGTGGTTTGTTTGATCACAATACGGCCAATGGTTTGCTGCTCTGCGCTTATAATGCGATCCGTTAACTCATCTAAGCGCAGCACGTGCCGTTTTTCTACTTTCACCAGTTTATGCGCGATTAACTGATGAACATTAACTTCGGCCCCAAGCGATACGCGCAATTGTTGTTGGTATTGCTGTAATTGCGCTGCCACAATGTAGTCGCTTGTTGACATGGGATCGTCGTTTTCCACTTGTAAGCCTTTGCCATTGGCGGCAATAAATTCACAGCTTTTATTGCGTAATTTAGCGATACGCTCTGGGTACGCCAATGCCAGTAATAAACCACAATGATTGGTATTTACCAAAGATTGCCAGCTAGTCGAGTTTACTGGCTTTATATGAGCCAATTTTGCCAGTCTAACCGCTTGATTAAGAATACGCTTATAATGATGATTGTTGCTTTGCTGCAATAAAACATTTACCCGTAAACTGATATCGGCTTGTTGATGCGCGGTCTGCCTTGCAAAAATATCACGTTCTTCGAGTAAAGCTGCCAAGATACAAGCAAGCACATCAAGCGACTCGAAGCCTTCATTTTTGGCCGCGCTTGATTGCTTTAACTGTTTGGCCGCAATGATCATATGCGCAAATCGGGGATGACATGCTAATTGACTGACTTGCTTACCATGTTGTGTTAAACGATGCTGCTCATCAATTAAGTTTAATTGTTGCAATTGTTGCCACACCTGTTGTTCATAACGTTCAGGTGGTAATTCCAACATAGGTAACTCTGCTAAAGACTTTACGCCCCAGCGCGCAGCTTCAATCAAGAGTGTTTGAATATCAGCATGCAATATTTCGGACTCGCTGTGTTCTTTGCGTCTTGAAAAATCCTCACTGGCGTATAAGCGTATGCACTTACCGGGCATTAATCGCCCCGCTCGACCAGCCCGTTGTATGGCCGAGTCTTTGGCTATTTGTCGCTGCACTAAGTTATTGCTTAGCGTGTTGCTGTCAAATACGGCGACCTTCTCAAAGCCACAATCGATCACCAAGTTAACCCCATCGATGGTCAAACTGGTTTCGGCAATATTAGTCGATAGCACCACTTTACATTGGCCTTTATCGGGCTTATTTATGGCCATTTGTTGCTCGGCTAATGATAAGCCACCATGCATAGGTGCAATAACAAATTGACTAGGTAAACGTGCTTGCAAAGCTTCAGCGATAATATTGATATCATTCACACCGGGTAAAAACACTAAAACCGAGCCAATATGTGTTTGGCAAGCCGATTGAATGACGCGAATGGCATGTTGACGCCATTCTCTTGATGATGAAGGGCTTTGATATTCAATCTCTATCGGATAAGTTCGACCTTCACATGCGATGCTATGTGCATCGGGTAAATTGGCTTTAATATCGTCACTGGCTAGCGTAGCTGACATAAGCAATAAGGTTAAGTCATCACGCAAACCGAGTTGCGTATCACGACTCAGTGCGAAGGCTAAATCGGCATGCAAAGACCGTTCATGGAATTCATCAAAAATAATCAATCCGCAGCCGACTAATTCAGGATCTTGTTGAATGATTTGGGTTAATAAACCTTCGGTGACCACCACAAAGCGCGTTTTATTGGATACCTTAGAGTCATTACGCAAACGATAGCCTACCGTTTCACCAACGTTTTCCCCTAGCTGCTTTGCTAAGTAAGTAGCCACATTTTTGGCGGCAATTCGACGCGGTTGCAGCATATAAATGGTTTGTTCAAAATACTGAGGTTGCGCCAATAACCACAAAGGCAAACACGTGGATTTACCCGCACCGGGAGGCGCAGTTAACAGCACCGTAGGGTGTTGCTGCAACGCTTCAAGCAAGTTGGTTTTGATTTGGTTAATGGGTAACGACGTAGTGTTTTTGCTGCTCATAAAGTAAATCGTTTAGCTAAAGGCTTTCATGGGTGGCTAGTTTAGCAAACTTAAAAAATTAAACACCTGTTGATGTAACAACATATTGTTTGCTGATGGTCAATGAGCGTACCGATGCCGTTTGGCGATGGCGGTCAATTTTGCTACTATTGGCCCCCTTTTTTAATAAACAAACCAATAGCAGCAGCCTTTACCTATGAGCATGTATATAAATTTATTTTTATCCGCCATTAAACCACTCAGCTTTTTCCTGCCTTGCAGTGCCATTATTTTTGGTAGTGGATTAGCGGCGTTTAATGGGGTTGTCGATGGGGTGTTATTTACCTCGTTATTGGTGATCAGCATTCTAGGACAAATCAGCTTAAATTTAGCAAACGATTACCAACGCGCCTTTTTAACCTATTCCAGAACATCATCAACCAACAATGAAAGACATAAACAGGTGAGAATAAGCATGCTCAAGCTGTTATTGGGCTGTTATCTTGTTTTTTTATTGAGCTTGATCTTATTAAGTGCGCTAACACTTGAAGACAGTATATTAAGCTATGTGCTGGTTATTGGTATTGCGGTGTCAACATTAACCGTGTTCCGGCTTAAAACCCGCGGCGTGCCGGTTTTACATAAAGCCATTGACGGGATGCAATTACTCAGTCAATTTTTCATTGCTGGTCTCTTGCCAAGTCTGCTTGCGTATCATCTTCATACCGCCAGCATGAGCGGCGAAGTTTTATTGATTGCCGGCGTATTTTCCCTAGCGACGCTGCTCCCTTATTTTAGTGACCGCGTACTGGCCATTATTAGCAAGCATGACCCGGTACGCTCCGATCAAATGCCTACCATTTTAACGCAAACACTTAAGTTGCAAAAATTGGTTATGGCTCTGCTTGTGATCTGCGTTTTGAGCTTAATTTTACTTGGGCTGACGCCAATATTAGTGTGCTTCTCACTTATCGCTTCCCCTTCATTATTTGCTAGTTGCATGACACTGCAACATTTTCCTGAAGTGGACACGGCACAAAGCCAGAAGAGTAAAGTTACCTTGGCAACATTTGTCTTTGCGGTTTTATTTATTGTTGGATTGATGTTCCGCTAAACAAGGAAATTAAGCACAAATAAAAAGGGCGCTATTTAGCGCCCATATTTATATACTTTTTGTTCTGCTTAGTCCGCAAGCAATAGCGCAGAGATTGTCGCTATACCCGAGCCCGTAGCGCCCGCTGCCCACAAACCATTGGCGTTTTCGTTGTAGCACGCGCTAAGGTCCATATGTAACCAACCCTTACCTTCATTTTCTACAAACCTGGCTAAGAAGCCTGCCGCATTACTTGCCCCACCAGCACCACCGCCTTTTTGTGTGGTTGAATTTGCGGTATCAGCAAACGCGGATGGACACTTACTTTTATGAAAATTAGCCAAAGGTAACTGCCACGCAGGATCGTTTTGCTCACTTGCCGCACGCGCTGCACGGGTGATCATGTTCTGATCAAGTGCAAACAATGCATTATATTCTCCGCCGGTTGCCATCATTGCCGCACCAGTTAAGGTTGCAGCATCAATAATGTATTCACCTTCAAATTCACATGCCGCAATCAAACCATCAGCAAGCACCAAACGGCCTTCGGCATCGGTATTGGCGATTTCTACCGTCGTACCATTTTTGTAGGTAAGAATGTCACCAAGTTTATAGGCGTAACTGCTCACCATATTTTCAGCACAACATAAGATCAGTTTTACGCGTTTTTGCAAACCCGATTTTATGGCTAATGCTAATGCACCGGTTACGGTTGCCGCGCCGCCCATGTCACATTTCATTGAAAACATGCCCGCACTTGGTTTTATTGAATAGCCACCTGAGTCAAACGTGATCCCTTTACCAACCAAGGTGGTAAATACCGGTGCATTTGCATCACCTGTTGGGTTGTAATCAAGCACTAACATGGCTGGCGGGTTAATGCTGCCTTTGCCTACATTGTAAGTACCTGTCCAACCTTGCTGCTCAAGTGCTTCACCTTTAATGATGTCAAAGCTGACATGCGCATCATTAATCGAGGTTAAATATTCTGCGGCTTGCTCCGCTAAATCGACAGGAACCAATTTTGATGGGGTTTGATTAATCAACTCACGTGACCAAGCATAAACCGATTGTTTATTATCAAGCGCATTGATTTCATCTACATTACCGGTAAATTCAATGGCTCGGTATTTTCCAACCTTGCTAAAACCTTGTGCAAATGCCCATTGGCTTAACTCACACCAGGCATCGCCGACAAGTTTAACTCGTTCAACACCAAGGGTTTCGATTTTACGAGCTGCCTGTTGAATTTTTCTTAAATCCAATTGGGCAAGGTCATCGCAGTAAATGGCAATTTCATTGCCGTCAAATGAGAAAAGTGATTTGGCTTGCCAGTTTTCTGGCTTAGCGCTTGTTAACCGAATATGTGCTTGAGTAGACATTCGATCTCCTGTTTTTATAAATTAATAAGAGATCAGGTTAGCATATAAAGTGAGGTAATGGGCTGATAAATGTTGTGATTTTGAAAAGAAATAAGGCATCTATACAGATGCCTTATGGGGTGAAACTTTGTGGATTAGGGTGATTAAAAGCGGTGAGTTATTTTTTAACCGTTGCTTGTAATAAACCATCCATAGTGCCTTGCCAGTTGTCTAGTAAAGGCTGGATTTCATTCATGGTTAATTTGGCTTCTTTATTATCAAGCGCTTCACCAAAACCGGTTTTCATAATGCGGCCTAATGATTTACCATTTGCATCTTCAATTTCAATTTCTAGCGTAAATTTAACCGTCATGTCGTTTAATTTACCACTTGCCGCGGTTACAACGAAAGCAATTGGAATGTATTGCAAAGCAGATAATTTTTTATCAACGATTGATAATTCAGTAATAGCCGCTTTAAAGTGTAAGGTTTGTGCATCACCTTGCTCCGTATATGCATCGGCTTTTGTCGCTGAATCAACCAGAATATTGGTTGTATAAGCGGCTACATCATTTAAAATTTCTTGAGAGATATTTTCATTAGGCTTGGTTTCAGGGAAGTAGATTACGGGGTCGATGCTTAACTTGTTGTAATTTCCTGATTTGATTTCATCACTAATGTAGCGTTTTACCACAGAGTCATCCGATACTTCATGATCTTTTAGATCGGAGTAGTTACTCAAAAAGCCAGAGTATTGCACGGCTGCTTCTGTTTCTGCTTTATCCGTTGATGCACAAGCAGTTAAAAACATCGCCATTGCAATGCTACAAGTTATTTTACCAAAATTCATTTATACGCCCTCAATTGTTTAGTGAGATTAATTATTCTCTTTTTAGTACATAAACAGACTTACTTAATCTAAGTATTGTTCATAAATTCAAATATATACAATATAATTTCGGTTTACTATGAACACGAATTAAGCAACCACTTTTCTGTTTATGGTATAGGTTAACTTTATGCTATTTTGACGATTATAGTAGATTGGTTGTGTTACATTATGCATACAATTGTAATCGACACTAAAAAAAGCTAGCAAGGCGATTTACATGTTATTTTCTCCTCCACTAAAGCCCGCAATATTGATCAAACGCTACAAGCGATTTTTAGCTGACATTACCCTTGAAGGTGGTAGCGAAACCACGGTACATGTTGCTAATACGGGCGCAATGACAGGTTGTGCAGAGCCCGAAGACACGATTTTTTATAGCACATCCGATAACCCAAAACGTAAATACCCGTTTAGTTGGGAACTTACTCAAACGCGTCATCAACACATGATTTGTGTCAATACCATTCGCGCCAACCAACTGGTCGAGGAGGCAATAAAGAAACAATGTATCAATGAATTACAGGGTTACCATCAACTTGAGCGGGAAGTAAAATACGGCGAGGAGAACTCCAAGATAGACTTTTACCTCAGCGGGCATGCCAACAAGCGCAACGCCTATGTTGAAGTAAAAAGTGTGACTTTGCTGAAAGATGGCCAAGGCTATTTTCCCGATGCCGTATCAAAACGTGGGCAAAAACACTTACGAGAATTGATCTGTGTGGCCCAAACGGGTGATCGTGCGGTATTGTTATTTGCGGTATTACACACCGGCATTAATTCCGTTATGCCCGCCAAACATATCGATAAAGACTATGCACAACTGATCATTGAGGCGCAACAAGCAGGTGTTGAAATACTCGCTTATAAGGCGCAAATCAGTCCCCAAGGCATGCACTTGCAATCCGCCGTTGACTTTATAGCGTAGGATTGTTTGTTTCGTTAACTTTTTTGGCTAACTTTCGATATGTTGGCGTTGATACTTCAAGCATGCGCGCACAAATTTTTGCCGGTATATTCAAATAAGTAAACGTTTCAATTAGCCACTGTTTTACAAACTGCGGCTTAGCCTCATTTAACGGCAGTTTCATCACCTCATCAACGATACTGTCGATCATCCGGGATTGTTCTTCCTCAAAATTCAACGTTTTATTTTTGAGTATTGGCCAGCGCCGACGAAAGGTGCTTTCTGAAATGCCGATGTGTTTAGCCGCTTGCAACGTGATGTCCTGACTCAACGCTAACGCTTGCTTATAAAGTTTAAATTCAAATTCAGCCATTATCGCATCACAGTTAGCAAATCTTTGTTGAGAAAAACTAAGCAAAAGTTGCTCAATGGTATCCTTTAAAGGCTGCTGATTATGCTTGGACTCTTCAATAGCATCGGGTGTTGAATAATGATGTGATTGCTGCTCATCATGGTGGACTGGAACACGGTTTTTTTCATCAAAGGATTGCTCTGTTGCTGCGCTTTGTACTTGCAGGTTTCCATGATCCTTTGCACGTTCCAGTGTCGGCTCTTGCCCTTGATTAGGATATAAACCTAAATGAGAACACAGCAAACGATTTTGGTTACACAGAATAACCGCCTTATGAATCACATTTTTTAATTCTCGAACATTGCCTGGCCATTCATATTGCGTTAATGCCACCTGTGCTTGAATGTCGAACGAGTTAATGTGTTTATTATATTCCGCACAAAAAGCCACTAAGAACTTACTGGCCAACAACAAAATATCTTCCTGACGTTTGCGCAGTGGCGGCGTATTTACATTAAACACATTCAAGCGATAATATAAATCTTCTCGGAACTTGCCTTGTCGCATTTGCGCCTGTAGATTGACATTCGTGGCTGAGATAATTCTCACGTCGGCCACATGATACGTTGATGTACCAACAGGTGAGTATTGCTTTTCCTGGATAAAGCGCAGCAGCTTCATTTGTGTTTCCAATGAGAGCTCACCCACTTCATCAAGAAATAATGTGCCCCCCTGAGCTTGTTTTATGCAACCATCTGCGGCTTTATCGGCACCGGTAAAGGCGCCTTTTTTATGGCCGAACAATTCACTTTCGAGCAGGTTTTCAACCACCGTGCTGCAATCAAAAATAATAAACGGTTTATGGCTTCGGTGGCTTAAGTCGTGAATTTTTTTGGCTAAGAACTCTTTCCCGGTACCGGATTCGCCGGTGATCAATACCGTAGCTTCGGTGCTTGCAACCATGGAAACATCGTGCATTAAGGTTTCCATTTCCTTTGAAACAAACCAAAAGTCACTCGCTTTGGCTTCATCGCGTTGCTGGTTTTCGCTGCCAAAGGCGTGTTGCAGTTTAATTTTTTGCAAGGATACCCGAATGAAATCCGCTAGCTTGTGCAATAGGCTTTGGCTGCTTACCGAGTCTAGCGTTAATTCTTCACCTTCAAGCTTTAACAGGGCTTTATAGCTGTCATCAATATTAATTAATACAAGGATGATTAACTGTTTCCCTTGTTGAGTAATATTGATTGATGCCTGCCTGAAAAAACCAGGCGATTTACGCAACGCAAATTGCTGCTGCGACTCGGTGAGTACAAAGTGTTGTTCTGTCGTTTGAGTTACGTGACTGTCTTCGCCACCAAGGCATTGAATTTGTTGGTTGTTAATCAAATAAAAAGCGCTACTTTGTAAAGATAATCCAGCGTGTAAAATAGGATTTAACTGATGCACAAACCCTGGCAAATCACCCTGACTGTCAATATTGTTAAGCAGTTCCCATAGGGTAAGCATTTGTCGATAATTGATATTACCTTGCTGTAAAAACCCACCATGGATCCGGTCAAAGTTGCCAATTTGCTGCAACGTCGTCGGCTGTTGCCATTGCTCTATCTGATTGCCGCCAAACTCAATTGCTTTCGATAACGAGGTATTGGCATGATAAAAAAGCTCTAATAAGCTGTAATCAAGACTTTTATTGTTTAAAGCAAAGCCAAAACTAAAGGTTAATTTGGCTTGTTGTCTTAGGTAAGGCTTATCACAAATCTCTCTGCGCAGCATGTTGATGATATTTATGGCATCAATGTCATTGGTGTCGTTTAACACCACCAAGAAAAACGCCCCACTGTAACGACAACTAAAATCGGTAGCGGGTAAGCAATCTTGTAAACGAGACTCGATTTCCTGCAAAATTAAATCACCTTGCTGCCAACCGAATTTTTCATTGATCTGCTTAAAGTCATCAGGATTAATAAGTAACACACAATGACTGCTAGCCGTTTGACCTTGCTGCAGTTCGCTGGCATAACTCAACGCCTGCGGCATCTCTTCTAGGACATCCATTTTACGTAAAATGATCACCGCGCCTTGTGCATTATCCTGTAGAGAAAATGGCCCGACTAGACCGTCAAATAAGACTTGTTCGTTAGGGGCTAATGTAAAAGCGGTTGGCTGAATTTTAGTGACGGCCCGCGTTTTAATGGCGGCATCAATAAACTGCTTAAACTGACTAGCAATGTTACTTCTGGACACCCTAAGCGCGTCATTAATGGACTGACCAACAAGTTGTTCTTTACTTGCATTGAATAAAGACTGAGCTGAGTCGTTTATTTCGATAATCTGCATTTGATTATCCAAATAAATTAAGGTTTCACCAATGCACTCCAAAGCCTTGCTTAAATAAGATACTTGATGAGAAACTCGTTGTTTATAACGATATTTAAATACGGCCATTTCACTTGCTTGCTGCAATTGAGCAACGTTTTCAATGGCTGGGATAGCATGAAATGATTCTGGCAATGTTTTGGCACATTGCCATCCTTCAACGCCAAAAAATAACAACGGACAATCAATGACATTATGCAACTGTTGCTTATGCTGCCAGTCAGGACAAAGGCTGTGATCAATAAGCACGACATCACTATCAAGCCTTTCAAGCTCAGTAAAACTTAATAGACTTTCATAACAATAATCAGTACCAGTAACGTTTTGTATAATGGAACGTATACCCTGTTTAGGGGTGAAAATGCTGACTTTGGCGTCACCTGATAATTCAATAAAATCTGCTTTCAAGATATTCCCTTCCACCTTGTCATTGTCTTTCTTAGTCTTATTTATTGGCAACCAGCTTTTGTTCGACACATTGCTGAGAATACAAGTAATCACAGCCTAATTGCTTAAACTGTTCAATGGGTAAATAATCCACTTCCCCATCAACAATGATTTTATACCCCATGGACTTGGCCATACTTAAAATGACTTGCGTTACCGCTCTGTTTGACGGGGTCAACAATAAGTTAGGCGTTAATTTGAACAGGTCTGTGAGCTGCAATTCTATCCACTTACAAATATCACTGGCTAGCATTAGATTCGTGACAATGATTTGTCCTCCGGCACGTCTAAATTGCTTGCCAATCTCCAGCGAGTACTGACTAATATGAGACAACAAGTTATTATCCACCTCAAAAGCCAATTTACCAATGACTTGAGAGTGTTGTTTCATTAATCTTTGCAATGCCATTGCAAAATCATGACTTATGGCAGTTTCAACCGAAATGGGCATATGAACATTCACCGCATCAGGCGTCTTGGCCAAATATTCAATGAGCAAGTCTAAGCCCTTTATTTCAAGCTCGATAAGCAAATTATTATTGCTCAATGTCTGCTTAAAATGTTCAATCGATACTTTGCCCTGATATGGGTTTCGCCATTGAAGTTGCACTTGATTGGCCGCAATTTGCAAATGATTAATGTCTAAAATCGGCAGAAAGGCCAGATCCAACTTACCTTCACTTAACGACAACCTAAGTTGCTGCTCAAGGTTTAAATTATCTTTAGTCAGCTGGGTATCTTTTTGATCATAAAACACATAACTGTTTTCTTTGGCATTAAAGCTAGCAATGGTACTGTTAGTCATTAATTGCTCTACGGACTGAGCCGATTCAGGAAAGCAAGCAACCCCTATTTTGGGCACGATTTCAAGCTGATAATCTTCAATAATAACGGGTGAGGCTAATGTTGGTAACATTTTTTGAATGAGTAACTCGATGGCTCGACAATCCCCACAGTCTAACCAACATAAACTAAACTCATCATCACTGGTTCGCGCTAGACGAACAAGATTTTCATATTCATCGACGTGGCCATGCTGCTTTAAAATATTATCTAACCGCTCGGTGATCACTTTAATAAATTCATCAGCCACATGATGACCCAATGAACTGTATGGGCTATTTAAAAAACCAAGACGAATATGCATAAGGGCAATGCTTTTATTATTTACATTGCTATTAAAAAAATTATTGTGAACAAACTCTTGTAAATTATGCTTATTCGGCAAACCAGTTAAGGCATCAAAGTAAGCCAGATAAGTCAGTTTGCTCTGACTATTTTTGAGTTCTTCTACTGCGTAACTGGAGTGCAGCATATAAGCAACCCGATGGGCAATAAGCTGCCACTTTATGGGTTTGGGTAAAAAGTCAGTCGCACCGGCTTGAAATGCACAAGATATAGAATCAAGATCCCCTGCACTGGTTATCATCAATATAGGCACTTCTTTGCCGTAATCGGTATTGCGAATTTCCTGACAGACGTCAAAACCATCTTTTTTGGGCATAGAAACATCGAGCAGGATGATATCCGGCGAGTGGCTGTAGTAATAGTCAATCGCTTGTTGGCCATCAACAGCGACAATCACCTGAAACCCTTCCGCTTCCAATACTTCCTGCATTAAGATGTTATGGGTTGGGTCATCATCACAAACCAATACTTTGGCGTTCTGAAATTGTTGTACATAATCCATTTTTTATAACCTTAATTTACAACTCTGCTAGTTGCTCTACGGTTTGATCATAAATTTTCTGTATGACTTTAAGCTCATTTGAGCACTTCAAAAAGTCATTATTTAAACCTGCTTTTTCAATCACTTGACATAAATTTACCAACTGAACAGCGCCAACATTCCCTGCGGAGGACTTTATTGCATGCGCTGTGCGGTACAGCGAAGTTGAATTTTGCTGCAAATAAGCGTCCATTAACTCAGGCATTTTAATCTGCATTTCTTGCTTGAAGGTATCAAGCAGTTTTGGAAAAATTTTTCGTCCCGTGCTTTTTTCAATTTGAAAAATTGAATCCAGATTCGCAAGATCGATTAACTCATTGACCATCACCTCTTGCGCATCTATTACAGCATCGCCTTCACCGATAGGTGATTGCTCGGCCAAATGACTGAGATGCTTATCAAGAATATCATGTAATTGGTTGAAGTTAAAAGGTTTTAGCATGAAGTCATCCATACCTACACCTAAACACTCCTCCAAATAGCCAACCCCTTTACCAGCGGTTAGGGCAATAATTAATGCTGGTGACTGACCTTGAACTTCTTGCCATAAACGAATTTTTCGAGTCGCTTCAAAGCCATCCATAACCGGCATCTGACAGTCCATAAAAATGATATCGTAATCTTCTTCACGCACCTTGTTAAACGCTTCTAAACCATGTTCGGCAACATCCACATCACAGCCAAATAGGTTGAGCATTTCAGTGGCGACAATCTGATTCGTATAGGCATCTTCAACCAGTAAAACTCTGGCATTAAATTGCGGATTTCTCTCCCCACTTTCATCAACAATTTGCGGGATCTCTTCACTGCTAACTTTTTCGGCTAATACTGAATATAATTCCTTGATATTGATTACCTTGTCAATAAAACAAATATCTTCCATGGCCGTGTGATCGATACTTTCACTGCTGTCGCTCATACAGATAATGTGATTATGATGATCACGTAACTTAATCTGCCAATCCAGATGCTCAAGCATTTCTTCGTCCATGAGTAATACTTCATTGGCTTTGCCACTGATAAAATTAAATATGTGTTCCGAGTTATTGATGTGTTGGAAATTAAGCTGCAATTTTTGCAGGCCTTCTTTGGCTCTTTTCACAACCGGCCTATCCATCGCGATCAAGGCAATTTTAGCGTCTGCGATGACGTTAAGATCCAATTTAGAAATATCATTTTTATCGGCTAAATAATTTATTTCATTGTCTGTTAACTCAAGCGGTAGAACGACCCTAAATGTCGAACCTCCATGCAATTGTGATGTAAGGTTAATTTCACCTTGCATTAGATCAACCAATTTTTTGGTAATAGACAAGCCTAACCCTGTGCCACCAAAACGACGCGTCGTTGAACTATCTGCTTGCTCAAAAGCATCAAAAATATGCTGCTGTTTTTCCTGAGGGATGCCTATACCGGTATCTATAACCGCCATGTGCAATTCGTTATTGACCACTTCGACCTTAACAATGACACTGCCTTGCTTGGTGAACTTAATCGCGTTACTAAGCAAGTTGGTAATAATTTGTCGATAGCGAAGCTCATCACCTTTAATAAATTTCGGGCAATTCGGGTCAATATCAGCGATAACTTTTACTGGGTTTTCAGCCTGTACAGGTCTGAGTAAATAGACACAATCTTCAACCAATTTAGGCAATTCAAAACGCACTTTTTCCAAGGTGATTTTGTTATCTTCCATTTTGGAAAAATCTAGAATGTCATTAATTAACGCCAGTAAACTTTCGCCGGAGCGAAATGCCATTGACGCATACTTTTTCTGAGCGGAAGATAATTTGGTTTTAAGCAATAATTCATTCATTCCCAAAATACTGTTCATTGGGGTACGAATTTCATGACTCATGGTGGCTAAAAAGTCGGCTTTCGCTTTGGCTGCCGACTCGGCTATATCTTTTGCCTTTTCCGTTTCAGCCATAGACTTTTCTAGCTCTTCATTGGCTTGCTTCAATTCAATGGTTCGCTCTTCTACTTGCGTCTTTAATTTCGCCTGGTATTTTTTCTGCGCATTAATTTTTCGTATCTGACGGCGATAAATCAAATATAGAATGGTTAATCCAATCAGCGCATAAATAACATAAGCGGTTATCGTTCGCCAAAATGGTGGCTGTACCACAATGTTTATTTCTAGTGGTGCTTCACTCCATACCCCATCATTATTCGAGCCTTTTATCAGCAAGGTATAAACGCCATCAGAAAGGTTGGAAAAGGTGATTCGATTATCTTTTAAATTTACCCAACGTTCAGATAATCCAACCATCTGATATTGATATTGATTTTTTTCAGGCTGGGTATAATCCAACGCAGCAAATTCAAAACCAATCACAGAGTCGGAATGCTTTAGTATTAACTCTCCATTGGTGTTTAAAACAGAATTAATCGCAACCGGCTCATTAAAAATACTAAACTCTAATAATTTCAGTTCGGGTGCATAACTGTTTAGCGGAATTTTATCGCCAGAAATGGCGTTAAAACCATTTACGCCACCAAAATACATTTCACCACTTGAGGCTTTAAAGTTTGCACCAACGTTAAAATCTAAGCCTTGCAAATTATGGGATTTATTAAAGTTAGTTAAAGACAATTCTTCAGGATGTATTCGGCTTATTCCTCGCCCATGTGCAGCCCAAACAAACCCTCGGTCTCCTTCGAGTAGACCGTAAGCCGAATTAATGGTGATGTTCTCGGATGAATGTACCGTTTGATAATCGATAATGCCTTGATAAAATTTGGATTTGTTTAAGCGGCCAATACCTGCATCTTGAGTCGCGGTCCATAAGTATTTTTTTGTATTTAAAAGGGCATAAACCATATTCGCCGGTTTATTATTACCTTTCTGGAGTCCAATAAACTGGATTAGTTCCTGTGTTTTCCTGTTGTAATTAACGACACCATTGTTTTCTGTTGCAATCCAAAGTGAACCTTGTTCATCTTCTTTAATATCGTAAATTGTCGCTTGATCAAGTAATCCGGAAGATCCTTTTATGGCTAAAGGAGAAAATTGGCTATTTTCTTGGTATATATTTACCCCATGACCAAACGTGCCAACGGCGATTGAGCCATCATTTAATTCCACTAATTTCGTTATGGACTTTGACCCAATACTGGCAGAATCTTCATCATCAGGGATAAAGTGCTGTATCGATCCGCTGATCCCATCTACCAAATAAAGACCTTGCCTTGAGGTACCAATCCATAAACGATTCTGACTGTCAGACAACAAACTACCGACATGCATATCTTCTAATTGCAGATTCACTTTATCTATATGCTGGTGTTCAATAGTCTGTTGGTCTTGTGGTGAATATAAATTAATGCCTCCGCCCCAAGTGCCCAAATAAATTTGCTGCTGATTATTTTCAGCGAATGCGGTAATAATATTGCTAGACAATCGCGTACCGAGATTTTTGCTAATGTGCAAAAATCGATTTAATTGGGCATTCCAATTGCTCAAGCCAGAATTGGTACCTACCCAAAGCACACCTCCTCGATCCTGAAAAACGACATTCACCCAATCTTGAACAAGACTGGTTAATCGATCAGTTTGATGAAGGTGACGTTTAAATGAAGCCGTTTTTGCAAAGTATTGACACAAACCTTTATCGGTTGCCACCCAAAGGGTATTATTACTATCTTCAATAATATCCATAATGGTATTAGAGCATAGGGTTGTTGGGTTATCGCCTTGGTGGGTAAAAACTTGTTCTAGACCATTATCTAATGAATATAATGCAAGTCCCTCTGTCAAATTTCCTAACCATAATTTTCCAGACTTACTCTCAAAAACTTGATGAACGTTGTTAAATGGTAATTTTTTCTTCGAGTCTCGATTAACTCGAGTAAACTCTTCGCTTTGTGGATACTTGATGTTCAAACCATTGTCGGTGCCAACAAGCAAAACGTTATCTTTATTGATAGTAACATCGAATATTTTGTTGCTACTGATGCTGGTCGCGTCATTTTCATTGGTTAAATACGTTGTAAACTCATTTTTACCGACATCATAAAACGTAAGTCCATGTTGCTTACTTGCAAACCAGAGGTTCCCTTGTTGATCCTCGGTTATGGCAATGTAGTTTTTACCTAAGAATGCTTTCGGGTGGGTTTTCTTACTGAACTCTTTAAAGGTATTAAGTTCAGGGTAAAACAAATTAATGCCATTTCGAGTAGCAACCCATATCCGCCCATTGTTGTCAGCATGCAGCGCATTAATGTAGTGACTACTTAAACTGCCTTGTTGCTCTATATTGGTACCGTAGCGTTTAAAGTCATTGCCATCATAGCGATATAAACCATCTTGAGTGCCAATCCAGATAAAACCATTTAGATCCTGAACGATGTCATAAATGATTGGGTGTAACATGCTTTGGCTAGAACTAAAGTTATTAAAATGAATTTCTTGCATCAACTGAGTGTTTATTTCAGTCGGTGCTAATGTCACTTGTTCGGCATGAGTAAAAATGGAAGTCCAAAATATCAGACACAGCAGTAAGAATTTTTTGAAAAAAGCGTTCGATGTTAGAAAGCTAA
Organism: uncultured Thalassotalea sp.; assembly: GCA_947502355.1. Lineage (GTDB taxonomy): Bacteria > Pseudomonadota > Gammaproteobacteria > Enterobacterales > Alteromonadaceae > Thalassotalea_A. The sequence continues at coordinate 23,538 of CANMZP010000009.1, read as the reverse complement.
TACGGCAAGGTATTTTTAAGTCATCAAATTGCCGATTAAAAACTCTTTGTTTTAGGTTATACAACACGGATTCACCATTTATTTTTTTTAGGGATCTCAACCACTCTTTTCGCATGGTTCTTTATAACAAAAAAAGCCGAAGAGAACTATTCTTCGGCTGTTTTTTTGTCTATTTATAGGAAAATAATCGGCTGCTGATTAATGATTACTCCTGTTCCACCCAGTTGGATGAAATCGTTAGCACATCAGGATTCATATCCTCATTCGATAATGTACGAATACGTCCCCATAATGAGCCGTTACTTTCTAGATCTCGGATGCGTCCCCATAATGAACCATCATTTTCTAAATCACGAATACGGCCCCAAAGTGAACCGTTGGTTTCAAGGTTTTTTATCCGTCCCCATAAAGAACCATCATTGGTCACGGTTCTGATACGTCCCCATAAAGAACCATCAACTTCAACCGTTCTGATTCGCCCCCAAAGTGAGCCATCAACTTCAACATCGCCTATTCTGCCCCATAGAGAACCATCGCTCTCAAGGTTACCAATGCGTCCCCATAGTGAGCCGTCTGTTTCAACGTCTCTTATGCGTCCCCACAATGAACCATTAGCTTCAACGTCTCTAATTCGGCCCCATAATGAACCATCTGTTTCAATATCTCTAATACGTCCCCATAAAGAACCGTTAGCCTCAACATCTTTAATGCGTCCCCATAGTGAACCATCTGTTTCAAGATCTCGGATACGCCCCCATAAAGAGCCGTCTGTTTCAAGATCTCGGATACGTCCCCAAAGTGAGCCATCAGATTCTAAAAAGCCAATATCTTGCCAATTTGTTGAACCTGGGTCACTGGCTTTAACGTCATCCCATAACGTGGAGTCATTACCTACATGACGAATACGCCCCCAAAGTGAGCCATTTGCTTCAACATGGCGAATGCGGCCCCAAAGCGAACCATTTACATTGACCTTGCCAATGCGCCCCCAAAGTGAGCCATCCGCTTCTACATGACGAATACGCCCCCAAAGTGAACCATCATTGGTCAAGTAACGAATACGCCCCCAAAGTGAACCATCATTGTAAACGCCATCCCAGCTTAAAGCGTCATGACCTTCAATAAAGTAAGTATCGGTTGCTTCATCATACTCAACCGGGCCAAGATAATGCTCTTCATCTGCAATTTCTAAAGCCAATGCTTCGCTGTTGTCATTACATTGTGTATTGTCGGCACCAAATGCCATTACCGTATCAACAACACCTTTACCTTGTTGATATAAGCTGTAGGTTAATTCAAGATCTTCCGTAACCATTAACTTGGCAGATTGCATTAACTGGCATTTTACTTGATCAGGCGTCAAATCAGGGAACTGGCTAAGCAATAATGCAGCAATCCCCGTTGTAATCGCCGTCGATTGTGAAGTACCCGAGATTTCGTAGTAATCATGGCCGGTATCAAACATTGAGAAGTTTTCAGCGATGTAACTGTCGCTGTTTAATAAACCTTGAACATGACCACCAGGGGCAACAATTTCAGGTTTAATAAAGCCTTCAATCGTTGGGCCAGCACTTGAAAAACTGGTAATAAAGTCATCACTGTAGTCATTTGGCGTGTAATTATCTGACACGGCACCAACCGTTAGCACATACGGGTTATTACCTGGCACACCAATTGTTTGTGCTTCTGGACCACGGTTACCTGCCGAGGCTATAACCGTAATACCTTGTTGCCAGGCAACCATTAGGGCTTGGTTAATAGGATCCTGCCAATAAAAAGAGCTCGGCTGAGCACTAAACGACAAATTCAGCACTTTAACGTTTAATTCATCTTTATTGGATACAACATAATCAATCGCTTTTAAAACATCGGTATATGACGCCAAACCATGCTGATCAAATGCTTTAACCGCTAACAGATCTACATCTGGTGCAATGCCATTGAAGCCCTGAATAGGACTATTCGAGTCAAACGCAGCGATGCTGCTATTGGTAATAATACTGGATAAATGGGTACCATGACCATATTCGTCAGCTACGTTTGTCGAAGCGTCCAATACATTGTAAGTATGAATGTTACGCGCTTTACTATTGGTGTTTTTTTCAATGGCTTTAAATGAAGCAAGACCACTGTCGATAATGGCAACGGTAACCCCTTTACCGGTGATACCCAAACGGTGTGCTACATCAGCACGTACATGCGAAGCAACATGGGTATCTCGATGCTTACCTAATGCTTTTTCTAAAACTTTTTCGAGACTAACCGTCTGACCAGACGCTAGATTTAAGCTAATGTCATAATCATTGTCTTTAACACTACTTAATGTGTCAAAACTCATGCTCAAGCGTAGTTTTCCATTTTTAATCTTTTGATCTAATTGGACATAAAAAGAATTACCACTCTTAGTAACATCCACATTGCTGCCATTAATGGCAACGGAGTTTAGCTCTCCATTGGCTTCAGGCCAATGCGCTTCTAGGGAATCGACTTGCGCATTTTTATCAAGCTTAACCGACCAAATGATTTCAGACTTTTTCACTTTGTATTGTAATGCACGTTGCTTAGCCGGCACGCCTTCTAATTCAACCGTTGCATCTTCAAAAAACGTCAGTAAAGGTACTTGCTCTGCCAATTGCGCCTGTTGTTCATCGGTTAAAACCGCCGATACTGCATTGATAACTTTGAAGGTGTATAAAACTTCGCCACCAACACTTTCAATGCTGTTGATCATAAACTGGGTATTAGCCCCTTGTACTATTAAACTTTTTTGCTCTGCATTTGCTTTTGCATCTTTTATGATAAGCATTGCACTTAAGAAAGCGCCTAAGAACAAAATGCCGATAGCGTATTTATAACGGCTCATAATTGACTTCTTTTGAGTTTTGTTGATTTCCATCAAACCTATCCTTCTGTATCACTTTGTAACAACAAGAGCACAAACCGTACCAACTTATTGAAAGGCAAGCTTTTAAAGCCCTGTAGAGCCGTTCAATTAAAATCTGAATACTAAGAATTGAATTATCACGAACCAATGCGCCAAAAATCACTCTAAATCAAAAATTAAGACGGCAACCAACATTAATGACGAGAAAAGCAAACAAAAATGGCGAATACATGATGTTTTTTTGCATATAAATAAAAATGCGCTATATTTGGCGAGTATTTATAAACAGGCGCGACAAGGTATTTACAATACTTTTCAACAAGTTAAAGAGTTTTATAGATAAAAAATGGGGTTAGCTGTTAAAATGTCGAATCTAAAGTTTAATTTTTTTCGTATTAACCCTTGATTACCGATTTAACAGGCCATATATAGGCAGACTAAGATATAGAGTCATCGACACAGGATGTTAAGCAAGTATTATTGCTCATCAAAGGACAATCTGGTATAGATACTCAATTAATTAAACGCTTTTCGAATTAGGTTGTATTTAGGAGATTCGGCATGCCAACAAGCAAAACAAATAAAGCGATAGGTATTCTGGCACTAGCTGGTGTTGCACCATACAGTGAGAAGCCTGGTGAAGAGTATATGAACCCAGCGCAAGAAGATCATTTTAAAAAGATCCTTGAAGCTTGGCGAGTTCAATTGAGGGAAGAAGTGGACCGTACGGTTACCCACATGAAAGACGAAGCAGCTAATTTCCCAGATCCAGTGGATAGAGCAGCTCAAGAAGAAGAATTCAGTTTAGAATTACGTACACGTGACCGTGAACGTAAGCTAATCAAGAAAATTGAAAAAACCCTGCAGTTAATTGAAGATGAAGATTTCGGCTTCTGTAACTCATGTGGTATTGAAATCGGCATCAAGCGTCTTGAAGCACGCCCAACGGCAGATTTATGTATTGAATGTAAAACCCTAGCAGAAATTAAAGAGCGTCAACTCGCTGGCTAAACCTACCATGGTTTCATCACATTCATTAATCAAACGGCCACTTTATCGTGGTCGTTTTGCTCCCTCCCCATCCGGTTTATTGCATTTTGGTTCATTAATCGCCGCCCTTGCCAGCTTTTTACAAGCAAAATCCAAGCAAGGACAATGGTTAGTTCGTATAGAAGATATCGACCCGCCAAGAGAAAAACTTGGGGCGAGCGATGCCATCTTAAAAACCCTTGACGCCTATGGCCTGCATTGGGATGAGCAAGTACTGTATCAAAGTAAGCAAGCAGAGAAATACCGCGCGCTTTTAAAGGATTTAAACAACCGTCAGTTAAGCTACTATTGCCAATGTACACGCGCCGACATCAAAAAAATTGGTGGCATATACCAAGGCCATTGCGCCAATTTACAACTAAACGCTGAAGGTTCGGCTACCCGCCTGAGAAATCAACACCCGGTTTTGTCATTTAATGACGAATTACAGGGTAAGGTTGTTGTAAAGGAGCAACTGGCGAAAGAAGACTTTATCATTCATCGTAAAGACGGTTTGTTTGCTTATCAACTGGCCGTGGTCAGCGATGACATTGAACAGGGCATAACTCAGGTTGTTAGAGGGTGTGATTTACTTGAGCCCACGGCTCGGCAATTAACTCTTTATTCGGTGCTAAATCAACCACCACCAAGTTATTTGCACGTCCCTTTGGCAGTAACATCCGAAGGGTTCAAGTTAAGTAAACAGAATTGCGCGCCAGCGATTGATGATACCAATCCACAACCTGCGCTTATTGCAGCATTACGATTTTTAGGGCAGAACGTGCCCAAAGATATAGAGCAAGGTTCTGTTGAAGAAATTATTGATTGGGCAATAACCCATTGGGATAGTAAAAGCATCCCCAAAACAACAGAGATAGTACTCTAGCGCAGGACATTAAGGCACATGCCAACATATTGAAATAGCAACATTTGATCTCAATTATTACCTAAATGGTATAAAATCTATGGTTAGGTAAAGAAATTTAGACAAAATACGCCGGACTTCAGGCTTTTCGTTCTCTTTTTAACCACTTTACGCTATTATTTGCGGGCTCTTGAGAAAGCCAGAGCTCATCATTTTGAGGATACCATTATTAAACCGATTATCAGGTTCGTTAAATCCATGCTAAACAAGACCCCAGCAAAGGAAAAAAACTCAGTTACTGTAATTGATCGAGCCGATCATAATGTGTCGCGCAAAAGCATAAGCGACAACGCCTTAAAGGTATTATACCGACTTAATAATAATGGCTATGATGCCTATCTTGTCGGTGGTGGCGTACGCGATATTTTATTGGGTGAGCAACCGAAAGATTTTGATATCACCACCAACGCCACACCAGAGCAAATAAAGAAACTGTTCCGTAATTGTCGATTGATTGGGCGTCGATTCCGTCTGGCTCACATTGTTTTTGGCCGAGACATCATTGAAGTCGCCACTTTTCGCGGCCACCATGGCCAGGAAGAAGACAAAAAGGCAAAGCAAAACCACTCTAAGCAATCCGAACATGGCATGCTTTTAAGGGATAATATTTATGGCACCATCGAAGAAGACGCCGAGCGTCGCGACTTCAGTATTAATGCCCTGTATTACTCCACCAAAGATTATAAAATTTATGATTTTGCCAATGGCTTAGAAGACATAGAGCAAAAAAAAGTTCGTCTTATTGGCGATCCTGAAACACGTTACCGTGAAGATCCAGTCAGAATGCTTCGGGCGATTCGCTTTGCCACCAAGCTGGATATGGACATTGAAGAGGAAACGGCCAAACCCATTCAATCGCTTGCTTCCTTGCTTGGCAATATACCGCCAGCAAGAATGTTTGAAGAGTACTTAAAGTTATTTCTTGGCGGTAAAGCCGAGGCCAACTTTTACCATCTGGAACAACATGACTTGTTGGAATATATCTTCCCGCATATTAGTCAGTGGTTTAAAAAAGACCCCGACGGTCATGCCATGCAATTTGTGCATCGCGTATTAGAAAACACCGACCGACGCATTAATAATGATCAACGTGTTACGCCAGCATTTTTATTAGCAGCGGTGATTTGGTACAGCCTTGAAGAAAACATCAAGCATATAATGACCAATAACAGCGTTAATCAACAAGATGCCTTTTTTACCGCCATGCATGAAATCATGGCAGAGCAACAACGCTGCATAGCCATTCCAAAACGCTTTCAACTGCCGATGAAAGATATCTGGATTTTACAACAAAAGCTTACCCGTCGCGAAGGCGGTAAAGCCTTTAAGCTGATTGAACATCCACGCTTTAGAGCGGCCTATGACTTCTTATTGTTACGAGGTCAAGTTGAAGGCGGTGAGTTGCTTGAATTGGCTAACTGGTGGACCCACTTCCAAGAAGCCACCCCTGAAACCCAGACGCAAATGGTTAAAAGCTTCAGAAATCCGCGTAGCAAAAGACGGCGTAGTGTTCGTAAACGCACGAAACCTGTGAATAAAGATTAACATGTATACCGTTTATATTGGCATTGGCAGTAACTTAACCGATCCGGACAAGCAGATCCAAGCTGCTGTTGATGCCTTAAAATCCATTCCTAAAACGACCCTTTTCAAAGTGTCGTCGCTTTATTGCAGTAAACCTATGGGTCCGCAGGATCAACCAGACTACATGAATGCCGTAGCCTGTGTGCATACCGAGCTTGAACCTGAGGTTCTGCTTGATAAATTGCAAGCCATAGAGCTAGACGCCGGTCGAGTTCGCAAGGACGAACGCTGGGGCGCGAGAGTCCTAGATTTAGATATTTTATTGATTGATCAGTTGGTGATTAATACCGAGCGCCTTACCGTACCGCATTACGGGATGAAGGTTCGCGAATTTGTTATTTACCCGCTGATTGAAATCAGTCCAGAGCAGGTAATGCCTGATGGCACAAGTGTAATGCAATTGCAAAAAACACTGGATGATAACGGCTTAGTTATTATTGGTACCTTGCACTAACTCGGTGTTTATGACACCTTTAGACTAATTTTTAAAAGCTTGCGTTTATTGTCGCAAATAGTTGCACAAGAGTTCAGGCTTAAGCACTATCTTAAAGAACAGAATTATGAGTAGAATCACAGTAAGTACGTTACAGAAAATGAAATCTGCAGGCGAAAAAATATCATCCATTACCGCCTATGATGCCAGTTTTGCCCGTATTTTTGACGATGCCGGAATGCACGCCATGTTAGTTGGCGATTCACTGGGCATGGTTTTACAAGGGGAAAGTGATACGTTACCGGTTACCATAGACGATATCGCCTACCACACACGATGTGTGCGCAATGGTGCCTCAAAAACCTTATTAATCGCCGATATGCCCTTTATGAGCTATGCGACGCCAGAACAGGCTTATGACAATGCGGCTAAACTGATGCAAGCCGGAGCCAATATGGTTAAGGTTGAAGGTGGTGAATGGCTATTTGATACCATTAAAGGCTTGGTAGAGCGCAGTGTACCGGTATGTGGTCACCTAGGCTTAACACCGCAATCGGTAAACGTGTTTGGTGGCTTTAAAGTACAAGGGCGTGACAACGAAAAAGCGCTAGCCATGGTTGAAGATGCGAAAAAACTTGAACAAGCCGGTATTCAACTTTTGGTATTAGAATGTATTCCAACAGAACTTGCCAAAGCCATCACTGATGCGGTATCCATTCCGGTTATCGGTATTGGTGCCGGAAACGTAACCGACGGGCAAATCCTGGTAATGCACGATGCAATGGGCATTTCTTTTGGTAAAATTCCAAAATTTTCGAAAAACTTCCTGATTGAAACAGGGAATATCGCCAGTGCGATAGAGCTATACATGCAACAAGTTAGTGACGGCACCTTCCCGGGCCCTGAGCACAGCTTCAAATAGGTTATGCTATGAATGTATACAGTGATATTCAGTCGTTACGCGCGCAAATTAGCGCATGGCGCCAGCAAGGTTTAAAAATTGCTTTTGTACCAACCATGGGCAACCTGCACTCAGGACATATCTCATTGGTTGAGGAAGCCCACAAACATGCTGATAAGATCGTTGCCAGTATCTTTGTCAACCCAATGCAATTTGGCGCGAATGAAGACATTGACAGCTACCCAAGAACCATGGACGCCGACCAGCAAAAATTAATTGCTGCCGGTACGGATGCGTTATTTACACCAACACCGGATCTTATCTACCCTAAGGGCTTAGATAAGCAAACCTATGTTGATGTGCCTAACGTCTCTGATGGTTATTGTGGTGAGTCTCGCCCGGGTCATTTTCGCGGTGTTGCAACCATTGTCTGCAAACTTTTTAATATCGTTCAACCGGACGTTGCATGCTTTGGTTTAAAAGATTACCAACAAGTGCAAGTTATTCAGAGCATGGTTGAAGACTTGTCGATGCCTATTGACATTATTCCGGTTGAAACCATGCGTGAAGCATCAGGATTGGCAATGAGCTCGCGTAATAATTACCTTACGGCAGAGCAATTAGCTATAGCACCTAATTTGAATAAAGCCATGCGTTGGTTGGCTGAGCAATTAAAAACGGCCACCGATTATGTGTCATTGATTGAGCAGGCCAAAGAAAAGATTAATGCGGCAGGCATGAAAACCGATTACATTCATGTAAGTCATGCTCGAACGTTAAACCCGGCACAGCCACAAGATAAGCATTTGGTGATCCTTGCGGCGGCCCATTGTGGCAAGGCTCGATTAATCGATAATATTCAATTGAATTTAGATTAACGCTAGCTACGTTTCTGATAGACAAACTATGCTCATAAAGCGAGTAAGGTGATTACCCGCTCGTTTTATTAAGTAATTGCGGCAACCATTCCAGACTTTCCATAGCCAACTGCTTTTGCTCTGCTAATACCTCATGCAAGATTTCATGCGTTGTTAACGGATTAGCCAATACGACTCTAAACACCAACACTTTTTGATCAAAATAGGTTTGTACCTTAATTTTTGTACGCGACACAAAGGACTTACCCGCTTCACGCTGACGCTTTTGAATAAACTTGGTTAAGTTATCTAATATCTTGTTTATGTCTTTGGTTTGCTGCTCGTTGGCGTTTTTTAAAAACGCTTGTACTTGCGATGGAACATAACGATAAGTCAGTAAACAGAGCTCAGGTGAGGTAACTAGTTCAAAGTCTGGGTCTTGGTCAATAATATCAGCAAAATATCTGGCTTTTTCAATCCCCTGATTTATCAGCAATTCATAACCTGGGCGGGAAATAATGTGCAAACTTGCATAGACCATCATCGCCATGCCCGGGCGGGAGCCTTCTAAGGTATGACTCCCCAAATCTTTTGACCCTTTACGTAAGATGTACTCGGCATGATGCTCGATAGACGATACCGCTGCCGGATTTTTAAAGACCACTAAACCAGCGCCCATTGGCACATACATTTGTTTATGGGCATCGATGGTGACTGAATCGGCTAATTCGATACCATCAAGTAAATGACGATATTGATTGGAAAGCAACGTCGCCCCGCCCCAGGCAGCATCCACGTGGAAATGACTATCGTATTGCTTGGCAATCTGAGCCATTTCTCTAAGTGGGTCAACATTACCCGTTTCGGTCGTGCCTGCGACACCGACAATGGACATAATGCGAATGTTTTGCTGCTGTAGGCGCTGACATTCGGTTTTTAAGGCATCAATATCCATGCGGTTATTGGCATCCGTTTTCACTGCAATAACATTGTCACGACCAATCCCCAATATATCAGCAGCTTTCTTAAGAGAGTAATGACCTCGCTCTGACACCAAAATCGCCACATCTTCATAGCCATAATGTATTAAGGCTTTATGGATGCCTTGTTTAGCAACCCCTTTAAAATCGCCATCCGCTTTTAATAGGTTATTACGTGCAACCCAGAGAGCCGTAATGTTGGCGATGGTGCCACCAGAACAAAACGCACCTAACGAATGTTGGGCTGAATGCATCCAAGTATGATAAAAATCATCCTGCTCTTCATAAACCAAGCGGTGCATCATGCCTAGCACCTGACGTTCTAGCGGGGTAAAGGCTTTTGATGTTTCGATTTTAACCAAATTTTGGTTTAGGCCGGTCATTAACTTGGATAATGGCAATAAAAAATACGGCAGTGCCGAAGTCATATGACCAATAAAACTTGGTGCTGATGTATGTACTGATTGAGCGATTAATTTTTCCAGCAAATGATGGGTGTGATCAGACACATATTGCGGCTGCTCGGGGATCGCTGAGTCGGCAAAATCTTTTTCTATATCATTTAATGAGCGTTCTTCGGCAACAATATGATTAGCCAAAAAGCCATTAAGATTCTGAGAAATTTCGGTTTCGATACGACCAAGCGTAGAGCCAGGCGCTTCTGGAATGGTGAAAATTCTCATTAATGATTCGAGCGAGGCTTTTGCCGGTCGCTTATTGTCGAAAAAATCTGTCATGGTTAAATCACTTTTTCTTACACACTAAAATTGCATTCGTTAATTGTTGACGCAAATATTTCTGTCGTATCATACATTGTTTTGCACTATTGTCTAAAATTAGTAAAGCCACTCAGACAAAAGAGCTCAATAATAATGAATAAATTGTTAAATTCATATTCCTTTATTGCCTAATTCTATTCTTGCCAATGTAACACGTCTTTTATTACCGACCAGCGAGGTTGCTTAGGCTGAGCATTCTCACCTAAGATCCAATAACTATATAGGGTATCTACATAGCCAGAAGATTGTTGGATGGTCAGCCAACTGTTCAGAAATGCGTGCAAATTTAAATTATTTCTAGCCACGGCATAAGCGGCTGGAAATGAACGCACTTCTTCTCGGTGATAAAGCGTGGTGTAGTCAGGGTATAGAATTGTCCAAGCTTTACCGGCTTCTAAACTAATAAGTAAGGCATCCCAAGTTTGACCGTTATCATCAAAAAAGGCCTGCGCAGAATCGATATTCTCAACGTTAATATTGGGGAACTTCGCTTGCAACATTTCAATGATCGTGTAGTCGCCAACGCTTGCCACTTTTAAGGGTCCTGCCTGGGCAAGTAACTCATCATTTTGAAGATCAGCAAATCGATGATCTTGAACCACCAATGAATAATGCAGGTTTATCACCGGATGAGTAAAATTGGCATCCTGAATGCGTTCTGTGGTCATTTGCAGACCCGAGATAACCAAATCATATTGGCCTTTGTTTAACGCCAACGTTGCATGCGTATTATGGTAAGGAATAAAGACCAACTCCACCTCAAGCTCTTGCGCTAACTTGCGCATCATATCAATATCAAAACCAACCAGTTCATTATCGGCATTAATAAACGAGAATGGCATTTGTTTGGGGTTATAACCCACTCGAAGTTTGCCACTTTTCTTTATTGACGCAATATTGCGTAAGGGCTCAGGCGCACTGTTTGCATTAAACTGATATTTGGACACAAAATCGGGCAATTCCTTGGCTTTGGTCATATGGATAAGGACATCATCCATGACATAATCGGTATTAATGACCTTACTTAGCAACAGCGAGCTGCCGCCTAAGCTTATCGAAAAAATGACCGGCGTGAGCCCTGCATAGAACAACATCCGGGACACATTTAGCTTGGCTTTATTGGCTAACAATGCCGTGCCCGCAACCGCCAACACAAAAATATTCATGGCGGCCAATAGAGACATAAAGCGACTGGTAAACAGGCTTGAAACTACATACAACTGGAATAAGTCAGTGTTAAGCTCTAGGCTATCGAGCAGCATTGGTATGGTTAAATACACACTGCCAAACAAACTGAACAAACCATTTATTGCCGCGGATAAGTACGCGATAAAATCGACGCTTTCACCGGAAAACCAGGCAGCAAACAAGACAAATACCAATGTTAAGAGTTTACCTAAGTTAGGTAAGCTAAATACAATGGGGACAATGATATTGGCATAATCATCGGTGTGCTCATCACCAATTTGGTATTTATGAAATAACTCTTTGGCGTGTTCGATTAAAATTGGCAAGACAATAAAAATATTACCTGAGGCAAATGCGGTAATAAACGCATCTTTGGCAATGCCAGAGATGTCTCGATAAGAAAACGGCGTTAAAGAAGCCACAATCGCCGGCAAGACCCAGTAAGTGAGCAATAGGGTCATTAATACATGCGCGAGAAAATAAACCTGCAATTTTTGAAATTCAGCGAGGTCGAGCGTACCTGCCGCGCTCGCTGTCATCGCAAATATCCCTAATGGCATTAACTTTAAGATATATCCAGTCACCTTGTTAAAGGTATCTGCTAATAGCGATAAAGGCACCACTAGGCGCTCCTTATCTTCAATCGCTATCAAAGCAATCCCGGTGACCACACAAAAAAGCACAATCGCTGGAATATACGCATTGGCTAGCGCGGAAAAAGGATTCGCTGGAATATACAAATCCATTAACGAGGTGTGTTTGGGGTTTTCTAACGCGGTTAAACTGAAGAAATCACCCGCTTGCCAGCTAGGAAATATCATTTGGATACTGTAAATCAACAAAATACCCAATAACCAGATAAGTACGACTAACTTACCCACTTGCAGGCCGACGGCTTTCGCTTGTTCGTGTGATAATTTACCCAAACTGGAAATCAGCGAGACCACAATATAAGGTATCACCGTCATTTGCAGCAGCTTGATAAACGCATCTCCAGCAATCGCTAAAGGCGCCAACAGTTCTCCAAAAAACAGTCCGGCCAAAATACCGACCGCAAAGGCATAAAGCACTTTGGTGGACATGCTTAACGATGTGTATTTTGCAATAATGCTCACAGGTTTATTCGTCACTCAAAGGTTAATCGGAAGATTTCTTGAGCAATAACTGCCAACACTGCTGACCACTTGCAAGGTACTTGGCCTCAAACGGCGTTAATGGCTCTTCGTCATTAACAAGGCCAATTTGCCCTTTAAAACCACACATTTTCGCAGCCATTTGAAATTCTTCTAGATACAAACGCCAATTACTGCGCAGCTCAATGTTGTCGGCCACTTTTAAAATGTAGGGAAACACCGCACTACCATGCCAGCGACGTTGAACGTGTTTGGATTTAGGCCATGGATTGGGATATAAAATATAATGCTTGGCAATTGGCCAATTGGCTTCGTCAACCAATCGATAAAAGTCATTCAGATCGGCGCGAACCAACTGGTAATTATCAACCTGCCAATGATCTTCAACGTTGCGTTTAATGCGATTATCCGACTTATCAACCCCAATAACCAAGGCATCGGGATTTTGCTTAGCTAAAATTCGGGTACTCTGCCCGACACCACAACAGGAGTCGAGAATAATCGGTCCGGTAAACGCCAAAACCTTTTGATTTACTTCATCAAACGCTTGTTGCGTATGGGCAGAAATCGGCTTTTGAAAAGGGTGTTGAAGGTGTTTATTAACAATATCGGCCAGGTTTTCATGAATGCCCGGCTGATTGCTGATAATGGCTTTTGAATCTCCACTGCTCATTAGCTTCTTAATCCTATGCCTTTGGTTATTAATGTCATTGCAATGGTATAAAGGATAGCAACAAAGGTTAAAATCACCGCAAAAGATACCCACAAAGACACATCACTTATCCCTAAAAAGCCGTAGCGAAAAGCATTAACCATATAAACGATTGGGTTGATTTGCGATACCCCTTGCCAAAACTCTGGCAATAATGAAATAGAGTAAAATACCCCGCCAAGATAGGTGAGCGGCGTTAAAATAAACGTTGGAATAATGGAAATATCATCAAAGCTGCCGGCAAAAATGGCATTAATAAGGCCGCCTAAGGCAAATACGGCAGAGGTGAGCGAAACCGTCGCGATGATCACCCAAACATTATGAATTTGTATATCAACAAAAAATAGAGAAATCACAGTAACAATCAAGCCAACCATCATGCCACGACACATTCCTCCACCAACATAACCAGCAACAATCACCCAATTAGGCACAGGGGCAACCAGCATTTCTTCAACATTACGTTGCCATTTGGCACTGAAAAAAGACGAGGCCACGTTAGAATATGAATTGGTGATCACCGACATCATAATTAATCCTGGTACGATAAACTCCATGTAACTGAAGCCCCCCATTTGGCCAATACGTGAGCCAATAAGCGAGCCGAAAATAACAAAATACAAACTAATGGTAATGGCTGGTGGCACCAAAGTTTGCACCCAAATTCGTAAAAAACGGTGTACTTCTTTATGCAAAATACTGGATAACGCAATACGATTGCGAGACATCATGAGCTTACTCTCCTCGAGCTTTAAGATTGTTGTTAGCGACCAGTGTGACAAACAGCTCTTCTAAGCGGTTAGATTTGTTACGCAGACTCAGCACATTCACCCCTTGCTCGGTGAGTTGGGCAAACACCCCATTAATGGACTGAGTTTTTTCAATATCCACCTCCAGCGTATGATCGTCGACTTGTCTTAATGCATAGCCATCGAGTGTTTCTGGTAAAGTACTACCCTGGGCAATATCGAGTACGAACGTTTCCACATGCAATTTAGCTAATAAGGCTTTCATCGACGTGTTTTCAACGATTTTACCCGCATCGATAATGGCAATATTACGACATAGCATTTCGGCTTCTTCAAGGTAATGCGTGGTTAAGATAATGGTGATGCCTTGGCTGTTTAATTCGCGCAGGTAATCCCACATATGACGACGTAATTCAATATCTACACCGGCAGTTGGCTCATCTAGAATCAAGACTTTTGGCTCATGCATCAAAGCTCTTGCGATCATCAAACGGCGTTTCATACCACCTGACAAGCTTCGCGAGGCTTCATCACATTTATCCCACAAATCTAACTGCTTAAGGTATTTTTCAGCACGCTGCCTAGCAATCATGCGAGGTACACCATAATAACCCGCCTGATTCACTAGGATTTTCATTGGCGTTTCAAACTGATTGAAATTAAATTCTTGTGGTACCAAGCCTAAAAAGCTTTTTGCCGTTTCTAATTCAAAGTCGATATCATGGCCAAAAACCTTAACTTGACCAGCTGTTTTATTCACTAAAGATGTCATAATACCGATGGTTGTAGACTTACCAGCGCCATTGGGACCAAGCAGAGCAAAAAAGTCGCCTTGCTGTACTGATAAGTCGATTTGCTTAAGTGCTTCAAAACCACCTTTATAGACTTTTTTCAAGCCAGTTATTTCAATGGCTAATTGCATGATTTTTCCTTAAGAGTATGATGTTTCGTCAATAACGTCATATTGTATCAACTAGTTAAGCTAAGTGCTTAATAATATTATGAACCAATTTAAAAGGGGGTGAGCGTTGAATATCGACAAGCAACAGATTATTGAGCAAATCAAAGCGCATATTGATGCGGAGCTTGAAAATATTACCCAAGCGGCTGAAACAGCTAGACTGGATGCGATTGATGATCAAAGTGTTGCTGAAACTCAATACGATACCCTAGCCATTGAAGCGTCTTATCTTGCCCATGGCCACTCTGAGCGTGCACAGAACTTACTATTAGCCAAACAACAGTATAAGAATTTGCGATTAAAAGCATTTACTGAAGACGATGAAATTAGCATCGGCGCATTAATTAAGCTCGGCAATGAACACCACCATAAGTATTTTTTCATTGCCCCGAATTCCGGTGGTCTAAAAGTACAGGCAAACGATAGGGTTATCACCATCATTACCGAGACGGCCCCAATCAGTCAGCAGTTACTAGGCCTCTACCAAGATGATGAGATTATTTATGCCATGCCAGGCATTGCAGGTAAAACGGTAAGCATTTTAGAGGTGGGTTAAGGGCAATTGCCCTCAACCAAAATACAGGCCTAGGCGAGCAGTGATTTTAACTGTTGCATATCAACCACTTTATCGTCGACCTTTAAGTAGGCAACCGAATCAGAATATACAATCGTTGCTTCAACCACACCGGGGAAATTATTCAGTTGGTTGGCTAAAGTTTTGGCATGCGCTTCATCATTAAACTTAACCGTAAAACTCAAGCTTTTTGACTTTTGTACCTGCGCCATTCCTAACGCCAACAGCCACCAGATAACCAACAGCAAAGCACAGAATAAAAACACGTTGGCGCCACCGAAATGACTTTCCACTAGGCCACCCAAAAAGCCCCCCACGAACGCGCCAAAAAACTGACAGCTTGAAAATACGCCCATGGCCGTGCCTTTATCACCCGCTGGTGCAATACGAGATAATGTTGATGGCATTGTTGCTTCCAGATAGTTAAACGCCACAAAAAAGGCAATAACTAAAGCAACAACCAAATAAAACTGGTTATGTAGTTGCCATAAGGCGATTAAACTCAGCATCATTAACACGATGGCAGCACAAAAAACGGCTTTTTCTTTATTCTTTTTAATCGCCCAAATCATAAACGGCACCATGATTGCAAAAGAGAGCAACAGCGCCGGTAAATAAAGCTGCCAATGATCTTTTACGGCAAATCCGGTTTCCACCATCATAGGGGGTAAGGATACAAACATCGCGGTTAAACACAGGTGGAGTATGAACACACCGGCATTTAAGCGCAGTAATTGCGGTTGCTTTACCAAAGCTTTTATTTTATTTGGGGCAGCAACATGATCGCCTTTAGGCGCGCTATTAATAGAATCTGGAACGACAAACACAATTAATGCCATACCAATTAACGCTAAAATCGCGGTTAAATAGAAAAGTCCCGCTAAACCAAAATACTCAGAAACCAGTGGGCCCAATACCATGGCGGCGGCAAAGGACAAACCGATAAACATGCCAATGGTTGCCATGACTTTCGGACGTTGCTCTTCGCGGCTTAAATCTGCTGCTAACGCTAATGTAGCACTAGCAATCGCCCCCATTCCTTGTAATGCCCGACCAAAAACAACCCCATAGATAGTATCGGACATAGCGGCAACAATGCTGCCGGCACAAAAAACAATTAAGCCGCCAATAATAACGGGCTTGCGGCCAATTTTATCGGAAAGTAACCCCATAGGGATCTGCAAAATGGCTTGCGTTAAACCATAGGCACCAATGGCTAAACCTAACCAAACAGGGCTGTAGCCCTGCAGTTCAACACCTAAAACGGCAAACACAGGTAGGATCATAAACAAGCCAATCATTCGCATACCAAAAACGGCAGCTAAAGAGATGGAGGCTTTCTTTTCAATACTATTTAAACCAGTCGCACTCATATTATTATTAATTTTTCCAAAACAATTTTGTTATTATATCGTATTTATCTCGGATCTGTTGACCTTTGAGAGTGGTTTTTACAGAGAATTGTTTGCATATTATACAAGGCTTTTTCATTTGGAAATGCTTATTGCTTTTCATAATAAAAAAAGTGATACAGCAAAGTTCAACAGATGCTAGGTTTTGGCGAATCATTACTCGCGAATATGAATATGTTTTGATAATTCAGCTTTAATAGGGTCAGGTATCTTGGCGCTTTTCTGGGAGCTATAATCAAAATGCACCATTACCGCATTACCGCTGGCGCACTTTTGCCCTTTTTGCCAAACCTCTTGATAAACCGTAAATGATGAGTTTCCGAGGTGACCAATGTAGGTTTTAAGTTGCATATCATCTTGATAATACATTTGTTTATGAAACTCGACATCAATTTTAGCCAAAATCAACGGCCAATTTTCCGGACTTAAATCTGGCTGAAACAGCTTAAAAATCGGGTTTCGAGCCCCTTCAAACCAAATTGGTACCATGGTGTTGTTAATATGCCCCAAGGCATCCGTATCGCTAAATCTGGGTGTTATTTTTTCTGTAAACATTGAATATCCGTTGTGTGGTTCTTATAAGTTTTATTTCCATATTAGAGCACCATACCTTCTGTTAAGTAAATATATTGCGGAAAATTATCTCCTTCATATAAATGCATTTATGGCATAGTATGGCTTTGAGCACACACCAAAATATAAAAACAAAAGGCCACACTGTGAAACCAGCCAATATTCGACTCTTATTACCTTTATTATTCTTAGCAAATCCTCTTTTCGCCAACGAGACCATATTGCCGCCGATTGCCGACTGGCACGGTAAAAGCGAAGCGCTGATCCATACAAATCAGGACAAGTGGCAGACTCCTGCTGAACAAATGGCCTTAATGGATAGCCCCAATTATGCCGACAGCATTAAGTATGCACAACAACTGGTAAACAGCGATGAGCGTTTACATATGCAATCCATGGGAAAAAGCCCGCAAGGTCGTGATATTTGGTTCATCATCGCCTCGAAAGAAGGTGCAGATTCTGCCAAGCAATTACAAGCAAACAAAAAACCGACACTCTTGATACAAGCGGGTATCCATTCCGGCGAAATAGACGGCAAAGATGCTGGGTTCATGCTGCTAAGGGATATTATTCACGGCGACAAAGCACAGCTTTTAGAACAGGTTAACGTTTTGTTCATTCCCATTTTCAATGTCGATGGGCACGAACGTCGAAGCCCTTTTAATCGGGTAAATCAGCGGGGGCCACATAATATGGGGTGGCGAACTACGGCACAAAACCTTAACTTAAATAGGGATTATGCCAAAGCCGATGCGCCTGAAATGCAGCATTTACAACGGTTCATCAATACCTGGCAACCGGACTTATACTTTGATGTACACGTTACCGATGGCGAAGATTACCAATACGATTTAACCTACGGTTTCAATGGTGATTTTGCCGACTCCCCCGCAATCAGCCAATGGTTAAGCAATACATTTTCACCTGCCGTTGACACAGCCCTTGCTAAGCAAGGCCATAAAGCGAATCCATTGGTATTTGGTATGGACAGCATGGATTTTTCAAAAGGCATCTTTGGCTGGACTGCCGGCGTACGCTTTAGTAATGGTTGGGGTGATATACGCCACTTACCCACCGTACTAGTTGAGAACCATTCCCTTAAACCTTATAAGCAACGTGTGCTAGCTACTTATGTGTTTCTTGAAGAAGCCATTAATGTGCTAGGCGAATATCATCAGCAACTTAGTGCCGCGGTATTAACTGATCAAAAGAACTTGCCTGAAAATTTAACCCTGTCCTGGAAGCTGGATATGGAAAACCCAAGCAAAGCCGATTTTGCTGGCATAGACTACAGTATTGAAACCGATGAAATCACCGAGATGGAATATGTAAAGTGGAATGGCAAAGCAAAAACGTATCCGGCTTTACCGACGTTTTGGGCAAAAGTACCAGATATTTCTGTGCCTGTTGCTAAGCATTATTATATTCCACCGCAACACAGTGAAGTGATCAATCGTCTTAATATTCAAGGTATTGCGTTTAGTAAACTGGAGAAATCATTAACCATTAAGGCCAGCGAATTAACTGCTGTCGATCCAGAGTTTTCAAAAACACCTTTTGAAGGGCATATGACGGCTAAGGCAAGCTTTACAGCGCAAATAATCACTAAAACACTACCTAAAGGTACGGTAAGAGTATCATCTAGTCAGCCCTTAGGACGTTTAGCGGTTGCTCTTTTGGATCCCCGTGGCCCAGACTCCTATTTTAGCTGGGGGTTTTTCAACCAGATTTTTCAACGTACCGAATACATTGAAAGCTATGTAATGGCACCGTTAGGGAAACAAATGCTAGAAAATGATCCTCAATTGGCAGAGGAATTTAGAAAGGCGTTTAAAGACCCTAAAACAAGTAGCAAACGAGCTAAAATGCAATGGTTATATGAGCGTTCTGGGTTTCATGACAATGAGTATCTGAAGTACCCGGTTTTATTGCAATACTAATCCCACTCATTATGTGATCCGCTGTAGATGTTAAATTACGTGCTAGAGCAATTGCAATTTAATGGGTAGGTATATAGTAAAAGGCCCTAGAAGTAAGCTAATCCTAGGGCCTGTTGTAAAATGAGTCGCCTATAAAAGGCGCTTTAAAATACGATCGATTTGAGTAATTTTAATCTTACGCAGTAACTCTCGTGGTTTGTCTGGGTAATCAGCAATGGCTTCTAAGTCCTCTAACCCATTTACTCTCTGAGTATGCTTTAAAATGGATGCAAGCTCCTTATGCCATTGATCTTTTAACACTTGTTTATGGTCACTAACAAACAAGCCATTTTCCAAGTCAAGACTCCAAGCTCTAGGGTTCAAATTACTGCCTGTAATTAAGTGATAGGTATCATCTGCGACAACGCCTTTTAAATGATAGCTATTGTCACCATCTCGCCATAAATGCACATTTAATTGGCCGCTATCAATATAAGACTTATACCCTTTAATAAATTTGCTCAACAGCATTTCGTATACGTAAGGAACGATACCAATCGTCGAAAACTCATCTGGTTCGGCAATATAGAAGTCATTGGCTTTTTTGTCACCCACAACAATAGTAACTTTAACCCCCTTCTTTAATGCCGATTTCAAATCAGTAATTAACGCTTTAGGAAAGTTAAAGTATGGGGTAAAGATAACCAGATTATCTGTCGCAGATCGAAACGTTTTACGAGCGGCCGCATTCAGTCGGTTTCCTCTTGCTCCTAAACCAACTAAAGGAACAACATTTAAATCGCTATCGGCGGAGGTTACCCCACTCACTCGATACTTAGAATTTCGTAATAACGCTTTAAATGTTCTTGATAGTGCTTTAATTTGCTTTTTAGACGGTACAACGTCTTGATTTAATATAGGAGCAGACTCATTACCTACAAACACAGTTTGTAAGAAATTCACGAAGCAATCACTTAAATCTTTATTTTGAATTTTATGGTAGCGATCACAGCGATATTTTTCTTGTTTATGCAGATACACATCGTTGATGCTGGCACCACTAAATAATAAGACATCATCAAACACAAAGCCTTTAAGGTGGAGCACGCCAAGCAGTTCGCGAGCTTTGACCGCAACCCCATAAATTTTAATGTCATGTTCATATTTGTCAGAATAATCCAGATATACCTGACGATTACCTAATGACTCCGTTTCACCAATAAGCCCTCGTTGCGCTCGATGAAAATCAACAAACACACACACATCTAGCATTGGATTGTTTTGTTTTGCTTCATATAGAGCATCCAATACTTCACGTCCCGCTTCATCATCTTGTAAATACAGCGCGGTGATATAAATTCGCTTTTTCGCACTCTTAATTAAAGATAATAATTCCTGACGAAAATCGACCGCAGAGTTTAAAAACTCAATGGCGTTTTCAGATAGAGGAATGGCTCGTTTATAAGCTGAATTACGGGGTCTGGAAAAAATCATTTATTCTTAAAATATATAAAAAGATACTCTGATTATAAACGGAATTTAAATCGAAAAGAAAATAAAAAAAAGGTCTTTCAACAATAAATAACAACTCATTGTTAATCCTAAAAAAGGGTCAACTAGAGCCTAGCCTCCTTACTCAAAGGTGAAACAGCCAAAAAAGTGATTTAACAACAAAACCGTAATAAAAGCACAACAAAAACAGTTAAAACCTATACCAAACCTATAAAAAAACCATAAAAATATAAATAAATGTAACTTTATTACTTTAGAGTGTTTACTTTAAAATTATTTGTGCATATACTAGCTGCAACTTAAGCAATTAAGCTCTTAACAAAAACAAATAGGATATTTCATTATGAACGCTAAAACTTTATCAATCGCATTACTTCTTTCTTCAACGTCAGTTATGGCATCACCTTCACAAACTACCGTGAAATTTGTTGCAGCTGATCTTACACCAGCATCAAATCTATGTATTATTGCCGCAGAGAAAGGCGTTAAAGCAGCAAAAGTTGCAGCTCGTAAACTACTACCAGAAGCAAAGCATGTTGAGTACTCAACAACGTGTAATGGTTTACCAATGAATAAGTTTGCAAAACAATACAAAATTGCTAAAGCAAACTAATTTGTAGAAAAGATATCCTTGTATCGGGTTTTATTTGTAGCCAGAAAACTCTGACCAATAAAACCCGAACAAATGGATTTAATAAGAAGCGTGATGCTTTTTAAACTGGGTCTTGATCCAATTCACTGTGTTCAACCTGAGCTCTATCTTCCGCTCCGTGCATCCAATCTACTAACTTATCTGCCATCAGAAATACCAAACCTCCGGCAATAAACCCACTAATCGTTAAACCAGCAAAAATAGAAAATGCATTATTTATTTGCTCTGGACCTTCACCAATAAAGCTACCAACAACACCAGCTACTTTGTTTGCAATAGCAGAACAAGCAAACCAAACCCCCATCAATAATGACAAGTATTTAATTGGCGCAAGTTTTGAAACAAGGGATAAACCAATTGGTGAAATACATAACTCACCGAGTACTAAAAACAAGTAAGTCATAATTAAATATAAAACACTCACTTTAACATTCAGATCGCCACCTTGCTCCATGGTTGCAGCAACCATGAATAAAAAGCCGATACCGACCAACAATAAACTAAAGGCAAACTTTTTAGGTGAACTTGGTTGATTATCACCCATTTTAGTCCAAAGACTTGCAAAAACAGGTGCTAGGGTAACAACAAAAAACGCACTGACCGCTTGCAGCCATGATGCGGGCATTTCCCAGCCCATTATATTAAGGTCGGTAAAATCTTTCGCATAAATATTTAGTAAACCACCACCTTGTTCATAACCCACCCAGAAAACGATGGATATAACCGACATGATCAGAATCACTTTAACTCGGTCGCGCTCTATTGAAGTCAACGGACGATCTTTAGCACTCACCTCATCACCAGAGTTAACGCCATGGGCTGATGGTTTTATACCAATGCTGCCAAGATACTTATTTGATAAAGCCAGTTGCATTGCCACACTGATTAGCATGCCGACACCGGCGAAAATAAAACCAAGCTGCCAGTCAATTTTTTCACCAACGTAACCAATAACAAGCGGCGCAACAAAAGCACCAATATTTATTCCCATATAGAAAATGGTAAAAGCGCCATCTCGACGAGTATCACCTTCTTGATATAAATCGCCAACAAGCGTAGAAATATTTGGTTTAAACAAACCATTACCACAACATAAAAGGGTTAAACCTACATAAAATGCCATTTCAGCACTATTACCTAACCAAGCTTGTGGGGTACCAAGGGTAAAATGACCAACAGCCATTAAGAGGCCACCAAAAATGATACTCTTACGTTGACCTAATAGATTATCAGCAATCCAACCACCTAATACCGGGGTAAGATAAACCGCCATGGTAAACCAACCATAAAGTGCTAGTGCTTCTGAGTTAGACCAACCAAAGCCCCCATCTTGTACCGTGGCCACCAAATATAAAACTAAAATGGCACGCATGCCGTAATAACTGAAACGTTCCCACATTTCAGTACCAAACAATAGAAACAGCCCTTTCGGGTGCCCTAAAAATGTAGACGTGGATTGATTCATTCTGCTCTCATGTTGTGATTATTATCAATAGGCATAAACCATACCTATAATCCGTAAAAAAAGAAAGATAATGATACTTTGCGCTACGAGTCTAAACGTGTGTTCTGACAAGTCAGATAAAGGGTAGCGTCATCCCCCACGAGCCAAAGCGAGATGAGGGACCTCCTTCCGGCACAGTGTGCATCGATTCGATAAACTTTTATTTTTCCACGCATACGAAAAAGCCCTTTGCGTTAGCAAAGGGCTTTATCTGAATAGGAGCCTAGCGATGAAGAACATGGATGTTCAAATGCCGGCAGGTTCATGGATGAACGTT
>CANMZP010000008.1 GCA_947502355.1 uncultured Thalassotalea sp. | reverse complement strand
TTCGAGCAGTAATTGAACTTTCTTATGGTCAATTACTTCAGCAGCTTCTGCCGAAATATCTGTTACTGCAATTTCAGTTTCTAAGTCTGAGGCTTTTTCCTCAGTCTTAATAACCTCTGTTTCAAGTATTTCTGTCGAAGTCGTTAACTCTTCAGGCTCGCCTTCTTCTGTTTCGAGCAGTAATTGAACTTTCTTATGGTCAATTACTTCAGCAGCTTCTGCCGAAATATCTGTTACTGCAATTTCAGCGTCTGTCCCAGAGCTTTTTTCCTCAGTTATAATAATTTCTTTTTCAGGCATTTCTAAGGGAGTTCCGGGCACATCTGAAGATACTTCTAGCTCTTTTTCTACGCCATCTATTTCTTCAAGTTCACTGACTTTAGCGTCAACGGGTACAGGAATAGCGACTACAATAGAACGTTCTTCTGACCCCAGCTTTTGAGGAACAACAACTTCAATCTCTTCAATTTTTTCACTCTCATAAACTTGTGCTGCAACATTTTCTTCGGCAATCTTTAAAGCTTCTTTATTTCCTTTCGCTTCAGCAGAAATGACAATAGTTTCCGGTTTATCAATTGCAAGGGTTATCGTTTTGCTTTTTAGAGCTGTTTTTTTTTCAGCCTGTTTGTGATTAGAAAGATTTATTGTTGTGGATTTATCAATTGCAGTTGTTAATGTTCGAGCTTTTGGGTAAGACGTTTTATCTTTTTCCAACACTTGGGTGTCGTAACTCATTTCTGGTTGAATATTTAAGTTATCAGTATCACTCAATTGCTCTTGTGAATTGATTATATCATTTTGCTTTAAATGGAGTTTTTCTAAGTTTGAATAAGCTTTTTTGAAATACCTAGGGGATAAGTCGACAGCTTGCGAAAGAAAATATTCAGCATCATCTAACTTGCCCTCGAGCATTAAAAAATAGCCTAAATCATTATAAGCTTCATGCTCTTGCATAACTTGCTTAAACGTTTTTATTGCTCGGTTATATTGTCCTTTACGAGCATAAATCAATCCCAAATTATTCCATGCACGATTAAAATTCCTATCAATACTTAGCGCTTTACGATAATAATTCTCAGAGCTTGTTAACTGACCCGTTAGGTAATATGAATAGCCCAAATTAGAAAGAATTCTTGCAGAATTAGGACTGACCGAAAGAGCAAGTTGGTAATAGATCCGAGCGAGCTCAAAATTACGGTTAATATCTTCTATAATCCCAGAGGCATTATATGCATCAAGAGGAGATGATTTATCCAATGTAAAATAACCATGAAATTGTGTCGCTTTAGGCTTAGTAAGTCGACGTTGATCTAACATAATTGCGGTGTGCAAATGCTGTTTTGCTGCATCATATTGACGCTCTTCCATTTGCAATATACCCAAGGCTTGGTGCGCATCTAAAATCGATGAGTCATATTGAAGCGCTTCTGAATAAGCTTTCATTGCAATGCTATTATTTCCGAGTTTGTTATGAATTTTAGCAATATGATACAAAACCTGAGAATCTTGAGGAGAAAACTCAAGACACTGAATATAATAATACAGCGCTCTGTCCGTATCACCTCGTTTCTCAGCGTCCAATGCCTGTTGAAATGCTTTTGCATATGTTTCTTTTGTTAAACCACCAGTTCCGCCCGATTCAGAAAATAGATCATTTCTCGCAAGACTATCTAATCCCGACTGATTACTTTCAGTAGAACTACACCCTATAAGTACAAAACATAGTAATGAGCTTAAAAGTATTATTTTAGTCAAGTTTGGCTCCTAAAATGCCTGATCCCATACAGCCATTACTTTAAGAATAGCAGGTCCTATTGCAACGATGAAAAATGATGGCCAAATACAACACATCATTGGAAAAATCATTTTTACACCAACTTTTGCCGCTTTCTCTTCCGCTTCCTGTAATCGTTTATCTCTGTATTCTTCAGAATAGATACGTAAAGTATCTGCAATACCAGTACCTAATCGTAAACTTTGTACAATAACTGAATTTAAGCCACGAATATCTTCTAAACCAGTACGTTCCGAGAATTCATGGAGAGCTTCATGCATGCTTACACCTACTCTGACCTTACTACACACCAAAGCGAGTTCATGAGAGAGTGCTGGAACAGAATATTCCAATTCTTTAGATACTCGTTGAAATGATTCAAGTAAACCCAATCCAGATTCACAACACACAACCAGAAGATCTAAGGCATCTGGAAAATATTTTCGTAAGCTTTGCATACGCCGATTGGCTAAAAATGTCAGTACCATACCGGGCAATAAATAAAAGCCACCTAAAATCAAAATGACTAAATAAAAAGTCATGAAAGGTGATAAATCGGAAAATATCTGCAAGATAAATAATACGACTAGACCACCGATTAACAGCAATAATAATTTTAATGCATTATATATTTTGAGAGAATTTTCAGAATGGAAACCCGCATGAATTAAAAGCCGTTTGGTTTTCTCATCGCCGGAGTAACTACTCCCTAAAAATCCCACTTTATCTAGGGATCTTTCCAGAGATTGAGTTAAATTTTCGGACGTTTCCCCCGCAGAAGCATCTGAATGCTGAAGGCCTTGTAATTTGACTCTTAATGGTGAATAAACACCTGAAAAAATTAGAGTTAATGCCATCGCTAAAGTTATCCCCGCAGCGGCGGCAATTAAAATAATTGCCCATTGAACTCGCTGCGGATCAATAAATATATTGTTTAAAATACTTTGTAAAAATTCCATAATCAATACTCTATTCTTATTAATTTATTGATCCATAAAGTACCTATCACCATACCAAAGCCCCCCCATTTCATAAGGTTTATTCCTTCAGGGGTCGTAAATAATGTACTGATATAATCAGGTGCGGATAAATAAAGAATGGCGAAAAGTACAAAAGGTGTCAGAACTAATACCCATGCAGATAACCGCCCCTCTGCCGATAACGTCTTCACCCGTCGCTGAAACTTAAAACGTTGACGAATCACTCTCGATAAGGTTTCAACTTTCTCTGCTAGGTTACCGCCAGTTTCTTTTTGAATACTCACTGCACTTGCAAAAGCCATTGAAGATGTTGTTGGTACCCTATGTACAAAAGTCAGTAATGCTGTTTTTACATCACTACCATAATTAATTTGTTTAAACATAAAATTAAATTCATTGGCTAAATCACCTTCGGTTTCTTCACAAACCAGCTTAAGTGCTTCTGAAAACGCATAACCGGCTTGTAACCCTCTTTTTAGAACATCCAACGCTTCTGGAAATTGAATTTCGATATTTTCCATTCTTTTCGCACTATCACGGCGAACTTTTAGAGAGAAGGCTAAAAATATAAGCACAATAGTAATAAGAACAAAAAGAGGATCCAGTGTAAAATGCCACACTAACGGCGCCAAAACAGCGCAAACCACAAGGTTAATAATTATGTATTGGTGCGCAAAAAGCTTAGAACCAGACATTTCCAGCTTGTAAGTTAAATTTTGCATCCATTCCGTTTCTTCCAAACGCCTTAAAACCGGAGAAAGGGATTGTAAGCGTTTTGCTAAAATTAAATCTACGTGATGAGGGTCAGTATTAGCTAAACTTTCTAGCTTACGTCTTAGCTGTTTTGTGTTGGTTCTTTGAGGGTTGTATACTGACACAAATAAGGTTTGTGACATGAATAATACGGCACCAAAAACCAACAGTAAAAAGATAACTTCATTACTCATATTTTTTCCTTAAAAGTTAATCAATTCTTCATTAATACCAAAAATTGAATTTGGTAAATTAATGCCTTTGGCTTTTAAATCTTTATTAAAATTAGGCACAACACCTGTTGCTTTAAAATCACCTAAAATATTGCCATCCTCTCCCTTGCCTCTTCGAGTGAAATTAAAAATTTCACTCATGGTAATGATTTCACCTTCCATCCCATTAATTTCTTGTACACTTACAATCCGTCGATGACCATCTTCTTGACGCTGTAACTGGATGACTAAATCTATAGCAGAAGCGATTTGGGCACGGATATTTTTAACCGGCATATCAAAACCGCCCATACAGACCATATTCTCTAATCGACCAAGTGCATCTCTAGGTGTATTAGCATGTAATGTTGTTAATGAACCTTCATGACCTGTATTCATAGCCGTTAACATATCAATAGCTTCAGCTCCACGAACCTCACCTATAACTATACGGTCAGGACGCATTCTTAGGGTATTTTTAACTAAGTCTCTTTGCGTAACCGCACCAACCCCTTCAATGTTTGCAAGTCGGGTTTCTAGACGGACAGTATGTGGTTGCTGTAATTGTAATTCGGCTGAATCTTCTATGGTAATAATCCGCTCATCGTTTGGTATGTAGCCAGATAAAATATTTAGCAGCGTCGTTTTACCGCTGCCCGTACCACCCGATATTAGGATATTTAATTTACCTAAAACACATGCTTCAATTAAAGCGGCTATTTCTGCGCTCATCGATTTAAGCTCAACCAATTGCTCGGCTTTTAGCTTCTCAACTGTAAATCGTCTAATTGATAACGTTGGGCCGTCTAGAGCTAGCGGTGGAATAATCGCATTTACCCGAGAGCCATCTTTTAATCTCGCATCGACCATAGGTGAAGATTCATCTATGCGTCGCCCCACACTAGAAACAATCCTATCGATTATGTTCAATAAATGATCATCATCATAAAATTGCACAGGTACCTTTTCAAGCTTACCAAAACGTTCAACAAAAATACTGTCAAAGCGATTTACTAAAATATCTGAAATAGTATTATCGGTGAATAAAGCTTCTAATGGCCCCAACCCTAAAATTTCATCAATAATTAATTTAATAATTTTTTGACGAGAAGTTAGATTTAAAGGTCTGGCCTTTTCATTAAGCAATTGATGACAAATATCTGAAATTTGCTCTCTAGCAGTCGTGTCATCCATTGTTTCCAATACAGAAAGATCAAGCATTTTCAGAATCTTAGAAAATACTTCTTGCTTTATTTCTAAATCTTGAACACTTATTGCCTCATAAGTAGACTCATCATCTCTTTTCATTAGTTCCATCATTCTTTCCCGATTAATTTTGCCCAAAACCCTGTTGGTTTTTTATTAAACTCTACGTCCAATGGATTAACGGTGTTAAGCAAATGAATGACCTCTTTTTCTAAAGATTTAGAATTGGACAGCTCTTCTAAAGACTTACCTAGATCGGTACAAGCATTTGCCAATTCATAGTCATTAGATATTTTGAATACTGAATTTATACCTGTTGCCTTTCGAATATCATCTGCAGTTATTGAACTATGTTTATCAGAGAACCTATTTATTATTATGTTTATTTTTTCAGCTGATATACCCATTTTATTTTGCAATTGTTCGATAAGGGCTTTTGATTCCCTTATGCTGGTAATATTTTGCTGTAAAACAATAAAAATATGGTCACTGATTTCCACTATAGGTATCGATAAACTATCAAGCCCTCGTGACAAGTCTGCAATGAGTAGCTCATAAGAAAGGCGAATCTTACCTAATAATTGACTAATACTATTTGCATTAATATTTACTAATTGATTTAGTTGCGAATAGGCTCTGACAGGTAACAAATGAATATTTTGACGCTTGGACATCATTGACTTAACTGCGGTTTCGTCAAGCTCTTTAACATCATTTAATGCATCATCAAGGTAATACTCTGGCTGTAAATTAAGACTATTAGCCAAAGAGCCATGCTGAAGATCTGCATCAATTAATGCGATCTGTTTATTAGAATTCTTATTAATGACTTGCGAAATAGAGTTAGTAATAAAACTAGACCCCGATCCTCCTTTGCCATTTAGGATGGAAATAACAGGAGCGAGTTTCAAATCAGAAATTAATAATTCCGAAATTCGAGAAATGGCAGATAATAAATTTAGCTCTAATGTCTTTAAAGGCAAACAATCTTTAATCGATAATTGAATTGACGTCCTTAGAAGCTCCGCTGGTAAGTCATCCCCGATTAAAATTAAATTAATGCCTGCATTTGATAATTTTTTTATATCATTTTTCGATTGAGTTTCATTACCAGTATATACTAACAGGGCAATATGATGCTTTCCTGTGGTTATAAATGACAACTTATTGATAGCATCTAATTCGATATTTTTTTGATCACCTAATATTGATTCAATACCTTTATTAACCTGATTGTCATCGCAAATTAAAAGTATTTTCATTTTAAAAGGAATATTTATTGATTCTTTATTCCTTGGTGCACCAACTCGCTCTGGTTTATTGTCTGATATTGTCATTTGATCTACATCCTTTATAATCAACTTTCGATTTATTGTCATTTTTATCCTTTCAAATCAACAGTCTGTATAAGCAAATGGACTTACCCCTAAACTTTCTCGAGGAATCGTTGTGCTGAAACTAGGAGAGTTCAAAGTAAAATAAGCCCCAGGAATAAGTAATTTGTGTTGATAATTTATTATCTCCACTCTAACTAATACCACATCAGTAAAATTTGTGGCATTTGTCCCATCTAAATTCAAGTAACTTAATCTTAAGTTAGACCCGGTTAAATTAGGTAGCATGTTCATATCGGCAAAAGAGGCTAGGTTAGCAACCCCCGTCGGTAGCGTTATTGTTTGGCTATCATTTCCTGGATCATCCAAGATATTGCACACTGAAGCTAGTCTTGCACCTTTTCTAGATACTTCAGTTAATACGTTCCAAGTAAACATTAATCTTGAAATCTCAATGACGGCTAGAAAAAGTAAGAAAAATAAACTCCCTACAATAGCAAACTCAACAGTGTATACACCTCGATTAAATTTCATGAGATTAGCGCCCTCATTGAATAATTCACCGTAAGAGGAAATGTTAAATCAATATCTGAGCCGCCAACAAAACTAGGTAAAACACTGAAAAAAATTGGCTGCCAATTATATACCACTTTAACGGTAATTATGTTCCCAGAGGATGCAGAAAAAGTAATCACAGCGGAAGATAAATTAGGTAATAAATCGATGCTACCTCCTGTATCCCCTTTAGTTATTAAGCTAGAAGCAATCAAACTGTCTGTCGTATCAATATTAACTGTTTGAGTAGAACCATCAATCCCATGAACAATCAAATACCTTGCGGCATCACGAGCAACTTTATTTATTGCATTATACTGATATATCATTCTTGAAAATTCTACGGTAGCAAAGACCATTAGTAACAAAAATGGTAAAATTAAGGTCAACTCTATCGCTGCTACACCATCTTGTTTATTTAAATTATTTTTCATGAGCCCCCTATGAATCCGGGCTACCGGGAACACGATATAAAACAATGGTAAAGGTTGGTCCCTTTTGTGTAGTACCACTAGGAATACCTAAACCGCCACATTCAGTTAAAAACTCACCAATGACATAAGAATCTTGTCCACCTTTTCCGATACTCTGATTTAGAAAAAAGCAACCACTGCCTAAATATGGAATATCTGATGCTCCATTCGTCTTATCTGTACAGTCCCCAACAACTACAGTGAGTATTCTCCTACCAATTTTTCCATTAATCTCATCATTTGCCACACCACTCAATGTACTTTGGGTAATATTTTCTTTCTTATGACATATTGCATCATCCTTGTTTGCCAAATCAGAGAGATAATCTCGATACATATATGCTTCAGCGTAAACGGCCTGCTCATTTGCATAATTTTCTGGTATATCCACCTGAAATTTTAATTTCCCTTCATTGTCAGGATCAGGTACTTCTTCTACCATTATGGCACTACCTTCACAATTATTGATATCCGTAGGGTGGTCGTCGGAATTAATCTGGCCACCTTGGTAAATCCCAAATCGAGTATTCAAGCCTTGTGAACTAGGACCAACCGTATTACCGGGCTCTGTTGGAACAACACCTCCTGGTTCCGAAGATGACGGAGGTATAAAACATTGGGGTGTATTAGAGTTCGACTGACCTGCCATAGCCTTACGAATATCATTTCCCCCCTGATTATCATTAATCCTAATTAATTGAAAATTTCCTGGGCCAATAGATTCAGTACCAGCCCCTGCTTTCATAACATAAACCTTATCATTTCCAGGGGTATCAGGATCGTATAATGGCAAACCAAAATAAGCATCTTCGGTAGTATCTAATGGGTCGGGGGCACACACAAGCATAGGGACTAAATCGTAAAAACATTCCACTAAAGCCGAACTCGGCCCCGCTTGAGCAATTGCACCTAATGATTTACTAAAACTTAACATTTGGGCCAAAAAGTTACCCAATAGAACATTACTTATAGACACTCTTACGTATTCCCCGGTAGAACTAGGGGAAGAGGTTGAATCTTCAGGAGCATCAAAGAAATCTATCCATATATTAGTGCTTAATTGTGCAGTGCTAAAATCTGCAGCTGTTAAATCAATATTATTTTTGATTTCGTTGTAATCTGGGTAATTCAAGTTGAGCTTTATTAAGTCTAAAGCCGCCTCCCTTGCCTCATCATGTGTTTTACCAATCTCAATTTCTTTTGCGGCATGTAAAGCCGCGGCATCGACAACATTTTGTAATCGAGTTTTATTAAGTAGTAGGTGACTACCATCTAGCGCTAACGCAGCCATTGCAATTAGTACAAAAAGGCCAATAGTGAACAACACTAAAATATTACCTTTTTGCTTATTAATTGACTTTACGCTCATTAGTTCGATGACCCACTAGAAATAATTTTACCTGCACCACTATTGTTTTTCCCTTCAGCGGGGTTAACAGCGGATTTTTGATAGTTTCCAATCACTTTTTTTCCATAATTTCCTTCTAAATCATTGACAACGCCAGCATTGTTTTTTGGAGCCATAGGATCTAATATTTGTTTCTCTTTAATTTGAGCATAGCTCCCTGAAACGGGATATATATCAACAGACGAACACCCAGTCATC
Source organism: uncultured Thalassotalea sp. (assembly GCA_947502355.1). Classification (GTDB taxonomy): domain Bacteria; phylum Pseudomonadota; class Gammaproteobacteria; order Enterobacterales; family Alteromonadaceae; genus Thalassotalea_A. The sequence continues at coordinate 146,905 of CANMZP010000008.1, read as the reverse complement.
GCGGCAACCCCCATTAGTAAAAAGATATTTAATTTACTCATAACTGCTACCTCCATTCTCTGAACTTAAGTCGTGACCATACTTTTCTTTTGTACCACCATCGTCTGGCAACATGATTGGAGCTTGTTCATTGGTATTATTAGGTAAATATTGCGACTCTTTTCTAGGTTCAACCCTAGGCGTTAATTTGCCTAGTAAATAAAACTCCATATCCGAAACGGGAACAAAATTATCGGTTGGAAGGGGCACCCCATCTTTATTGAAAGGTCTGACTAATCTTGGTGTAACCATAATCACCAACTCTGTTTGTCCCTTTACAAACTCCTGACTTCTAAATAGCTGCCCTAAGACTGGGATATCACCTAAACCGGGGATCTTATCAACACTTTCTCGAATGGTGTCACTGATCAAGCCACCAATAGCAATTGTTTGCCCATCTCCTAGTTCAACTGTAGTTTCGGTAGTGCGTTTAATGATTGTAGGAACAACGAATGAACTTCCAGAACCTTCCGGCCTGATTGTTACCGCGTTTGCATTACTTAATTCACTTACTAGAACACTCAAATTTAGATTAATTTTTCCAGAATCCAAAATGGTAGGTACGAAACTAACTCCAACACCAAAATCACGGTAAGTTACACCTGTTCCACTATCTGAACCGCCAGCAACAGGAATGGGTATCTCACCACCAGATAAAAACTCAGCTTTTTGGCCACTTAAAGCAGTGATATTAGGTTCTGCTAAGATTTTAGCTAGGCCATGCTGTTTTGCCACATCAAAAGCGAAATTAAGTAACATATCACCATTTAAATATGAGCCGAAAAAACCTCTCGATACTGCTGGACTAATACCGATAGCATCGAATAAGTCTCCTCCGGAAATGATTCCACCAGTACCATCGCTTCCATCAAATTGTAGAAGCAATTTAGAATCAAGACGTCTTGCAACCTCGGTTTGAACCTCTGCAACAGTCACCTCTAACATCACTTGGTGCCCACCACCAACACTTAACATATTTAAGACTTCACTTTTTTTACCACCAACCGCAGCAGCCTCAGCATAAGATCTAGCTAACTCCAAAGCCATGTTCATTTTAGATAAGGACGATGACTGACCACTTAACACTAATTGTCCTTGAGAACTCTCGATACCTATAGGCTCTTCTGGCAAATAGTGATAGAAACGTTCTCTTAAACCATTTAAATCGTGAGAAACTTCCAAATTAATAATATCAACAACATTATCATTTTCATCCCAGATCATCACATTGGTATGCCCAAGCGTTTTACCCACTATATAAAGCTCATCGGTATTTAAAATCAAAATGTCTGCTATACCAGAGTTACCAATAGAGATACGATGAACTTCGTCTTCCATTTTTAGCGTTCTTGATTTAAAAATGGGCACTTTAACCGCATTTTTATCTTTTACAGTAGGCCCCCCTGCCAATACATTTGCTGACCAACCAGCGAATAACAAGGTCATTATAAGCGTTAGAAAGGGTACTACTTTTTGTAATGTTCTCATTTTTGTAGTCCTTAATTTTTATTTGAAACTTGCACAGTTTCCTGCTTAGTTCCACGAATTATTTCTATTTTATTTCTATTACGCTGCTTTATATTTACAGCGGCTAACGTAGGCTGTTCTTCAACTTTCTTTTGCTCTTCAATGGCTTCTTCTTGAGCCGTCGCAACCATGGTTTTATCATTCGGGTTACGCAATGCTAATTGTAGGCTACCTTTTCTTTTAGCACTCATTAAGGTTTCAGCTTGCTCTAAACTAACCTCTATCGTAACAGCTCTAACAATTTGAGGTTTATTCTCATCATTTGATGCTCGTTGATCGACTGCAAGAATTTTAATATTCGATAAAATCACCTCGGTATAAGGACCACTTCCTTTATTGAACGTCGTTAGCACATCCACTCGATTACCTGGCAATATAAAACCTGCAACTCCAACAACATCATTAACCCTAATTGAAACCGCTCGCATATTTTTACCAATTAAACTTGCCAACGAACTCCCCTCACCTTTAACTGCGACCCTTTCTTTGTGCAATATTTCTCCTGGGTACAATTTTTGTTTGGCAATCATACCTGTGGCATCCTCAAGACTTGTAATTGCCCCCTTCGGTAGCATCGATTCAGGTAAAGTACTTACTTTTAGGTGTTTGGTTTCGATAACACTTCCGGTCAAAATAGGTGCAACAACCGAAATAACCTGCACCTGGCCTTCTTGTAAATTCTTGGCCTCATTTTTATTTATCCAGTTTTTTGCCAAGTAAACAGCACCTAAACCAAAACCTATGGAAAGTAAGATAAATACAGCAACATTTTTATTCACAAAATCTCCTTATTTGCTAAACAGAACTAATCCGTACGGCTTATTTCACGAAATAACTGTGCCATGCAAAATCTAATAATTCTTCAGTTAACTCTTGCCCTAATTGTTTAAACTTAATTTGATCGCTCGCTATACCTAGTAAGTCTCTGGGGTAACATGGTAGTAGATAGCGATGATATTTTTTATGGTATTTCTCTAGCAGCAGTTCAAACATTTCCTCACTGCAATGTACGTTATTGCTCTTACATTCGTTGAACCATATTTCCTTATACATGTTATTACTCAATGGCTTAAACTCAATTTTATAGCCTAAGCGTCTTAGAAATGCCTCATCAACTAAATCGGTTGGGGTTAAGTTGGTTGAGAACAATAATAAGAATTCGAATGGAATTTCAAAGTGCAAGCCCGATTGCAACGCTAAAAAATCTCTTTGCTCTTCCAGCGGGATAATCCAACGATTAAACAACTCTTTAGCTGTTATTTTTTGGCGTCCTAAGTCATCAAGTAATAAGATACCGTTATTAGCCTTTAACTGCAGCGGAGCTCTGTATGTTCTTGTCGATAGGTCATATTGGACTTCAAGCATATCCAATGAAAGTTCACCCCCACTAACAACTAAAGGCCTCTTACATAACAACCACCTTGGATCATGACTAGAAGCCAACTGTAGAACATTTTCCTGTAGCTCCTTCTGTTGAACAAAATGCACCTCAGGATCAAAAATTTGTATAATTTCGCTATTAACTTCAATGGCATGTGGAATTAGCACATCACCACCGAACACTCGATTTAGATGACGACAAAAATAACTCTTGCCCGTTCCCGCGTCACCATAAATTAAAATAGGTTTAGTGGAATTTAAAGAAGGTCCAACTTGTTCAAGTAACTCATTAGAAAAGGATAGAGTATGAAGTGCTTCTTTAAGCGCTTCCATTGTAATATAGACTTTACGACTAGTTTGCTCTTTACATACTCGAATGTATTGCTCTAATGGCACGGGTGCTGGACCTAAGTAACCACTTTTTAAGAACTCTTTTTCTGCTTTTATCGCTCCTACAGAACTTAAAGATAAACGCATTTGTTCATTTGTGTTTTGTGCAATATTTTCAATGTATGATTTGTTTTTAGCACTATCGACCAAGTGTTGAACAATCGTTCCACTTAATTTAAGTTTCGTTGCTAACTCTCTAAGAGTAGAAACACCGTCAGCATATAAATGCTTTAATAATAAAGTTAATAACAAATGCTCTGAGACGCCCAGATCCTTCAGTTCAACAGGGTAAGGTGCAATTTGCGAATAATTTAATTGTTCAAAATCAGAATTTAGCGCGCTAGTTGCCTTCTTTTCCTCGATTGTTTCTTTTTGCTTAGATCGAGTCAAAGCTTTATCTAAACTGTTAGGTGTGAGTTTTGAGGCCAGATCATCTTCCTGATTTCCTGATTTCGAAAAATTAAAAAAGCCCATAAATCCCTCTTTAAAAGTTTAATGCTTGCTTAGCATTCATTACTGCCCATGCTACATCTTGATTTTGACTACAAGCCCAAATCCACCCCAAAGCTAATGCTGGCGCATAAGGAACTCTCAACGCCGCCGCCTCTCCTTGAGATGGTTTGAAATATTTTCTTAAATAAAAACACTGATAATACCTAACAATAGTTTTTTTAATTCCTACAACACCCGTTTCTTTAAAGCAAAGTAATAACGTTGTAAGCCCGCCTAGGACAATGGCGTAAGCCAAATTCCACATCAGCAAGCTTGGCCCTAACAAAAAACCTATTGCCATCATCAACTTCACATCCCCCCCTCCGAGTGCTTTTATAGCAAACAGTGGGAATAAAAGAATAAAGGCTAAAATAAACCCCATGACTCCATCAGACAAACCTTGAAAGCCATTAAAGTAAACTTGGCTACAAATCCCTATTGACGCCAACAATAAGCAAAGTTTATTTGGGATTTTATGGAATCGTAAATCATAATAAATAGCGAGAGCTAATCCAAAAAAACAGATAACCAACATAGCTATAATGTAATTAAACAACTCCATAATCCCTCAATTATTCAATTATTTTAAATCTACAATAAAGTTTCTATTAGCAATTTGTAGATCCACCACTAACAGCACTCCCAAGACAGCCGATTTTAGCTGTGACATTATCTCCGAGGGTTGCAAATGCAGCGACTGCACCACCCACAACAAGGCTACCTGCAATAGCATATTCAACAGCAGTTAAACCACTTTCATCTTCGATAAAACTCTTAAGTAAGCTTTTTAAATCTTTCATTTCAATGACTCCGATATTTTTTCAATTATACATCCCAACTCTGAGTGCTGAAGTATCGCATCCCCTAGCTACTTTCTTCCGTGTGGTAATTTTGTAATTCCAAAATCCTTATGGAAACTATTCTTAGTCTAGGGGAGTATTATCAGAAAGGGTTATCACAGGGTTGCTAACTGTTGCATCAAATTGCGCAATAGGTGTAGCATGTTGATCTATATCGTAAATATCTGGTAAAAAATGCACATCACCAGAGCTATCAACCCATACTGTATGATAAGTTATAAATACGGGTAAGCTTTTTTCAAGTGGTAAATGAGTCGTTTTACCGCTTTCCAAAGCCCGAGTAACTTTTGGTTTTAACTCTAATTGACTTTGATTTAGCAAATATTCAGATAGCACATTGGCTTTTTCCAAACGAACGCAGCCATGACTTAACGCCCTAAAGGTTTGATTAAATAAAGATTTTTGCGGGGTATCATGTAAATATATGGATTGATTATTTGGAATATTAAATCTATAGAATCCTAGCGCATTACTTTCCCCAGGAGCTTGTACTAATCGATGAGTTCGCATCATTTTTATAATATTAATGTTAGGCTCTTCAACTTCTGTTTTAACGGCTTCCTCTCTATAACCTTTAACAAGTTGAAAATTTTTCCGCTTCAGAGATAGAAAATCTTTTTTATATTCGGGGACTAATTCATTTTTAATAATGTTAAATGTTGGTGTCCAAGTTGGATTTATTGTAACGCGATTAATATAAGTAACCATTTGTGGTGTCTGGTGCTTTTTAGTACCGACTATTACCTTCATTCTTAAAGTTTCAATTCCATTATCAATTAATTGCAATCGAAAACTCGGTATATTTACTAAGAGATATTGCTCAGGTAACTCTTTAGGTAAGGAAAACCACCGTTGAAGATTTATTTGGAGTTTTAGAAGTCGAAGTTTAGGAGAAAAATTAAGTGAGGCATACGTTTTGGGACCAAGTTTACCGTCAATAGTTAGGCCATGAGCTTCTTGAAAGCGCTTAAGCGCATTGATCGCGACAGAATCAAAAGCATCAAGCCGAGATAATCGCTGTTCTTTTTCAGATAAAAACCCCAAATGAGTCAAGATAAAACGAATATCGGCAACTTTTGTATGGTTTTGCCCTAACTTAGGGCGAAAACTGGCATCTAAAACAGGCCACTTAATATGAGTTAAGGCTTTAAATCTGCCTATCTCTTTGCGCAATAAACTTACTTGATCAAACTGTGGGGTGACACTTAAAAGTAAGACATCAACACTCCCTTCTGACATAGCACTTCCTAGTCGTTCAAGGTGTTCTTCTATAGTATATTTGGCATTAGAAATATTTAGGAGGTTAACTATTCCTTTTGTCAGCAAGAAATCCCATAACTCCTTATCTTGCTTTAAAGCATCGAGTTGATAACCTTCACCAAGCAGACCTAAATCATCCAATAAACTATGTAGTTCCCGTCCATCTAACGAGAGTCTTTGCCCCCTAAACCATAAAAAAGAAGAGTTTTGTCTTTTTTTTAATTGCTGATAATGAGCTTTATTAAAATGCTTAAACTGATTTACTTTTTCATTAAAAGACAGCGGTTTTGCCGCTAAAGTTATAACCGAAAACAAGCTACAAATCACACACAGCTTAACCAGTAAAAGTAATTTGGATTTTATGCCATTCGTTTTAAGTATTACCATTAGCAACTTTTTTATTATGAGCTTGAAGAGCTTTATTTTGTGCTGAAGGTAATACATGGACTCTCAAGCGTAGATACCGTTTAAATAAGGTACTTTGCTCAACATTCCGATTACCGTTCAAATATGAACTAGGCGTAATATTAAAGTGCTCTTTAAAGCTACGACTAAAATGGGAAGGGTTGGAAAAGCCAAGATTATAAGCAATGGTTGTGAGTGACTCATTTGCATCACTTAGTAGACGTTCACTTTCTTCAAGTTTACGACATAAGAGGTATTGACTGAAGGTAATACCACATACGTCCTTAAACATATGACATAATCGACTGGGGCTAAGATGAAAATTATCTGAAAGGGCATTTAATGTAGGCCCTTGATGAAAGTTTTTTTCGATATTACCTAAAATTGACCCCATGGGTGTTTCATTTATTATTGAGTCTTCAACACGGTCATTAGGTACAGAACCCAATCTTTCAAAACAATTAACCTGAGTGTCATTATTTAAAGCATCGGTGAATAATTGGATATCTTTTTTGGAAAATGGCAGTAAAAAAACATCGTTTATATGCAAACGGGTCGTTTGTAACAGTAATGGAATTGATACAGAGGATGATAAAACATAGACAGGATGTTTTTCAAATTTGTTCCTTATAAATTGAATATTGTGAAAATGGGTATGACTTGCCGCTCCCATAACATAAACAACCGCAGAGTGAGAATAGCTATTTGCTTCAAGTTGTTCCATACAAGTCACTAGATCAACCTGACAAATAAGCATCAAAGACTCTTCACACAAATCTAAGCTAGATTTATCAAATGAAACAAGAAGCAATTTTTTAGATGCGTCACCGTTAAACAATTTAATTCCCTCTAGATTAAAAAACCAGTTAACATCTATAAAAGCTAGATTTGAACATGAATACTGTCAAACAATTCTCTTAAAAAAACCCTTAATTAATAAAAAAACATAGCTTCCACTTTAAAAAAACAACAGCTTATGGTTAAATAACAAACACCTACATTAAATGATTAAATATTTAGTTATATCGAAAAATATTTCGATGTAATAATTTGTTCTATAATTTTAATATTATAAAAAGGTAGGCATTGAGGTGTGCTAATGAAATTAAGTTCACTATTAAATTTATTATTAATCGTAATGTTCTTACCTATTGGTTACTACAGCTTTACTATCATTCAAATCAAACAGAATATGCAGAATACGGATGTCCCTGAAGATATATCTGCCAATCGATACTTATATTCAGGCTCATGGCCTTCCTCAAATACAGCAAATGAGCTGATTCAACAATATGAACATTTTATAATTAAAGAAGAATACAAACCTACATTACAAGAACATTCTCAAGATAATAAAGATGTAAAGACGGATGAGTAAAGTCACGTTAAAGCGAACATATTACCGCACTGTATGCGTGCTAATTCTTTTTGAAATTTTCTCGGTACTCTTTAAAAGCGCTTTAAAGCCAATATCGAGTTTATCTTTATTCAATATATTAGTTCAAGAAAAGTCGGTGCAATACTTAACAGATGGAGTTGTCAGCGATTTACTTCTATTTTGTGCCACTTTAATATTCCTTCATCTTATCTGGGCTTACATCATCACCATTCATTGCAGTGTACCGTTTCGAAAGTTAACAGTCGATAATCACAAAACACAATGCTGGCTAATTATTTTATTAATCCATTTCAATTTGATTCTAGTAGCCAATTCTTATTGGTTTCCTACCTCTCTATTAAGCATTTATCGACATGCTCATTTTACAAGCAGCATGCTTATCACCAGTATTTTTACTCTCCTAGTTATCTGGTACTTTATTAGTCTAATACAATTACGGAAGGTAAAAACCTGTCTGGCGTCCATTGCAATAGCCATATTTGTCCTTTACCCAGTGCAGTATCCTATCGAGCAAAGTACAGGAGCCAATGTAAGCAACCCAAATGTTTTTCTAATAGGTATCGATGCATTACGCCCAGACCACTTGCATTATATGAATAATCAGCAACCCGATTATTTACCCTATTTAAATAATTTTCTCTCTTCGGCATTAATCTACCAAGATACTTATACCCCTTTGCCACGAACATTTGTATCTTGGATAAGCTTATTAAAGAGTCAATACCCCAATACACATGGTGGTCGATTCAATTTAACAGCACCACACATCATTGATAAACACATCCCTTTAATAGAAGATTTAAAAAAAAGAGATTATGTTTCTAGTTATGCCATAGATGAGAGGCGTTTTAATCAGATTGACCAAACTTATGGGTTCGAGCAAATCATTGGCCCTAAAATAGGCTTTGCCGATCAACTTACAAATCGGATTGCGGATTTACCGATTTTAAACTTACTCTCTCATACTCGGTTCGGGAAACACTTTCTTCCTTTTATGTACCTAAATCGAGCAAATGGTAAAGTCTACGACCCTATTCAATTTAATAAGGCGGCTTTAAGTAAATTATCAGCCACTCGCCCAAATTTTTTTTCAATTCATTTTTGTATGCAACACTGGCCTTATACCTCAAAAAACTTTATCAATATTGACAAACATTTTTGGCAAGGGAATTACAACCACTTTATGTATCTATCACTTCTTGAACAAGTAGATGCGCAGTTTCAGCATTTTATGGAGACGTTGAAGGAAAAAGGGTATCTCGATGATGCCATAGTTTATGTATTTTCAGATCATGGTGATGGTTTTTTATTGGAGCAAGATACCATTTCTGCAAAAGATAAACATGATGCAAGGTTGAAATTAACCGTAAACTCATGGGGACATGGTACAAACGCATTAGATCAAACACAGGCAAACGTTTTATTATCAAAAGTTCAATATAGAAACGCAAAACCAATCAATAGCCCTAGCATCATTCAAGGCAATTTCTCACTCATAGACATAATGCCTACCCTTTATAAAGATTTGGACCTAAAAACAAACTCAAGTTTTCAAGGACAAGTATTACCAAAGCAAAATAAACAAGACCTTAAGAGCCGATTTGTCTTTGTCAATTCTTCAAAACCATCTAAAGCATTAGATACCAGCTTTATTAAAAATGATGACGTTATGTACGAAAATATGGATGTTTACGAAGTCAATAAAGAAGGGCAATTAATTATGACTATGGATGCCTTTGAAGACATAAAACAAAAACAGCATCGTTCAGTATATTACAACCAAAAGCAATTAGCCTATATACCATCATATGGTGGTTTCATCGGGGTAAATTTACCTGAAAAACAATGGCAACCTATCACACAATTTAATCAAGATACTGACTGGTACAAAATGCTGAATGCCTTTTGTAATCATTACATATCCGCAGATCCTGATTTGATTTTTAAGGAATGTGAATCACTTAATAGTACAGCTTTTAAACAATCACTCACAAAAGAATCATTGAATTGATAAAATACCAACATTTAACATTTAACCAACAAACATTTTAACAATTCACTACAGCATTTCTCTTGTTTAGATTGGCCATTCCAGTATCATCCTCTCTCCATTTCGTCTTCCTCAAATATGGAGTTAATCGGGTCCTATGAGAAAATTGCTTACCTCTCCTGCACAAATGTCTCTTGCTCATACTGAGCATGCAATTTATGAAAATGCTTTACAATACGTGGCCGACTTGGCCTTGAATTTAATGGCGGTAAAAGTTGAAAATCGTCCTGAAGATTTTTTAAGCTGGTGTAAGGAGTTACATCACCTCTGTAAGCACAAAGTCAACATGGACTTATTAGAGCCTGCACAATTAAGACCGCTAAAAAAACTGCAAGAAACGTTAGAATCGGGTATTTCGGTTTGCCAGTTAAAGATGATGCGCATTGCACCATGGCCAATCTTTGCTAACTTCATTAAAGAGAATGGCCAACTACAGGCGCTTGAAGAGCGTTTATCTTTGTTAACCTACGTAAATGAACTGAAAACCAAAACGTTCAGTGAAATGATAGAAGAAGATCGTTTAACGGTTGCAGGTAAGCATGGTGCCATGCACGATGTGAGCATTTATACTTTCGACGTTGAGTGGTTTGGCTCAACCAAGGGTGCTAAAACCTTCCATAGTTTACTAAGCAGCAACCCAGAAAAATTTGATGAAGCCCTTGCTCATATTCCATTCGAAGGCGAAGTAAGTTATGAGAACTACCAAGCTTTCGTAACCAGTTACATCAATATTTTTGCCGAATTAGCCGAAGGCGAAAAAGCACCACTAATGGCCGCGACTCGCTTATTGGCAATGCGCCGTCCAGATCAATTTGTGGCGCTAACCAACAACAAGTTAAGCAATGTTTGTCAGGGTTTAAACATTACCAAATTTAATAATCAGGACTTCGCTGCTTACTGGGAAGAGTTGATCATGACCATTCAGTCTTGCACCTGGTTTAAGCAAGCCGAGCCAAGTGATGAGGACGAATTAATGCTTTGGAATAATCGTGCCATCCTAGCTGACTTATTCTTCTTTGCTGATGAGTCCATGGCTCAAAATTCTAACTATTTGCGTATGCGTGACAAGCCTAAGAAAGTGAAGATTGGTGTAAGTCGCACGGTTAAACGTACCAAGGAATCGGCAGAGTCGATTGTTGATAAAGCCTTGGCCGGAGATGATATCCCAGAATATTTACTGGATATGCGCAATTCATTGGTTAATAGTGTGAAAGATGGCAAACCCGTAGATAAAGCCATTTCTTTAATGCGATCTATATTCGGTTAACGTTTATTAGAAAGCCTTGTATAGCCACTTTAGGTGTCCCACACCCAAGGTGGCTGCACGTTATGTTTTACAATTTAGTTACTTGTCGCAGATATAAGTAGCTTAATCCTATCTCGATTGACTATTCTCCCACACCACTTTACATTGCCTGCCATTATAAGCGACCTATCTGTGCATTAAGGTCGACAATTAAAACCACCAAAGGACTAACCATGAAGTTAAAAGCATTGTTGTCAACAGCCTTCCTTGCTGTTGTAATTGCTAATCCTGCCTCCGCCTCAGCAGTAAAACAAACCAAAGGCGATTTTGAAGATAAGTTTCGACAAATGGAAGAGATCCTTCCTACCCCTAATGATTACCGTAACGCAGCCGGAGAGCCAGGCAAAGAATACTGGCAACAACAGGTTGATTATAAAATCAATGTGGTACTTGATGAAGACAAGCGCCGCTTAGAAGCACAGGAAACCATTACGTATAAAAATAACTCTCCATATACCTTAAAGTATTTGTGGTTACAGCTTGAACAGAACCGTTTTAAAGCTGATTCAATTGCCGAGTTAAGTGGTGATTTTGGTGGTTTAGGTCGTCGTGGCCCTACAACAACCAAAGTATCGGGTGATAGCTCTGCCAAGTTAAGCTTTGGTGAATTGCGTCGCCAGCAGTACTACGCGGATAATGAAATTGGTTATGACTTATCAAAAGTAACCGATAAAAAAGGCAAAGAGCTACGTTTTACCCTAGTTGGTGCTCAAGCACGTATTGACCTAGCTAAGCCGTTAAAATCTGGACAAAGCGTTACCTTTAAGCTTGATTTTGCCTACAACATTTTGGAAGAAAATGCCGTTTCAGCCCGTTCAGGTTACGAGCACTTCCCAGATGATGCAAGAGAAGGTGGTAACGATATTTTCTTATTAGCACAATGGTTCCCTCGCGTTGCCGCTTTTTCAGATTACGAAGCATGGCATAACAAAGAATTCTTGGGCCGGGGTGAGTTTACCCTAGAGTTTGGTGATTACGATGTGAGCATGACGGTACCAGCCGATCACATTGTTGCCTCAACCGGTGAATTGCAAAACCCGAAAAACGTATTAACTAAAACGCAACTTAAACGCTTAAAGCAAGCGGAAGATGCCAAACGTCCCGTAATGGTTGTTACGGCAGAAGAAGCGTTAGAAAACGAGAAAGCGGGTACTAATAAAACCAAAACATGGCACTTTAAAGCCAAAAATGTACGTGACTTTGCCTGGTCTTCATCACGTAAATTTATGTGGGATGCTAAGGGCTACGAGCAAAAAGACAGTGACCAAGAATTGGTTATGGCCATGTCTTACTACCCGAAAGAAGGTGGTGATTTATGGAAGAAATACTCAACGGAGTCGGTTATTCAAACCATGGACGTTTACGGACGTTTTACCTTTGATTACCCATACCCGGTGGCCATTAGTGTAAACGGCCCTGTTGGTGGTATGGAATACCCAATGATCAGCTTTAATGGTCCTCGTACAACATTACACGAAGACGGAACTCGTACTTATACATTAGCCGAGAAACGTTTTTTAATTGGCGTTGTTATCCACGAAGTGGGTCATAACTATTTCCCAATGATTGTTAACTCAGATGAGCGTCAATGGACGTGGATGGATGAAGGCCTAAACAGTTTCCTTGACGGTGTTGCCGGTCGTGAGTGGGATCCGACGATTCCTTGGGGTGTTGAGCCACGCGATATTACTTCTTACATGCGCTCTAATGTGCAAGTACCAGTAATGACGCAATCAGACAGTGTTCTAAAGCTTGGTCCTAATGCTTACACAAAGCCTGCTGTTGCCTTAAATATTCTTCGTGAAGTGATCTTAGGTCGTGATTTATTCGATTTCGCGTTCAAAGAATACTCAACACGTTGGATGAACAAACGCCCTACCCCGTCTGATTTTTTCCGTACCATGGAAGAAGCATCAGGTGTTGATTTAGACTGGTTCTTCTACGGCTGGTTTTACACCACAGATCACGTTGATATTTCATTAGATAAAGTATACAAACTGCGTTTAGATACCAAAAACCCTGATATTGATTTTGAACGTCGTCGCAATGAATTTAATGAAAAACCAAGTTCATTATTTGTTGACCGTAACAAAGCTCAAGGCGATAAAACCTGGGTTGAGTTAAACTCAGATGTACGTGATTATCATGATGAGAATGATCGTTTCACGGTAACCAACAAAGAGCGTAATCAGTACAAGAGTACCCTTGCTAAGTTAAAACCTTGGGAACGCAAAGCACTCAAACGAGCGCTTGAAGAAGATAAAAATTACTATGTAATGGACTTCTCAAACCTTGGTGGTTTGGTCATGCCTATCTTATTGGATATCGAATTTACCGATGGTTCACGTCAGGAAATGAACATTCCAGCAGAAATCTGGCGTCGTTCACCAAAAGCCGTTAGCAAACTTATTGTAACGGATAAAGACAAGGTCATTGCGTCAGTAACCGTTGACCCTCATTGGGAAACGGCAGACGTCGATGTAGAAAACAACTACTACCCACGTCGTATCATTGACTCTCGCATTGAAGCCTTCAAGAAGAAGGATAACAAGAAGTGGGAACGTCGTGATATCATGCACGACAGCAAAGCCGAACTTAAAGAAACCAAAGAAACGTTTTATAAGAAGTAGTAATTGATGACAAGTTTAACGCGTTTATTACCGAGCCTGATATTAAAAATCGGCGTCGCTCTGATGTTAGCCCTAGGTGTTAGTACTATTGGCCATGCCCATCAGCAAAAAGAAGCATACAGCACGGTATTGTTTAATGATCGCAGTGGCAATATCGAGGTATCGCACCGCTTTTATGTTCACGATGCAGAGCATGCTCTAGCCGATTTAATGGCAAAACGCGTTGATATCATTAAAGACGAACAAACTCAGCAAGATTTTGCTGAGTATATTCATAAGCAATTCAGACTGGCCGACGAAAATAAAACATTATTACCGTTAGGCCGCGTTGGTTTTGAAGTCGAAGGTAAGTTCTTTTGGGTGTATCAGGAAATTGCTCAACCAGCCGAAATTAAGGGCGTATATTTACAAATGCGCGCCTTACAAGATGTTTGGCCTGGGCAAATAAACCAGATAAACGTACAACATAATGGTGAAACCCGTTCGGTACGTTTGAGCTTAGATGATGAATGGCAATTAATTACTTTAGACGCTAAGTAAACGTATCCAATAAGTTAGCTTCATGCTAAAAAGAATTAAACGGACTTCGGTCCGTTTTTTATTGCCTTTTTTACTGCCTTTTTATTGTCATATACGGTCTTTGTATTTTTTTAATGGCACTTTTTATTGAATACGCAGAATATGCTAAGATGGCCCTCTTCAAATGAGTTAGAAACCCGATATGTCAGCACCGTTAAAATATTTATCCGCTTATCCACAAGCCATCAAAGACAAAGTCAGTCAATTAATCGACAACAACCAGCTAGGCGACTTTTTACTTAAAAAATACCCAACGGCGCATGTCATTAGAAATGACAAAGAGCTGAGAGAATTTACCTTACAGTTAAAAAACCGCTACCTAAAAAAATCCGATCCCCTTAGCAAGGTGTGCTTCGATAATAAAATTCATGTCATTAACAATGCATTGGGCTTACACACCTATGTATCGAAGGTACACGGTAAAAAAATAACCAGTAAAAATGAAATCCGCATAGCGGCCATGTTCAAGCGCGTACCGGAAGCTTTTTTGTCGATGATTGTGGTACATGAATTAGCCCATTTAAAAGAGAAAGAACACAATAAGCCCTTCTATAAATTATGCGAGCATATGCTGCCTGACTACCACCAACTTGAATTTGAACTGCGTCTTTATCTTACCCAGAAAGAATTTATAAAAGATATTTATTAAGTCTATTTACTCAGTATTTAATGCGCCATACAGCCCTTTTAATGGGTTATATACTGTTAACATCTTTTCAACAAACATTTTAAAATGTAAAGCCGCAAACGGCATTAATTTAGAGAAAGTCAAAAGAAAAAACCGATAAATCAATCACTTCAAAGTAACAAGTATATTTTCCAGCCTCAACACCGGCAAGCAGCGCTCAAAAAACGTACATTTATCAACAATTGCCTACAGGATCCAAGTTGCAAAAACGTTAATATTGCTTCGAATTTAGCACCTTAGCTGAATTATCTTTGAAGTAAATGTAGAGGTGGTTGTTATGAAAGGCAAAGTGTTTGGTATAGTAATACTTTTAAGTCTTGGTGGTTGTGCCCAACAAACAACCTTGGTAAACATCCCAAATACCCCGACAAACCAACAACCAATTGAATACGGTACCATTGCCGATATAAATGATTATTCCCAGGTGCGTAAAGCGCTCGCCCAAGTTAACCTTTCAGTCAATAGTCAAATTGAATATGCCAACGATATTACCCAATACGGTGTAGATGATTACTGGGCATCGCCAAGTGAAGTAATTGCCAACGGTAGAGGTGATTGTGAAGATTATGCGTTTTTAAAACGAGATATTTTAATTAAAATGGGCATCCCAAAAGAGCGCTTTAAACTGATCCATGCTGACATTAAAGAAATAGGCTCAATGGCTTCTCCTTTTGTAGAGCAACATATCGTATTAGCCTATTACCGCAATGATGAAACTAATAACCCTATCATTTTAGATAATATGCGCACCGAAGTAATGTATTTACGTTCTCGCAGCGACTTTCAATTAAACTATGTGTTTGACGAAGACACGGTTTGGAAAGCCAGAGGGAAAAAGCCAGTAGAAGTTGTTTATAACACCGATATTTTGCCAAAGTTTAATCGCGCCATATCAAATACCTCAGCAGAGTAAAGGCTCTGGATTAACTTCGATTCGGCTTACAATAAACACTGGGAGAAATCCCGGTCCAGCGTCGAAAGGCATTGCTGAATGCCGCTTTGTCATGAAAGACGAGTCGTTCGGTTATGGCATTTAAAGTAAACTTCTAGCATAAAACGAAAAAAAGGTTAGCAACAGCGTTGCTAACCTTTTTCGATATAACGGGTAGGTTATACTCTGGTGTATTAGTCCCGACTTATTTTTTAAGGTAAATGTCGTTTACTTCGTCACTGCCATCAACGGTTGTTTGGCTTGGATCGGGTTCAACGTCTTTTGCTTCTTGTACGCTTTCCTGTTCTGCTTTTTTCAGGTGCTTGCGTTTTACCTTTTTCGGCTTTTCCTCGACTTCTTCTTGCTCAAGGGCCATTTCAAAATCAAACATAGGCTTGCCAACAAGTTCACTGTCATCATCTGCTTGTGAAGCCGTTTCGGTTGATGATGCTTTTGCACTCAGGTCCACTTGCTCTTCCTCTGCAACGTCAGATACTTCGGCACTTTCAGCAGCTTGTGCAACTTCCGCCTGCTTTTGCTGATACGACGCTAAGCGTTGTTCATTCTGGCGTTGGTTTTTGGCTTTATGGTTTTCTAAAATTGAGACAAGCTCTTGCTCTGCCCACTCAATGCCTTGGGCTTCGGTTTCAAAACCCGCTTGACGCTTAGAAACAATTTTTTTGCGAGCCGTAGCTTGGCGTTGAATTTCAGCCGTCCAGGTTTTATTGCGCTTTTCAACAACTCGATAGGTATACTTTGGGGATTTACTCATGAAGGACTCTTATATGATTCAATTGTCTCTATTTTACACCATATTGTTCACTTCACACGTTAATAATTGTCTATACATCCCCGGTTTTAGGTCATTATCGAGCCGTAATTTACCAATTTGCTGACGATGCAAGCCAATTACCGGATTTCGAAACCGACCAAACATGCGTTTGATCTGGTGATAACGCCCCTCGATTAACGACACTTTGGCAATATGTTGCTCCAAAATTTCGAGTTTGGCCGGTTTGGTAACAATGTCTTCATAGGCAAAATGCATCCCCTGAGCAAATGCGCTTATATACTCAGGTGTTAATGGATTTTGTAAGGTGACAATGTAGTGCTTCTCTACCTTTTTATCTGGATGCGAGAGCGCCTCAGACCATTGACTGTCATTGGTCAATAGCACCAAGCCCGACGTATTTAAATCAAGCCTTCCGGCAATGTGCAAGTCGTCTTTTTCAGGGCATTGTATTGGGTCAATTAAATCCAACACGGTTTTGTGCTTGTCATCAACCGTTGCACTCACCACCCCTATGGGCTTGTGCAACATAATATAACGACGTTGATATTGCACAATGGTGTTGCCATCAACGACAATGGTGGAAAATTTATCCACAATTTGACTAATATCTCTCGCAATGTTTCCATCCACCAACACCCGGCTTTGAGCGAGTATTAAGCGCACATCACGACGACTTATATTTAACTGAGCACTAATGAATCTATCGAGTCGACAACGCTGCATTTTCAGATGACCTCACGGCTAGACGCACATACAAACAACCTGTTAACAACATTAACATTTGGTAAAGGCAATTTTTCAATCAAACTGCTATTATTGCGCCTTTTACAACCCAAGGAAAAATTTCCAAGGCATGCGTTTATTAAAATCCACGGTTCATCCACAAGTTACCGACCTCTCTTTACCTACGTTTATCCGACAAGCAACACGCGGTATCGTGTTACATGGTGAGGATATCTTATTGCTATATACCGAGCGTTATGATGATTATACCCTGCCTGGGGGTGGAATTGACGAAGGCGAAGATAAATTATCCGGCCTTATTCGTGAATTAAAAGAAGAAACGGGTGCGCAAAACATTCAGAACATTGAAGCGTTTGGTGTATACGAGGAATTCCGTCCTTGGTATAAAGATGACTTTGCCATTATGCACATGGAATCTTTTTGTTATGTGTGTAGCATCGATGAAGAGCAACTTGCCCCTGAATTTGAGCCACATGAAATGCAAAATGGCATGTTACCGGTATGGATGAACATTCATCAAGCCATTGCACATAATGAACAAACCTTAGCCAGCAGTGACAAAAAAGGCCTATCGATTGAACGAGAGACCTATCTATTAAAACGCATCGTTGAAGAGCGGCTGTAACACGAAATGCCGAAGTTACTACTTTTTAAGCAACGATTTTAAATCGGCAAACGGGTTATAAGTCGCGGTATCTTGGTTGTTATCACCAGCCGTTACTTCCCGGGTGTATTGCTCTTGATCCGTGTATTTAGCGTGTTCATTATCATGACAGTAAATACACAATAGCTCCCAGTTGCTACCATCACTTGGGTTATTGGTGTGATCATGGTCAACATGATGAACGGTCAGTTCACGAATATTGGAATATACAAATTCTCGTGCACAGCGACCGCAAATCCATGGAAATAGTTTTAACGCTTGATCACGATAGCCCTGCTCTTTGCGCTTATAGCTGGCACTCGTACCAAATTTATCTGAAGACATATCTTATCCCTTAATCTTAAGTCGTCATATTTTATACCACAAAACCCGCTGAAACTATGCTTAAAATCAATACCTAGCCAAGCGCTACACCAACCTAAGCTCGAGTTAATGTAAACGCTTGTTAATGTAAGCGTGGCACTAGCCTAAGCTCAACTGGCTTTCTTTTCTGGTTCAGAAATAATATGTACATCTCGTTGTGGAAATGGAATATGGATGTTTGCTTGGTCTAGGGTCTTATAAATTAACTCATAAGCCTGATATTTTGAGGCATAAAAGCTAACCGTAGGCGTCCAAATACGAATGCCAATATTGATTGCACTATCGGCAAATTCATCAATACCAATTTGCGGCTGTTTTTGCTCACTCACAATCTCCATAGAACAAATTACCGGTTTTAATAACTTAACCACGTCAACAGGGTTGTGATCATAAGAAATCCCCACACTCAACTCTAACAGCGAATCTTCATGAGAGTTATGCAGTACTTCACCAACGATTAATTTATTGGGTATGGTAATTTGCACGCCATCTTCATTCTCAAGGATGGTATAGGCGAGTAAGACCTCTTTAACCACACCACTTACCCCTTGCACCGAAATGGTATCACCAACCACAAATGGGCGAATAATGATGATGTTAAAACCGGCCGCATAGTTAGACAGCAAGCCTTGCACGGCTAAACCAACACCTAAAGACAATGCACCAATAGCGGCGACAAATGGGGTTAAACTTATCCCTAACTTACCTAATGCAATGATGGTGATCATGACCACAATAAGCATTTTGGAGGCATTGGCGATAAATTTACTCAAGGTAACATCTAGGCTGTTACGCTCACAAAGACGCAGTACACCGCCTGCCACTTTTCCGGCAACATAATAACCGAGTAAAAAGATAATAAAGGCACCAATTAGCTGGAAACTGTAATTGGTAAAAAACTCTATAACGATGTCATAAAATTTATTCAGGTGATTGATTTCATCCTGAATTAAATCGGTTGGGTTAAACCCAGAATCGGTAACCGTGGTATTGCTTGCATTTTCAGTGGCTTGTTCAGTCATAAACTTACTCATTATTATTTTTAAAAAAGATGAATAACTTCAACACATTAAAGTATTATTCAAGATTAAAAAAGGCATAACGCAATTATAGTGGATAAAAATCGCTTCAATATTAAGTTTGCCAATATTTTGTCCGCTCATTCAATGCTACAATTGCAGGTATTACCTTAAAAGATAACAGAAATCACATGAACTACATTGCCATTGAAGAGTTAAAACATGCTTGGGTATTTCGTCGCCAAGACTTGCCAATAAGCGAAAAAGACCTTAGTGCAATAAAGCCAATGAACAAGCAGCGTTCAATCACCCTTTGGTCTGCTGCAATCAGCAACAGTGTCGATCATCCAGATTTTTTTACCGAGAAAGACTGGGTAGAGCAAGACAGCACTTGGCTTGAAACCGCGCGTTGGGAAGAAATTTGGGACAGTGATGAACCACAACTGCCCGAAGCTATTTTGTCGCACCTTGATTGGCAAGAAAACACCGTGGTGTATTTTTGTTTAAGTCGCGATTTGGTTATAGAAACAAACTGGGCCGTTTTTAAACGTACTTGGAAGAATTTTATGATGATAGCCGATGGCGCATTTCTGGTGGCCAAAAAACGCAAAGAAGTGGTGCAATTTTTAGCGGATGGCACATACCGTGCTGGCCAAAAACCATAACATTTAAGCCCTATGCAAAAACAATTTCATCCAAGAAACAAGCACAATAGCGGCTATGATTTTAACGCCTTATGCACGGCTAACCCAGCATTAAAACCTTACCTTGTAAATAAAAAAGATGGTAATGAGAGCATTGACTATGCCAATAACAACGCCGTTAAACAACTTAACTTGGCGTTATTAAAACAATTCTATGGCATCGATTTTTGGGATATCCCTGAAGGCTTCTTATGCCCACCTATTCCAGGAAGAGTCGACTACTTGCACTACCTTGCCGATATATTAAAGCAATCCTACGGTAATAAACCCGCGCCGGGAAATAAAGTAAAAGTGTTGGATGTAGGGACAGGTGCGAGTTGCATTTACCCCATTTTAGGCAATCGAAGTTATCAGTGGCAGTTTGTTGCGAGCGATATCGACCCACAGTCCATTAAGAATGCCACACAAATCCTTGATAAAAATACAGGGTTGAGGGAGGCAATTGATTGTCGTTTACAACCAAATGCCAACCATACTTTCACCGACATCATCAAAACCGGTGAATGCTTTGATTTAACGGTGTGTAACCCGCCATTTCATGAATCATTAGAGCAAGGGCAACAAGGCAGTCTGCAAAAATGGCAAAACCTAAACAAAACAGGCAATTCACAAAACTCAGCTAAGAGCAAAGAGGCGGTTAAGTTAAAAGAGGCGGTTAGGTTAAACTTTGGCGGTCAAAAAGCCGAATTGTGGTGCAAAGGTGGCGAGTTGCGCTTTGTTAGCAATATGATAAAAGAAAGCCGTCGCTTTAAATCGCAAGTCCTTTGGTTTAGTTGTTTAGTCTCTAAAAAGGACAACCTAAAAGCCTTAAAGTTTGCCTTAAAAAAGGTAAATGCCGAGCAAGTGCAAGTGGTAAAAATGCATCAAGGCAACAAAATAACCCGCTTTTTGGCATGGAGCTTTTTCAATGCAGAGCAACAACTCAAGTGGTGTAATAACCGCTTTGCCAAACATCAAAAGCATTAAAACCATGCGTATCGGTATTCGTCTAAAAGCCTTGTTGGCTATGATAAATAAGCCCTACACACACATTTGGGATTGTTGTTGTGATCATGGCCTTTTAGGTTTTCAACTGTTGGACTCAACAAGCTGCGAGAACGTCCATTTTGTCGATATAGTCCCAGAGCTGATTAATGAAGTAGACCAACATTTAAAGCAACATTATCTGGACAAATCTGGGCATAACCGATGGCAAACCCATAGCCTAGATGCACGTAAAATCCCGCTGCAAAACATCGATAAGCAGTTGATTATTATAGCTGGGGTTGGCGGTGATTTACTGATTGAATTTGTAGAAAGCATTGTGCAACAGTACCCGAGTCTTGATCTCGAGTTTTTGTTGTGCCCTGTCCATCATAACTATAAGGTTCGAAGGGCATTATCCAGCCATAACTTGGGGTTAGTGAACGAGAAAATCATCTGCGAAAACAAGCGTTACTACGAGATAATTCATGTCGCCTCACATGAAAAAACAGCCATAACACCTACAGGAACAAGCATGTGGGATAAAACAGACCCAGTGCATAAAGCCTACCTAAAAAAGACCCTGAATCATTATCAGCGAATGCTGCATAGCCAGCATCCGCAAACAAAAAAAGAGGCACAAGATAGCCTGTCGGCCTACGCCCCTTTAAAATCACTCTTTAACATGTAGTTAAAGATAGTAGCAAATCCACTAATTGGTGTTAATCAACACTCTGAAGATTTAACGAACGCAACTCTTCTTTTGTTTGTTCAACTAAGGATTCTCGGGTTTTACCGTGTGCTACGGGTTCACGAGTTTCAGGGTCAACCGTCACAAAAACAATATCATCAGCCAAACAAATGGTCTTCTTAGTTGCCTTATTGCGCACCAAACACGTAAGAGAAATAGAGGTTCTGCCAACATGCTTTACCGACAAACCAAACTCAACAATATCACCCTTTAAAGCCGGAGATTCAAAATTGATTTCGCCAATATGTTTGGTAACCAGACTATTGGACTCTACCTGGCAAATAGCAAAGATCGCCGCCTCTTCATCTATCCACTCCAGTACGCGGCCACCAAATAATGAGTTTCCGTAATTAAGATCACTGGGCATAACCAGACGACGTGATAAAAAGCGCATATTTCACCTGTAAATAAATGAGAGTGTAAAAGTTAAATGATAGCAATAAGCGAGTTTATTTGGCAGATGTTGCCATTAAACGCGCAAAATCAGCCATTGCTAATGGCTTGGAAAATAACCAACCTTGGGCATATTGTACCTGTAGTTTCTGCAAAGCCGCCAATTGTTGTGGCTCTTCAATGCCTTCCGCCACTATCTGCAAGTTTGCCTTCTGGGCAATATTAACAATCGATTCAAGCAACGATGAACGTACCGTTTGCTCTTCAATATCAAGCACAAAGCTGCGGTCTATTTTCAAGTAATGACAGTACAGTAATTTAAGGTGCTGTAAGTTCGAATAACCCGTGCCAAAATCGTCTATAGCGACCTGAATATTACTTGTAGATAATTGCTTAAGATTTTGTTGAGCTTTACCTTGTTCTAAAAACTTATCTTCGGTAATTTCCATCACCCAAATGAAATCAGCAATAGCCCTAGATAATACGCGAGCAAGACCTGCAATGTTATTGTTGGCAACATCTTCAGCATACACATTAAAACTTACCCGAAAGCCGCTTTTTAGCATGGGTTGTTCATTTAACAAAACAACCGATTGGTTGAGTATTTGTTGTGTAAATCGCCAACTCTCGCCCAACTCACTGACAACAGGAATAAATTCGTCTGGTGTCAGCTGCCCATACTCATCCGAGAATCGAGCTAATATTTCACAGCCAATAATTTGCTGTGTTTTAACGTCGACTATGGATTGAAAAACGGGGTAAAAGCCCTGCACAGCAAGCCCCTGTTTCACTCGGGCTTTTACTGTTCTCTTTATTAGCAGTTGTTGTTTAAGAAGGCGATAAGCAACATACGCACAACACAAAGAAAGCAGTGTTATCGCAATAATTACCCAGAACAGCTCCAATAAAATTTCTTTCGCGGTAAACAAAAAAGCGACACAAAAATTAAATTGTTCCGAGCAACTTTTTATATGCAAGCTTCGCTCGTGTACATCCGGGCTGTTGTCTAGACCTTCAATGTTAAAATGCTTTACGACATGGCCTACGCTACCTTGCGGTGTTGATTGTAAGGTAAGGGTTTCATGACGCCTTGGCTCAATAAGAAACACATCGGCAAAATCAACCGGATAAATAACCGAATAGGCTCCATAGCGTATTGCAAAACTATTGGCATTCGATTCAATAATGCTGCCATCATCGATTTTATCAACGTTAATATGCTGCTTTTTAACTTGTATATATGACTCGGATTTATTAAACGATTGACTGGCGCTGCAATAGTGATTCTGCCCATCTTTGAACACTAAATCTTCAATGTATAACTTGCCAAGCACTTCTTTTTGCATCGCTTGAATGTGCGCTTCATTACACACATTCAACTGTTGAGCACGAATGTTTTTGGCAACAAGTTCACTTTGTGAAAAAATTCGGTCGACAAAAACCAATAATTGCTCAATTTCATCTTGCTCTTCGGTGATAAAATCAAAAAGCACAATGGAAATAGACAAGGAAAAGACGATAAAGAAAGTAACCGCAGTGATAGCTTTCAGGAGGGTTTGCTCTGTTTTTCTTAGAATTATATTCAAAACTTAACACAACGTTAAAATAAAATGGGGGGTGAAACTCCGCGCCTAACGGCGGCCATTATATAGATAATTGTAAATTTGTGTAATCTATTTTTCGATAAACCAATATAGATCAAGCCCTATTGATTAAACAACACAGAGTTAACTCAAATAATTCTAATAAAAACAATTATTAACCATCAAATATCAAGCTTTATTGGCTATACTCATTTTATATAAAATTTTCACTGAGGCTCTATGTACTATCTTTTTATGCGGTTAGCAAAACCGACTTTATGCGTGTTTTTAAGCTCACTTCTTTTCGTATCAACAGCATTTGCATCCGCCAAGTTACACATGCCAGATAATGTTGAATTACTAACCATTAACGGCCAAAAAACCACAGAAAAATCTCCTATAGCGATTAACATGGGCGTACAACAAATCGTTTTTAAATTTTTCTCCACCTATAGCCAACGCGGAGAACGCATTCAATTCGTTTCCGAGGCTATGGTGGTGACCTTTGACGCCAAACAACAGAATTACTTACTACAATTACCGCAAGTATCATCGGCAAGAGCGGCAAAAGCGTTTAATAAAACCCCACAGTTAAGCGTGACAGATGAGGCCAATCAGCCCGTTTCAATTAAACTCGATACATTAACCAAAACAGGCTTGCAAATAGGTCGAGACTATCAACACGAGATACGTCAATATAATGGCCAAAATAAACTCGCTTCCGTACCACTATTTGGCTTAACCTACTCAGCGCCAGCACAAGAAACAGTGGCCGTAAAACAAAGCGAATCCGTTGCGCCGCTTAAATCATCAACCAAGGCAATCAATACTCACTCGGAGCAGTTAACTATGGGTGTTAATGTGCCAATAAAAACGATTGAGCAAGATCAGGCTGAAGTCCTAAAAATGTTGAAATACTGGTATGGCAGAGCCAACAAAGCAACCAAAAACACATTTAAGCAGTCCATCGATAGCAAAAAATAACGCTTTAAAAGAGGTTAGATCCGACATTAAAAAAGCGCAATGAGTACGTTTTAGCTCATCATTGCGCTTTTATGAGGTTCAATTACATTCAAGTGGAATTATTGAATTAACCCTTTGATTTTGTACTGACCTTCAAATTTTAACGTCACCACAATATCTTTATCGGTTTTATTGCGCCAGTACCAACCATGAACACCATCGAAAGGCGCAACAAAACTGCCATTCATCTTATCGACAGTAGCAATTGTATAGCTTTTGAAATAGCCTGTTGTATCACCTTTGGGCTCACCGTGTAGGTCAACATAAAGTTGATCAGAGCTCACTTCCCAGTCATAAGTTACCTGTTCGAATTGGTCCATATATAACTTGTATTCGATGCCTCGACCTTTAGGGACGGTCAATTGCACCATATCTTTTTGCTCATCATCGGTACTTGTGGTTTGTGGCTCTTCGCCTACCACTGGCGCTGCCTGTGCTTGCGTAAATGCGGTTAACCCTAAGGCTTTGCCTGCACCGGTTACGTCAATATCGTATTCCGCGGGAAGAATAAATAAAACAAGCACTATCATTGCAATAATAAATGATAAAAAGCTGGCTTTAACCAGAGAAAATGGTTGTTTATGTGAAGTCATTGTCTTTCCTATAAAATAATACGAATAAGTGCGTTAGGCTAGGTAATAGCCTGTTAGTTGCAGGCCAATTAACATAAAGCCAGCACTCATTAATGCCGTATTGGTGGTGGTTGCCATACGGTTAAAGCTTGGAAATTGACGCCAGAAATTAATTAGAATTAAAATCGCCATCAACGCTAAAAACTGACCTAATTCAACCCCAACATTAAATGCCAACAAATTAAAGGCTAAACCTTCATCCGGTAAAGCGAACTCCTGAATCTTAGTCGCTAGGCCAAAGCCATGAAATAACCCAAAAATTAACACGGCAAGTTTGGGGTTAGGCTGTTTCCCGAAAAGCTTTTTAAAACCACCTAGGTTATCAAAGCCTTTATAAACAACCGAAAAACCAATGATTGCATCGATTAGGTAGGCATTCATTTGAATATTGGCTAACACCCCGCTTAACAAGGTAACACTGTGACCAATTGTGAACATGGTGACATACAGCAAAACATCTTTCGGGCGCTGTAAGAAAAACAATACGCCAACAAGAAATAACAAATGATCATAACCGGTGATCATATGTTTGGCACCAATGTACATAAATGGTGCTATTTGCACGCCACGATTATTTTGTAAAAAATTACGGGTTGAGTCATCTACGCCATGCGCCAGACTTTCCGGTGCAATCAGTAGCGCTGCAAAAGCGAAGAGCAACAACATTACACTGCTAAACGGCTTATCAGTCATCAGCACTCCATAAATAAGGTCGAAAAATTATAAACAACAACCCTACTATATGAACGTATAGTGCGTAAAGACGGATATATAAGTGAAACTGTATTTAAAGTGTTTGTCTATGCAAAAGGCGATCATTATTTAATCGCCTTTTAATATGGAAGTGCAGGACTCATTAAAAACGCATTGGCCCATCGGGCTTATTTTGTAAAACCGTTTCAATGTTCTTTAGCACTTCTGCGGTGATTGACTTACGGTTTTCCAACGCTTTCAGGTTATCATTTAATTGTTCTAGGTTACTTACCCCAAGGATCACCGACGAAACATGGCTATTGGTTAAAAGCCAGTTTAATGCCATATGATGTAACGGCATGCCGACATCGTCTGCCAAATAAACTAGCCTTTGGATTTTATCCATATCCGTATGGTTATCTAATAAAATGTCTTTTAACCATTGGTAATCTTCGAGGCTAAAGCGACTGCCCGTTGGAATGCCATTAAGGTATTTCCCGGTAAGCAGTCCTGAAGCTAACGGAGAAAAGGTGGTAAGGCCTAGCCCTTGTGCATAAAGCGGCGCAAATTCGCCCTCAACTTTGCTGCGTCTAAGCATGTTGTATTCGGGCTGTTCAACAACGGGAGCCACTAAATTACGGGCTTGTGCCACACCTTTTGCTTCGGTAATTTGCTGAGCATTCCATTCACTGGTTCCCCAATACATCACCTTTCCTTGGCGAACAAGATCGGTCATCGCTTCTACGGTTTCACTTATGGGTGTATCCACATCAGGGCGATGACAGTAATACACATCAAGGTAATCTACTTGCAAACGTCTTAACGCTGCGTGGCAAGCATCAAAAACATGTTTACGTGACAAGCCTCGTTGGGTGGGCTTATCTCCGCCCCAAAACACTTTTGAAGTGACCACAAACGCGTCTCGACTCCAGCCCAAATCTTTGATGGCCTGCCCCATCACTTTTTCAGACTCGCCACCTTCGTATCCTTCGGCATTATCGTAAAAGTTAATGCCCGCATCGAAAGCGGCAGCCATTAAGTTTTTTGCCAAATGTGTATCAACGGTTTTACCAAAATTGACCCAAGAGCCAAAGCCAAACTCACTTAATTGCAGACCGGTTTGGCCCATCCGTCTATATTGCATGATTACCTCAATTGTTTCTTTCAACCCGTTAATAGATTCTAAACTAAAAATTTATAGAGGTATTGCACTGGCAACAAATTAGCCATATTATTGCGAAAAATATTCCTTGTCTTGCTCAGATCCAAGCGTTGTTGTAGGGAACACAATGAAAAGAAATGGTTTTACCTTAATCGAACTGGTCATAGCCGTAGTCATTTTGACTCTTTTAGCCGTGATTGCTGTTCCTAAATACCTTGATTTATCAAAACAAACTCGCATCAATGTGATTACTCAAGTACAAACCAGTGTTCAATCGGCCAACGATTTATTGTTTATAAAATCACAGCTGCCGAGCTATGTTTATGAGCAACCTAATCCTCGATTTACCGATATCGATATCGATCAAAATGGCAAAATTGAAATTAACCAAAGGGATCCATCCAAACCAGATGTGCGATTGATCTGGAGCTACCTTGATAATGCCGATTTAACCAAGCGAATTGATACCAGTGACGATTTGGTTGAAGAGCGTGACGACCCGCACGATACGTATATTGGTTATGATTTGGATGGGGATAATAAAGTAATGGATGACAATTGCAGCTTTAAATACCGACAATCGCAAAGCGATGGCGGTAAACCAGTGTATGAATTGATTACCTCTGGTTGCTAAAAAGGCAGGAAAACCTGCCTTTTTATGACTGTAATTCGTTCTGTCCAATTAGCTCGCTTCTTGATATTCCTTCATTAAGTAATCGAAGGCGGCTAGTGACGCTTTAGACCCTTCGCCCATTGCCACGACAATTTGTTTATATGGCACCGTGGTTACATCACCACAAGCAAAGATACCTGGCTCTGAAGTTTCACCTTTTTCATTGATGATGATTTCACCAAATTTGGTTAGGTCAACCACGTCTTTAACAAAATGACTGTTCGGTACTAAGCCTATTTGCACAAACACACCGCTTAATGTTTTGCTGTGCACTTGCTCTGTTTCTCGGTCAATATAATCAACGGCAACCACTTTCCCGTCTTTAGCGACGATTTCTTTAGTTGCCGCATTAGTAATAATGTCAATTTTGTGGTTTGCTCGGGCTTTATCAATGAGTACTTTATCGGCTTTTAATTCAGGTAAAAACTCAAACAGGGTTACTTTGTTAACCATACCAGCTAAATCAAGAGCGGCTTCAAACCCTGAGTTACCACCACCAATTACGGCAACGTCTTTGCCTTTGAAAAATGGTCCATCACAATGTGGGCAATACGCTACGCCGCTGCCAACATTTTCTTTCTCACCTGGTACACCAAGCTCACGCCATTTAGCCCCTGTGGCAATGATTAACGTTTTGGTTTTAATTTCTTCAAAATTTGAAAGCTGTAAGGTTTTAAGTCCGCCAACCACGCTACCTTTATCGATGTGTTGAACACGAACATGCTCTTTTATGGTGATGTCATAATCCGCCAAATGTTGATACATGTTTGCCGTTAATTCCGTACCCGTGGTTTTCGGCGTTGAAATTAAGTTTTCAATGCCCACCGTATCTTTTACCTGACCGCCAATACGGTCAGCGATTAAGGTAACCGCAAGGCCTTTTCGAGCGCTGTAAATAGCGGCTGCCACACCAGCAGGTCCGCCACCTATCACCGTGACATCTTGTAAAGGTAATTGCTCACTTACGCTATCGGCCTGTTGTTTTGCTACCACTTCAGGATATTTTGCCACAAGTTTATCTACCAATTGGGCGGTATCTATTTTGCCGTTTGCAAATAACTCACCGTTTAAATACACACTTGGTACACCTTGTATATCACGATGTTTTATAAGCTCTGGATATAAACCACCATCAATCATCTCACTTGAAATGTTGCGATTAAGCAGAGCGAATTTATTTAATGATTGCACCACATCAGGACAATTATGACAGCTTAAAGAAACAAACACTTCAAAGTGCAATTTTTCCGCCACATTGGCGATCATATTACTTATCGAGGCATCAAGTTTTAACTCACTGCCCGAAGATTGCAAAATGGCTAACACCAAAGAGCTAAATTCATGTCCACCTGGGATGCCCGAAAATATGATGCCATTAAGTTTGTCATCCACTTGTAGAGCAAAGCTGATTGGGCTCATTAGGTTGGCATCACGATGCTCTAACCTTAGGTTGTCTGATACCGAGCAGATTTGCTCTAAGAACTGAGTCAATTCTTGTTTCTTTTCATGCTCACCCAGTTGCAAAACTAAGGTGACAGGGTTCTTCATCGTCGCAGTGTACTGCTTTAGAGAGTTTAAAATTTCTTGATTTAACATTGCGCTACCTTAATGGATAAGCTGGGTTGAAAAGGCGCATACTGGCTAAAAAGGAAGAAAATGTGCCAGTATGCGCAAACAAGTGTAAAACGAGTTTAAAACGAGGCGTTGGTTTAAATTTTACCTACAAGGTCCAAGCTTGGTGTTAAGGTTTCTTCACCTTGCTCCCATGCTGCAGGACATACTTCACCGTCGTTTGCACGAACGTATTGTGCTGCTTTCACTTTGCGAACCATATCTTTAGCTGAGCGACCAATGCCACCGGCATGAATTTCTGCAACTTGGATAATGCCATCTGGGTCTGCTAGGAACGTACCACGGTGTGCCATGTGGTCTTCTTCAATCATTACATCAAAGCCGCGAGTAATGTGACCGGTTTGATCGCCTAGCATTGGGAATTTGATTTTGTTAATCGCTTCACTTGAGTCATGCCATGCTTTATGAGAAAAGTGCGTATCGGTTGATACCGCGTAAACTTCTACACCTAGTTCTTGTAATTCAGCGTATTGGTTTGCCATATCTTCAAGTTCTGTTGGACATACAAACGTAAAGTCAGCTGGGTAAAATAAGAAGATTGCCCACTTACCTAAAACGCTTTCAGATGTTACTTCTACAAACTCGCCATTGTGAAATGCTTGAGCTTTAAATTCTGGGATTGATTTGCCAATTTGTGCCATGATGATTTTCCTCATATATAAATTATTTTTGGTTGAAATCGTTGTTCGTTTTCAATGAAGCTATAATACCCAGACACTTTGATTTGTTAAAATTGATTAATTTGATTAATATATTCGAATAAACCGAACATAAAGTCCGTAGGTCAAATTGGCCTGCCGCTATTTGCCCCTATAGATTGACCCTAAAGAGTAAAATCATGATTTCCTTAAAACAGCTGTCTTACGCCCTAGCCGTCGAGAAAACATTGCACTTTAAAAAAGCAGCCGAGCTATGCCATGTTTCGCAATCAACGTTAAGCAGCTCCATTAGTGCGCTAGAAAGTCACCTAGGCGTACAAATATTTGAGCGAAACAATAAAAAAGTACTGGTAACCCAACTGGGCAAAGTGTTTTTAACCAAAGCGCGCACCATTAAACTGGAAATGGATGAACTCAACTTATTGGCCAATAGCCACAAGTCCCCTTTATCAACACCGATGAGCATCGGCCTAATACCAACCATAGGCCCTTACTTACTTCCTAAAGTATTACCCGAAGTACGAAAACAATACCCCAACTTTAAATTGCAGTTGGTAGAGGAGCAGTCACATGTTCTGGTAGACATGGTGCGCAATGGAGATTTGGATGCTGCCGTTTTAGCACTACCTTATAACCTTGAAGGTTTAATGGCGTTTGAATTTTGGCAAGAGGACTTTTATTGGGTAAATCACAAAGATAAATGTCCGAATGATAAAGCCGAAATAACCGCCAGCGAACTAGCCCTTGAAAAACTGATGCTCCTTAAAGACGGCCATTGTTTAAAAGATCATGCTTTATCGGCCTGTCGTTTAACAAACCACTCGGAAAATACCGAGTTAACATCAACCAGTCTGCACACCCTAATCCAAATGGTTGCCGGTAAAATGGGTTCTACTTTGGTGCCACAAATGGCATTGGATCAATTAATCTTTGATCAATCCGAATTGCACGCTGCGCATTTAGATGAACAAGGACCACACCGTCGCATTGCGTTGGTTATTCGTCCTAATTATGTGCGCACCAACGATATAAACTTCCTTAAAGAGATTTTTATCGACCAACTCAAACTAAAATGCCTTTAAGCACAACCGATTAGTCTAACTTTGTGATTGATTTTTAAACGATAATTTGCCATTGTAAAAGAAGCGTTAAAAACGTAACAAACATAATAACAAGAGCATATTTTACCCAACATGACAGCGATAAAAGTCATCTTATTTTCAGCCGCGTTACTGTGTAGTCTGCCGGGCTACGCACTAACCATAACGGTGCAAACAGTTACTGGTCAACCCGCTCAAGGGGTGGTTGCTTACCTATTACCAGACGACGTGCAAACAAGGCAAAAAGTAAATGCTTTACCTGCGGCACCACCTTTAACGACCATTTCACAAAAAGACAAAAAATTTGCTCCTTACCTGGCGGTTACCCAAAGCCATAAAGATGTGATTTTTGCCAATCAAGACAACATTACCCACCATATTTATTCTCTAAATGGCCACTCTAAATTCGATTTTAAAATAGCAAAAGATGCTCAGGGCAAAACTCTACGTTTTGAGCAAGCCGATGAAATTGCCATGGGTTGTAATATTCATGACTGGATGGCTGGGCATTTATTGGTTGTCGACACGCCCCTTTATGGTATTGCCAGTAAAAACGGACAAGTGGTTTTTGATAGCCTGCCGAACGGCCAGTATCGACTTGTTGTTTTCCATCCACAAATGGGGGATGTTGATAAGTCATTTAGTCAGCAACTCTCTTATCCTGCACTTGATGTTACAGTCACATTGCAGCAAGCATTACAATCACTGCCTACACAGGAAAACATGGACGATTTTGACTTTTTAGAAGCGTACGATTAGGAGACTCAATTTGAAACTTTCATTTAGCAGTTTACGCAGTACCATTTTCTTTTGTTTTATTGTGTTGCTAATTGCCGTGCAAGGGGTATCGTTTTTTACGACTCAGGTATCAACAAAAAAGCTTGAGCAACAAAAATTAAGCTCCCAACTTAACCAGGCTGAAACCCTCCTTAAAAATGAAATGCGCAATCGCAGTTATTACCTGACCGCATTCGCCGAAACAGCGGCCAAAGATTATGGCTTAAAACAAGTCCTCAATGAGGATACTCGTAGCTTACTGGTTGCGCTGAATAATCACCGTAAAAGAATTGACTCCGATATTGCCATAGCCATTGATGATCAAGGCATGATCCTTGCAAAACTGGTTATGAAAGACATCGACTTAGATACCAAACGGGTATCCACCGCGAAACAATCCCACGCACCATTTAAACATCAAGATTGGCTCACTAACCTTGCTACCGCGAACTTTTACTCATTCAATCAAGAATTATTTCAGCTCGTCTTAGCCCCAATTATAAATGGCGACATTGTTATTGGCTATGTCGGGTTTGGCTATAAACTAAACCAGAAATTAACCATGCGATTAGCCAACTTAACCAGCTTTAATGTTGGCTTTGGTTTGCAAGATGGTGCTAATTGGCAATGGATGGCCCTAAATAACAATACGTTTTGGGAAAACGCCTTTTCGCCAATTGAAAACGATCCCGAGAATCACTATGTGATCAGCAATTACAAGCTTGGGGAAGTCGATGGTAAACCACTATACGCCTCAACGTTTCATTTACGTTCATCATTAACCGCTTCAATTAAAGAAGATTCGTTGCAATTATTGTTAATGATCATTGTCACCTTGATCATTTCTCTGTTGGGCGCATATTTTATTGCCAGCAAAGTAACCCAGCCTCTACGCCGCTTGGTTAGCATTGCCAAGTCGATTGCCAGTGGTGACTACAGCAGCCAAATTTTT
Organism: uncultured Thalassotalea sp.; assembly: GCA_947502355.1. Taxonomy (GTDB): domain Bacteria; phylum Pseudomonadota; class Gammaproteobacteria; order Enterobacterales; family Alteromonadaceae; genus Thalassotalea_A. Next base: position 113,689 of record CANMZP010000008.1, on the reverse strand, counting down.
ACTGGCCGCTCAACCGAATTAAGACTGCTTGCCAAGCATTTTGAAGAGATGCAACAGGCCATACGCTCTCGTGAAAGTAAAATTAGCATGCAGGCCTATCGTGACAGCTTAACGTTGTTGCCTAACCGCAATCAGTTTTACCTTGATATTGACGATTGCCAGATCCCGTTTATATTGGTGCAACTGAACATCCGTCGCCTTGCGGAAATAAACGATACCCTCGGCCATGATGTGGGAGATGAAGTCATTGCGGAGGTGGCAAAAAGGTTAAAGTCGCTGGAGGTTCCTTTATACCATAGCTCAGGAAATGGCTTTATTATGCGCTTTGACGATAAAACAGAAGCGCACCTTCAAGCTTGCATCAATCAAATCAATCAGCAATTTGAAAGTAACTTCATCTATCAAAACATTGTATTGCATTTACAGGTTAATATTGGTGTCACATTCGCCAGTAAAGATGTTAGCTCTAATCAGTTACTCAAAGAGGTGGATTCTGCAGTCCAAATCGCCAAACGTAATAATGCCTTGTATCAGCTATACGATAAGCAAATAGACCTTAATACCCTTGATCGTTTGCAGTTGGTTAACCGCATAAAAACTGCGATTGAACACAATGAATTTACCTTATATTTCCAACCCAAACTCTGTTTAAAAACCGACACAATAAAAGAAGTTGAAGCGCTCGTGCGCTGGAAGCATCCGGTTCATGGCTTGATAACACCTGATGCCTTTATTCAAATAACTGAGCAAACAGGACAAATGAAAGCATTAAGCTTGTGGGTCATAAAAAGCGCCATAGAGCAGTATTATTTTTGGCAGGCCAATGGTATTGAAATGCGTATTGCCGTAAATATTTCACCAGAAAACCTGCTTGATGACTTCTTTTGTTCAATGCTCATCGAAAAACTTTGTAATGATTCAAAATTAAATAACGTCATTCGATTTGAAATTACCGAAGATGCCTTTATCGATCATAATTCCAAAGCCGTTGAAAATATTTTGATGCTTAAAGAACATGGGATTTATCTATCCATCGACGATTATGGCACTGGCTACTCATCGTTAGCGCAACTTAAAAACCTGTCGGTGCAAGAGCTAAAAATTGATAAGTGCTTTATTCAAAAACTGGTGCATGAGCCGGTGGATCAACTCATTGTTAGTTCAACCATTCAACTCGCCCATAAACTCGGAGTTACCGTGGTTGCAGAAGGTGTTGAAGATAAACAAACGCTGCAATGGTTAAAAACACATCAATGTGAAAAAGCACAAGGTTATTATATTAGTCGGCCACTGCCGGCTCCTGATTTGTTTGATTGGCTGTCAATTGCCCCTTATAAAATAATAAAAATAGATGAACAAGAAGAAATACAACAAGACAACACTACTCACCCTGCTGAGTTGCTTGAGTCTTAATGCCAGCATAAATTCAAGCTATGCCGTGGAGCAATCCGTCACCGGGTTAATTGATTTAAGGTACAGCTATGTCGATGGCATTGATTCTCACCTTGACGGTCATTACGGTAAATTTCGTTTCGACCCTCATAGCAATCTGGCTGTGGGTCATGCAGCCATTAATTATCAAGTTGAGTTTGATAACCCTTTGTCAATTCACGCAATAGCACATGCTTTTGTCGACGAATTTGACAGCGAAATAGGTTTTGAACAAGCTTTTATAAAATACCAAGACTTGCCCAACCCATCTGGTCATCGTTTTTCAGCTCGTGCGGGGATAATGTACCCTCGAATTTCTTTGGAAAATAATGCCACCGGTTGGACTTCCCCGTACACCTTATCCTTTTCCACCCTTAATAGCTGGATAGGTGAAGAAGTTCGCTATACCGGACTGGAGTTAAACTGGGACAAACTGGGTAAGTTTGATAATAAAAAATACGATATTGGCCTGAGTGCTTCGTTTTATAAGCATAACGATACGGTAGGTACGTTACTTTCATGGCGCGGTTGGACCCAGAGTAGTCGGCAAACACTCTGGCACGAGCGGGTAGAAATCCCCCCAGTTGCCGCTCGGTTTGGTAATTGGCTTAGACATCAGGCACCGAACACCGATCCATTCATCGAGCTCGATCATCGTTATGGCTATGACATTAATGCCCGCTTTAGCATGGCAAACAAACTCAAAGTAAACCTAGGGTATTACGATAACAATGCAGATACTCTGGTCTTTAAGCGCGGACAATATACCTGGGATACAAAATTCACTTACGCCGGTATTAATACCAAGTTAGGTAAAAGCACACGATTAATCAGCCAATTCCTGATTGGCGATACGTTAATGACCTCACCAAGAGGCAGAAAAGTAGTCGAAAATGATTACCAAAGTGGCTTTGTACTATTAACCCATCGTCGAGGAAAGCACCAATACACAACGCGACTGGAAGAGTTTTCGGTTACCGATAACGATAATATGCCATTAGATAATAACAATGAATACGGCAAAGCTTGGACACTCAGTTACCAATACCGTTTAAACTATAATTGGTTTTTACAAGGGGAATATAACTGGCTACAGAGCAACCGTCCGGCAAGAGTGTACGACAATGAACCCGTCGACCTAATAGAGCGCCAATGGCAGCTAGCGGCTAAGTACTACTGGTAGCTAGTGCTCAAGGCACTAGCTGCATCATTGTCATCGATGACGAGCCACTTTCCCGTCATCGCGGGCGAGCCTAAGGCGAGATCCGCGATCTCCATACACATGCCTTTTCTCTTTATTCCAATATGCTCGCTTTATTTACAAGGCTTATCCTCAGAAGGGATCCCTTCAATTAAATAACGAGGGCCACTGCCATGCGACGCCACTTCATCATCTGGATTAAACAACAAACAGCTTTTAAGTGACAAACAGCCACAGCCAATGCACGTATCAAGATTATTTCTCAGTCGCTGCAGCTCTAGAATTTTTTGATCAAGGGATTGCGCCCACCGCTTCGATAACCGCTCCCAGTCACGCTTATTAGGATTGCGTCCTTCAGGCAGTGCCGTTAATGCATCAGCAATGTCTTCTAACCTCACCCCAAGCTGTTGTGCCGCTTTTATTATGGAAACCGTTCTTAGCGTCGTTGCATGATAGCGCCGTTGGTTACCTGAGGTTCGGATGGCTTTTATTAACCCTTTCTGTTCGTAAAAACGCAACGCCGACGTTGCCACCCCGCAGCGCTCTGCCGTTTCACCTATGGTAAAAAATGTTTTTTTAGTTGCCACGTGCCCGCCTTTCCCCCTTGCTTTAAAAGTCAGCCTAAAACTATAAAAATATAATATTAAAGTTAAACTTAACTTTAATATTACAATCAACCTCTCGCAATATCATCCGTAATAATTTTACTTAGAGTCTTTTATAATGACCGCGTTTTGCCAGATGCACCGTCCAAATAAAGCCCGTTAAAGATAACCAAAAGGTAAAGAACGCAAAAAACATCATTTGCGGGTTATTGAAACTGCCCTGGCCACCGTAATCCATAAAGTGGAGCATAAAGAAAAAGTCCGCGAATCGCTTGTCATCATCGCTGTGCCCCACAATGCGTCCGGATCCAGCTTCCACATACACACTAGTGTTAACCTGATTATCGAAGTTGACTTGCCAAGTGGCATTTTTTTGCTTGGCAAAGTCATCAATAGGGCCGGTTAACAGCTTGACTGAGGCAACCTTTCCTGAACCGTTATAGGTCTGAAGTGCCAGTGCTTTTACCATCTCCTCAGATAGCTCGGTTAGCTCACCTTGGTATGCATCATACAGGCTATAGCGGTTCTTAAAGTGCGGATATAACCCTTTGTGATGGTTAAGCAAATAATAGGGTCGCCCCAAAAGATGGATTAATTCAATTGAGATTGCTGGCTCGGCTTGCGCCAAAATATGCTTAGCCTCTAATAATTGCGTATAGTTTATCGAGCTTTGCTGAATAGGAGTTTGGCGATATTGGTTCCCCCCCACTTTCTCATGGTCCATCAAATTAAAGTAAAAGCCGCTGACTAACCAAATCAGCAATTGCAGGCCAACCACAATCGATAACCATTTATGGCTCCACCTTACCCATTTCATTTGTGCACCCCTTGCGGTTTTAACACCCTAAAATAAGTAAGAATTAAGCCACTGACTCCCCCGGTTATTGCAAATAAAGCCACCCAAAATAGCAATTTGTTACCCACGTCACTGTCTTGATAGTCCATCACATGAAAGCGAAATACCCAGTCAAATAAACGCCACCATTCGTGACGTTTGGTAACGACTTCACCACTGAGCGCAGAAACATAAAGTGCAGGGGCACCAAAGTCGTCAAAATCAACTCGCCATGCGGGCAATCGTTTGGGGCTTAATTCAAAGGGAGGATTTTGCTCGATTAACTGGGCAGAGACTACGTTTCCTGTGCCTGTATATTCATGCTTAGCCCGATAGATAGCCGCATGTTCATCAAGCGGTGAAAGCAATTTACCGGTTCGAGCATCAACCAGATAGAAGCGTTCACCGGATTGAAAACGATAAACGGCTTTATCAATAAACACGCCAAGCGAGAGTGACTCAATCTCGCCATATTGCTGGTGCAAGTCTTTAACAGAGACTTGCACTTGCTGAAGCGGTATTGTGTTTTGTTGATTTTTGACCAGTGAATCACCATGAATATAGTCAATATCAAAAAACACCATATACACACCAGTAACCGACCAAATCATAAATTGCACACTAAGAAACAGCATGCACCATTTATGAAATGTGCGACTACGTTTTTCCAGATGAAATGCCCTTTTGTTGTTGTTTTTCATTTATCGCCAATTTCCATAACAAATATACCGCTGGCAACACCAGTAAGATTAAAACCACAGCACTTGCCATTCCACCAACCATAGGCGCAGCAATTCGGCTCATGACTTCAGATCCCGTCCCTGTTCCGTATAAAATCGGCATCAGACCAATAATGATGGTGGCAACCGTCATCATTACCGGGCGAACCCGCATACCAGCTCCTTGCATAATGGCGTCAATTAACGCCACTCTGTCAAAGGGTTTATTTTCTACTTTAGCGTGTTTAACGGCTTCTTTGTAGGCCTGATTTAGATAAACCAACATAATCACTCCAATCTCTACCGCAACCCCGGCAAGGGCAATAAAACCAACGCCTACAGCAACCGAGAAATTAAAGCCCTCGAGGTACATTAACCAAATACCACCAATCATTGCCAACGGTAACGTGCCCATAATAATGGCCACCTCAGCAAAGCTTCTAAAGTTCAAATAAAGCAGAACAATGATGATCGCAATGGTAAGTGGCAATACAAAACTTAACTTTTCTTGAGCACGTTGCATGTATTCATACTGCCCAGCCCAACTAATCGAATAACCGGCTGGTAAAGTGATTTCACGAGCCACAACCTCTTTTGCGCCTTCAACATAGCTGCCAATATCAACGTCTTCAATATCAATAAAGGTCCAGCCATTAATGCGGGCATTTTCACTTTTAATGCCCGGTGGGCCATCCTCAATATACACATTGGCGATATCGGCTAGTGCCACACGTTGACCTTTTGGGGTAATAACCGGTAACTTTTGCAGTTGCTCAGGTGAGTCACGATAATCTTGTGGGTAGCGCAAATTAACCGGGTATCTTTCCAGCCCTTCAACGGTTTGTGCGACGTTCATTCCGCCAATTGCCGTAGCAACCACTTGTTGAACGTCGGCAATATTTAAGCCATAACGTGCGGCCTTCAGGCGATTAATATCGACTTTAATATAGCGGCCACCAGCAACGCGTTCAGAATATACCGACGCGGTTCCAGGATGATCTTTTAAGACGGTTTCAAGCTGCTGACCAATATCCTGTATCACCTTTAAATCACTGCCAGCAACCTTAATGCCAACCGGGGTTTTTATCCCCGTGGCCAACATATCAATACGGGTTTTGATGGGCATAACCCAAGCGTTGGTTAACCCGGGAAATTGCACTAATTTATCAAGCTCTTGTTTCAAGCTTTTTGTGGTGACTCCTTCTCGCCACTCACTTTTAGGCTTTAACTGAATAAAGGTTTCTATCATGGTTAATGGCGCTGGATCGGTTGCCGTTTCGGCGCGCCCGACTTTACCAAACACACTTTCTACTTCGGGTAGCGTACGTATAAGCTTATCGGTCTGTTGCAGTAATTCTCGCGCTTTACCTATCGATATTCCCGGATAGGTGGTTGGCATATACATTAAATCCCCTTCATCCAATGGTGGGATAAATTCACTGCCAATTTTATTGATGGGCGAAAACCCAATGATCGTCACCACAACTGCCGCCGCAATCGTTACTTTAGGGTAGGCAAGCACCCACCTTAATAACGGTTTATAGGCTGCGACTAGGGCTCGATTAACCGGGTTTTTATGCTCCGATATCACTTTACCGCGAATAAAATAGCCCATTAGCACCGGAATTAAGGTGATGGCTAAACCAGCGGATGCGGCCATAGCATAGGTTTTGGTGTACGCCAAGGGTGAGAACATTCGCCCCTCTTGCGCCTCTAAAATAAACACGGGTAAGAAGCTCACGGTAATAATCAGCAAACTAAAAAATAACGCGGGCCCCACTTCCGTTGCGGATTTGGCAACAATCTGCCAACGATTGTCATCGGTCAGCGGGGTTTTCTCCATATGCTTGTGCATATTTTCAATCATTACAATGGCCCCGTCGGTCATGGCGCCTATCGCAATGGCAATGCCACCAAGGGACATAATATTGGCATTAATCCCTTGAAAATACATGATGGTAAAAGAGACCATAATGCCAAGCGGTAAACTAATAACCGCAACAATCGAAGAGCGCACATGAAATAAAAACACCACACAAACCAGGGCGACAACGCCAAGCTCTTCCAGTAATTTGGACCATAGATTATCAACCGCTCGCTCAATCAGTGCCGAGCGGTCATACACAGTAACAACTTCTACTCCATCGGGTAAGCCGCGTTTTAATTCATTAAGCTTGTCTTTGACCCCTTTAATGGTTTGCTCGGCATTTTCACCAAATCGCATCACCACCACACCACCAACGGCCTCACCTTCACCATTTAGCTCAGCCACACCACGGCGCATTTGCGGTCCTAATTTAATGTCTGCAATATCCCCCAATAGCAGTGGTGTGCCATTCGCATTGAGCCCTAATGGAATGGCTTTTAAATCATCTTCCGACTTAATGTAGCCTGAGGCAGTAACCATGTACTCGGCTTCTGCCATCTCCACAACAGAGGCACCAACCTCCTGATTTCCTTGATTAATAGCGAGTTGAATCAAGCTTAAAGGAATATCGTAAGCGCGCAATTTATCGGGATTTACCACCACTTGATATTGCTTTACCATACCGCCAATAGCGGCAACTTCCGATACGCCATCAACGGTTTGCAATTCATATTTTAAAAACCAGTCCTGAATACTGCGTAACTGGCTAATGTCATGCTGTCCGGTTTTATCCACCAAGGCATAAAGGTATATCCAACCCACACCTGTAGCATCCGGGCCTAATTGCGGTTTTGCCGCTGCCGGTAAACTCGGCGCGACTTGCGATAAATACTCAAGTACTCGGGTGCGAGCCCAGTAGATATCGACATCATCATCAAAAATGATGTACACATACGAGTCACCAAAAAATGAATAGCCCCGAACCGTTTGGGCGCCGGGTACCGACAACATGGCAGTCGTTAACGGATAAGTTACCTGATCTTCAACCACCTGTGGTGCTTGGCCTGGGTATGAGGTTTTAATGATCACCTGCACATCCGATAAATCCGGTAACGCATCTACCGGGGTGTTCTTAAAAGAGAATACCCCAAGCCCTATTAAAATAACGGTGGTGAGTAAGACAAAAAAGCGATTGTAGACTGACCATTGAATTATACGTTCTATCATGATGTCTGCACCTAATGGTTTTTGTGCACAGCAGAGCTAGCAGCTGCTATTTCTACAATCACAAAATCATCCTGAATTTCAAAAGTAAATATCACTTCGTCGCCAGCTTTTAATGAGCCTAAATCGATACGCTCATCGACAGCAAAGTCCATAGTGTCGGCAGGTCTATCCCACTTTTCTATGGCCTCTCGGCTGATATTGAGCACTCGATTTTGTGTATTTACCACATTAATCACTCCCTTTACGGTGGCCGATGAAATCGTTGGCTCTGACATAATATGAATGCCGGTTACCTGATACATCCCCTCATCTGTTTTGGTGACTTCAAAGTGTAAGGTTTGACCAGCTTGCAAGGCATTTATATCAACATCGACGCCGACCTCAAAGTCCATGGTCATTTCTGGCCATCCCCAATCTTCTGCTGGGCCATGACTAATATTGGCCACTCTTTGGTCGCGCATTACGGCATTAATTTCACCTTCCATCCAAACCGATGTAGGCACGCTAGTTGGTTGCATGCGTTTAAAGTCAGAACTCTTACTCGATTCAGAATCAATTAGGAATTGAGCCGAGATCACGACGTTATCGCCTTCAACCAAGCCATCAATAATAGACACTCTATCCTGTTCAATGGCCCCAACTTGGACTTCTATCGACTTAAACTGTCCCTCGCCTAATGCCAACACAACCCTATCTTGCTTGCCCGTTCGAATAACGGCTTCAATGGGAACAATAATTGAGTTGCCTTGTGATTCGGTTTCAATTGCTACCTGGGCAAACATGTTGGGTTTTAGTTGATAGTCTGCATTATTAAATTTCAATCGCACGCGCAAAGTGCGGTTTTGTGCATTCAAACTTGGGTATACATAATCCACCGCCCCTTGCCATGACTTACCCGGCAGATAATCTAAAGTCATTGTTACTGGCAAGCCGGCTTTCACAAAAGCCGCATCGCGCTCAAATACTTCGGCCTCAACCCATACTTGTTCTAATTGGCCAATACTCATTAAGGTATTACCTGGCTGCACATAAAAGCCTTCACGAATTTTTAAGCCGGCAAGAAACCCTGATTGAGGGGCATAAAAGGTAATGCTTTGACGTACCTTTCGAGTTTTTTGCAAGTTGGCAATAAACGAGTCGGATATTTGTAACGCCGATAAGCGTGCTTTCGCGGCTTTGATTAAGGTGGCGTTATTGCGTTTTACGGCGATTAATAACTCTTCCTGGGCATTAACCAACTCGGGGGAATATAAGGTGTAAAGAGGCTGGTCTGCGGCAACCGGATCGCCTTCGGCATTCACAAATAACTGTTCAATCCAGCCGGCAACTCTAGGGTGAATGTGTACCAGTTTATCTTCGTCGTATTGCACTAATCCCACCGTTGAAATGACCTTTTCAAGCGGTGCCATTTCCACTTCGGTGGTTCTAACTCCCAGATTATTCACCACATGTGGCGCAATCGTTACCGCTCCGGGCCCATAGTCATCACTGCTATTATCTTCAGCATACACAGGAACTAAATCCATGCCCATAGGTGACAACCCCGGTTTATCGCGGCGATAATTGGAATCCATTGGGGCAACCCAATAAAGCGGTTTTTGCGCTTTGTTGTCAGTTTGACCTTCACCATCGGCTGATTTGCCCGATTGCATGGCCATCATAGCGCCAGCCCCGATAGCCACACCTAAAATTGCGGCAATGAAAACCGTTTTATTACTGCTCATGCTGTTCTCCGGTTATGCTTTCATCGCTTAAGTTTTCATCGCTTAAGTTTTCATCGCTTAAGTTATCACCGCTTAAGTCGTTCGATGAAGTGCTTAAAAAGTAATTTAGTCTAGACACGGTTTTTAATGCTTCCACGTCAATTTTAACTTTGTTTATCATGGTATTAAGTTCTGATATTCGGGCGCTGACCACTTCACTGAAATCGCCATCATCATTGGTATAGGCGGTTAATGCCGCTTCGGCTTGCTCATGGGTCTGCTTGATTAATTGGCTTTCATAGAGCGCTTGTCTCTGTGCTAAGCGCTGTAAGTTGCGACGCTCTTTTTCAACTTCGGCGATCATATTGCGCATCAGCAATAATTTATCCGTTTTCACCGCTTCAGATTCCGCAATCGAAGCGGCCACTTGCTTGTCCTGACGGTTCTCGGTAAATAGCGGCAAGTCAAACGTAACACCAACAGAAAAAAAGTCAGAGCGGTCGATGCCGCTTGGCGCATCATCACGGTAGGCATAACTGGCATTTACGCCCCACTGTGGTTTGTATTGTTGATTCGCCAACTCTACCCCTTTATTGGCCACCTGTTGGGTAACATCTATGGCCTTAACCGCAGGGTGTAAGGCCAGTATATTGGCTAAATCATTTTGATTTATGCGGTCATTTTTCAATAATCTCGAATGGCTCAATCTGAGCTTTGGCAGCGTAGAGGCAATGCGAACACGGCTATTTAATGGCCGATTTAACGCGTTAGCCTCTGTCGAGGCCTGCTCACTTTGATAAAACCATTGCGACAATTGCGCCGTTGCCCCTTCCAGTTTTTGTTGTTCATTCATCAGGCGATCATCAAGTCGAATCAGCTCGAGCTGGGCACTTATCACATCCTGCTGTCTGGTTTTGCCAACAGCACTGGCATAACTGGCTAGCGCAATATCCACCATTTGCTCAAATAACGCTTTGTCTTTATTAATTAACGCTATGGTCGTTTGCGCTAAATACGCGTCCAGCCACAACTGACTTACTTGCCGTTGTACCATGGCATGACGATTGGCTCTTAATAATGGGTATTGGCTAGCTTGCGTTTTAAGCTGCGCATTTTTTATCGCTAACGTATCGCCTCTTGGAAGGGTCTGACTAATCCCAACCTTAAGTTGAGTCATTGCTTCTTGATCAAATTCAAAGCCATCAACAGGCATATTCAATGCACTGATGGATACTTTGGGATCCGCCATGGTGAGTGCTGCGTGGCTTCTCGCTTCAATGGCCGTTTGCTTTAACCGATTACCTTGTTGCCAAGGGTCGTTCTTTTGCGCCAAAGCAACAGCTTGCTCTAAGTTTAAGCTTTGCCTAGCAAACGAGTGAAAAGAGGCCAGCAGCGTTGATAATGAAATCATTGCGACAGGAAATAAAAATTTTGTGTTCATGTTTACCACCAGTAGTGCCTTGAATATTCAAGTTCAAGCGCCTGGAATTTTTAAATTATGATTGAATTGAGTCGACTCAAATTCGATGAAAACGCTCAGTTGAGCAAATTTTGGGCGCACTTACCCTAGGTTAGGCAAAAATCGGTGGACGATATAAGGAAGTTAATGTGATGGAATGAAAAGAAGCATTCGCTAAAGCAAGTCGTTCTGTTGCATGCAACGGGTCCGCTTTTACTGGGGATGAATTTAAATAAACCGCGGTTGAGCAACCGGCCGTAGGGCAATTGCATTCGGTCTTACAGCAGTCATCTTGCATGTCATCTTGCATGTCTTCGTTAGCCATGCCGCTCATGTCCATGCCTTGATGATGGTCGTGAGAGCCTGCTTGCATATTCATCATTTTCTGTTTCTGGATTTGTTGTTTCTGGATTTGTTGTTTCTGGATTTGTTGTTTCTGATCTGGGCTACTATGAGCAGCATCGTGTTTTGACATATCACAAGCCATAGGTACGCTCGCCCATGCCTGCCCGATAAGAGCAATCATAAAGCTAACTAAAACCATCATCTTGGTGAATGAATTCAACATAGTAAACCTGAAACAAAGGATTAGGTTGAAATTAGCAAAATATGGTGATTTTAGCAAGCAAGCAACAAACCAATGATTCGGCAACCTTCCAGAATATGACTATATTTATCAGAAGAATAGGCATTGATGGAGGACACTATGGCAAACCAAAAAATAGCATTAGTAACCGGCGGTAATAGAGGCATAGGCTTAGAAATTGTAAAAGGCCTGGCAGCAAAAGGCATAACGGTATTACTTGGTTGTCGAGACATATCCAAGGGAAACATGTCAGCTTCAGACTTAAAGGGCAATATTCACCCCGTAAAACTTGATTTGTCCACTAAGCAATCTATCGAAACGGATATAAGCAGCATAAGCCACGCATTCCCCACAGTTGATATTTTGGTCAACAATGCTGCCATTTTAATTGCTGAACCCGTCATAGAGTTGACCTATGAACAGCTGGCAGAATCATTACATGTAAACACGTTTGCCCCTTTTATTTTGAGCCAATTTTTTGCACCACGAATGCTCAAAAATGGTTATGGGCGCATTGTAAATATCTCATCGGGTTGGGGTTCAAGCTCTGGGTTATTAGACAGTCCCCTCGCTTACGGAGTAAGCAAGTCTGCCCTAAACGATATAACCAAGATATTAGCAAACGCATTCACAGGAAATATAAAAATCAATGCCATGTGTCCAGGCTGGGTAAGGACAAGCATGGGCGGCCCAGATGCAGACCGAAGCCCCGAGCAAGGTGCCGAAACCGCAATTTGGCTAGCCACGTTGGACGACCATGCCCCGAGCGGCCAATTCTTTCGAGATAAAACAGCGATCCCTTGGTAATGTCGTTAATTTCAGTAATTAGTACACATTACGGCGTAGCTTATAGGGTAAATATCGGTTTGTAAGCTACCCTTACTAAACCAATACCGATAATAAAAACAATTATGATCTTTATCACTCGAACCACTCAACATGTTACTTTTTTGGCAATCCTGATTTTTTCATTAATGGCATGCACCAAGGGGCCAAAATCCGCGGATGCCATCGCATCAATTTCAGCCGACCAACAGCTTGAAGAATTAGTTGAAAGCCAGTGGCAGAGAAGCCTTAAAGAAACACCCGATATGGCGTCATTTTTAGGTGACAAACGGTACAACGATAAATGGCAAGACTTATCAATCGATGCCATTACGGATCGTAATAAAAAGAACCAATTAGTGTTAGCTAACTTAGCAAACATAGACTATCAGTCGCTCAGCAAAGCCAATAAAGTGAACTACGAACTGTTTAAATGGCAAATTCAAACCAAGGTCGATGCATTTGCCTTTTCGCCATATGTAATGCCAATGGACCAATTGGAAGGGATCCAATTTATCGACCAGCAAGCGGATTATTTTCCATTAGACACATTTGATGACTATCAAGACTGGCTAACACGCATGCAAGCGTTACCAGCACTGATTTCACAAACCATCACTTTAATGGAAACAGGCATAGAACAAGGCATAGTTTCACCTAAAGCCATGATGTCGAGGATCCCAGAACAAGTAAAAGTACACTTGGTAGATGATCCACAAAGCAGTCTATTTTTTGCAAAGTTTACAACGTTTCCTAAAACCATAAGCCCAGAACAACAGCGAGCATTGACCGCACAAGCGAAGGTCATTATTGAAAACGACATTACCCCGGCCTACCAGAAGTTGTATGACTACCTTATCAATGAATATTTACCACAAAGCCGAGAAACCGTCGGCATATGGGACATACCAAATGGCAAAGCCTATTATCAATATTTAATTAGCCATTACACCACGACAAATTTAACCTTTGATGAGATTCACCAACTGGGTCTAAAAGAAGTGGCTCGCAATCGAGCGGCCATGGATGAAGTGATTAAAGAGGTTAATTTTAAAGGTAGTTTCAATGAGTTCTTAACGTTTTTACGCACAGATCCTCAGTTCTACTATAAAACCAGTGAAGAATTATTAGAGGGTTATCAAGCGATAAGTAAGCGCTTAGACCCACAATTAACCAAATTATTTGGCAAGTTACCTCGTTCTCCTTACGGTGTATTCCCTATTTCCGCCGCCATGGCCCCAGATTCAACGACAGCGTATTATATGTCGCCATCAGCAGATGGTAAGCGACCTGGCCATTACTATGTAAACTTGTACCAACCAGAAACTCGGCCCAAATATGAAATGGAAGTACTTAGCGTGCATGAAGCCGTTCCGGGCCATCATCTACAAATCGCCCTACAAATGGAGCAAGAAAATTTACCCGAATTTCGCCGCTATTTAGATTTTGTGGTTTTTAGTGAAGGTTGGGGGTTATACAGTGAACGCTTAGGCTATGATATGGGGCTTTATAAAGATCCTTATTCAAGATTTGGTCAGCTAACCTACGATATGTGGCGGGCCGTGCGCCTAGTGGTTGATACAGGTATTCACGCCAAAGGTTGGACAAGGCAACAAGCCATTGATTATTTTATGAAAAATGCCGCAAAAACAGAACAGGATATTACCAATGAAATTGACAGGTACATTGCTTGGCCGGGTCAGGCATTAGCATATAAGATTGGCCAATTAAAAATCATTGCGCTGCGCGAACAAGCTGAGCAGGCCTTAGGTGACAAGTTTGATATTCGCGCTTTTCACGATACGGTTTTGGAAAACGGTGCAATCCCACTCAATGTGCTTGAAGACAAAGTAACCGAATGGATCAGTGCTTCAAAATAGCAATTTGGGCACAACACCTTCACTTTCGACAGTCAAATACGCTTGCGGTGAGCACTTAAACCAACGTTTAAATGCCCTCCTGAAATTAGCGGCATCGTTGTAACCCAACTTATATGAAATCGTCTCTATATTATGCTCTGTCGCCGTTAAATAATGCACGGCTTGCTCTGCTAATACTTGTTCTTGTAGTTGTCTGAAACTGGCATGTTCCAAAGCTAATTTTCTGGCTAAGGTTCGTTCCGACATAAACAAACTGGCCGCACATTCTTTAATGGAAACTTGCGGTGTTTCGCTGGTATGCAAATAAGACAATATATGGCGAGAGTAAAGCTTGGCCTTTAAATCGGAATGGTTGGCCATTAATTTCGCAATCTGTTTTTTACCTTTTTGCCACGTACTATGGTCGACAAATGGGTTAAAACACTTGGCAATGGCGATTGGAATTTCAATAAATGTTGCCTTGTGGCAATAACTGACCTTGCTATTAAGCAACGCTTGGTATTGTGCTTGATAGCTTGGTGGCGAAAAATTAAAGCCATATTTCCCCTGGGTAAAAGGCTTCCCTAAAATCACTTCGATGACGTTTTGCAAAATGAACATCATCACTTCCAATTGTACTTGTCGGCTGTCACCTATCTTTTCAATCTCATGCGCAGTTATCCGATAGCACAAACTGTCTGCGGTTATTTCTAAGCGAATATAACTTGCATGGGCACGACTAAACTCCGTAAAAGTACGCAATGCCTCTAATAAAGACGGCGCAGCAATCGCCGTTGTACCAATAATACCAGAAGTTAAAACACCGCAATGAGGACCAAATTTCAGTCCAAAAGCCGGGTCTTGTGCGCACTTTAAGGCGTTACATAATAATTTATCAAACGCTTCATTAGACACTATGCCCGTAGTGTCAAGAGTATGTATATCAATACCTGTGTTTGCAAAAATCCCTGATGCATCAATCCCTAAAGCATTTAGTTCCCTTATTATTATTCTAATGTAGACGGTGGAGATCATATTTATTGCAGCTCTTGTCTTAAAATGACACCTTATTGACTGATTATACCCTTCAGTCCTGCCCTATTGGCAAGTCATAATAAATTATCAAAAGCAATAAGGGCTAGTCATGGCACAAATAACCCAAACCATCGGTAACACTTTAATAAAAAACATTCCCGCAGATTACGTTCTTGGCAGCACGGCACATTGGTTTGTCATCCCTAAAGGGCATGATAAAGGCAAAAAGTTATTTTTTTACGATGTCACACTAGGGCAAAAAGAAACCGCATGCGAAGCCCTACACCAACGCACAGAACAAGAACGCACAGAACAAGAAATACACAAAGCCGATAAAACCATCGTTTTTGTACATGGCAACCCAGAATCCAGTTATACCTACCGTAAAATTGTTAGAGAAATTGAACAAGATGCCAAGACAACCGTTAGGATCGTCGCCATGGATCATATTGGCTTTGGCTTATCCGATCAGGCCGATTTTGAAATGGTGGATATGCATCATGCCGCAAACTTAGCGCAGCTTATTCAACATTTAGACTTGCAACATGTCACCTTGGTTATCCATGATTGGGGCGGCGCAATCGGTGTAGGTGCATTTATTGATATGGCCGAGCGGGTAGACAATTTGGTGTTAATGAACACCACCATTTTTCCTATGCCGCTTAGTGGCATGACGTATAAAAACTTCCCTTTTCCCGCCCCATTTGGTTGGAATTATATTGGCCGAATGTGTCCTGCGTGGTTATGGAAACACGTACCGCCAATTGTGATGCATTCTAAGGTGGGCAGTTTTAATTTATTTAAACAAGCCTTAGATTACGGCTATCGGGCAATAACGAATTCACTAACCGATAATGAAAAATTATATCAAGCCATGTTTTCATCAGCGGCCAATGCCAAAAGTTCCATGCGCAATGTGAAACAAACCCACGTTTGGGGTCATGGTTATCGTTATAAAGATGACAAGCACGGTATGCAGGACAATCATCCGTTCTATCAAAACATGCAATTATTAATCACCAAAAAATGGGGAGTCGAAGGCAGAAACATTGGGGTAAGAGCTTATTTTGGTCAATGGGATCCTATTGCTCAAACAGAGGTTCAACAGCAATGGTTAAGTGCACTCCCTCAGTTAACGGGACATATCCAAACCTTTGATGATGCAGGGCATTTTGTCGAAGAGTGGAAGTATGTTGAAATTGCAGCAGGGATCATGGAAGTGGCAAAGCTACGTTAAAGCCCCTAGCAAAGCATTAATTGCCGTTCAGCACGTCTATATTTGCGCTTAACGGCATTAAAAGTTAACCAAAACACACCAGCCTGTAAAATGTCTGTAACTCACCTATACTGTCATAAAAGTGTCATATATAGCTCTTATAGTGCGCACAAATTACATTTTAACTTCAGGTTTTAAAAGATGAAATCAACCTCTTTCAGACAGAACATTAAAGCATCACTGGCGCTAACAAGTGTCTTATTTTCAGCGGCAACCTTCGCTACACCAAGTACTTCCACTGCAAATACTTATGGTAATGATGTCTTTAATCTCGCCAAACTCTATAAAAGTGATACCGCAAGCTTTGCCCTAACAGGTCGATTACATGGTGATAGTGTCAATGTAGATAGCTCACAGGGCGACTTTGATGACACGGTTTGGCGACGCTTTCGTTTCGGGTTTAAATCAACCTTTAATAGCGATTTTACTTTGCATGTTGAAGGCGACTTCAACCTAAACGAAGAAGCAGAATATAACCGCTTAACGGATGCGTATCTGGCATGGCAAGTAAGCGATGACAAGAAGTTTAAATTTTTAAAACAAGGGGTTGGCTTTACTGCAGACGGTGCCACGTCTTCAAAAAGATTACTGACCTTAGAGCGAAATAATTTAACCAACAACTTATGGTTTAGCTCAGAATATTTTTCTGGTGTCAGTTTTGAACACACCCTTTCAAACGACATGAAGTACAAAGCAGGCATTTATGCCAACGACGGTGCCGATGGCATAACCTCGTTCGATGCGAAATTCTTTACTCTGTTATCACTTACCCTAAAAGGCAACAGCTCGCCTTTTTGGAAAAAGAGTGAGTACCGATTTGATTATGTCTACAACGACGAAGATGAGTTAGCAGACACCAGAGATTTTGAACACGTATTCAGTTCAAGCGCAAAATTTAATCTTGAAAAATGGAATTTGGTTAGTGAGATTGCCGGTGGTATTGGTTACGCCGAGCAAGATAACGTGTGGGGTGTAATGGTTATGCCTTCTTACGATATTAATCCAAACTGGCAACTCGTCAGTCGCTACACCATGGTTAAAGGAAATGGCAGCAATAGTGTCCGCTTAGGTCGCTATGAAGGTAAAGCGGTAAGTGGTCGTGGCGATAAATACAACGAGTTTTACAGTGGTGTGAATTACTACTTAAATCAACATAAACTGAAACTTCAACTTGGGCTTCAATATACCGACATGGATGATGAAGCAAATGATGGTGGTAAAATTCATGGTCTAAACATTAGCACCGCATTACGCTTGTATTGGTAGCAAATCAACACACCATTGAGCATTACATTTAACCCAAAAGAAAAGGTGAGCATTAAGCTCACCTTTTGGTCATTTCCAGTCAAAGACTTTATTAGGCTTCTAAAAAGCTCTACTCAGCATCCATATACGTTTCAACAGCTGGACATGAACAGATCAAGTTACGGTCACCGTATACGTCATCAATACGGTTAACGGTTGGCCAGAACTTATTAGCTGCTGCCGCTGGTACTGGGAATACCGCTTGAGCTACTGTGTAACCTCTGTCCCAACTTGGGTCCGTAATGTCTGCTAACGTGTGTGGGGCATTGTGAAGCGGGTTATCTTCTAATGTCCACTCGCCTTGCTCTACTTTACGAATTTCGGCTCGAATGCTTTGCATTGCTTCAATGAAACGATCCAATTCCACTTTGCTTTCCGACTCAGTTGGCTCGATCATTAAGGTGCCAGCTACCGGGAAGGACATGGTTGGCGCATGGAAACCGTAGTCCATTAAGCGTTTTGCTACGTCCATTTCAGTGATGCCTGAGGCTTCTTTGATTGGGCGTAAGTCAACAATACACTCATGCGCTACGCGGCCATTATTACCTGTGTATAAAATTGGGTAATCTTCACTTAGCTTTTTGGCTAGGTAGTTGGCGTTGGTGATGGCATATTTTGTTGAATCCGTAACCCCTTGCTTGCCTAACATGGCAATGTAAAGGTATGAGATACACAGAATGCCCGCACTACCAAATGGCGCGGCAGATACTGCGCCGTTGCCGGTTAATTGCTCGTTAAAGTCAATTAATGCATGGCCTGGTAAGAATGGCGCAAGGTGTGCTTTAACACCAATTGGGCCCATACCTGGACCACCACCGCCGTGCGGGATAGCAAAGGTTTTGTGCAAGTTAAGATGAGATACGTCAGCACCAATAAAACCAGGGCTAGTAATACCTACTTGCGCGTTCATGTTGGCACCATCAAGGTAAACTTGACCACCATGGTTGTGAATGATGTCACATACTTCGGTGATCGTTTCTTCGTATACACCGTGCGTAGATGGGTAGGTGATCATGATACACGCTAGGTTTTCGGCATGCTCTTGCGCTTTCTCACGTAAATCGTCAAGATCAACGTTACCTTCTTTATCACACGCCGTAACAACCACTTTCATACCAACCATTTGCGCAGATGCCGGGTTAGTACCGTGCGCAGATGATGGGATTAAACAAATGTTACGGTGGCTGTCGCCGCGGCTTTCGTGGTATTTGCTGATGGCTATAAGACCAGCATACTCACCTTGGGCACCTGAGTTTGGTTGCATTGAAATGTTGTCGTAACCGGTAAGCTCAACTAACCAGTCGCCTAACTCGTCAATCATCTCTTTGTAGCCTTGGGCTTGATCCAATGGCGCGAATGGGTGCATGTTGGCAAATTCAGGCCAAGAAACAGGGATCATTTGCGCCGTGGCGTTAAGCTTCATGGTACAAGAGCCAAGCGAGATCATAGAGTGATTTAACGCTAAGTCTTTGTTCTCAAGCTTTTTAATGTAACGCAGCATTTCGGTTTCGCTGTGGTGCGAGTTAAATACCGGGTGCGTTAAGAAATCTGATTCACGTACCAGCGATGCCGGGATTGATGAATGACCACACTCAACAATTTTTGCATCAAGATCACTAACATCTAAACCATGGCCTTCGCCAAGTAACACATCAAATAACACGGCTACTTTTTCACGGGTTGTGGTTTCATCAAGTGATACACTGATTTGACCATCTACGTCGGTACGTAAGTTGATGTTCGCCGCTAGTGCGCGGGCAACGATCTCCGATTTATTTTCGACATTAAAGGTTAATGTATCAAAGTAATTCTGGTGAATTGCCGTTAAGCCATTTGTCGCCGTACCCAAGCATAAGATATCGGTAAAACGGTGAATACGGTTAGCAATGGTTTTTAAACCTTGTGGGCCGTGGTATACCGCATAGAATGCCGCCATGTTGGCTAACAAAACTTGCGCTGTACAAATGTTTGAGTTGGCTTTTTCACGACGGATGTGTTGCTCACGAGTTTGCATTGCCATACGCAATGCTGGCTTACCACGGGTATCTTTTGACACACCAATAATACGACCAGGAAGTGAACGTTTGTATTTATCAGACGTGGTGAAGAATGCCGCGTGTGGACCACCGTAGCCCATAGGTACACCAAAGCGTTGACTAGAACCAATAACCGCATCGGCGCCTAACTCGCCCGGCGCTTTTAACATGACTAAACTCATAATATCGGCAGCAACGGCTACGATACCTTTTTTAGCATGAATCGCCGCAATTAAATCGCTGATGTCTTTAACTTCACCTGTAGCAGATGGGTACTGTAATAAGGCACCAAAAATATCTAATTCTGCCGCTTGCTCTGCTGGGGCAACCACCACATCAAAACCAAACATATCGGCACGTTGTTTTACTACGTCAATGGTTTGTGGGAATACGTCTTCAGAGATAAAGAACAAGTTAGATTTTTTGTTTTTAGAAACACGTTTTGCTAAGGCCATCGCCTCAGCAGCTGCCGTACCTTCATCAAGTAATGAAGCACTGGCTAGGGCAAGACCAGTTAAGTCGATACACATTTGTTGGTAGTTCAACAATGACTCTAAACGACCTTGGGCGATCTCTGGTTGGTATGGCGTGTACGCAGTGTACCATCCAGGATTTTCTAACACGTTTCGTAAGATAACGTTTGGCGTTAATGTGCCGTAGTAACCTAAACCAATGTAACTGTCGTTCACTTGGTTTTTTTCGGCAACGGCTTTTAAATCGGCAAGGGCTTTTACTTCGGTTTTGCTTTCACCAATGTTTGGTAATGCAGATAAACGAATATTGCTCGGTACGATTTCATCGACAAGCGCATCAACGCTTGCTACGCCAAGATCAGCTAACATTTCTTGTGTTTGATTCGCATCAGGGCCAATATGGCGACGGATGAAGTCTTGAGTTTGTTCTAATTGAGTCAAAGATTGAGTAGACATAGATATCACTTTAAAATTCTCACAATCAGCTTGGCTTTTTAAAGAAAGCTCTTTTGTATATCTGTGCAGATAACGGCTGATTGATATCAGTAAAACAATAAACCCCGAACAAGGTTCGGGGTTTATAACTAATTTTTGCTTTGCTTATTCGTCGTCGATTGAGTTTTCGTAGCCTTCCGCATCTAAAAGTGCGTCCAACTCTGAAGCATCGTCGAGCTTAACTTTAAACATCCAGCCATCGCCAAATGCATCTGAGTTTACCAGCTCAGGCGAGTCTTCTAGATCTTCGTTAACTTCGATTACTTCACCAGATACTGGCGCGTAAATGTCTGAAGCCGCTTTCACTGACTCAGCAACGGCTACATCATCACCAACGGCAACTTCATCACCAACTTCCGGTAACTCAACGAATACCATGTCCCCAAGAAGTTCTTGAGCGTGCTCTGTGATACCAATAGTTACTGTACCGTCACCTTCGTTACGAACCCATTCGTGAGATGTTGCATATTTTAATTCAGAAGGAATATTGCTCATTTTTGTTGTTCCTAATTTACTTAACTTAATTTTGGGTAATATATTTTTGTATTGCAAAAGAGCGACGTTTCTTTGATGCGATTTACGTCTGAAATGCTACATCGAAAAAAACTGTATACATTTTAGCCGCTTTTATCGCCAAACGTCAGCCCATTTAGAAAACTTTTTTGCCGTTTCTTACAAAGCTTGGTTTGATAACCTTAACCGTTACCGATTTTTTGCGCATTTCAACTTCACAAGTTTCGCCAATGCTGCGCGGAACGCGGGCCATAGCAATACTGTGACCAAGCGTTGGCGAGAAGGTTCCTGAGGTAATAACACCTTCTTCACCGTTAACCAATACTTTTAAACCGGTACGTAATACGCCTTTCTCTTCTAATACCAGACCAACTAATTTGTGCTGGTCGCCAGCTTCTCGTTGTGCTTCAAGCACTTTACGGCCAATGAAGTTACGTTCACTTGGCTCCCAGCTGATTGTCCAAGCCATGTTGGCCGCTAATGGTGATACGGTTTCATCCATATCTAAGCCGTATAAATTCATGCCGGCTTCTAAACGAAGCGTATCGCGTGCACCTAAGCCACAAGGCTTAACACCCGCATCTAATAATTGCTGCCACAGTTTTGGGGCTTGCTCATTGGTGACCACGATTTCGTAACCCGCTTCACCAGTGTAACCGGTAGTCGCAATGAATAATTCGCCAGCTTGTACGCCAAAGAAAGGCTTCATGCCATCAACAGCAGCGGTTTGCTCACCGTTTAAAATTGTCGCAACTTTTGCTTTTGCTTGCGGGCCTTGAACGGCAATCATCGCAAACTCAGGACGTTCTGTGATGCTAATTGAATAGTCACTTGATTGTTTTGCTAACCAAGCTAAATCTTTTTCTCTAGTTGCTGAGTTGACAATCAGACGATAAAAGTTGTCGTTGAAGTAATATACGATAAGGTCGTCAATTACCCCACCTTCTTCATTTAACATGCCGGTGTATAAGGCTTTACCTGCTACCGTTAGCTTTTCAACATCATTGGCTAATAAATAGCGCAAGAACGCTTTAACATCGCGGCCTTCAATATCAACAATGGTCATGTGAGACACGTCAAACATACCCGCATCGGTGCGAACGGCGTGATGCTCTTCGATTTGTGAGCCGTAGTTGATTGGCATTTCCCAACCGTGGAAATCAACCATTTTTGCTGAAGATTCAAGATGTTTTGCGTGAAGAACTGTTTTATTCGTCATGTTGTCATTCGCTTTATTAGAGTTGTGGTAAATCAAACAAGGAAAATTTGACGTTACAGTTGCCAAAATGCAACCAAAACGTAACGTTATTTTTTTTGCCGATTATATACTCGCCAATTGACAGGATCAATTCAAAACCAAGCTTTTTGAAATTTAAAACCACCAAAATAAGATAACCCGAACTTAATTTCCATTCGCACGACAAATTAAAATTAAATTCGGGATAGATGAATATTGTTATAGTTCTTGTTATAGCCCATCTCTTGGCTTTGATAAATCTGGCAGCTGAACGCCATAGCCCATCGCATGTTTGATCAATAACTGCTTAACCGGTGAAAGTTGATTAACCAATGACATACCAATGCCACGAATCACTTTTGGCACCGTATGCTGCAGGGCAAAACCACGTTTAATCGCCTCCATAGCCAAAATCATATCGCTGGCTTGCGATTTGCGCCAGCGCGAGAAGTGCCCTAATTGCTTCGCATTAGCGATATCAAGGTCTTGAGCAAGAGAGGCTTTAAGGATTTGTACTAAAGCAGAAATGTCGATAAAGCCCAGATTAACGCCTTGCCCGGCTAATGGGTGGATGGTATGCGCAGCATCGCCAATTAACACCACTCTATCTTTTACAAAATCATTGGCAAGACGCATGGTGAGCGGGAAGGATTGGCGGGCGCTTTTCAGCGTTACTTGCCCCAGCTTGCCATCGCTCGCTGCGGTAATGAGCTTATTAAATTCTTGTTCATCAAGGTTTTTAAACTGCTCTGCTTTTTCAGGCGGCAGTGACCAAACAATTGAACAGTGGTTTTCTTTATACAAGGGTAAGAACGCCAAAGGACCGTCTTCTAAAAACACCTGCCAAGCGGTTTGTTGATGACCTTGTTGACATTCTACCGTGGCGACAATGGCGTGGTGATCATAATCTCGAAAACTTAATGGCATGGCCAAGGTTTTACGCACCCAAGAATTGGCCCCATCGGCACCAATCACCATTTTAGCAATGATTGGCGGGTGTTCTTCTATGGTTAAAAAGACTTCGGCTTCGCCTTGGTTAATGCTGGTAATGGCCTTGGAAATGACTTGGATGTCGTTATCATCAGCGACTTTTTCCAGCAATGAATTGCGGATCACATCGTTTTCAACAATCCAGCCCAAGTCATCAAACTGATGATAGCCTTTTACGATATCGGATTGATCAAAGTTAAGGCTGCCATAACCGTCCTTATCCCAGACGTGCATGTTTTGATAGGCTTGTAAGCGTGTAGATTCAATTAATGACCACACACCAAGGTTGGTTAATAACTGACGACTGGCACCATTTAACGCACTGACTCTTAAATGAGGAGAATCGTCAAGCGCATTCATTGGCTGCGGCTCAATAACCGCTACCGACAAGTTAGTTTCTTTGCGAATAGATAGCGCCGTAGTTAATCCTACTAAACCGCCACCTACTATTACGACATCGACACGTTGCATATTATTTTTTCGCTTTTTCTCGGCTCTAACCTATTTGGTATGGCCCATTGTTTTTTGTGCTAATAAAGATTTTAAAGCTGGTACATAATTGAGTACCTTTAAGCCAATACCACGACCAACAACCAAAGGTAAATATTGATTGGAAAACAGATGTACCAAAGAGTTGGTTAACGTAATGGTTTGCTGGTGATCTCCTTGCCTTTGCTCGGCATACTGACGCAAGACCCGGTAGCTGCCAATATCATCCCCCTGCTTTAAAGCTTGCGAGAGGATTTCGGCCAACACCTGCACATCGCGCATGCCTAAATTAAAGCCCTGACCGGCAATCGGGTGCAGCGTATGTGAAGCATTACCCAATAACGCCATTCTGTGATGCGTTGACTGATGTGCCTGAACCAATTTTAAATCATAAGCAAAGCGCTTACCGACTTGCGTAAATGTGCCAAGCCAGTCACCAAAGTAATTTTGCAGAGCCTTAGCAAAGCCTTGATCGTCAAGCCCCATAATGGCATCGACTTCGTCTTGCTTAACGGTCCACACCAACGAGCTTCGGTTATCCGTCATTGGCAGCAAAGCCACCGGGCCAGAATCTGAAAAACGTTCAAATGCACGCCCTTTATGTGGGATCTGAGTGCTCACATTGGCAATAATAGCTACTTGCTGGTAATCCGACTCGTGAACGTCAATGTTTGCC
Organism: uncultured Thalassotalea sp.; assembly: GCA_947502355.1. Lineage (GTDB taxonomy): Bacteria > Pseudomonadota > Gammaproteobacteria > Enterobacterales > Alteromonadaceae > Thalassotalea_A. Next base: position 88,847 of record CANMZP010000008.1, on the reverse strand, counting down.
TGCGCACGACATAGAGAGTGACCACCATCACAACCTAGCAGTAACTTGGCTTCGATTGATTTACCGGATTTAAGGGCAACCTCAACCAAATCACGTTGCCAATTAATGTTAGCAATCGACTCAGGTGCCAAAATATCGACATTATCCATGCCATGCAGTGGCGTAAGCAAGCTATTACCTATGGCTTGTATTTCACAAACATAGCCTAATGCCGAGACATCGTAATCGCTCGCTTGCAATCTGGCTTTGCCGTAATGGCCTTTATCCGATACATGAATATCATTAATGGCCATGGCTTCACTTTTTAACGACGACCAGGCACCTAGGGTTTGCAGATACTGCGCACTGCCATGAGATAAGGCAATCACTCGGGCATCATAGTTTTTTGGAAGTTGGTGGTTTAACTCAAATGCTTCGATTAGGGCAATGGACAAGGGTTGGCCACTTGCATTTTTTAGCTTTGTTAAAGCCAGAGCAATGCTTGCTCCGGCTAAACCTGCACCGGCAATAACGACATCATATTGTAGGGCATTATTTGTCATGACGATTCTTATATAGGGTTAACTTAATTCTAGGGTTAACTTTATTTTCCGGATAACTTAGGCCTGAGCCATTAAGGCTTCAATATCAGCCACAGTTTTTGGCACATTAACGCTTAGGTTTTCATAGCCAGTTTCGGTTACCAAAATATTATCTTCAATACGAATACCCACACCTTGTAAGTCTTCCTCAACCGGCGCGTTCGCATCAAAATATAAACCTGGTTCAATGGTCATAACCATACCCGGCTCAAAAGCACGTAACTGGTTTTTAAACTCATCCATTTGGTAGTCGCCCACATCGTGGACATCCAAACCTAACCAGTGACCTAACCCGTGGATAAAGTATTCTTTACAGGCTTTATCTTCGATTAATTGTTCCAAGTCACCTTCTAAAATGCCTTCATTAAGTAAGCCTTGGGTGATCACACGGTTGGCTGCTTCGTTAGCAATGGCAAAATTACTGCCTGGCTTTATGGTTTCAATTGCAGCAAGTTGCGCATCAAGCACAATGTTGTATAAACGAGCGTGTAAATCGCTGAACTTACCATTTACCGGAAACGTACGGGTAATATCGGCAGCATAACCGTCTAGCTCAGCGCCGGCATCAATTAACACCAATTCCTCATCCATTAACACTTCGTTGTTTTCGGTGTAATGCAAAATTGTTGCATTCTCACCACCACCCACAATGGTGCCATAGGCAGGAGCACGAGCACCATTAAATGCAAACTCGTGTAAAATATCGGCTTCTAATTGGTATTCAAAAATACCTTGCGCACTGCGTTTCATTGCTCGGCTGTGGGCATTGCCTGTAATGATGTTTGCTTTACGCATGATGTTGATTTCTGCCGGCGACTTAATTAAGCGCATTTCGGCTATCATGTCGCGAATATCAATAATGGTTTGCGGGGCTCTAAAGCCTTGTTTATAGCCGTTACGTAATACTTCAAGACAAGCAAACACCAGTTTATCAAACTCATCATAAGCACCTTGGGCGAACAACAAAGTGGTTTTGCCATTGATGTACATAGGCAGTACTTGCTCGAGTTCGTCCAATTCGTACGCCACATCCATTTTAAAGTCTTGTTGGGCTTTTTCTGAGCCAACACGACGACCGTGCCATACTTCTTGCAAAGGATCTTTATTTCGACAAAATAAAATGCTTTCGTTTTCCTCGCCCTTTACCAGCACCAATAAACCATCTGGCTCATGAAAACCCGATAAATAATAAAAGTCTTTATCCTGACAAAATAAAAACTCGGTATCACGAGAGCGGGTAACTTCTTTCGCCGCAGGAATTAACGCCACGGAATTTTCTGGCATTTTTGCCAAAAGAGCTTGTCGACGCTGTGCAAACTCACTGATTTCGATTGGGGTATGTGTCATTTCGATTTCTTGTCTGTTGTCTTGTCTGTTGTTTTGTCTTTTAGGATATTAGGCCCAACGAATTCGTTAAGCAAACGGCCTTAATGGATTGCTTGATCCGCTTCTTTTTGACTCGGTTTTGCGCCTAATTCGGCAAAACAAAGTAGTGAAGAGATACGAACGTATTCGGCAATTTCAAAATACGCTTGCTCGGTTTCTTCATCTTCGTCCAAATCATTGGACAGGTTGGCGATATCTGCAAAGTCTTTAATGATTTCATCAACTTCTTCAGATAGCTTAGTTTTGTTCTTTTGCTGCAAACCAAAACCTAAGTTATAGCCTTGTACCCAGGCACCTAATGCGGTGCTGCGCTCAACAATGCTTTCATCGTCATCTGGCAAGAGCAGTTGAAAAGAGAAGTGTTCGTCTAATACATTTTGCCAAATGTCACCAAATAAGCTTTTAACCAACATTTTGCATGGCTTAGATAAAGGCTCACCGTTATTAAAAAGATCGTTAACAATGGCAAAATAACCTTCGTCTTCAAAGTCAAAACCGGAACAAATTAAACCGGTTAAAAGTCCGTGAATTTCAGCCGCATGTGCTTGTAAGTTGTCACCACCTAGCGTGGCTTGGACATTGGCGAATGCCAAAGAATTTTGTTCAGTCATGTCTACTATTCAATGAGATAAATAATAATTCAATCCTAACACTCAATCGGTTTTTGAACCAGAAAAACAGTACGATTGGCCACCAGCCTTGCGACCATATCCCTACCTTGTGGTAATTAATAGGCAAATAGCGGATAAAATCGGCAGTCAGAGTACGTTAACAACTAATTAGTTGATCTAAGGTTTTTCCTTGGGTACAGTTCGCCTCAGTTAGCAGGTAACTGATGTAGTCTCCTCTTACAGATAGATGACATTTTTTACATTTTTGTTACACCCATGCGTTCTTTGCGGTGTATAATGCTAATGAAACCACATTATGTTCCCTGGGATGTTTGGCTGTTAACCATGTCCCTGAGCCGATAAGTTTTACCTAAGGGGGTTCATTGGTTGCTATTGAGCAAGCCCGGCTAGTACCGGGAAGCCTGAGGCGATCAAGCAACCTCCGCCTTGAACACACGGTTGTTCAAGGGCTGACGTTGACACCGGCACCCTGGGGGGCACCTACTTTTTTCTTCCACATTTTGCAATTTTGTTGCAAACTTTTTCAGTTCGCTAAAAATCATATGATTTTATTGTAAATTTATGGTTTAATCGATTTTATAAAAATAAAGCAAACTGAGTCCTCACAATGGATAGTGCCTCAAAAGGGCTTAACGCATTCGCAGCGAAAATGGATATAAGGCAAACCTTATGCCGAGTATTTACGTCGCCGTTATCCATTAATTTCTATATCAAACATACACTTTCTTTTTTTCTTAAGCATTTTTCAGCTTTACAACAACGCGAATATTTTCTTAAGCGCCCGCTTAAAAAGCCGGAATCAAAATTAGAAGCTAGCAACGCCACTTTAGTTTGCTTAATAAATTTAACCAATTTGAAAGCCAAATCAAACAAAACAACACTTTTGCACCAAGATCGCCCCACGCCGCACCAAAATAGCGCGCCAATTTGGTGCAGTCTAGTGCAATTGCCCTATAATCTGTTGAATTATCAGGGATGTTAATGTTGGCACGATTTTAGCTTTATAGATTTCCATAGGAATGAACGTTTTAAATGTAACGTTTAAAAATAAAAAACTTTTATATTAATTATTAAAACACACTCAGATATTTCGGAGATTACACATGTCACAAGCTGTTTTAGATCTAATCAAAGAAAACGACGTTAAGTTCGTTGATTTACGATTCACAGATTCAAAAGGTAAAGAGCAACACGTTTCTCTTCCTCACCACCAAGTAGACGAAGATTTCTTCGAAGACGGAAAAATGTTTGATGGTTCTTCAATTGCTGGTTGGAAAGGCATCAACGAATCTGACATGGTATTAATGCCTGACGCAGCTACTGCTGTTTTAGACCCATTTACAGAAGAAACAACGTTAAACATTCGTTGTGACATTCTAGAGCCTTCAACAATGCAAGGTTACTCGCGTGACCCTCGCTCTGTTGCTAAACGTGCCGAAGAGTACTTACGCTCAACCGGTATCGCTGATACCGTTTTAATTGGTCCTGAGCCAGAGTTTTTCGTATTTGACGACGTTAAATTCCACACCGACATGAGCGGTTCTTTCTATAAGATTGATGATAAAGAAGCAAAATGGAACTCAGGTACTTCTTACGAAGACGGCAACACAGGTCACCGTCCAGGCGTTAAAGGTGGTTACTTCCCAGTAGCACCAGTTGATTCGTCTCAAGATTTACGTTCTGCAATGTGTCTAGTAATGGAAGAAATGGGCTTAGTTGTAGAAGCGCATCACCATGAAGTAGCAACAGCGGGTCAAAACGAAATCGCTTGTCGCTTCAACACCATGGTTAACAAAGCCGATGAAGTTCAAATCTATAAGTATGTTGTTCATAACGTAGCACACGCTTACGGTAAAACAGCGACATTTATGCCTAAGCCAATCGTTGGTGATAACGGTACCGGTATGCACGTTCACCAATCACTTGCTAAAGACGGTGTTAACTTGTTCTCAGGTGATCTTTACGGTGGTTTATCTGAAACAGCACTTTACTACATTGGTGGTATCATTAAGCATGCTAAAGCGCTTAACGCTTTCACTAACGCGTCAACTAACTCATATAAGCGTTTGGTTCCAGGTTTCGAAGCACCAGTAATGCTAGCTTACTCAGCTCGTAACCGTAGTGCGTCTATCCGTATCCCAATCGTTCCATCACCGAAAGCGACTCGTATCGAAGTACGTTTCCCTGATCCAACAGCTAACCCATACTTAGCGTTCTCTGCACTACTAATGGCAGGTATCGATGGTATTAAGAACAAGATCCACCCTGGCGATGCTATGGATAAAGATTTATACGACTTACCAGCGGAAGAAGCATTAGCCATTCCACAAGTTGCTTCATCTTTTGAAGAAGCACTTAACGCACTAGAAGCTGATAAAGAATTCTTGATTGCTGGTGGTGTTATGGATGCAGACATGATTGATGCATACATTGGTCTTAAGCGTGATGAAGTAGAACTATTAAACTCTACTACTCACCCAGTAGAATTTGACATGTACTACAGTGTTTAATCACTAACATTGTCTCATTTGAAAGCCCGCACTTAGCGGGCTTTTTTGTATTAGCAAGAATTTGCGAAAAGTGACAATGATTTTTTTAAAAAACTGGCTAAAATTTAATTAATTAGTTAAATTAAAAGGTAATAATAAAAATTAAAGGAACAGTACTTTTGATGTTAAGGTCTACGTTACTGCTATTACTAACGATGCTGCTTGGTGTGCAAGCTGCAGCGGCACCCAACAAGGTGTACGTGTGGCGTAATGCAGACGGTAATCTGGTGTTTTCCGATAGCCCTAAACCAGGCGCTGAAGAAATTGCCGAAGAGATCGAAGTCAAAAACAAGCAAACCATTATCTCTTCCGTAGATACCTCTGTGCTTGATGTTACCCCGCGCACTGTTCAAGAAGAATACCAAGTCGAAATAACGCAACCAGAAGATCACGCGACCATACGCGACAATTCAGGCTCGGTTTACATCTCCGGTCGGGTAGCCCCGGTATTTAAACGAGGCTTTAAAGTACGCCTTTTATTTGACGGAGAACCCCACTCTGAACCGCAAACACGCTCGGTGTTTATCCTTCGCGATGTTGACCGCGGTGAGCATAAAATAAAATTAGAGCTAATAAACAATAAAGGCAAGGTTATTGCATCATCTAAGGAAAGAACCATTTATTTGCACCGTGCTAGAGTTAATTAATTAAAAATCTCTCTGTTTAGGTGCATTGCGCCTGACTATTTAATAGACTTAAATATGTGGCGCACCAATGTAGTGCAGCGGAGAAACCCTTGCAAAATAACATCAGCTTAAAACAACACAAAGCCAACTTTTCCGAACAGTTACTCGACCAAATGGTTACTTCAGTAGTTGTTCTTGATAATGCGCTTAAAATAAAATGCTTAAATTCGGCTGCTGAAGCCCTGTTTAACAAAAGCTTGAACCGTGTTTATAACCTACCGCTAGTCGATATCTTTGTTGAAACCAGCCTTAACGAAAAGCGCCTTATACAAGTATTAACCGACTCTCAAGAAATTACCGACTCTGAAGTGAGCCTGCACTTTATTGAAGGCTACCGCATCACCATTGAATTGACCGCCTCAATAATTTTTTATAACGATGAAAAGCATATTCTCATTGAGTGTCGGCAAATTGATAAACAAAAGCAAATCAGCGCCGAAGTACATCAAGAGCACCAATGGATAGCGGCTCGTGATTTGATACGCGGCTTAGCCCACGAAATTAAAAACCCACTTGGCGGTTTACGCGGTGCAGCCCAACTGCTTCATAAAGAGTTGCCGGAACAACAACAAGAATTTACCAACATGATCATCGAGCAATCAGACCGATTAACCAATCTAGTTGATCGCCTGCTAGGCCCAAATCAATTACCGAATATAGAACGACATAACATCCATGAAGTCATTGAAAAGGTGTATCAATTAGCCAGTATGGATAACCAAAAAGGCATTGCGTTTATTCGTGATTACGACCCATCTATACCGGATATGGAATTTGACACCGAGCAATTGCAGCAAGCCCTACTCAATATTATTGGTAATGCCACGCAAGTACTCGATATGGATGGTCAAATCACCCTTAAAACCCGCATTGCTAATAATCAAATTATTAACAGTAAGGCATGGCGTTTGGCCGTGAAAATCAGTGTGATAGACAATGGCCCAGGGATCCCGGAAGCCATTCAGGATACCTTATTTTACCCTATGGTTTCCGGGCGTGCGAATGGCACAGGCTTAGGTTTATCGATTGCACAAACCCTGATACATCAACATCAAGGCAAGCTAACTTGTGAGAGTAGACCTGGGCGAACAAAATTCACCATTATATTACCTTTACCAAAGAGAACTTAACCATGAACGCAGAACAAATTTGGATTGTTGACGATGATAGCTCTATCCGTTGGGTGCTGGAACGCGCCATGCAAGGGGAAAACTTAAGTTGTGCCTCTTTTAGCAACGCTCATGATTTACTGGCCGCTTTGGAAGTCAGCCAGCCATTGGTGATCATTTCCGATATTCGCATGCCTCAAATGGATGGTATGGAGCTACTTGGCGAGATACATGCGCAATATCCGGATTTACCGGTTATTATTATGACCGCCCACTCAGATTTGGACAGTGCGGTAAATGCCTATCAGGGCGGCGCTTTTGAGTACCTGCCGAAACCGTTTGATATAGACGATGCACTCGCCCTAACTAAGCGCGCGATTACTCATGCACAGGAAAATAGCGCTAAAAAATCGCAAAAGAAAGCCACTGGCAGCGATGTTGGTATTATTGGTGAAGCACCTGCCATGCAAGAAGTTTTCCGCGCCATTGGTCGCCTATCACGATCAAGCATAAGCGTATTAATCAATGGTGAATCCGGTACAGGTAAAGAGTTGGTTGCGCATGCATTGCATTTGCATAGCCCAAGAAAGTCAGAAGCATTTATTCCGCTTAACATGGCGGCTATTCCCAAAGATTTGATAGAATCCGAGCTATTTGGCCATGAAAAAGGCGCATTTACCGGTGCCAATAGTGTCCGCCAAGGCCGTTTTGAGCAAGCCCATGGTGGCACCTTATTTTTGGATGAAATTGGCGACATGCCATTAGATATCCAAACTCGCTTATTAAGGGTATTGGCCGATGGTCAATTCTATCGAGTAGGTGGTCACAACCCGATAAAGGTCGATGTTCGTATTATTGCGGCAACCCATCAAAACCTTGAAGACAGGGTCAATCATAATGAATTTCGGGAAGATTTATTTCACCGGTTAAACGTCATACGTATTCAGATACCAAGTTTAAAAGATCGCAAAGAAGATATTGATCAACTTACCAAGCATTTCCTGTTTTTAGCCGCTCAAGAGCTCGGTGTGGAATGCAAGTCCATCTCCAAAGAAGCAATAAAATTTATGCAGCAATGTGATTGGCCAGGTAACGTAAGACAGCTCGAAAACACCTGCCGATATCTCACCGTAATGGCTACGGGACAAGAAATTTTAATTGATGATCTGCCTGAAGATATTAACGCCAAGGCGGTGATTGACAACCAGGAAGGTGACTGGAAATCGCAACTATCTATGTGGGTAGACGAGCAATTAAATAAAGGCTTAGATGATATTCTTGCCACTGCCCTGCCGGAGTTTGAGAAAATTTGTCTTGAGCGAGCCTTAAATTTCACCCACGGGCATAAGCAAGATGCGGCGAAGAAACTGGGTTGGGGTCGTAATACGTTAACGCGTAAACTTAAAGAATTGGAAACTTATTAGGTTATTCTACTGGGGAGACTGTTACTAAAGCACACTGAGCCTGCAGCTGTTTGCGGGCTTTGATTAGGCTTATCCGCGAAACGAGGATGTGTTACGAAAACCGAGTATTAAGCTTCGCTGGTGGTGCACTGGCGGCTGCGGTTAGACAATTTGAGATTAATAACGTGAGCGGCAACTAAAAAAATAGCACCAATAATGATCATAACCGGTTCAATCGCTTCGCTTACCGAATGCTTATGCCAGTAAATAAAGCCGCCGGCATAAAGCAAGGCAAATGGGTATACCTTGCCATGGTAATCTTTGTAACCAGAGAATAATGCTACGGTACCTAGGATAAGCGTGGCGATCAGAAAGATATGCTCCGACTCATGCGAGGCAAAGTAATCTAAGCCTAAAAATGTCAGCGTAGGCAATAACACAGGCAATAAAATGCAATGTAAGGCACAAATTGATGTGGCTGTAATACCTAAACGGTCAAGCATGTATCTCTTCTCTGGTAAAATAGGCAAACGAATAAAGAGTGATATTATCACAATTGATATAGTATAACATTTATTTTTTGTTACGCGTTGTTAATCCCGAAGGCCATAATGCTATCAATTCGATCGACCCCACCAGCAATCATTATCAAGCGATCGATACCTAATGCCACCCCAGCACAATCTGGTAAACCAGACGCCAATGCTGAAATTAAGTGATGATCAATGGGTTTTGTTTCTAAACCAAGCACCTGACGTTTTTGATTATCTTCTATAAACCGGCGTTCCTGCTCATCGGCATCGGTTAATTCATGAAAGCCATTAGCAAGCTCAATACCGTGATAATATAATTCAAATCGCTCTGCTACGCCTTTGTCTTTCGTGCTGATCTTTGCCAACGCTGCTTGACTCGCCGGAAAATGATACACAAAACACGGGCGTTGTTGGCCAATATTGGTTTCAACCAACTCACCAAATAAATACTGCAATAAGATGTCCTTATCGGTTTCGCGCGCAGCCCAGTCGGCATGCAACTCATGCTTAATTACCGCTTGTTTTAACTCGTCTATATGACAATGAATTGGATCAGGGCCTACATGCTCGATAAACGCTTGCTGATAGCTGATCATGTCGGCCTGTTCGGTGTGTAAAACGCGTTGCAATAATTCATCCATTTCATTCATTAAATCAAAATGGTCAAAACCCGGGCGGTACCATTCGAGCATGGTAAATTCTGGGTTATGAAAACGGCCTGACTCTTCATTGCGAAACGCTTTACAAATTTGATAAATGGAACCACTACCCGCAGCTAATAAACGTTTCATTGCAAACTCAGGAGAGGTTTGTAAATACAGTGGCTTACCTTTTTCATTGCCGCCACCGGCTTCATTAAGTTCAGTTGAAAAGCTCACTAGATGGACATCGGTTACGGTGGCATGTGATAACGCTGGTGTATCGACCTCAAGCACCTTTTTATCGGCAAAAAATTGGCGTATTTGAGCCAAGATATTGGCCCGTAATGTTAAGTTTTCAATCGATGCGCTAGGCTGCCAAGACATATTCATTTACTTGTATTCGTTTAAAAAAGAAAAGGGAGCCTAAGCTCCCTTATTACCATGTTTTGCGAGGATTATTTACCAGCGCGAGATACGTATTCAGCGCTGCGAGTATCGACTTTAACCACTTCACCAATTTGGATGAATAATGGTACACGAACTACCGCACCGGTGCTTAATGTTGCTGGCTTGCCGCCCGTTCCGGCTGTATCACCTTTAAGGCCTGGGTCCGTTTCAGTTACTTCAAGTTCTACGAAGTTTGGTGGTGTTACCACGATTGGGCTGCCATTCCATAACGTTAGGGTACAGATGTCGCCATCTTTTAGCCATTTTTCGTTTTCACCAACCGCTTTTGCATCCGCTGCGATTTGCTCAAACGTGTCGTTGTTCATGAAGTGGAAAAACTCGCCATCGTTGTATAGGTAGGCTAAATCCGTTTCCATTACGTCTGCGCCTTCAACTGACTCACCAGACTTGTAAGTTTTTTCAAGCACTTTGCCAGAAATTAACTTACGAATTTTAATACGGTTAAATGCCTGACCTTTACCTGGTTTTACGGTTTCGTTATCTAAAATGGTGCACGGCTCACCATCAATCATTAGCTTAAGACCGTTTTTAAATTCATTCGTACTGAAGTTAGCCATAGTTTTCTCTTATGTATTCGTGTGCTCATTTATATTAATATGCACTATTATAGTCAGTGAGCAGAGATTAAAAAATAATGCCGCAAATAATAACCCAGAATCACAATGATTTGCACGTTTCTTGGCAAAAAGAATTAGCAAATGTTGTTACAGATCCAAAAGAGTTATTATCTTTATTAAATATTGATCCTAGCCAATATCAGGATCATTTTGCCGCCCGCAAGTTATTTCCGGTTAGAGTCCCCCGCAGTTTTATCGACAGAATGATAAAAGGTGATATAAATGACCCATTACTTCGCCAGGTTATGCCGCAAAATTGCGAATTTAAAGACGTAACCGGTTATACCACCGATCCGTTAGGCGAGCACGATACGGTTGCCGAGGGCCTACTTCATAAATACAAACATCGAGTATTGATGATTGTAAAAGCCGGCTGTGCGGTAAATTGCCGCTATTGCTTTCGTCGACATTTTCCATATGCCGATAACAGCCCAAATAAGCAACGTTGGCAGCAGGCATTAGATTATATTAGCGAGCATCAAGAAATTAATGAGGTTATCTTTAGTGGTGGCGATCCGTTAATGGCAAACGATCAGCACCTTGCATGGCTTATCCACAAGATAGAAGAAATTAAACATGTTAAACGCTTAAGAATTCATACTCGGTTACCGGTTGTGATTCCATCGAGAATAACCAAAGAATTGGTCACAACACTGGCAAGCAGCCGCTTAAGACCGGTTATGGTGTTGCACATTAACCACCCAAATGAAATTGACCAACGATTTAAAGCCGCCTTGGCTCCCCTTATTGCTAACCGTATTGCTTTATTTAATCAAAGCGTTTTACTGGCTAAGGTAAACGATAGTAGCGATGTGCTTTGCCAGTTATCGGATAAGCTATTTGATGCCAACATTCACCCTTATTATCTGCATGTCCTTGATGCGGTAGCCGGGGCGGCTCATTTTGATGTGCCAGAAGATCGTGCCGTTGCAATTGCTAAACAAATGATGGCGATTTTACCCGGCTATTTAATGCCAAAATTAGTTCGGGAAAATGCGGGGGAAACTAACAAGACTCCGATTAATTTGGCATAATAGCCACAATGATTAAATTGAAGACACAACCATGACCAATAAAATTGAACAGCAATTAATAGACAATATTTCACAACTGCTTAAACGCTCCATTGTTGCCGATAGCGCATTGGGTGAATTACGACAGCAAAAAGTGGGTAATTTTAGTGCCATTTTCCCACCCCAATCTGGCTTCAAAGCCAACGCCAATACCTTTCAGCCTTATATTGAAGAGATTGCCGATGAACTTCTGGTTTGGCAACAAACTAAACAACACGAACTGTTGGTCGGTTTAGTTAAAAAAATTGAGCAATTGTTTAAAGTGCTTAGCGAATTTGAAAGCCACTATAAAAAATAAATGTCAGATACTAAAAAGCCCTACCGTCACATGACGTAGGGCTTTTTTAATGGGTAATATGTTATCGTATTAACTGTCTATAAAACGTTTATTGATATTAGAAATATTCAGGAAAGGCGTCTTTAAACCAGTCATCGAGTAATTCTTTTTCATAGTGGAATGAATCACTGTTACGACGCTTGGTCGAATTTGAAAAGAACCCCATATCTTTGATATTTTCAGACGCTTCTTTAACGACCTTATCGTTGCTATCAAGCAGTTTGTATTCAAATTTCAGGCGAGGAATGTATATGTCCTTAATTACCCGAATATCGCTGTTATTTGGTCCCACCATATAACGCACATCACCAGCTAAGTCGACGTCGGTAAACTTCATCACTAAAGTATGATCGCTTGGCAATTTCTCGGCACGTTTGGCAATGTGTTTTTCAAAAGCACGAAATACTTGTTTTCGATAGCTGATTCGGTTTTGATTGGCGGCTCGAACATCCACATAGTGCTCTGGTTCAAACCATTCCACTTTGCTTTGTGCAGCACTGGCTTGCTGCGATATAGAAACAGCAGAAGCGGCGATAAAACATAAGGTGATCATTTTCTTCATAATTACGACCCTAATAACTAACACGTACTAATAACTAGACCTACATACTAATGAAATAGTTTCGTAAAAGATGTAGCTATTTGTTAACGAACTGTCCAAATATCGCATAGACTAGTTGTTCAATTCGATGCTTTCGATCTACTTCAGAAATGTCATCAATAATAAAGCCTTGCGCTGCACCGCGCCAGAGAAATTGTTTGCTTTGACCATCAAGGACAAAGACCAACATGGTACCTTTATCCAACTCTGGAAGATCCGGTAAACCGGGATCAATACCAAACGTTTTGACTAAGTCTTCATCGCTATAATCTTCGTCTTTTCGCAATAAGTAGCCCACTAAAAAGGTCGGCTTATCTTCTGGAGAGACTTGGGTAATATTTCGCTCGGCTAAAAAATTTTCTATTTCTGCGGTGATCTTGGGGTATCTTGCTCCCTTGGCGTTTTTTTGTAATGGGGTAAAAGCATAGGTTGAATGTTCATCCACATTAACTTGTTCGACAAACATGCTAGTGATGGCGAGTTGTTGCTGCTGTTGTCTAAGAGGCTCTTCAACATGGACACAAGCACTCAGTATAAAAGCAACTAATCCACAAAATATTATTCTTATCATTTTTATAGGCCTTAAAGGTAAAAATCATGTTAATAGTGATTTAATTGTACTCAAGTTACAAATTAAAAGTGTTATTTTATGTTTTCCCTCCAAGCTTAACTCTTTATATTTTAAGTGATTTGCGCAACCTACGCTTTGAACACTGAATTCGTATGGCACTCAGGTTAATAACAAAGTTAGATTGGTGGTAAATATTTTTCAAAACCCAGAGGGTCGCCATAGAGCCCATAGATTCAACAGGGTTGTTTATCGTTGATAGCGGAGGTGTTGTGATAGCTATAAGGGGGGAGTTCAAGGCTTAATAGAAAGAAAATTGAGGTGAAAGTTGTACGCATAAAAAAAGCGAGGCGTATGGCCTCGCTTCTTGAAACGGTTAATTTGCTTTTAGATAATTAAGCCGCAATTTTCATTACTTTGCGACGGATTTCAGCCGCCATTGCCATTACCGCTTTATCGCTGTTATCAACAACTCGCATCACGCGATCAAGTTGTGATGCATCGTTAAACCATCGGTCATGAATTGAATGCAAAAGCTCTAGGTAGTCTAATTGATATTCCGACTCACCATCACGAGCACGCTTTCGGGTACGCTCTAAACAAGTGATTGGGTCAACATCTAAATAAACAAAAAATTCTGGCGCAGGTACACGTAATACGTGTCCAGCTAGGGCATCGATAATGTTTGGAATGCCGGCCGCAAGGGCGAATAATTGCGTTGCAAACACAGAACGCTCAACCAAATAATATTTATTCGGGTCAAGGGCTGCAATTCTATCTGCCATAAATGAGGCAATATACAACTGGAATGCTCCAATGTTCTCAGGACTTGGGTCCATTAAACGACGTTGCAGCATTTCCTGAAATTTAGGATCGAATTCAATGCCTTCTTCAACAACTTCCCAGCCAAGCTCTGCACCGAGCTTATGTAATAAAGTACTTTTACCAGCGCCAATGTTTCCTTCTATACAAACATATGGCATTACAAAGCCCCTTTAATACGCAAAACTTGTTCAAGGTTTGTTGATAGTGCTTCGACATCAACCGGTACCGATGAGTCGACAATCGACGTTTGCCCTGCCCACTCGGACATGTATCCCCAATCTCGATGTGCTTTTTCTAGACGCTTTAAGTAAGAAAATGGCATATCCTGTTCACATTCACGACCACGAGTCTTGATGCGCTCAGCACAGATTTCTGCAGGACAATCTAAATACAAATAGTGTGTCGGTTGCTCTACGTCTTTAAATGTTTGCAAAGTCCAGGTCGCTGTATCAGTATGATTTTCCGCAATACAGAATAATGCAGCGCCCTGAAGAGAGCGTTCCATAATATAATTTTTAGCAGGATCCAGACTTCTAATGATGTTTGCTCGATAGTCGGCTAAGTAATGCTGAATAGCATCAAAAGCTTTCTTGGTATAGCCTTTATACAGCTCTTCCAAATGCTCTTGAAAGCCTTTGTCTGATTCTATCCCTTCTTCGATAACCTCGAAATTTAAGTGTTTTGCCAGGTTATTTATCACCGTGCTTTTGCCTGCACCGATATTACCTTCAATTGCTATATACAATTTGCGCTTCCTCAAGATTATTTCGGCAATATAGTTCTTGCCAAAATAAATAAAATTATTACTAGCTAATTAAACCAATGCGTTTTGCAGATGTTTTTCACACATGCCCTTATACACGATTTAATTACACACGATTTGATGAAAACTTTTAGAGTTTCTTATCAATAATGCTTGTTGATTTTTTTTATTTTCTATTGACGTTCAATGAAACCAAAACCTTACAAACGCAACACGAAATTAACGCCGTATTACAAGTAAAATAAGGGCTCCAGTGAATAGGGATGCGCATATTAAATGAGTTGAATTTAATAGGCAAGACAGATCTTTCAATCCTTTCAAATTAACCGAAGGATCGTTTGTTCCCTGTTAACTGGGTTAAACAATTGTAAATGTCAATGGTGAATTAGACGGATAAATAGACAACAATGTTGCGGCAATTGTTATTCTGTGAAAGCCGAATAAACACAAAGAAAGCTCCTTATTCAGGATGAATAAAGCGCTTTTTAACGGGTATAAAATGTCGCTGATGAGCAAAGCGGTTGTAACAAAACTTTAGGCAAAAAAAAGCCACAGATATTCTGTGGCTTTTTGCTGGTTTACTTAAAGGGTATGTTGGAATTAATCCTACATCATGCCTGGCATACCACCGCCCATGCCACCCATGCCGCCCATATCAGGCATTGCAGGAGCTGCTGAGGCATCTTGTGGTGCATCGGTGATCATCGCTTCTGTTGTTAGCATAAGGCCGGCTACAGATGCAGCGAACTGTAGAGCGCTACGAGTCACTTTAGTTGGGTCTAGGATACCCATTTCTAACATGTCACCGTAAGTGCTGTTACCTGCGTTGTAACCAAAGTTACCTTCACCCTTGCGTACGGCATTTAAAACAACAGATGCCTCATCACCGCAGTTTGTTACGATTTGACGTAGTGGCGCTTCCATTGCACGTAAGGCAACTTTAACACCGTGTGTTTGATCTTCGTTGATGCCTTCAAGATCTTTTAGTTTGTCAGCAACACGAACTAAGGCAGTACCACCACCGGCAACCACACCTTCTTCAACGGCAGCGCGAGTTGCGTGCAATGCATCTTCAACACGGGCTTTTTTCTCTTTCATTTCAACTTCGGTGGCTGCACCAACTTTAATTACTGCAACACCACCAGCAAGTTTCGCTAAACGCTCTTGCAGTTTTTCTTTGTCGTAATCTGAAGATGAGTCTTCGATTTGACCACGAATTTGAGCAACACGTGCGTTGATTTCCGCTTCTTCACCAATACCATCGATGATGGTTGTGTTGTCTTTAGAAATCACAACGCGTTTCGCCTGACCTAGCTCTTCTAGAGAGGCTTTTTCAAGTTCCATACCGATTTCTTCTGAAATTACCGTACCGGCCGTTAATGTGGCAATGTCTTGTAGCATCGCTTTACGACGATCACCAAAACCAGGTGCTTTAACAGCAGCTACTTTCACGATACCACGCATGTTGTTAACAACCAATGTCGCTAATGCTTCACCATCTACATCTTCAGCAATAATAAGTAACGGCTTACCTGCTTTAGCAACCGCTTCTAGCGTAGTAAGTAGTTCACGGATGTTTGATACTTTTTTGTCTACTAGCAAGATGAATGGGTTTTCTAATTCAACACTGCCGTTTTCTTGGTTATTGA
This sequence comes from uncultured Thalassotalea sp., assembly GCA_947502355.1. Taxonomy (GTDB): domain Bacteria; phylum Pseudomonadota; class Gammaproteobacteria; order Enterobacterales; family Alteromonadaceae; genus Thalassotalea_A. The sequence continues at coordinate 72,426 of CANMZP010000008.1, read as the reverse complement.
TAAAGTAAGGAGACAAGTAACCACGATCGAACTGCATACCTTCAACAACATCTAATTCGTCAGTAAGGGCTTGACCTTCTTCAACAGTAATAACACCTTCAGTACCTACTTTATCCATGGCTGTTGCAATGATTTTGCCAACCGTTGTGTCTGAGTTTGCCGAAATTGTACCTACTTGCTCAATGGCTTTGTTGTCAGCGCATTTTTGTGATAACTCTTTTAATTCAGCAACCGCTGCTACAACCGCGTGATCAATACCGCGCTTAAGATCCATTGGGTTCATGCCCGCAGCGATTGATTTTAAGCCTTCGTTTACGATAGCTTGAGCTAGTACGGTTGCCGTTGTTGTACCGTCACCCGCTTCGTCATTGGCTTTAGAAGCAACTTCTTTCACCATTTGTGCGCCCATGTTTTCAAAGTTATCGGCTAATTCGATTTCTTTTGCCACACTCACACCATCTTTCGTGATCGTTGGACCACCAAAGCTTTTGTCTAATACGACGTTACGGCCTTTTGGACCTAACGTTACTTTTACGGCATCGGCTAGTACATTTACGCCACGCAGCATTTTAGCGCGTGCGTCGTTACCAAATAATACGTCTTTTGCTGACATTGTTGTTTCCTTAATACTTTTCTTAACTGCCTACCTCAAGGTAAGCTTTTTAATTAATTTTTTGAGAATAAGATTGCGAATCAATTATTCAACAATTGCTAAGATATCGCTTTCACTTAAAATTAAAACGTCTTCGCCATCAATCTTTTCGGTTTTAACGCCGTAACCTTCACTGAAGATAACCTGATCGCCAACTTTAACGTCTAGGGCTCTTACTTCACCACTTTCAAGAATGCGGCCGTTACCCACAGCAATCACTTCACCACGAGTTGATTTTTCTGCTGCACTGCCAGTTAACACAATACCGCCAGCAGACTTTGATTCTACTTCTTTACGCTTGATGATCACACGATCGTGTAATGGACGAATGCTCATTAATATCTCCTGATACTTTAATAATTAAATGAAAATTGTTTTTGTTACTTTACAGATGGGGGAAAATTTTAATTTCTCAAGTGCCATTTAAAAAAATTTCAGCCAAAAAGCAAAAAGCGCAGATGTTTGAGCTGCGCTTTGCTGATGAAAATTACCGGAACAAATTAATCTTTTTTGTGCTCAAATTCGCCATCAATGGTTTTATCATCGCTTTCTTTTGACGGTTGTGATTCTATCGATGTGTAATGAAAGCTGGAATGCGTTTCGGTATATTCCCCTTCGATATCATCGTGACGGCTAGAACCTTGTTGATCGAAGTTATGCGAAAAGCCATGACTAAAGCCAGCGCCCGAATTAACTACCATGTTTTTTTTCAAGAAGCGGACAAACGCAGAACGTGACACAGGCCATAAAATTAATAAACCAAATACATCGGTAATAAACCCCGGAGTAAGCAGTAACACACCCGCAACCATCAGTAATAACGCGGCAATAATTTCATCTGAAGGCGTTTCACCTTGCTGAAGTTTTGCCTGAACCGATTGAAACGTTGCTAAGCCTTGTTGCCTTACCATACCCGCACCTAACCAAGCTGTTAGGATAACCAAACCTATGGTTGGCCAAACACCTAAAATCGCACCAACATTCATCAATAACATGATTTCCAATATTGGCATGGCAATAAATAACAAGAATAAAATTTTAAACATACAAAACCTTGGTTAATATGACACGACAGCCTGATTTTCATAAAATGATACAGGATTGTTGAAACTTATATTGGGGTGAACAGGTCTATTTCAAGCGCAAGGACGGTGAAAACACATTTACACTATCTTGCTCTTTGATTAAATGTTAGATTTTTTAAACCCTTATATGTCTTATTACGACCTCTTTTAGGAATAAATTATAATGTATCAAATCGTGTTAACCAACTGCCCTAATGAAGATGTTGCTAATTTAATTGCGCAAAGATTAGTGACTGACAGATTAGCTGCCTGTGTTAACATTATCCCAAAAATCACCTCCATTTATGCATGGCAGGGGGTGATCCAAAGGGATGAAGAAGTGATGCTTTTAATTAAAAGTAAACAATCTGCATTTAAGCAACTAGAACAAGTCATCACGCAACTTCACCCTTATGACGTTGCCGAAATCATTAGCTTGAGTATCCAGCAAGGTAATGAGCTGTATTTAAACTGGATAAACGATACGGTGAAAAATAATTAATGCGTATATTTGTAACACTCGTGCTGCTGATTTGCTCAGTATTGCCATTATCAGGAACGGCTCAAGAATCAATTTTTGATAGCAGTTTGGATAGTTTATTTGGTAAGGAAGAGAAATTCCTGCCGGTTCATAAAGCATTCCAAATGGACTTTCATCAACAAAACGATGAGGTAGAAGTCTACTTTACTATCAGCGATGGCTACTATCTGTATAAAAACAAACTCAAATTTGTTGCTAGTGATGCAGAAATTACCGCACCTGAATTACCAACAGGTATTGATCACGAAGATGAATATTTTGGTTTACAGCAAGTTTACTACAACCAACTTAAGCTCAATATTCCGCTAAGTAAGTCAACCAATGCCGGGCTAATACAGGTGACATTCCAAGGTTGTGCCGATAAAGGGCTTTGCTACCCACCAACATCCGTAACGATTCCACTTGATGCGGTAACACATCAAGAAACAACAAGCTCTGTCTTAGACGCCATCACGACAGCAGAACAAGAGGCTGCTGCACCTTCTGACAATTTAGCAGAACAATCCCAACAACATGAATTGTTCGACATGTTGGCTAATAATAGTTTGATGATCACTCTTTTGTCTTTCTTTGGTCTAGGCGTCTTATTGGCATTTACGCCCTGTGTATTTCCAATGTACCCCATTTTAACGGGTATTATTGTTGGTCAAGGTAAGCAGTTAACGACGCGCAAGGCATTTGTCTTATCAATGTCTTACGTACAAGGTATGGCCATTACTTACACCTTATTAGGCATTGTCGTTGCCCTTGCGGGTGCACAATTTCAAGCCGCTTTTCAGCATCCTGCGGTATTGATTGGCCTAAGTATTCTCTTTATTTTGTTAGCGTTTTCCATGTTTGGTGTCTTTAATTTGGCCCTCCCGTCAAGTTGGCAAAATAAACTTAATAACTTGAGCAACAGTCAAAAAGGTGGTTCGGTTATTTCGGTATTTATCATGGGCGCGATTTCAGGTCTGGTTGCCTCTCCATGCACTACAGCGCCACTCACTGGTGCGCTTATATACATCGCCCAAACCGGTGATGTCTTAATTGGCGCTTCTGCCCTTTATGCATTAAGTCTAGGCATGGGTGTACCTTTGTTAGTGCTTGGTAGCTCGGGTGGTAAATTACTACCCAAAGCGGGTAACTGGATGAATGTGATTAAAAACATCTTTGGTTTCTTGCTTCTTGCCGTGCCTATTTTCTTATTAGAGCGTCTATTACCAGAGTTTGCTGCTAACTTGCTTTGGGCTGGTTTGTTATTAATCACTGCAACGTACTTCTACGTCATTAATAACGCCAGTAACAACAAAACCAGCTTTGCCTTTGGTTTACGCAGCTTGGTTATCTTTATCATGTTATTTTTTGGTGCGAGCTTAGCCTACAACACCTTATTTAAAGATGAAGTGGCCCATCAATCAGAAAATGCTCATCAGGAATTTATTCATGTAAGTAACCTTGATGAGCTTAATAAGCAAGTTTTAGCCGCCTCAACCGCGGGTAAAACAGTCATGGTCGATTTATATGCTGACTGGTGTATTGCTTGTAAAGAGTTTGAGAAATACACCTTTCCTAAACCAAACGTTCAACAAGCTTTGAATAATACCGTGCTTATTCAAATTGATCTTACCGATACCGGTACGCCAGATAACCTGGCCATCATGGAGCATTTTCAGGTATTTGGTTTACCTTCCATTTTATTTTTTGACCTTAACGGCCAAGAATTAGAAAAGAACAGAGTAACCGGGTTTATGGGCGCGGATGAATTTGCGACGCATATAAACACCATTTTTAATTAACAGTACAAAGCATCCGTTATAAAAAGGAGTGAAAGCTCCTTTTTTTGTGTCTTAAATTTACTGATGTAGACCTTTATGACGCCAGCAAATTATTTCAGTGCGATGATTTTATCCCCGTTAATCAACCCTAGCGGTTAAAAAATGGCACTTTGAAAACCACTCTGTGCTGATTAGACCAGTATTTTGCTGCTATTGTCTTCGAAAAACACTATAATCTGTCGACTTTTGAAAAAAAGCTGCGCTTTGTGTGGCAATTTATAAAGTACAGCATAAAATATGTACTAATAAATTCAAAAATAATAATTAACGATAGGTTTCACAGCAAATGACGGCAAAGTATCAAGTTTTAGTGTTAAATGGCCCCAATTTAAATATGCTGGGTCTACGTGAGCCAGAAATTTATGGTGCCCAAACCTTAACCGATATTATTCATGATTTATCGACGCAGGCTGCACAGAAATCTATCGAAATTGAGCATCTGCAGTCGAATGCAGAGCATGAATTAATTAACAAGATCCACCAGTCATTTAAAAAGGTCGACTTTATCATTATAAATCCGGCGGCATTTACCCACACCAGCGTTGCGTTACGTGACGCATTATTGTCGGTAGATATCCCATTTATTGAAGTCCACCTTTCCAATGTACATAAGCGTGAATCATTTAGACATCATTCCTATCTTTCGGATATTGCCGAGGGAGTTATTTGTGGATTGGGCGCTGCGGGCTATTCTTATGCCCTGCAAGCAGCATATCAGTTAATGAATAAAAAAAATTAATCATACATTACAAGGTAAACTAATGGATATTCGTAAAATTAAAAAACTAATCGAGCTTGTAGAAGAGTCAGGCATCAACGAATTAGAAATATCTGAAGGTGAAGAATCAGTACGTATCAGTCGTGGTGGTCAAGTGATTGCCGCAGCTCCAGCTCCAGTAGCCGCTGCTCCTGTTGCAGCTCCAGCTGCCGCTCCTGTTGCAGCAACGGCTCCAGTTGCAGATGCTGCCCCAGAGTTATCCGGTCATGTTGTACGTTCTCCAATGGTTGGTACATTCTACTCAGCTTCTTCTCCAGATGCCCCTGCATTTGTTCAGGTTGGTCAACACGTTAATGCTGGTGATACGTTATGTATCATCGAAGCGATGAAGATGATGAATCAAATCGAAGCTGACAAGTCAGGCGTTGTTCTTGAAGTCCTTGCTGTTAACGAAGACACAATTGAATTTGACCAACCGTTATTCATCATTGAATAATCCAACTAGGAAAGGTTCATTCCATGTTAAATAAAGTAGTTATCGCCAACCGAGGCGAAATTGCATTACGCATACTACGTGCTTGTAAAGAGTTAGGTATTAAAACCGTTGCTGTTCACTCAACAGCAGACAAAAACCTTAAGCACGTATTATTAGCGGATGAAAGCATTTGTATTGGTAAAGCATCTGCTTTAGACAGTTACTTAAACATCCCTCGTTTAATTACAGCAGCGGAAGTAACCGATGCAGATGCTATCCACCCAGGCTATGGCTTTTTGGCGGAAAACGCCGACTTCGCTGAGCAAGTGGAAGATTCAGGTTTTGCCTTTATTGGTCCAAAAGCGGATAGTATCCGTTTAATGGGTGATAAAGTATCGGCAATCGAAGCGATGAAAAAAGCCGGAGTACCATGTGTACCGGGATCTGATGGTCCATTAACAGACGACGATGAAGCAAACATAGCTCACGGTCGTCGTATCGGCTACCCGGTAATTATCAAAGCGTCTGGTGGCGGTGGTGGTCGCGGCATGCGTGTTGTGCGTGAGGAAGCAGACCTTCTTGAGTCCATTAAGCTTACTCAAGCCGAAGCTCGCGCCGCATTCAACAACGACATTGTTTACATGGAAAAATTCCTTGAAAACCCTCGTCACGTTGAAATCCAAATTTTGGCCGATGGTCAAGGTTCTGCAATTCACTTAGCGGAACGTGATTGTTCAATGCAACGTCGTCACCAAAAAGTGGTTGAAGAAGCACCTGCACCAGGTATCAGCGAACAACTTCGTCAGGAAATCGGTGCTCGTTGTTGTAACGCTTGTCTAGAAATTAATTACCGCGGCGCAGGTACTTTTGAGTTCTTGTTTGAAAACGGTGAGTTTTATTTCATTGAAATGAATACACGTATTCAGGTAGAGCATCCGGTTACAGAGATGATCACTGGTGTCGATCTTATCAAAGAGCAATTACGTGTTGCTGCAGGCCAAAAGCTAAGCATCAAACAAGAAGACATTAAAGTCACTGGTCACGCAATTGAATGTCGTATCAATGCGGAAGATCCTCGCACGTTTATCCCTTCACCGGGTACAATCACGCGTTTCCACCCTGCGGGTGGTATGGGCGTACGTTGGGATTCTCACATTTATACCGATTACTCGGTACCACCACACTACGATTCCATGATCGGTAAGTTAATCACTTACGGTGAAACTCGTGAAGTGGCCATTGCTCGAATGAAGAATGCCTTGGAAGAAATTGTTATTGGTGGTATTAAAACCAATATTGCCTTGCAAGAAGACATTATGAGCGATCCTGGCTTTATCAAAGGTGGTGCGAACATCCACTACCTTGAGAAAATGTTAGCGGATATCAGCTAGGCCTAGATTTTCTCATATCGATTAGAAACCCTGCTCTATTGCAGGGTTTTTTATATCCAGATATTCTAGGGTCTGCTGATAACATAGATACAATTAAAAGAGTTACCTTATGAGTGAACCAATAGAAAAACCATTACCCCCAGGCGATAATGAATGCTGTGAAAGTGGAGCCTGCAATCCATGTGTTTGGGATAGGTATTATGCCGAGTTGCAAGATTGGCGTATGAAACAACACGAATTAAAGCAACAAGCAGAGTCTGAATAACCTGTCTGAAAATTTTACACTAAGGGCTTGGTCATTGAGACTTGAACAGCCAAATATACATAAACCATTGATATAATGTTAAATAATTTAATTGGCGTAATAAATGCAAGTTGAGAATAGCATTGGTTCTTTGCGTTTTTGCTCAGAACCAATAAATGCTCGCAAAGCACATTAACTTAGCTTGTAAAAGCTGCCATTGGAACCTTTCCAATGGCTTTTTTATTTTAGTAAGGTATAAAAAGTGCATTTAGGGAAGAGAACTATGTATTAAGTAGATTGACTCGTGAGGATGTTAGATTGGACGTTCTAGTTTAATTCCCAAAGGATAGGCTTTAGTTTTTTATAAATCCTAGCCAATGACCAGATAATTAATGCGCTTGTTATGAATACTATTTAAAGCACAAAAGCCCAATCAATTAAGTTATGAAATAGCCTTAATTGACTGAGCTTAGAGGTTTAATGTGTCAAGATTTCGTACATTACTTAGACTTAAATCGAAATACTCGCGTCAGTAACAATAACCATAGGTACGATACAGCCCCCCCTGAGGAGCCTCCACGCTCAGACTGGTTATTCATATCCTCGTTATTCCCTTGATCTGGGACGGTTGTCTGCCCATCTGAATCACTATCATTAGTATTCTCTGAATTTTCCCCACCTTGACCATCTGGCTGAATTGTTGAGTCAGAGCCATCATCTGAAGGGTCAGGAGTAGGCTCAGGCTTTGGTTCTGGATTTGGTTCTGGCTCAGGCTGTGGCTCAGGTTTTGGTTCAGGTTCTGGTTCAGGCTTTGGCTCAGGTTCAGGCTCAGGCTCAGGTTCTGGTTCTGGTTCAGGCTCAGGTTCAGGCTCAGGTTTTGGCTCAGGTTTTGGCTCAGGTTCTGGTTCAGGCTCAGGTTTTGGCTCAGGTTCTGGCTCAGGCTCAGGTTCTGGTGTTTCTTCCTCCCAACGACTCGGGTCATTTGGGAATGCATCACTATTATCACCTACACCATCTGAATCACTGTCCATCGTTTCCGTTGAATCGTTTGGAAAGGCATCGCTGTTATCACCGACACCGTCTAAATCACTGTCCATCGTTTCCGTTGAATCATTTGGAAAGGCATCGCTGTTATCACCGACACCGTCTAAGTCACTGTCCATCGTTTCCGTTGGATCGTTTGGAAAGGCATCGCTGTTATCACCCATCCCATCAAAATCGGTATCAAGCCATTCAAGCGGATCATCGACAAAGGCATCTTCAGCGTCAGGGTAACCATCGCCATCTGAGTCCAATGGTTCGATAGCTTCAATGCTGATTGAAATGTTATCTGAACTTGTTTGATTATCAGCCGTATCATAAGCAATCGCATGCACGGTTATTGACTGACCGGGGTAATCTTCTTGAGCTAAAACAAAATCATATGGAGCCATTCGCTCTTGAGCCACAACACGGCCATCAACCACTAGCTCCACTTTTGCGACTTCAACATTATCTTCAGCTGAAATTTCTACAAAAACATCTTCATTAAACACACTATTATTTCGTGGTGAGACGATCTCCACAGTAGGGGCTATATCATCTACTGGATCACTATCACCAGCACCTAGAAGTTCGATTGATGCAAGTGTATCTACGCGACCATGCCCGTATTTTTTTGAGAAATTTGAACTATGAACGCTGTCATCTGCACCATCAATTAGTGCTTTTTCAAGCTCTTCACTACTAATGTCTTGCTGGTAAGACTTTAAAACGGCCAATACCCCGGCAACAACAGGTGCAGCAAATGAAGTACCTGAAGCATTTCCATATCCACCACTTCTTGTCGTGGTTGGAATGCTAACACCTGGGGCTGAAATATCTACGCAATCACCATAACTTGACCAGCTTGCTTTTGTGTCATCTTTACCAGTAGCAGAGACTAGAATTATATCTGGCTCATCTGAACAATTAAGGTCTACACCGTCATTACCGGCTGAAACGACCACCAAACCACCTTTGGAGCGAAAATAGTTGGCCGCGGAGGCAACAGTTGAACTGCCTTGTGCACCTAAACTAATATTGACAATATCAGCTCCATTATCTGCAGCCCAACGTATGCCTTCGGCTGTATGACTGGCATATGAGAAACCATCACTGGAGTTAGTGATTCTAATAGGCAATATTTTAGACTCATAAGCAACCGAGGTTACCCCTTGTAAGTTGTCACTTGTTGCAGCAATTGTTCCTGCAACCATGGTGCCATGTCCATTAATGTCATTGGTTGTTGCGTCATCATTAACAACATTACGACCCGTTAGGACCTTACCTTTTAAATCTTCATGATCAGGGTTTACACCGGTATCCAGTACTGCAACGACCACATTCTTACCCTTTGCATACTCCCAAGCATTCGGCATATTAATTTTCGGCAAATGCCAGGCATTGCCATATTTGGGATCATTAGGGACGACTGCATCGATTTTTATTTTTTTATCAAGCTCTGCGTAACTAAATAAAGGGTGCTCATTTAATTGCTCGACGATGAATTGCTCTTCACCACTTTGAGTTGTCACCACATAGCTGTTGAGTTTAGGTAAATATTTTTTAGCCTTTAGACCTAAATTGGTTAAGGCTTTACGAGCTTTCTTGTTGCTCACTCCAGCCTTTGCTTTGACTAGAACTTGGCTATCGTGCCACTCTTTCTCAGCCAGAGTTGGTGCACTGAACCCCAGTGCTAACATCAAACTGCTTAGCGTAAAAAGTTTCGATTTTTTAAGCTTGTTCCGATTGTTATTAGAAAATTTATTGATCACTACTAACTCCAAAAAGCCTATAAAACACAAACTCAATAAAGCTCAGACTGAGTGAGCCAAATAATAAGTGTAAGTTTTATAGACGTAGGGCGACTGCCCGGATACTTTAAGCTCAAATGTAAATGATAATCGGCACTGAATAAGGCCACATTTGAGAACTACTATAAACATTCTTATTGTTGTTCTGAGCTGGACTTTAAGGTGTTTTTTTAGGCAGGTCAAATCGAAACATAGGAAAAACAAGGGCTGCAGAGCACTTAGCGCAACTGTACATTTTTAAACCACTAATATTTATCAAAAAATTACATCTATTTGAAAAAAATTATTTTTACAGAAATATTACTTGCAAAAAACGTTTTTATCGTTTAATTATCCATCGTTTTTTTATAGAGAATTCGCTTATATTGCAACAAGAAAATGGTGGCAACGGAGCAGAAAATAATAAGGGCAAAAGGCAAGGCTGATACATGTGCAAAGTAAGCCAATAAGGGGCCAGCAAAGGCTCCAACCCCAAACTTTAGGGTGCCAATGACTGCTGTTGCTGTACCAGCTTGTTGTTCAAAGCGCATTAGAATTAGCGCATCGGAATTGACCGCAATCAGTCCCAAGCCAGATAAGACAGGAAAAATACTGATAACAGTCCAAATTAGCTGAAGCTCCAGTGCATTTACAAGCGCTAATACAGAAGCACTAAAAATGGCTAATATGAAGCCAATTCGAAGCATATTTTTTGAGCCATGTTTTACCACTAAACGACTATTTAGCCATTGTGCCGTCATTAACGCGTAAACGTTTAAGGCAAACAGAACACTAAACCAAAAATCATTTACCCCATACACTTGCATATACACAACCGGAATGCCGGTAATATAAGTAAAAAAGGCAAACGCCGCCAACATAGATGTAGCAATATCTTTTCGTGCCTGGGAATGACCAAGGACAATTTTGTAATTGCCAAAAAATGACACGGTATTGGGCTTTGTCGGTATCTCGGCCTCAGGTAATAGTCGATAAGCGCCAACAAATATGAGCAATGCGTAAAGACCGACATAATAAAAAATCCAATGCCAACTGCTGACCAAAAGGATCACACTCCCTATAGAGGGAGCCATCATGGGGGCCAACATCATGATCATGCTGACATAGCTCATGCCTTTTGCGGTATTTTTGCCATAAAATTGACGAATTATCCCTGGAACAACCACGGTTGCAGCACTGCCGGTAAAGGCTTGCATAAAGCGCAACATAATAAATGTATTGATTGACTCACTTAAGGGGATTAACAGGGAAAAAAGCGCAAACGAAAATAAACCAAATAAAGCCAACTTACGACGACCAATTCTATCCGCCAGCGGACCAAATAAGAACAACCCCATTGCGTAGCCCGCTAAATAGGCACTCAAAGAGTTTTGTACTGCACCAATCCCTACCGAATAATACTCAGCAATAATTGGCATGGCGGGTAAATACAAATCAATTGCTAGCGGATTTATTGCCACGATAGATGCCAATAAAGGCAGCAGTTTAGCCATCGATATTTGATTATCTCCAGCGACAGGGGAACGAGTCATACAAGCCTTTGGTGAGAACAGAATTGGGGATTTGAATTAAATCGATTATAGCTGATTTTGCCCTAAAGAGCTTTGATTAGAATAGTTTAGACATTAAAAATCAACATCCTATAATATGAGGTAATTAAAATTTCCTAAAATCACATTATGATCACTTTAAAAAAAATTTCTGTTTACCCAATTAAGTCCATCCAAGGACTCGCATTAAGCCAATGTAAAATCAACCCGCAAGGGTTAGTTAATGATAGACAATTTGTGATTACCGACCCGCAAGGAAAATTCATTACCGGACGGACTAAGGCTAAGTTGGTTCTGGTAACATGTAATTTAGATGACCAAAAATTGCAACTTCGAGCTCCTGGTATGCCTGACATCGGCATTAGCACCGATACGTTTTCGAGCGAATATACTGCGGTGCAAGTTTGGCAAGACACAATTATGGCACAACATTGCCATAAAGAGTTAGATCACTGGTTTACGCAATATCTGGGTGTTGATTGCCAATTGCACGTTTATGGCCAACAATCACAACGCGTAGTAAAGGACACCGACGTTCCTTTGGCCTTCGCTGATGGTTATCCGATCATGGGTATTTCAACCGCTTCACTCGATGACCTCAACAGTAAACTTGCAACATCAATTAATATGGCGCAGTTTCGTCCTAATCTGGTGTTTTCTTCAACCAAAGCATTTATAGAGGATAGCTGGAAAAAAATAAAGATAGGCGAAATCGAATTTATGGTAAGTAAACCATGCAGTCGCTGTATTTTTACCACCGTAAATGAACAAACGGGTGAGAGGAGCCCTGAAAAAGAGCCCATGCGAACATTATCCCAATACCGTAAACACACCGATGGTGAGGTGTATTTTGGTCAAAACCTTATTCCATTAGGCTCTGGCACTTTGCATGTTGGTGATAAAGTGGAAGTGCTTGAAACACAACCCCCAATAATAAACCAATAAAAAGTCATTCGAACGCTTTTAACTTAGCTAATTTGGTGGAATAATTCCCGACCTTATAAATTTACTGCTTGTGGATGCTAGTACATGCTATTAATGATAGATAACTACGACTCATTTACCTTCAACCTGGTGCACTACTTTCAACACCTTGGTGAAGAAGTGAAGGTTGTTCGAAATGATGAAGTTAGCATTTCAGATATTGAGCAACTCTCGCCAGACCACATTGTTATCTCGCCAGGCCCTTGTGATCCTCAGCAGGCGGGTTTGTCACTTGAGATCATTAGTCACTTTAAACACAGCACGCCTATTCTGGGTGTTTGTTTGGGACATCAATGCATTGCTGAACATTTTGGCGGTAAAGTGATGCGTGCCAGACAGGTTATGCATGGTAAAACCTCGTTAATTAAGCATAACAATAAAGCCTTGTTTTGTGATCTTAACAACCCCTTACAAGTGACCCGTTATCACTCACTAATTGTTGAAAAAGCCAGTTTGCCTGTGGATCTGGAAATATTAGCCTGGTCGGAAACAAAAAACGGCCAAGTTGATGAAATAATGGCCATAAAGCATGCAAGATTACCCATTATGGGAGTACAATTTCACCCTGAGTCGATTTTAACCGAGCAAGGTCACCAATTATTGGCTAATTTTTTGACTTTAACCCGCTAAAAGCATAGTTTTACCTAATATAATAAAAATAAATTAAGGGTTTTCATGCAAATCGAAAGACGCTTTCATCCCCGAATGAAGGCCAGTTTTGAGGTAAACATTTTTACCGACAATTCATCGGACACAATCAAAGGTGAGGCAAGCAACATTTCCTTATCAGGCATTCAACTGGCCGTTTCAAAATCAACCATAGAGACTATCCTTAATTGGGGCAATCACCCGCAGCAGTTTTTCATTACATTTACCGTCGATGGTTTGGAATTAGCCGCTCTGAAGGTGCGCTTAATTGTTAACCGCCGCATCTCAAATCAACAATTCGCACTGGGCTTAAAATTTATCCAAATGAGCCCCGAACAGCAGCAAAAACTAAACCAATTACTCAGCAAACTGAAGGCCGCCGCCAGTAACTAAAACAGTTTTTAACTTGTAACTCGGCGCCCGCCTTACGTTAAAAAATAGTTATGCAGCAAAAATGAATAAACCTCTACAAGCCTTGTTTTTATTGGGCTACAGCCTCTCCTACACAAGACAATTTATTTTTTTTCTGGCATACTGTGTGCACATTTTTAAACAGGCCGTTAAATAAATACACAATAATGATACAAAAAACGACCTAACAACTCATTTCAATTATAAGGATTTCGCGCATGACCCAACAAATTAACGCCAATAGAGAATTATTTGATGATGTAATGGTGCCTAACTATTCACCTTCTGCGGTAATTCCAGTTCGAGGTAAAGGTGCACGTGTTTGGGATCAACAAGAAAAAGAGTACATCGACTTTGCCGGTGGTATTGCGGTTAACTGTTTAGGCCACTGTCACCCTGCGCTTGTTGACGCTTTAAAAACTCAAGGCGAAAAGATTTGGCATTTATCAAACGTAATGACTAATGAACCCGCTTTACGTTTAGCGAAAAAGATTGTTGATGCAACGTTCGCTGAGAAAGTTTACTTTGCTAACTCAGGTGCCGAGTCAAACGAAGCGGCATTAAAGTTGGTTCGTCGTTGGGCATTAGATAACCACGGTCCTCACAAAACAAAAATAATCTCATTCAAACAAGGTTTCCATGGCCGTACATTCTTTACCGTATCTGTTGGTGGTCAGGAAATTTACTCCGATGGCTTTGGACCAAAGCCTGGCGATATCGTACATGCAGAATACAACAACCTAGACTCAGTAAAAGAACTTATTTGTGATAACACTTGTGCCGTTGTAATGGAACCACTTCAAGGTGAAGGCGGTATCATCTCACCAACTCAAGAGTTTGTAGAAGGTGTTCGTGAACTATGTGACCAATTCAATGCCTTATTGGTATTTGATGAAGTACAAACAGGTGTTGGCCGCACAGGTGATTTATACGCTTACATGGGTCTAAACGTGACCCCGGATATTTTAACAACGGCCAAAGCACTTGGCGGTGGTTTCCCTATTGGTGCAATGATCACCACAACTGAAATTGCTAAACACCTTAAAGTCGGCACTCATGGTAGTACTTATGGTGGTAACCCACTGGCTTGTGCAGTTGCAGAAGCAGCATTTGACACCGTAAACAACAAAGAAGTTTTAGATGGCGTTAAGCAAAAAGAAGCGCAATTTAAAGCAGGTTTAGCTGCAATTAACGCAAAATACGATGTATTTAAAGAAGTTCGAGGCAAAGGTTTATTAATTGGTGCCGTTCTTAAAGACGAGCTTAAAGGCAAAGCCAAAGACTTCTTAAACGCAGCAATGGCTGAAGGCTTAATGAGCCTTGTTGCCGGCCCTAACATTGTTCGCTTTGCTCCTTCACTAGTAATCACAGATGAAGAAATTAATGAAGGCTTACAGCGCTTCGAAAAAGCTGTTAGCAAAATGGTTAATGGATAAGTCAGCCACTTAGGAAAGCATTATGATTATCATTCGTCCAATACGCAGCAGTGATTACGATGCATTGCATCAAATTGCTGTTGAATCAGGGCATGGCTTTACGTCCTTACCGGTAAACGAAGAGATATTAAAAAACCGTATTAACCGAGCCAATACGTCGTTTCATAAAATTGATAATAGCAATGGTGATGAAGGCTATTTATTTGTTATGGAAGACTCTGAAACCGGCGAAGTAGTAGGTACAACCGGTATTGAAGCCGCCGTTGGTTTAAATGACGCGTTTTATCATTACCACCTGGGTAATATTGTGCACTCATCTCGTGAGTTGAATATTTACAATAACATTAAAATATTATCTCTGAATAACGACTATACAGGTGCCAGTGAGCTATGTACGTTGTATTTACGTGAAGGTTATCGCGTAAATAATAACGGCCGATTCTTATCGAAGTGTCGCTTCCTATTTATGGCAGAGCATCCACACCGTTTTAACCACACCATTATTGCAGAAATGCGTGGCGTATCTGATGAAAATGGTAACTCACCATTTTGGCAGTGGTTAGAAGAGCACTTTTTTTCGATGGATTTCCCAACAGCCGATTACCTGTCTGGTATTGGCAAAAAGGAATTCATTGCTGAATTAATGCCTAAATACCCAATCTATGTGAATTTGCTCAGTAAAGAAGCGCAAGCGGTTATTGGTCAAGTGCATCAAAATACCGTACCAGCCCTTCGTCTACTAGAACGAGAAGGTTTTGTTAGTCGTGGCTACGTTGATATATTCGATGGCGGCCCAACGGTTGAAGCAGAGCTGAATGGCATTAAAAGCGTTCGAAACTCAAAACGCTTGCAAGTGCGCATTGGTAATGTAGTAGAAACCCAAAAATACATGGTTTGTAATACCCAAATTACCGATTTTAGAGCAACCCACACCGCCCTTGATATTCATGAAGTGGATAGTGTAGTGGTACTTGATGAACAAACAGCCAACGCTCTACAGGTTGCCAATGGCGACTGGGTAAGAGTTGGTGAATATTAATCTCATCAAAGAATGAGATATAGAGGTAACAATGACAAATAAAGTACATTTTATTAATGGTGAATGGGTTGCTGGTGAAGGCCATGAAATTTCGTCTTTAAACCCAGCATTAAATGAAACCATTTGGCAAGGTAATACAGCAACGGCGCCACAAGTGGATGTTGCGATTGGCAGTGCACGTGAAGCCTTTTATTCTTGGGCATTACTTACCGTTGAACAACGCATTGACATCATCAATGCCTACGGTGAACAACTAACCGAAAATAAAGAACACATGGCCATTACCATTGCTAAAGAAACGGGTAAACCGCTATGGGAAACACGTACTGAAGCAGGTGCAATGATAGGCAAAATTAACCTGTCAATCAAAGCTTACCATGACAGAACTGGCACGGTAGAAAATCCAATGCCGGGGGCAAAAGCATTTATTCGTCATAAACCTCATGGCGTAGTTGCGGTTTTTGGTCCATATAATTTCCCAGGTCACCTTCCTAATGGCCATATTGTTCCAGCATTAATTGCCGGTAACACGGTTGTATTTAAGCCATCAGAGCTAACGCCAATGGTAGCTCAGGAAATGTTAAAGCTATGGGAAAAAGCAGGCTTACCCAAAGGCGTAATCAACCTTGTACAAGGGGAAGTAGATACAGGTAAAGCTTTAGCCAACAATAACGACATTGACGGGTTATTCTTCACCGGTAGTTCAACGACAGGTAAGTTACTGCATGAACAATTTGCTGGTCAGCCGGGCAAGATCCTTGCCTTAGAAATGGGTGGGAATAACCCGCTAATCGTCAAAGATGTCAAAAATGTTGATGCGGCTGCCCACGAAATTATTCAATCCGCGTTTATCACCACAGGCCAACGTTGTACTTGTGCACGTAGATTATTTATCCAGCATGGTGAACAGGGCGATGCCATTATTGCCAAGCTCGTTGAAGCAACTAAAAAGATAAAAATTGGTCATTTTGACGATGAAGAACAACCATTTATTGGTTCAATGATTTCAGCTAGAGCGGCATCAGGCTTGGTAAGTGCTTATCAGCAATTGATTGCCCTAGGTGGTGAATCTCTGGTTGAGTTAAGACAACTGGACAGCAATAAAGGCTTTGTTACACCAGGTATTGTCGATGCAACCAAGATTGAAAACTTACCTGACGAAGAGCACTTCGGTCCGTTGTTGAAAATCTTCCGTTACAGCGATTTTGATCAGGCCATCGCCCAAGCGAATAATACCAGCTTTGGACTATCGGCTGGTTTATTAGCCGATGACGAACAAGACTGGGATTATTTCTTTACTCGCATTCGTGCTGGTATTGTAAACTGGAACAAGCAAATCACCGGAGCGAGTGGTGCCGCACCATTTGGTGGCATTGGTGACAGTGGGAACCACCGAGCAAGTGCCTATTACGCTGCCGATTACTGTGCTTACCCAGTTGCATCCGTCGAAGCAGAAAGCGTACAGCTACCGGCTCAGTTAAGCCCAGGTTTAACACTTTAATATGAATCGGTTAATCGATCCTTTGGTCATGGTAGGCATTACGCCTACCTTCTTTACCAGCATCGATAATTTATAATTATTCTGGCGAGAGTAAGGCTTTCTTTCGTCAGATAATTCTTTTCGAACCAATCCCCTACTCCGCTATTACAAAAATCAAAATCATCTAAATGATTAATAGGGAGTATCTCATGTCTAACAATGTTAGAGCTTTATTCGACAACATCTGGCAACACTATTTAAAAGTGACACCTTCGGCTAAGAAAGTGCATCAATTATTGGGTGCAGGTGAAGACTTGATCAACGATCACGTTGCTTACCGTACTTTTAACATTGATAAAGTGTCTGTCGATAAAATCGCCGCAAATTTAATTGCCTTAGGGTACAAAGAATGCGGAACTTACACCTTTGAAGCTAAAAAATTAAACGCGAAACACTTTGAGCACGAAGACCCAGTTTTACCAAAGGTGTTTGTTAGTGAATTATTAGTTGAAGAATTTTCACCAGCAGTACAAACCATCATCAAACGCTTGGTTGAACAGGTTGAGGCAAGCAAAGTTGCTGAAGCAGATTTCTTATATTCAGGTGTGCATTGGGATTTATCATCCGATGAATACCACACATTATTAAAAGAAAGTGAGTACGCAGCTTGGTTAGCAGCTTGGGGTTACCGTGCAAACCACTTTACGGTAAGCATTAACCACTTAAATAACTTCGACACAATTGAAGCGGTAAATGAAACCTTAAAACAAGGCGGCTTTAAATTGAATGCCTCTGGTGGTGAAATAAAAGGTGATGCGCAGGTAAAACTTGAGCAGTCATCTACCATGGCAGATGCTGCGATTGTTGAATTTAGTGATAAAGCCGTCGAAATACCAAGCTGTTTTTATGAGTTTGCCAAGCGTTACCCAATGGACTGTGGCAACCTATACAGTGGTTTTGTTGCAGCATCAGCTGACAAAATATTCGAAAGTACAAACACCTAAGCCCACAGATAAACTTAGAGCTTGTAGAACGTTATCCTAGATACAAAAAACGCTGGTAGATGCTACCAGCGTTTTTATAATTACCTATTAGTGTTCGCCCATTTGTAAAGCGGTACTGATTAATTTGGACGTCATCAGTAGCGTGACGACAAGCGCGAAAATAATACCTATACTCAATGGCACCATTAATAAATTCAGCGCTTGACTTACCGTAATCCACACCATTAGAAATAAGGTAAAGGCCGTAGCCAAAAACTGACGCTTTTTCCTGATATTTTCTTTGGCAATATCCCATACCCCACCAGAAAGGCAAGTTTGCAACATGATTATCCAAAATTGATAATTTGTTGTTGTTTGTATATATAGGACACAACAGGCAATAAAAAGGCTAATTGCTGCGATATAAAATTTGTAAAAGATAAACTGGGTCATAACCAAAAAATAAATGTAAATTAAGGGCTTCAAAATTCACGTGCATATTAGGCCAAATGGGTGATTAATATCTGTTTTAGAGTGTTATATTTGGTGCTGTCAATCTGATAAAAAATCGACAAAAATGAGTTTTATGTAAACAACACGTCAAAATAAAAATATTCACATAAAAATTTTCAAATCCTTATCTAAATTGATAAAATACGTCAAAATTTGTAATAGGAAAAAACAATGGAAGCAAAAGTAACTTGGGTTAACAATGAACTATTTATGGGTACCTCAGAAACAGGTCATTGTGTGGTAATGGATGCGAATGGCGGTAAGCTAGCTCCTAGCCCAATGGAAAATGTATTAATTTCACTTGGTGGCTGCTCTTCGGTTGATGTGGTTAGCATCTTAGAAAAGGCTCGACAAAAAGTAACAGGCTGTGAAGTTATCCTAAATGGGACGCGTGTAGACACGGTACCAAGACTTTTTTCTGATATACATTTGCACTTTGTTATTACCGGTAAAGGCGTCAGTGAAAAGCATGTTGAGCGGGCGGTTAGCCTTTCTGCAGATAAATACTGCTCAGTTGCGCTAATGCTAAATAAAGCAGTAACAATTACTCATGATTTTGAGATTGTAGAATCAGCACAATAATAAATGTGGCAAAAACAAATAATAAAGAACTGATATAAAGATATTGGGCAATATTTTAATTTATGAATAAATCGGCAGTAAAAATAGGCCCTTGCTGAAGCCCTATTTAATCGAAGTCGAGTTGTAAAATAAAACAAGAACAAAGTAACGAATAAAAAAACCAGATTCATCAATCTGGTTTTTTATTTACAGAAAAATAAGCACCTGTTTTACTTTTGTAACCAATCCATTTGCTGATTCGCCTGTTTCTTGTTGACCATTAAATCAACAATAAGCGGTTTTAAAATCAACTCCATTGCAAAGCCCATCTTTCCCCCAGGGACAACCAGCGTATTCACCCGTGACATAAATGAGCCATCGATCATGCGCAGATAATAAGGAAAATCGACGTTATCCATTTCTCTAAAGCGTATAACGACAAAGCTTTCATCTTGCGAAGGAATGGCCTTAGCACTAAATGGGTTGCTAGTATCCACAGTAGGCACTCGTTGAAAATTAATGTGGGTACGAGAAAATTGCGGAGTAATAAAATTGAAGTAATCATCCATACTACGCACAATACTCTCTGTTACCGCTTCCCGAGAATGACCCCGTTGATTGGTATCGCGAATGATTTTTTGAATCCATTCAAGGTTAACAATAGGTACCATGCCGATTAGAAGGTCCACATGACGTGCTACGTCATTTTTTTCAGTAACAACACCACCATGTAAGCCTTCATAAAAAAGTAAGTCAGATCCCTCACCTAAAGGCTCCCACGGAGTGAACGTACCTGGCATTTGGTTATAAGGTACGGCTTCGTCAAACGTATGCAGGTAACGGCGCATTGTTCCTTGACCTTTCTGGCCGAAATCCTGAAACAATTGTTCTAGCGCGTCAAAGTCATTGGCGACGTCACCAAAATAACTTACTGCTGAGCCCTCTTCCTTGGCTTTGCGTTTCTCCAGATCCATTTCAGGCCGAGTGAAACGATGAAAGCTATCACCTTCAACCATGGCGGCCTTAATATCTAATGAGCGAAAGATGTGCTCAAAAGCGCCCATAGTGGTAGAGGTGCCTGCTCCTGATGAACCAGTAACAGCAATAATAGGGTTTCTTGCAGTCATAATTAATTGTTTTTTTGAGTATTAATCACCCACTTTAAACTTATTTATGAATTGAAATCAAGTTGTAACAAGGAATAAATAGAACCTAATTATCTGTCAGAAAAATTTACACTTACTTAATCTTGCTAAGCTAAGAATTTAAAGGTGTGCAGTTACCCAACTGAAAATACAGAAGATTTATTTAGCGGTATAGATATTGCTTTAATATGATTAATGTCATTTAACGCAGTTGAGGAGTTCTAGTATGTTTTCATTAGGTAGTCATCAGCGTGGTTTAACAGCTTTTGTTATCCTACTTTTTACTTTTCTAACATTTTCGGCAAAAGCCGATATTATGTATTGTAATGCTCAATCTAACGGTGATGGAGTAAGCAACCTTAATGATTCTAGTGGTTGTTATGTTCTAAAAAATAATGAATTTCCAGCTTGGGATGGTTGGAGAGTAGACCTGAATACAGTGGGTGGTTATTCATTTACTGCAGATCAAGGTGATCAAAATGATAACCGTGAGAGTGTCAGTAACGTAATTAGTTTTCTAGCCGATTTTGGCTTCGATGATGATGGATCTATGACAGACTATTATGCTGATGACGGAACACCGGTCGGTTCAATATGGCTACTCGGTAAATCTGATGATAACACACCTTATGGTGGTGTAACTTCTGATACCGCTAACAGTGGCGGATGGGACTTACCTGGTGAGGATCTAGCTACATTTGTTACGGTTAAATCTGGAGATGGGTTTTTCTTATTCTTTCTAGAAGGTGGTGCGGGTTCAGGAACTTGGGCTACAGAAACTAGTGAAGGTGCTATGTCACACATTAGTTTTTGGGGTGCAGACCCCGGTTTTGGCATATTATGTATTGACTGTTGTGAAGATGGCGATGATTGTGAACCCGTTCCAGAACCTAATGTTCTGGTTCTGTTGAGCTTAACCTTATTTGGAGTGGTTATATACAATCGTAGAAAATGGTTAAAGCAGTAAATTTTTCTTTATAAAATTCTGATATATAAAAAGACAGTTATTTTTTATAACTGTCTTTTTTGATAATTGTAGAACTGTCGAACTAGCGCTTTTTTACAATACGTGCAGGACAACCAACGACTGTAACATCACTTGGTATACTATTAAGTAATACCGCACCAGCACCGGCAATAACCGAATCACCAACAGTGACTTCTTCAATTATATTGGCACCGATACAAATACTGCTGTATTGACCAATAGTTACCCTTGGTGCCACGTTTACTCCTTGCGCAATCGTTACATAATCATTAACGGTACATTCAAAGTCAATGTTAGTTCCAACGTTGATAATACACCCGTCTCCAATTTTGGTCCCATAACCTACATAAACTTTAGCAACGATCAAACTGCCAACACCTATTTTGGCGTATTCACTCACTTTAGCACTGGGCGAAATTAAACTGACCACGTTATAGCCTAACGCTTTGATCTTTTGCAAAGCGGCTTGTCTTTCCTGACCATTTTCCAATGACACAAAAATCGCATCATAGTTATAACCGAACGCCTCTACGGCTTGCTGATTACCACGTATAGGCCAAGCACCAAAGTGTTTTTGCTGTGGGAAATTGTCGTCAAAAAAGCAGACTTCATAGCCATTTTGCTCAGCAATGCTGGCGGCAACAAGGGCATGTGCTTGAGTACCTAGAATAGCTAATCGCTTAGCAGTTGGGATAAAGTTCATGTGTCGGAATACCAATAATAATGTTAAATTTAATATAATGGTATGTTAGTCGATAGCTGTCGTTCGGACTGTAATAAATGCGTAAAAAATAACCACTAAAATGTAAGGTTACGGGATGATGGCAGTAAAATGAAACGTAAAAAAATAAAAAGCATATCAATTTAAAGAAAGGTATGGGTAGAAAAATGAAAAAAATAAAGGAGCCAAAAGGCTCCTTTATTATTTCGAATTAGAAAATTCGATTATGCTTCAGTTGATACTTCTTCAACGTCTTCTGCAATTTCTTCAACTGCTGGACGGTCTACAAGTTCAATGTAAGCCATTGGTGCTTTATCACCAGTACGGTAACCGCATTTTAAGATGCGAGTGTAACCACCTGGACGTTCTTGGTAACGAGGACCAAGTTCGTTGAATAAAATACCTACTACTTCTTGGTCGCGAGTACGAGCGAATGCTAAACGACGGTTAGCAACGCTGTCTGTTTTTGCCATTGTAATTAATGGCTCAACAACGCGACGTAGTTCTTTAGCTTTAGCAACAGTAGTTTTGATAACACCGTGCTTAACTAAAGAGCTTGCCATATTGCGGAACATCGCCTGGCGATGACTGCTATTACGGTTTAACTGGCGACCGCTTTTACGATGGCGCATAAGTTAATCCTTATCTCTTTAACTATTAAAACGATAGACGACTTAGTCGTTATCAGCAATGCTCTCTGGTGGCCAGTTTTCTAGGCGCATACCTAGAGATAGACCACGTGACGCTAACACGTCTTTGATTTCAGTTAGAGACTTCTTACCTAAGTTAGGTGTTTTAAGAAGTTCTACTTCTGCACGCTGTACTAAATCACCAATGTATTGAATCGCTTCTGCTTTTAAACAGTTAGCTGAACGAACTGTTAGCTCTAGGTCATCAACTGGACGAAGAAGGATTGGATCGAAAGCAGGTTTAACTTCTTCCGGTTCAACTTCTTTCACATCACGTAAGTCTACAAACGCATCTAGCTGTTCAGCTAAAATGGTTGAAGCGCGACGGATAGCTTCTTCAGGATCTAACGTACCGTTAGTTTCCATATCGATAACAAGCTTATCTAAATCAGTACGCTGCTCAACACGAGCAGAGTCAACATCATAAGCAATTCTTTCAACAGGACTGAAAGACGCGTCGACCAATAAACGGCCAATTGCGCGTTCTTCTTCCTCGGCATTGCGACGGACTGAAGCTGGAACGTAACCACGACCCATTTCAACCTTGATGCGCATGCTGATAGAACCGTCACCTGTTAAATTACAGATAACGTGTGCAGGATTAGCGATTGTTACATCACCATCATGCTGAATATCAGCGGCCGTTACAGGGCCTTCTCCAGACTTAGTTAAAGTCAAAACTGTATCAGTTTTGCCTTCTAAACCAACAGCCAAACCTTTAAGGTTTAACAGAATTTCGATGATGTCTTCTTGAACACCTTCTTTACTACTGTACTCATGCAAAACGCCATCAATTTCCACTTCAGTCACTGCACAACCTGGCATTGAAGAAAGTAGGATACGACGTAGCGCATTACCTAAAGTATGACCAAAACCACGTTCAAGTGGCTCCAAAGTTACCTTAGCGCGAGTGTCAGATAGATTTTCTATACCAACTAATTTCGGCTTTAGGAATTCGGTTACAGAACCCTGCATTATTGTCCTCTCTTAAAGTTCAGCTTTATTTCGAGTAAAGCTCGACAATCAACTGTTCGTTGATTTCGGCTGATAGGTCAGAACGATCAGGAACACGTTTAAATGTACCTTCAAGTTTCTTGTTATCAACTTCAACCCAGACTGGCTTCTCGCGTTGTTCTGCTAATTCTAAAGCAGCGATGATACGCGCTTGAGTTTTAGCTTTCTCACGGATTGAAACCACATCGTCTGCTTTAACAGCGAAAGATGGAATGTTAACAACTTGACCGTTAACTACGATAGCTTTGTGGCTAACTAGTTGACGAGCTTCTGCACGTGTAGATGCATAACCCATACGGTAAACTACGTTGTCTAAGCGCGTTTCTAAAAGTTGTAACAAGTTTTCACCTGTATTACCTTTAATACGAGCAGCTTGCTTGTAGTAATTACGGAACTGTTTCTCAAGTACACCGTAAATACGACGAACTTTTTGCTTCTCACGAAGCTGAACACCGTAGTCAGATAAACGACCGCGACGGGCGCCGTGCTGACCAGGGATAGTTTCGATCTTACATTTAGTATCAATTGCCCTAACACCACTTTTAAGGAACAAGTCTGTTCCTTCGCGGCGGCTAAGCTTTAGCTTTGGGCCTAAATATCTTGCCATGTTATTTCTCCAACAAACCTATTAAACGCGACGTTTCTTAGGTGGACGACAACCATTATGAGGAATCGGAGTAACGTCAGTAATGTTGGTGATTTTAAAACCAGCAGCATTTAAGGCACGGATTGCAGATTCACGACCTGGACCTGGACCTTTAACGAATACTTCAATATTCTTCAAACCAAACTCTTGTGCTACTTTACCAGCACGATCAGCAGCAACCTGTGCAGCGAATGGAGTAGATTTACGTGAACCACGGAAACCTGAACCACCTGCAGTTGCCCAAGATAAAGCATTACCTTGACGATCTGTAAGAGTTACGATTGTGTTGTTGAAAGACGCATGGATATGCGCCATACCATCAGCAACTTGTTTTTTTACGCGACGTTTGGTGCGCGTTGGTGTTTTAGCCATGTCTATTTCCTCGATCTACTTTTTAATCGGCTTACGAGGACCTTTACGGGTGCGCGCATTAGTCTTAGTGCGTTGACCACGTAGAGGGAGACTGCGACGATGGCGTAAACCACGATAACAGCCAAGGTCCATCAGACGCTTGATGTTCATTGAAACTTCACGACGTAAATCACCTTCAACGGTAAATTTCGCCACTTCTGCACGAAGCAAATCGATTTGAGCTTCGTCTAATTCGCTGATCTTTGTATTTTCTGCGATACCTGCACCTGCACAAATAGCTTTTGCACGAGTTGCACCGATACCGTAGATAGCTGTAATGGCAATTACAGCATGCTTACGATCAGGGATGTTAATGCCAGCGATACGGGCCACTAACACATCTCCTATATTAATGTTAAAAGAAACCGGTTGGAAAGCCCGTTAGGATACCCAACCAGAAGTAGTTTTGCAAACTTAGGCGCTATTTTACACAAAACAGCGCATAAGTAAAGATTAGCCTTGCCTTTGCTTGTGCTTTGGCTCGCTGCAAATTACACGTACAACGCCAGCGCGCTTTACGACTTTACAGTTACGACAAATCTTTTTCACGGATGCACGAACTTTCATTTTATACTCCGTAGCCTTAGCCTAACGGCCGTAGCCTTTAAGATTGGCTTTTTTAAGCACATTGTCATATTGATGAGACATCAAATGAGTCTGTACTTGTGCCATGAAATCCATAATAACAACTACCATAATTAGTAGGGAAGTACCGCCAAAATAGAACTGTACATTCCAAAATACCATCATGAATTCAGGAACCAAACAAATAAAAGTAATGTATAACGCGCCAGCTAATGTTAGGCGGGTCATTACTTTATCGATATATCTAGATGTTTGCTCACCCGGGCGAATGCCAGGAATGAACGCACCAGATTTCTTCAAATTATCTGCTGTTTCACGCGGATTGAATACAAGAGCCGTGTAGAAAAAACAGAAAAAGATTATTGCTGCTGCATATAGCATTACATACAGAGGTTGACCTGGCGACAATGCAAGAGAAATATCTTGTAATGTGTCAGCAACCACACCATCACCTTGACCGAACCAGCTTGCGATGGTACCCGGGAAAAGGATAATTGATGATGCAAAGATTGGTGGGATAACACCCGCCATATTTACTTTAAGTGGTAAATGTGTACTTTGTGCTGCAAACACCTTGCGACCTTGTTGGCGCTTAGCGTAGTTTACAACGATGCGGCGTTGGCCACGTTCTACAAATACTACAAAGTAAGTTACGGCAAATACTAGAACACCAATTAATAGCAATGCTAATAAGTGCAATTCACCTTGACGCGCCATTTCAGCTGTTGCTCCAACAGCTGAAGGCATGCCTGCAACAATACCTGCAAAAATGATGATTGAAATACCGTTACCAATTCCACGCTCAGTAATTTGTTCACCTAACCACATTAAGAACATGGTACCGGTTACTAAAGAAACCATCGCTGTGAAAATGAAACCTGGACCTGGATTAATAACCAGACCCGGCATCATTGCTGGTAAACCGTTTGCAATCGCAAATGATTGTACTGTTGCTAGAAGCAGTGTGCCATAGCGTGTGTATTGACTGATCTTACGACGTCCAGCTTCACCTTCTTTCTTTAACTCTTGCATGCTCGGCACAATATGTGTGCTGATCTGCATGATGATTGAAGCTGAAATGTACGGCATAATACCTAGTGCCAATACAGAGGCTCGCTCAAGAGAACCACCAGAGAACATGTTAAACATTTCAATGATGGTGCCCTTTTGTTGTTCGATCAACTGAGCTAATACAGCGGCGTCAATACCAGGGATTGGTACAAAAGAACCTAGACGGAACACGATAAGTGCGCCGAATACGAACAATAATCTTTGTTTAAGCTCAGACAAACCGCCTTTCGCTTTGTTTTCCATTCCTGGTGTTGCCATTGTGTACTATTCCTCTACTGTACCACCGGCAGCTTCAATCGCTGCACGTGCACCTTTAGTTACTGCTAGGCCACGAACTGTGATCTTGCGGCTGATCTCACCTGACAACATGATCTTTGCAGATACGATGTTACGAGTGATAAGACCTGCGTCTTTTAATACGTGAATGTCAACAACGTCAGCGTTCAAGTTGTTTAATTCGTGTAAACGAATTTCAGCTCGAACTAAAGCTTTACGCGAAGTAAAACCGAATTTCGGTAAACGTTGTTTAAGAGGCATCTGACCACCTTCAAAACCAGGACGAATGCCGCCGCCTGAGCGAGACTTTTGACCTTTGTGACCACGGCCACCAGTTTTACCGATACCAGAACCAATACCACGACCACAACGCTTTTTGTCTTTCTTCGCGCCAGGTGCAGGGGATAATGTGTTTAAATGCATTGTTTAGTCCTCCACCTTAACCATGTAATGAACTGCGTTGATCATACCACGTACTGATGGAGTGTCTTCTAACTCTACAGTATGATTGATACGACGTAAACCCAATCCTTTCAAAGTAGCTCTATGAGCCGGTAAACGACCGATAGAACTTTTAGTTTGTGTTACTTTAACAGTCTTAGCCATTGTTCATTACCCCAGAATGTCTGTAACGTTTAAACCACGCTTAGCTGCAACAGACTCAGGCGACTTCATGTTCGCTAGAGCACCGATTGTAGCGCGTACAACGTTAATTGGGTTAGTAGAACCGTATGCTTTTGACAATACGTTCTGTACGCCAGCAACTTCTAGTACTGCACGCATCGCGCCACCGGCGATGATACCTGTACCTTCAGAAGCAGGTTGCATGTAAACTTTAGAACCTGAGTGCTTACCTTTAACAGCGTGCTGTAAAGTAGTACCTTTAAGGTCAATGTTTACGATATTACGGCGAGCCTTTTCCATTGCTTTTTGAATTGCAGCAGGAACTTCACGTGCCTTACCGTAACCAAAACCAACACGACCATTGCCGTCACCAACTACAGTTAGTGCAGTGAAACTGAAAATACGACCACCTTTAACCACTTTTGATACGCGGTTAACAGCAATTAACTTTTCAGCAAATTCACTTTGTTGTGTGTTTTCTACATTAGCCATTATCTACTCCTAGAATTTAAGGCCAGCTTCACGAGCTGCTTCAGCTAAAGCTTCAATACGACCGTGGTATAAGAAACCTGAACGATCGAAAGCAACTGATTCTACGCCTTTGGCAGCAGCACGTTCTGCGATAGCTTTACCTACAGCAGCAGCGGCTTCTTTATTGCCAGTAGCTTTAATTTGCTCACGCAATTCTTTTTCTAAAGTAGATGCAGATGCAAGTACTTCAGCGTTAGCATTGATAAGCTGAGCGTAAATGTGACGAGGAGTACGGTGAACGACTAAGCGATTCGCACCCAACTCGCTGATTTTAGCGCGCGTGCGTTTTGCACGGCGTAAACGAGATGTTTTCTTATCCATAGTATTACCCTACTTCTTCTTAGCTTCTTTACGACGAACGTTTTCGTCTGAGTAACGAATACCTTTACCTTTGTAAGGCTCTGGTTTACGGTACGCACGAATGTTCGCAGCTACTTGACCAATCACCTGCTTATCAGCACCCGTAAGTACGATTTCAGTTTGACTAGGAGTTTCAACTTTAACACCAGCTGGGATAACGTGGTCTACTGGGTGAGAGAAACCTAAAGCTAAGTTTAAGTTCTGACCAGCAGCTTTGGCACGATAACCAACACCGTTTAAAATTAAGCGTTTTTCAAAACCTTGGCTCACACCAGTAATCATATTATTGATTAGTGCACGAGCAGTACCGGCTTGAGCCCAAGCGCCTTTAACGTCAGCTACGATGTTTGTGATGATGTCATTTTCTTCTTGAGAAATAACAACGTCATTGTGAATCGTACGAGTTAATTCGCCCTTAGGACCTTTAACTGTGATCTCTTGACCAGATAACGTAACAGTAACGCCAGCAGGTACAGCCACAGGTGCTTTTGCAACACGAGACATATTCTTGCTCCTTACGCTACGATACCGATGATCTCACCGCCTAAACCTGCATTGCGTGCAGCGCGGTCAGTCATAAGACCTTTAGAAGTTGATACAATTGCAATACCAAGACCAGCTAGTACTTGAGGAAGTTCGTTAGAACCCTTGTACACGCGAAGACCTGGACGTGAAACACGTTGAATCGTCTCAATTACTTCTTTACCTTCGAAATATTTTAAAGTTACTTCTAACTGAGGCTTAGCTTCAGTAGATACTTCAAAACCGTTAATAAAACCTTCTTCTTTAAGCAAGTTTGCAATAGCAACTTTCAACTTTGAAGATGGCATAGTTACTGCAACTTTTGTTGCAGATTGACCGTTACGGATGCGTGTAAACATATCCGCGATAGGATCAGTCATCATAATCGCTTACTCCTTACCAACTTGCTTTCTTAAGACCAGGTACTTCACCACGCATAGTAGCTTCACGTAATTTAATACGGCTTAAACCGAACTTACGTAAGTAACCATGTGGACGACCAGTTACAACACAACGGTTACGTTGACGGCTGCTGCTCGAGTCACGAGGTAAAGCTTGTAGTTTTAGTACTGCATCCCAACGCTCTTCTTCTGAAGAGTTAACGCTAGAGATGATCTCTTTTAGTGCTGCACGCTTTTCAGCGTATTGAGCAACTAACTTTGCACGTTTTGCTTCACGTGCTTTCATTGATGATTTAGCCATTACTCTACACCTTATTTCTTAAACGGGAAGTTAAAGGCAGTCAGCAAAGCATGACCTTCCGCATTAGATTTCGCAGTAGTAGTGATAGTAATATCCATACCGCGAATCTTATCGATTTTATCATAATCGATTTCAGGGAAAATAATTTGCTCACGCACGCCCATGCTGTAATTACCACGGCCATCGAACGACTTAGGGTTCAAGCCACGGAAATCACGGATACGAGGAACAGAGATTGCAATTAAGCGCTCTAAGAAGTCCCACATGCGTTCACCGCGTAGAGTTACTTTTGCACCAATAGGGTAACCTTCACGGATTTTAAAACCAGCAACAGATTTGCGAGCTTTAGTTACCAGAGGTTTTTGACCAGAGATTGCAGTAAGATCATTGACGGCATTGTCTAATACTTTTTTATCAGCAATAGCTTCGCCAACACCCATGTTTAGGGTGATCTTTTCAATCCGAGGGACTTGCATGACACTTTTGTAAGCGAACTCTTTGGTAAGTTGCTCAACAACTGTATCTTTGTAAAAATCATGCAGTTTCGCCATCGTTTTTACTCCAAATTAAACTAATTCGTTATTAGACTTGAAGAAACGAACTTTTTTGCCGTCTTCAATTCTAAAACCTACACGATCAGCCTTGCCAGTAGCAGGGTTTTTGATCGCAACGTTTGATACGTCGATTGCAGCTTCTTTCTCAACGATGCCACCAGCTTGCTGTAACTGAGGTACAGGTTTTTGGTGTTTCTTGATTAAGTTGATGCCTTCAACGAAAACTTTTCCTTCAGCTGTAAGAACTTTAGTGATCTTGCCACTTTTGCCCTTATCTTTACCAGCTAGGATTACTACTTCGTCATTTAGACGAATTTTAGAGGCCATTTTCGTGACTCCTTATAGTACTTCAGGTGCTAGAGAAACGATCTTCATGAACTTTTCAGTTCGCAATTCACGAGTCACTGGACCGAAAATACGTGTACCAATTGGCTGTAAGTTTGCATTAAGCATTACTGCCGCGTTTCCATCAAAACGAATGGCTGAACCATCCGGACGACGAACGCCTTTTCTAGTGCGCACCACTACTGCATTTAGAACGTCACCTTTCTTCACTTTACCGCGAGGAATAGCTTCTTTAACAGAAACTTTGATGATGTCACCAATAGCTGCGTAGCGACGGTGCGAGCCGCCTAGAACCTTTATACATTGCACGCGTCGAGCGCCGCTGTTATCAGCAACGTCTAGCTGTGATTGCATTTGGATCATGTTTATGTGCTCCGCTGTTGTTAAATTCAAGGCCAAAAATTTGACCCGTCACTGCCTTTATCCACCAAGTCATCCTTGATGGGCGCGAGATTATAACACTACAAAAGAAAAAGTGGTACTTTATTTAAGCAATTATCTATTGAATCCGATTAAAGTTAAGCTTTTGTAACGCCAAGAACATCATAAACACCTGTTTACAAAGGGGTTTATCTATAAAAAATCATTACAATTCTTAACGATTAACTTTTCTTTTACTGCCGTCATATTGTTTTACTCAGTTACATATACAGGTGCTGAAGTAAACTTGTTCACACTAGGCTACACAATCATCGAAATTGACAGGCTGTGATCCTACAGGAATCGCTTTAGCCTGCGCTATTTCGCCCCACAAATACTCTATTTTCTCAAATTCGGCACCTACGATTGAAGATGCAGTGCTAAATCCCCCAATCACCCATCTTTATTTCTATCAAATTCAGTTCTTAAACGGAGTTGCTGACGTTGGGATTAGCTAGGGTATGAAATTAACGCCGAAACTGTCGAGAGTACACTGATAAATTACATCATTGTCTGGAACAATGATGAACAGCTCTGCTGCCCGCAGGGGCACATACATGGAGGTATGTGATTCACCTTTAGTGATTACGTCCACTAATGTCCAAGATTTGCTCTTAGAGACTTTTGGTTTTGTCACATTCTTGAATGTGCATCTATTAAGTTATGTTACTTTAAATACAAAAAAGGCCTCCTTGCGAAAGCCTTTTTCTACATAACATTAAAGCTAAAATCCACTCATTGTCTGGAGCAATGATGAACAGCTCTGCTGCCCGCAGGGGCACATACATGGAGGTATGTGATTCACCTTTAGTGATTACGTCCACTAATGTCCAAGATTTGCTCTTAGAGACTATTGGTTTTGTCACATTCTTGAATGTGCATCTATTAAGTTATGTTACTTTAAATACAAAAAAGGCCTCCTTGCGGAAGCCTTTTTCTACATAACATTAAAGCTAAAATTAAGCTTTAGTGATTACGTCCACTAATGTCCAAGATTTGCTCTTAGAGACTTTTGGTTTTGTCACATTCTTGAATGTGCATCTCTTAAGTTATGTTACTTTAAATACAAAAAAGGCTTCCTTGCGGAAGCCTTTTTCTACATAACATTAAAGCTAAAATTAAGCTTTAGTGATTACGTCCACTAATGTCCAAGATTTGCTCTTAGAGATTGGTGCACATTCACGAATTGTTACGATATCACCTTCGTTACATACGTTAGCTTCATCATGCGCTTTCAACTTAGTTGAACGGATCATGAATTTACCGTAGATAGGGTGTTTAACACGACGCTCGATCTTAACAGTGATAGACTTGTCCATTTTGTTACTGATCACAGTGCCTTGTAGAGTACGAATAGTTTCGCTCATTATGATGCTGCCTTCTCAGTTAGGATAGTTTTAACACGTGCGATATCGCGACGTACGTTACGTAGCAAATGAGTTTGAGCTAACTGACCTGTGCTTGCTTGCATGCGGTAGTTAAACTGTTCACGCAATAAGCCTAGTAATTCAGCATTAAGCTCTTCAATGCTTTTTTCTTTAAGTTCAGTAGCTTTCATTACATTACATTCCTAGTTACGAAAGTTGTTTTGAAAGGAATCTTAGCTGCTGCAAGCTCGAAAGCTTCGCGTGCTAATGACTCTTCAACACCTTCCATTTCATAAAGAACACGTCCTGGTTGAATTTGACATACCCAGTATTCAACAGAACCTTTACCTTTACCCATACGAACCTCAAGAGGTTTCTTGGTAATTGGCTTGTCTGGGAATACACGGATCCAGATTTTACCTTGACGTTTTACGTGACGTGTCATTGCACGACGAGCTGCTTCGATTTGACGAGCAGTCATACGGCCACGTGCTACAGCTTTTAAGCCATAAGTACCGAAGCTAACTGTGCTACCTGTGTGCGCTAGGCCACGGTTACGCAGTTTAAATTGCTTACGGAATTTAGTACGTTTTGGTTGTAACATGACTTATATCCTTACTTAGAGCTCTTGCCTTTGCCTTTTCTTTTAGGCTTAGCCGCTGGTACTTCTGCCTGTAGAGGCATGTTACCAATGATTTCACCTTTAAAGATCCAGACTTTAACACCAATAACACCGTAAGTAGTGTCTGCGCGAGCTGTTGCGTAATCAATGTCAGCACGTAAAGTGTGTAATGGAACACGACCTTCACGGTACCATTCAGCACGTGCAATATCAGCACCACCTAAACGACCACTAACTTGAACTTTGATACCTTTAGCACCTAAACGCATAGCGTTTTGTACTGCACGTTTCATAGCACGACGGAACATTACACGACGCTCTAGCTGGCTAGCAATGCCGTCAGCAACTAGTTGCGCATCCATTTCTGGCTTGCGAACTTCAGCGATGTTGATTTGTGCCGGAACACCTGCGATTTGAGAAACTTTTTTACGTAATTTCTCAACGTCTTCGCCTTTCTTACCAATCACAACACCTGGACGTGCCGTGTGGATAGTTACACGAATAGACTTCGCTGGACGCTCAATAACGATTTTCGATAAAGATGCACGCTTTAATTCTTCAGTTAGGTAAGCACGAACTTCGTGATCACCTTTGATGTTTGCTGCGTAATCTTTGCTGCTTGCATACCAAGTAGACGCGAAAGGCTTAGTGATACCTAGACGAATACCGGTAGGATGTACTTTCTGACCCATACTAATATACTCCTAGTGATCAGCTACAATCACAGTAATGTGACTGGTGCGCTTAAGGATACGATCCGCGCGACCTTTCGCACGAGGTTTAATACGTTTCATTGTTGGACCATCGTCAACCATAATAGTTTTAACGAATAATTCATCAATGTCTGCACCTTCGTTGTGTTCAGCGTTTGCGATAGCTGAGTTTAGAACTTTCTTAACTAATACTGCAGCAGATTTGTTGCTGTAAGTAAGAACTTCTAAAGCTTTCTCAACTTGCATACCGCGAATTTGGTCAACAACCAAACGAGCTTTTTGAGCTGAACCACGGGCAAATTTATGTTTAGCAATTGCTTCCATCTTATTTTCCCTTATCTTTTCTTCGCTTTCTTATCAGCAGCGTGGCCGCGATAAGTACGAGTAGGTGCAAATTCACCCAGTTTGTGACCGATCATTTCATCGGTAACAAATACTGGAACGTGTTGACGGCCATTATGGACAGCGATGGTCAATCCGATCATTGTAGGGATGATCATTGAACGACGGGACCAAGTCTTAATTGGTTTTTTATTCCCGCTTTCCAAAGCTTTCTCTACCTTCGTCAACAAGTGTAGGTCAATAAAAGGACCTTTCTTGAGAGAACGTGGCATGGTAATTCCTCTTTAATTACTTAATTAGTACTACTTAGTACGACGACGTACGATAAACTTATCAGTACGCTTGTTTGAACGAGTCTTGTAACCCTTCGTAGGTACACCCCAAGGTGATACCGGGTGACGACCACCTGAAGTTTTACCTTCACCACCACCGTGTGGGTGATCAACCGGGTTCATTGCAACACCACGTACAGTAGGACGAACACCGCGCCAGCGAGTGGCACCTGCTTTACCTAGTGAACGAAGCATGTGCTCTGCGTTACCGATTTCACCTAAAGTTGCACGACATTCCGCTTCAACTTTACGCATTTCGCCACTGCGAAGACGTAGAGTTACGTATGCGCCGTCTTTCGCAACTAATTGTGCGTAAGTACCAGCGGCACGTGCGATTTGTGCACCTTTACCAGGTTTAAGTTCGATCGCGTGAATAACACTACCTAGAGGTACATTACGTAATGGTAATGTGTTACCTGCTTTGATAGGTGCATCAACACCAGACTGGATTGTATCACCAGCGCTAACACCTTTTGGTGCTAGGATGTATTTGCGTTCACCGTCTGCGTAAAGAACTAGTGCAATGTTTGCACTACGGTTTGGATCATATTCCAAACGTTCAACTTTTGCAGGGATACCGTCTTTGTTACGTTTAAAATCAATTAAACGGTAATGGTGCTTGTGACCACCACCAACGTGACGAACGGTAATACGACCAGTATTGTTACGACCACCTGATTTAGAGCTTTTCTCTAAAAGAGGAGCGTAAGGCTTACCTTTGTGCAATTCCGGGTTAACCACTTTAACAACGTGGCGACGACCCGGAGAAGTAGGTTTACATTTTACAATAGCCATTTATAACTTCTCCTATTGCTCTGCGCCAACGAAGTCGATGTCGCTGCCTTCTTTAAGAGTAACGTAAGCTTTCTTCCAATCGCTACGACGACCGAAACGAGCGCCAGTACGTTTTACTTTACCCTTAACATTTAGAGTGCGAACACCAGTAACTTCAACTTCGAAAAGTTTCTCTACAGCTGCTTTGATTTCAAGCTTAGAAGCATCAGTTGCTACTTTGAAAACAACAGTGTTGTTTAACTCAGCAGACATTGTTGCTTTCTCAGAAATGTTAGGTGCTAAAATCACCTTCAACAAACGTTCTTCGTTGATCATGCTAACATCTCCTCGATTTGTTTCACTGCATCAGCAGTTACTAATACTTTCTCGAAACCAACTAAGCTTACTGGGTCGATACCAGCAACATCACGAACGTCAACTTTGTATAAGTTACGAGCAGATAAGAATAAGTTCTCATCAACTTCAGAAGTAACAATTAATACATCTTTAAGTTCAAGATCTTTTAACTTAGCAACTAATTCTTTAGTTTTTGGTGTTTCTACCGCAAAGTTTTCAACAACAACTAGACGCTCTTGACGTACTAGTTCTGAAAGGATGCTTTGGATAGCACCACGATACATTTTACGGTTAACTTTTTGGCTGTGATCTTGTGGACGAGCAGCGAATGTTACGCCACCTGAACGCCAGATTGGACCACGAGTTGTACCAGCACGTGCACGGCCAGTACCTTTTTGACGCCATGGCTTTTTGCCACCGCCGCTAACTTCTGAACGAGTTTTTTGCTTCACAGTACCTTGACGAGCACCTGCTGCGTATGCAACAACTACTTGGTGTACTAGAGCTTCGTTAAACTCACGTCCGAAGGTAGCTTCAGACACTTCTAGAGCGCCAGATGCATCTTTCAATGATAATTCCATCACTAATCTCCTGGACGTTAGGCTTTAACAGCTGGTTTAACGATTACGTTGCCATTTACTGCACCCGGAACCGCACCTTTAATAAGAAGCAAGTTACGTTCAGCGTCAACGCGAACCAATTCAAGGTTTTGAGTAGTAACTTTCTCAGCACCCATGTGACCAGACATTTTTTTGCCTTTAAATACACGACCTGGTGTTTGACACTGGCCGATTGAACCGTTAGAACGGTGAGAGATCGAGTTACCGTGAGTAGCGTCTTGCATGCTGAAGTTCCAGCGCTTGATACCACCTTGGAAACCTTTACCCTTTGAAGTACCGGTAACGTCTACTAATGTAGTTTCATTGAATAACTCAACAGTGATTTCACTGCCAGCTTCAATACCTTCACCTTCACCATCAGCTAAACGGAATTCCCAGCAGCCACGGCCAGCTTGAACACCCGCTTTAGCAAAGTGACCTGCTAAAGGCTTAGTAACACGGCTAGCTTTACGCGTGCCAGTTGTTACTTGTAAACCACGATAACCATCGTTTTCAAGAGTTTTCACTTGAGAAACACGGTTAGCTTCAACTTCTACGACAGTAACTGGAATTGAAACGCCTTCTTCAGTGAAGATGCGAGTCATACCAACTTTACGTCCGACTAAACCAATAGTCATAGTTAAATCCCCTTATTAACCCAAGCTGATTTGAACGTCTACACCAGCTGCTAAGTCTAAACGCATAAGAGCGTCTACAGTCTTCTCAGTAGGTTCAACGATATCAATCATACGCTTGTGAGTACGAATTTCGTACTGGTCACGAGCGTCTTTGTTTACGTGTGGAGAAATCAGAACAGTAAAACGCTCTTTACGTGTAGGAAGTGGAATAGGACCACGAACCTGTGCACCAGTGCGCTTTGCAGTGTCTACGATTTCAGCTGTTGATTGATCAATCAGACGATGATCGAACGCTTTCAAACGAATGCGAATTCTTTGATTTGACATGGAATCAAATCCCCAATAATAAAAAAAGAACGAACAAAGTATGACTCTTCACCATCTTATTGAGATGGGGAGCATACCGCTTATTTACATTCAACTCCAAATCGGAGTTGCTGTTGGTTAGCTTGTGTTGCCTGGCTTTACGCCCTGCGGTGCTAACAAATACCTTAGCCATATCGGCTTAAGGTGGGCGTATTATACACATTTTTAACGTTGGGGCAAGTATAATTTTTAAACGGATAGTGTAATTATTTGCAATCGTGCGCTTTAGCTGGATAGACACTCATTCCATGAGTCGGATTTAAATATCTTCCATTAGTATGATTGAAATATCTTTTATTAGTCCGATTTAAATATCTTCCATTAGTCGAATGAATTCGACTCTACCGTGAGTCCGTATATTGGTACCTACCCTACTGCGTTATATTGCCTTAAGAAATTCAACCCCAACGAAAATTTTTGTGTAATAATGATGGATTAGCAATATTTTTCATCTGGTCATTCACTTGACTTACTTTACTAACGTTCAGTATGAGCAAGCGCCTTTATTAACAGCAGATGACGACAACAGGATTTGCCATGAAACAAATTGAAGTACGTGGAGCTAGAACCCATAACTTAAAAAATATCGATGTGGATTTACCCCGCGATAAGCTTATCGTTATTACCGGTTTATCAGGTTCAGGGAAATCATCCTTAGCCTTTGATACCTTATATGCCGAAGGTCAACGCCGTTACGTTGAATCCTTGTCCTCGTACGCACGTCAATTTTTATCGTTAATGGAAAAGCCAGATGTAGATCATATTGAAGGATTATCACCAGCCATTTCCATTGAGCAAAAGTCAACGTCTCACAACCCACGTTCAACCGTAGGTACCATTACCGAAATCTACGATTACCTGCGTTTGTTATATGCCCGCGTTGGGGAGCCTCGTTGTCCCACACATAAACAAGGTCTAGCGGCACAAACCATCAGCCAAATGGTGGATAAAGTGCTTGCTCTTGAAGAGGGCACCAAGGTAATGCTGCTTGCTCCAGTTGTTCAGGACCGTAAAGGTGAGCACATTAAATTGCTCGATAACCTTGCTGCCCAAGGTTATATCCGTGCAAGGATCGATGGTGAAGTATGTGACTTATCTGATCCTCCGCCATTAGACTTGCATAAGAAACACACCATAGAAGTGGTGGTTGACCGTTTAAAAGTTCGTGATGACATTCAAACACGCTTAGCAGAATCGTTTGAAACGGCATTAAGCTTAACCGATGGTATTGCTGCGATCGCCTTTATGGATGATCCCAACGCCGAGCCATTATTATTTTCAGCGAATTTTGCTTGTCCAATCTGTGGCTACAGCATGCAAAAACCTGAACCGCGTTTATTCTCCTTTAATAACCCTGCGGGTGCGTGTCAAAGTTGTGATGGTTTGGGCATAAAACAGTTCTTTGATCCATCTCGTGTTATTGCCAACGACGAGCTGAGCTTATCAGGGGGCGCAATTCGCGGTTGGGATAAGCGCAACTTCTATTATTTCCAAATGCTCACCGCTTTAGCGGATCATTACGGGTTTGATATTAATAAACCCTTTAAAGAATTAGACACTGAACACCAAACATTAATTCTTAAGGGCAGCGGTACACAAGAAATCCAATTTAAGTACATGAATGACCGTGGTGACATAGTCGTTCGTAAACATCCCTTTGAAGGGATCTTAGTCAACATGGACAGGCGTTATCGCGAAACCGAATCGAATGCGGTACGAGAAGAATTGTCTAAGTATCTTAATTCACAAGCGTGTCCTGATTGCGAAGGTAGCCGTTTACGTTTAGAAGCGCGAAATGTATTTGTTGAAGATAAACCTTTGCACACCATTACCGAATACTCCATTGCTGAAGCGGCCAATTTCTTTACTGAGTTACACCTTGATGGTCAGCGTGGGCAAATTGCCGAAAAAATCTTAAAAGAAATTAATGACCGATTAGGCTTTTTGGTTAATGTTGGCCTTAACTACCTCACCATGTCGCGCTCTGCCGACACTCTATCTGGTGGTGAAGCACAACGTATTCGACTAGCCTCACAAATTGGTGCGGGTCTAGTTGGTGTTATGTACGTTCTGGATGAACCTTCTATCGGTTTACATCAACGCGATAATGAACGCTTATTAAAAACGCTTATTCACCTAAGAGATTTAGGTAACACTGTTATTGTCGTTGAGCATGATGAAGATGCAATTAAAGAAGCTGATCATGTCATTGATATTGGCCCAGGAGCGGGCGTACATGGTGGTGAAATTATCGCACAAGGTACCTTGAAAGATATTTTGGCCAATGAAAATTCAATAACGGGTAAATACCTATCGGGTAAAGAGCAAATTGAAATACCTCAAAAGCGCACACCTTATGATGCCAGTAAACTGATTGAATTAACGGGCGCTACTGGCAATAACTTAAAGAATGTCGATATTGCTTTACCAATCGGTTTGATGACGTGCATTACCGGTGTTTCCGGTTCGGGTAAATCGACCTTAATTAACGATACCTTATATAAGGTGGCGCATATTGAGTTAAACCGTGCAACGCTTGACGAACCAGCACCACATAAAAGTATTACCGGCTTAGACAAGTTAGATAAAGTTATCGACATTGATCAAAGCCCAATTGGTCGTACACCGCGTTCCAACCCGGCAACGTATACCGGTATATTCACCGCCATTCGTGATATTTTCTCGGCTACACAAGAATCGCGTTCTCGTGGTTATAAACCGGGTAGATTTAGTTTCAATGTAAAAGGTGGTCGCTGTGAGGCCTGTCAGGGTGATGGTGTTATTAAGGTAGAAATGCACTTCTTACCCGATGTGTATGTGCCTTGTGATGTCTGTAAAGGAAAGCGTTATAACCGTGAAACCTTGGAAATTCGTTATAAAGGCAAGACAATCCATGAAGTATTGGATATGACCATCGAAGATGCCTTTGATTTCTTTAATGCTATTCCAGCCGTAAAACGTAAGTTGCAAACGTTAATTGATGTTGGCTTGTCCTACATTAAGTTAGGTCAGGCAGCAACGACCTTATCGGGTGGTGAAGCGCAACGGGTGAAACTTGCCAAAGAACTCTCAAAACGTGATACCGGCCAAACCTTATATATTCTTGATGAGCCAACCACAGGCTTGCACTTCCATGATATTAAACAGCTGATGCATGTATTACACCGTCTGCGTGACCACGGTAATACCATTGTAATCATTGAACATAACTTGGATGTGATAAAAACAGCGGATTGGATTGTTGATTTAGGACCAGAAGGTGGCTCTGGCGGTGGTGAAATATTGGTTAGCGGTACGCCTGAAGATGTTGCTCAGCACCCTACTTCGCATACGGCACGTTTCTTAAAACCAATGCTTAAATAAAAAATAAATCGGGGTCAGATACACATTAATTTATTTGTATCTGACCCCGATTATTATTTGTATCTGACCCCGATTATTAATGTGTTCTAATTTAAATCTTCGCAGCTAACTCCGCCCCCTGGCGTATAGCGCGCTTAGCATCAAGCTCGGCAGCAACATCTGCCCCACCAATTAAATGCACCGAAAGATTTGCCGCTTGCAGTTGTTCGTACAAGCTGCGATTAGGCTCTTGCCCCGCACAAAGAATGACATTGTCTACTTCAAATAGCTTAGGCTCCCCATTAATCACACAATGTAGGCCTTGATCGTCTATTTTCTTATATTCAACCCCTGGGATCATTTGCACGCCTTTATGTTGCAAAGTACTGCGATGGATCCAACCAGTGGTTTTACCTAACCCGCCGCCTACTTTTGTTTTTTTACGTTGCAATAAAAAGATGTTACGTTCAGATTTACTGTGGTTATTGCCCGGGCTTAACGCCCCACCTTGTTGATACGTTTTATCAATGCCCCACTCTTTTAGCCATTCGTCTGGTTTTACTGTTAATGACTCTGGTTCAACCAAATATTCACCCACATCAAAACCAATACCGCCAGCGCCAATAATGGCGACATTCTTTCCTACCGGTTTATGATCACGTAATACATCAAGATAACGCATAACTTTAGGGTGATTAACCCCTTCTATAGCGGGCGTTCTAGGTGTTATCCCTGTTGCAACGACAACATCATCAAAGCCTTGGTTTGACAACGAATCAGCGGTTTGCATACTATTGAGGTGAACCTTAACGTTTAGATTTTCTAACTGTTTTTTGTAATAGCGCAGGGTTTCATAAAACTCTTCTTTGCCCGGAATTTGTTTCGCGTAATTAAACTGCCCACCTAACTCGCTTGCACCATCAAACAAGGTAACGTTATGTCCTCGCTCTGCGGCATAACAACTAAAGGCTAAGCCAGCAGGTCCGGCACCTACCACCGCAATGGATTTTTTATTCACCGATTCTTTAAAAATGAGTTCCGTTTCGTAGCAAGCCTGGGGGTTAACCAGACAGGTTGCCCGTTGCTGTTTAAACACATGGTCCAAACAAGCCTGATTACAGCCAATACAAGTATTGATTTCATCAGCTTTATCTTCTGCCGCTTTATTAACAAAATCAGGATCGGCAAGAAACGGCCTAGCCATTGAAACCATATCCGATTGACCTGAAGCGATTACGTGTTCTGCGACTTCAGGGGTGTTAATTCGATTGGTAGATACCAGTGGGATTTTCACTTCCCCCATTAATCTTTCGGTTATCCAAGTAAAAGCCGCTCTAGGTACACTGGTTGCAATGGTCGGAACACGGGCTTCGTGCCAACCTATGCCACTATTAATGATTGTCGCGCCCGCTTTTTCGATGGCTTTAGCCATGGTAACGACTTCTTCCCAAGTGTTTCCACCTTCCACTAAATCCAATAACGATAAACGGAAAATGATAATAAACTTCTCGCCTACCGCTTTACGCACAGCCTGGACCACTTCAACACCCAAACGCATTCTATTTTCAATAGACCCTCCCCACTTGTCTTCACGCAAGTTGGTCCGTTTACAGCTGAATTGATTAATCAAATAGCCTTCTGAGCCCATGATTTCAACGCCATCATAACCCGCCTTTTGCGCAAGCTTTGATGAGTGCGCAAAATCATCAATCGTTGACCAAATTTTGCGTTCAGACAATTCTTTTGGTTTAAAGGGATTAATGGGGGCTTTTACGGCACTGGCTGAAACGGAGAAAGGGTGATAGGCATAGCGGCCAGTATGCAATAATTGTAGACAGATTTTTGTAGGATATTTATGAACGGCTTTGGTAACGGCTTTATGTTTATTAACATGCCAAAATTTACTTAATTCGCTACCAAATGGTGCGACTCGACCTCTAAAGTTGGGACTAATGCCACCCGTTACGATTAAACCAACGCCACCTTTCGCCCGCGCTTCATAAAAAGCGGCCAATTTTTCAAAGCCATTTTTTTCTTCTTCAAGGCCGGTGTGCATTGAGCCCATTAAGACTCGATTTTGTAACGTCGTAAAGCCTAAATCGAGTGGCTCAAGTAAATGCGGATAGGGTGTGTTACTCATTGTTTTTGTTATTGTCGCGCTTGTCATAGATCACCTCAGGTCATACCAGTATAAAACTTACGCTTTATTCACAAAAGTTTCAAGCACAATTAACACCCGTTAGGGTTATCTTTTAGGACAAAAAGTCGCTAAAAAACATAATGAGCGACAAGCGCAATAACCGGTAAGGTAACGAGGGTTCGTAATATAAAAATAATAAATAAATCAAAGATATTAACCGGAATTTTGGTACCAAGTAACATGGCACCCACTTCGGACATATATATCAACTGACTTACTGAT
Organism: uncultured Thalassotalea sp.; assembly: GCA_947502355.1. Lineage (GTDB taxonomy): Bacteria > Pseudomonadota > Gammaproteobacteria > Enterobacterales > Alteromonadaceae > Thalassotalea_A. Next base: position 29,607 of record CANMZP010000008.1, on the reverse strand, counting down.
AAGGCGGCGATAACAAAGCGCGTCATATCGGATTCAACAGGAGCAATTAAAATAGCGGGCAAGAACATGTCAGCAAACCCAATAACCACAGACTTAGCGGCAACTTCTGCCTGTGGTATTTGCAAAAGCTCTAGATAAGGTACAAAAGGTAAACCTAAGTAATCAAAAATAGGCGTAAATTCGGCCAATATTAGGGCTATCGTACCAATCCCCATGACGACGGGTAACACCACAAACAGCATTTCTAAGGCATTAATTACCCCCTGTAATCCAATAGCCCATAAGCTGCGCACTTCAGACGCTCTTAATACCGCATGCTCAAAAGCCAGAGCCAATAGGTTTCTATCTTTGGGGAACTCATGATCTAAGGGATCCGGTTTAGTGCCATCTATATAAAGGTCCTTCTTAAAACACAAGGGTGGTAAACGCGGCACGATGATGGCCGCAATAAACCCTGACAGACATACCGCAAAATAAAATGGCACAAACATATGAATGAGTTTCACTTCACCAATAACAATCAGGCTAAAGGTTATCGATACCGCTGAAAATGTCGTACCAACTACGGCTGCTTGGCGTTGCGTGTAAATTCTTTGTTCATATTGCTTACTGGTTAGCATTACCCCTACAGTGCCATCACCTAACCAAGACGTTGTACAGTCGATAGCTGCGCGACCGGGCAATTTAAATAACGGTCGCATCACTTTAGAGAAAATCGTACCGACAAATTCTAATAAGCCAAAATTCAATAAGAGTGGTAATAACAGCCCCGCAAAAATAAACACCGAAAATAAAATAGGCATCAAATCATGCAACAACATACCGCCAGTGGCCTTACTTAAAACCATTTCAAAGCCGTATTGAAAATACACCAATAAAACAAAGAAGGCGCCAAAGCAGCGAATGATTAACCAAGGCGGAGAAACAATAAACAAAGTACCTAATACCGAGGTTGGATGGATTTTTTGAGGCCGTAGCACACTCACCAATAAACTGGCTATAGCGCTAAAGCAAATTAAGCCAACAATAAGTTCTATGACCACATCACCAATGGCACTTTGCAGCATTTTAGCGAGCACCGCCACCGGGATACTGGTTTCGCCAGCATACGTAATTGGAAATAAAAACAACAAACCACCAATCAGTGATGGGATTAAAAACATCAGGACATTGCGAAGGCTGAGTGGCTGTTTCATAGCTGAATTATTTATCTTTTCGTATTAAATGAGTTAGCTGTCTTAACTATGGCACAAAATTATATTATTGCGGTCCTCACGATAAATTCAGAAACGGTTTCTCGCATAAACACATATTTTAGGCAAAACTTGAGGTATGGGTGAACAACAGCTAAAATTCGCCCTCATTATTTAAGAGAGCCCATTATGTTCAGTCATATCAACCCTGAAAACTACCCACAGCAGTTAAGCGATAAGCAGCAAGCCATGGCTGAATTATTTGCACCATTTAATGTTCCAGAGGCACAAGTGTTTACCTCAGAGCCATTAAATTATCGGTTACGAGCTGAGTTTCGAGTATGGCATGACGGTGATGACGTGTATTACATTATGTTTAACCAACAAACTCGGGAAAAGTACCGTGTTGATACTTTCCCGGTTGCTAGCTTGTTGATTAACTCGGCGATGCAGTCATTAATTACCTACATAAAGGATAATGAAGCACTGCGCCGCAAACTGTTTCAGGTGGACTTTTTATCCACCTTAAGTGGCGAATTACTGGTTAGTCTGCTTTATCACAAGCAATTAGATGAAGCGTGGCAACAAGAAGCTGAGAAACTTAATACCCATTTATCCAAGCTTGGGCCTTGTGATCTTATTGGTCGTGCCCGTAAACAAAAAGTTGTGCTTGGCAAGGAGTATGTAACTGAAGTCCTTAATGTTAAAGGTAAGCAACTCACATACCAACAAGTGGAAAACAGTTTTACCCAACCAAACGGCGGGGTGAATCAAAAAATGCTGACCTGGGCCTTAGATGCAACACAGGACTGTACGGGTGATCTTATTGAGTTGTATTGCGGTAATGGTAACTTCAGTATTGCCCTTGCCCCAAATTTTGACAAAGTATTGGCCACTGAAATTTCGAAAAGCTCGGTGCATTCGGCGCAATTCAATATTGCCGCCAACAAGATTGAAAATCTAGACATCCTGCGCATGTCGAGTGAAGAGTTTAGTGCTGCCATGAATGGCGAACGAGAGTTTCGTCGCCTACAAGGCTTTGATTTAAGCAAGTACAGTTACGATACGGTTTTGGTTGATCCACCACGTGCTGGATTAGATCCTGCTTCAGAAGAGTTGGTATCTCGATTTAATAAAGTTATTTATATTTCGTGTAATCCACATACCCTAGCGCATAACCTAACAACACTAACCAAAACCCATACCGTCGATGCCTTTGCTTTATTTGATCAGTTCCCTTACACCGATCATATCGAATGTGGGGTGATCCTTAACCGTAAAGCTTAAAATCAAAACCACAAGCTGCAAACGGGTATTTTAAAGAAGTCCGTTTAAATCTTTAAGGTTTAAATTGTTGGACTTGCATTAATGTGCATGGCACCACGAACGATAAAACGTAACTGCTTTATCGTTCGAGCCGTGATTTCCTGTCTTTCTTTTTCATTTGCATCCAGCGCTTCAGCGCCGGCACTAAACACAATAATCACCAACGCATTGGCTTGCAAATAACAGGTTTCATGATCCAGATTACTGGCACTTTGCAAGTAATCGCACAGCTCCATGGTAAAAAAACGGATTTCACGATTTACCGCGGCACGAAATTCTGCCGATGTGCCAGAACGTTCACGCAGTAATAATCGAAAGACATTACCATTGGCTTCGATAAACTCCATAAAAGTGATCACCGAAATTTTTATCACTGACCCGCCTTTCTCAATTCGTTGTCTCGCCTGACGCATTAATTGCCTTAAGGTAAGACCCGCCTCATCCACTAGCGTTAAACCCAATTCATTCATATCATTGAAATGACGATAAAAAGACGTTGCTGCTAGCCCTGCCTCTTTAGCGACCTCGCGTAAGCTTAAATTGGAAAAGCCTTGCTCGGCACTTAACTGATTAAGGGCCGCATCAATGATTTGACGACGGGTTTTTTCTTTTTGCTGCGCTCTGATACCGGACATATTTACACTGTTTTATTAAGGTTGATAACGGTTTTGCAATAATAGCATAACATTTTTATTGACTGATTAGCGTCACTCGTTAAAATAGCGAACAAGTGTACACTGAAGTTTAACTTTTCAATCTGAACTTTGCATAACAAATTGTTATCCAATAATTCAGGTTACCATTATAAATTGAGCCTTTATGAAAAAACCACCATTAATCTGGCTAAATGTCGGGGTATTTTTAATCACCTTTTTAGTCGCTGCTATTGCTGTTCCCTATCGTGCTATCACCCATGGGTTTGATAGCTTTGAAATCATTGCAGCGCTAATTTGTTTTTGCTATTGCGGCATGTCCATTACCACCGGTTATCATCGCCTTTGGTCACACCGTACCTACCAGGCAAATGCCACGATTCGGTTTATTTGTGCCATTGGTGGGGCTTTTGCATTACAAAACAGCATTCTGCATTGGTCAAGCGACCATCGCATTCATCATAAGCATGTTGATAAAAACGATGTTGACCCTTATTCGGCAAAGCAAGGCTTTTGGTATTCACATATAGGTTGGATGCTTCGAGAGTATCAGGCCACGCGATACTACGACTACAGCAATGTACGCGATTTACAAAAAGATAAAATTGTTATGTGGCAGCACAAACACTATCTTGCGCTAACGCTTGCAACCAACTTTGGTATCCCTATTGGCCTTGGCTTGATTCATGGCGATGTAATTTCCAGTATTTTACTGATTGGCTTTTTGCGTCTGGTATTAAGTCATCACACCACATTCTTTATTAACTCATTGGCGCATATCTGGGGTAAGCAAACATACACAGATAAAAACACCGCTCGCGATAATGGCGTTTTGGCTTTTTTCACGTTTGGCGAAGGCTACCATAATTTCCATCATATTTTTGAAAATGACTACCGTAACGGCATTCGCTGGTGGCAGTTTGACCCAACCAAATGGTTAATAAAATTTTGCAGTTACTTTAATTGGACTTATAAATTAAAAACCACTCCGGAAGATAAAATTGCCAAAGCAAAGGCACATATGCAGTTAGTTAAGAGCAAGCAAAAGCTTACCTTATACCCTAACGCTGAAGAGTTAATGAATAAACTCGAGCATCAATACGATCTTTTAATGGCGCAAATGACAGAATACTATTCAGTTAAAAAACAACTTATTGCGCAAAAGAAAGGAGAATTATCAGAATCCGTTGAAGCTTCGACAGTCGTTAATCGTTATAAAACATTAAAAGTCGAGTTGGAGCAACACCTTAAACATTGGCACAGCTTAACGGCGCAATATGCCTAGTTTAATAAACAAGGGACTTGGGGGCTTTATAGGCGCTTGCTTAATTGTAAGCTCCTCTTGGGCTGCCGACAGCATCTCTAGCATTTATTTAGTTCGTCATGCCGAAAAACTATCAACTAAGCCAGATCCGGCACTAACGGCCTGTGGTATCGCACGGGCAGAAGCCTTATCTAAACAGCTTTCCATGGTGTCTTTTAAGCAAGTATTCTCAACTCAATATAAACGCACCATTGGTACCGCAATGCCATTAGCTGAAAGTAATAATATCGAAATTGCTTTTTATGATCCCAAACGATTACCGCAAATGGTAGATAGAGTAGAAAAGCTCTCTGGAAATACGCTTATTGTTGGTCACAGCAATACCACGGCAGTATTAGCTGGGTTATTCGTTAACCAAGAATTAAAAGCGTTTGATGAATCAATTTATGACCGGCTTTATCAAGTGACTATAATTAACGGTGTGAGTCAGTTACAGATTTTACAACAAAATTTTGTTTGCTCTGATGAATAAGCGGGTTTCAATTAATTAAGGTTATCCATATAAACAAAAGGGAGCAAATGCTCCCTTTTGTTTTATACGTTAATTGATCTTACGATAAGTCAACGTTCTTAGTCCCGAAGAACCAAGTTACAATGAAACTTACGACATATGAAATCATAAGACCCACTAGTGCCACAAGCATGGCTTGGAAAATCCCGGCATTTGAGGTCATTAACGGTATCGCTACGACACCCGATGGACCAAAGATGGTGTTTAAACCAATTGGCAAGCCCATATAAGAGACTAAACCAATAAAGAAGCCACCAGCAGCACCACCAATACAAGCCGTAATAAATGGCTTCACACGTGGTAACGTAACACCGTAGATAAGCGGCTCACCAATACCTAAGATTCCCGGTACGATAGCGCCTTTAATTTGAGTACGCGTTACTGAGTCTGGCTTTGCCTTAAAGTAAAGTGCAAAAGAAGCACCAACAAGACCACCACCGGCCATGGCTAGAATTGGGAATAATGAGTTGAAGCCTTGGGTTTCCATTAGTGCAAAGTAAACCGGTACAAAACCTTGGTGAATACCAAACATTACCGCAATCAAGAATAAGCCAGCAAGGATAGCACTACCAAATGGATTACCGTTAAGGTTAATGAATAACCAAGACATACCTTTAAATAACACACCACCAATTGGCATGATCACAGTGAAGGTGAACGCCCCCATGATCAATAAGGTGATCATCGAGGTTAAAATCATATCCAAGTTCTCAGGTACGAGTTTACGTACTCTCTTTTCAACCCAAGCACCAACAATCGAAGCGATTAACACCCCAATAATATTACCTCTTGGGTCAATGGCCATACCAAAGAAATCATTCATACCTGAATAAATACCTGTGGTTGCCTCCGGGTTATAACCTAACACGAAGAGCGACGCGATAATGGCACCGTTAACGCCAGAGCCACCAAAGGCTTTTTGTCCGTTGTAACCAATTAGAATGCTTAAGAAGCTGAATAAACCTTTACCAAAGACTTTCATGTAGGCAACAACCGAAAGTAGTAAAGCATTCGGATTGTCATTACCTAAAAGAAATGATTGTTCAATTAAAGTCGCGATACCTAACATTAAACCGGCGGCAATAAAGCCAGGGATAAGCGGCGTAAAAATAGTGGCAAACTTACTCAAGAATTGCTGAACACCACTGGTACGTTTTTTCTTTAACTCGTTCTTTTTGTCAGCAGCAATGGCATTTAAATCTGCTGATGGCTCTGGTGCATCATTCGTTGATGCCGCTGCTAATGAAACATTCATTTTATCGGCGACTTTTTGCACTTTACCCGGGCCAAAGATGATTTGAATTTGTTCATCACTTTCAATCACCCCCATGGCTTGTGGGATAGCCTTAATTCGCGCTGTATCAACAACATCATTGTTTTTTAAACTGATGCGAAGACGCGTCATACAATTACCACACTGAATGATGTTACCGGCACCACCAAGGGCTGATAATAATTCCGTGATCATTGGATCTTCATTGCTTGCAGCAGGCTTTGTTTCGCTTGCTGCAGGTTTTTCTGGTTCAACAACAACTTTACTTGCGGTTTCGTTTTCTGTGGTTTCTTTTTCTAGCTCGGCGGTTTTCACTTCGCTAGGTGCTACTTGTTTAACAACCGCTGGTTTTTCTTCGACTTTCTTAGCCGCTTGAACAGGCATTTCTATGTGCTCAAGTTCCTCAGGCGACTGTGTTAAAACTTGCTGCATGATATCTGCTGCTGTTTTCGCTTTACCAGGGCCAAGAATGATTTGGCATTGCCCTTCAGCGTCAACCACATCCAGTACAACCTCTAGGGCATTGATTGCGTTAACATCAACCTTTGAGGCATCTTTTAAAGTTAAACGAAGGCGAGTGATACAGTTACCTGACTGTATAACGTTGTCGTGTCCACCAACGGCTTTCAGCACTTGCTGAACCATTTGCATTGTAATACTAGACATGAGTTCTTCCTGTAATATATAAATTTGCTGCGCGCATTTGCTGGTGTTCATTTTTAACACCAGCTAAATGGCTTGTATTTCTTACTTTAAATGTATGGGTTAGGTGAAAGTTCTCTCACTTCTTCGAAGGTCGCCACGTTCATTGCTTGCTCGGCAAGTGCCTGACAGTCGCTCATGGATAATGTTCGAATTCGCGCTTTCACTTCTGGAATCGATGGAATTGAAATACTTAACTCTTCTACACCTAAACCAATCAACACGGGCACCGCTTGTGGGTCGCCAGCAAGACCACCACAAACACCGGCCCATTTGCCGTGTTTTTTAGCGGCATCACAGGTGATTTTAATCAGACGTAAAATCGATGGATGTAAACCATCTGCTTTGGCGGCTAATTTAGGGTGACCACGGTCAATCGCCATGGTGTATTGCGATAAATCGTTGGTACCAATAGAGAAGAAATCCACTTCTGGTGCGAATTGCTCAGCCAACAGTGCCGCAGAAGGTACTTCAATCATAATACCAACCTGAACAGGCTCAACACCTAAGGCTAAACGCTCTTCTTCTACAATGGCTTTTGCTTGGCGTAATTCCTGAATATCACCAATCATTGGGAACATAATATGCAAATTACCGTAAATAGATGCGCGCAATAAGGCACGAACCTGAGTACGTAAAATTTCAGGACGGTTTAAACCAACTCGAATACCGCGCTCACCTAAGAATGGGTTTTCTTCTTCAGGGAGTGGTAAGTACGCTAAAGGCTTATCACCACCTACATCAAGAGTACGAATAACTACGCGATCCGTTGGTTTTACCGCTTGTAGCGTTGCTTTATAAGCTTCAAACTGCTCGTCTTCTGTTGGCGCTGTTGCACGGTCTTGGAAGATAAACTCTGAACGTAGTAGACCAACACCTTCACCACCTAGCTCGTTAATCACTTTCGCTTCTGAAGGTTTGCCTACGTTACCGACAACTTCGATATCGACACCGTCAGTTGTTGTTGCATGTTGCTGACATACGGCTAACTCTTTCTCTTTACGAATGCGAGTTTGTTCTTGGCGAACTTTAACTTGTTCAATGTATTCATCATTGGCATCTGTTTTTAACGTACCTTTGGTACCATCAAGAATTACCTGATGACCGTCTTCTAATGAAAATACACGCGAATCAATACCAACAATAGCTGGAATACCTAAAGAACGCGCCAAAATAGCCACGTGAGATGTTGATCCACCTAAGGTAGTACAAAAACCACTTACAATTTCTGCATCCAGATTTGCGGTAACTGACGGGGTAAGATCTTCTGCAACCAAGATAGAACCTTTAGGGAAGTTTGTGCCGCCAGCTTCTACTCCTAACAAAATGTGTAACACACGTTTACCCACATCTAATAAGTCATTGGCACGTCCAGCAAGTACTTCACTTGATAAGCCTAATAACTCATTAGCTTGTGCTTCGTAACTTTCTTTCCAAGCAAATTGCGCTGATTTACCGGCCGTTACTTTTTCTTCAACCAGTTCCATTAACTCAGGATCTTCTAACAATTGGAAGTGAGCAATAAAGATAGCCGCTTTTTCTGGGTCATTTTTATGGAAGCTGTTGAACAAAGCTTCAACCGCTAGCTTGCCTTTACGAATAGCTTGAGCAACACGCTCTCTTTCCTGGGAAACAGAGCCTGCAAACTCTTCAATAACCAATTCTTCTTCTTTTAATTGGAAGATACGACCAATAGCCAATCCGGCTGACGCACTTGTGCCTTTTAATAAAGAGATATCACCCAACTCTTCTGGTTCTGTAACAACCTCTTCTTCAATAACCTCTTCTACCACTTCGCCAGGCTTCGCGGTTACCGGAATACACCCTTCATCCCCTAAACCACTGGCTACTTGTGGAACGATTTCAGCTAAGGCTTCTTTAGCATCATCACCTGTTGCAACCATTTCAACAAAGTCACCATGCTTGGTATCCAACTTTAAAAGGGCAGTAACACTTTTTGCATTGGCTTTTTTATCGCCGAGGCGCATTTCAACTTTGGCGTTGAATTTGCCAGCTAACTGAACTAATACTGCCGCAGGGCGAGCATGCAAGCCTGTAGGGTTAACTAAACCAATTGGCTCAGAAACGACTTCATTATTGCCTGCTGTAGCAGCAGAGTTTGTTTGTTGTACTTTGAGCGCCGTACTAAAAATTGGCTCTCCAACTTTTACTTGTTCAACGTTTTCGACAGTAATGGTTTCAACTAAATCCATGGTTGATATAACCATTTGCGTTAAAAGGTGTGGTGCTTTTGATGCGACTAACGCCATATCAAATTCAATCAATGGATCACCAGCTTTTACTTTGTCACCACTGGCCACTTTGGTGGTAAAGCCTTCACCGTTTAATTTAACGGTTTCAAGACCAATGTGAATTAATACTTCGACATCATCGTGGGTTTTAATGGTAATAGCGTGTGCACTGCTATGGATGAAGACAACCTCACCATCACAAGGTGAATATAACATGCCATCGATTGGATCGATGGATACACCGTCACCAACCATTTTCTCAGCAAATACCGGATCAGGGATCTGCTCTAGTGGAATAACCATGCCATTCATTGGCGCTACAAGGGTAATATTGTTTTCTAAATTCATTATTCTTCCAAACTCTTTTTCAGCAGCCGGCTAAGGCTGCTGTTGGACTTAAGCTATCTTACGTAGCTCTTCGGCTACAAATTCAACTTCGGTACCAATAACCACTTGTACCGCGGTTTTACTTGGTACCAAAACACCAGCGGTGATTTTGGTTAATTCGGCTTTATCAATAGCGGCGCTGTCAACCACATCCAAACGAAGGCGGGTAATACAATTATCAATCGTCGTTACGTTTGCGCTGCCACCTAGTAAAGGCAATATTGCTTTGGCTAGGTCTGCATGGCTTTCTATAACCGTTTTCTCTGTTGAGGCATTACTTGATTTTGCAGGAGCCAGACTCGCTGAAGCTGTGCCAGCTTTCCCCGTTACAACCAAAGTGAATGCATCGGCGAGAAATGCAGCATTACGGCCAAAGACGATGTGAACATTTTCTTTGTTTAAAACTAAGACTGCAGGGGCAATTTTTTCTAATGCCTTGGTGTTAATTTGCGTACTGTCTTTAACAATTAAACGCAGTCTTGAAATACAATTAGTAAACTCAACTAGATTCTCTTTACCACCAATTAGCGGCAACATTTGCTCAGCCGTTTGTTTAAATTCAGGTGTAATAGCTTGTGTCGCAGCATCATCTTCACGACCCGGTGTTTTCAGCTTGAATTTAACAATTAAAAATTTAAATGATACGTAGTAAAGGGCAAAGAAGCATAAACCTTGCAAAATCAGCATGTACCAGCTTACCGCTAATGGGTTTTTAGCAGATAAGATAAAATCGACTAAACCGGCACTAAAACCAAATCCTGAGATCCATTGCATATGCGCTGCAATGGCCATAGAAATACCACTAAATACCGCATGTAATAAATATAACGGTGGCGCAAGGAACATAAATGAGAATTCAAGTGGTTCTGTAACACCGGTAAAAAATGAAGCAAAACCAGCAGCAATCATAATCGATGTTATTTTTACGCGGTTTTCTGGCTTGGCAGTATGAATGAACGCCAGTGCTGCACCTAATAAACCAAACATCATTACCGGGAAGAAACCAGCCTGATAAATACCTACCTGTCCGACAACACTTTCACCTTGTGCAGCAATGGTTTGTGCACCAGCAAGGAAGTTAGGAATATCATTAATGCCTGCAACATCAAACCAGAACACTGAATTTAGTGCGTGGTGCAAACCAAATGGGATAAGTAAACGGTTAGCAAAACCAAAAATACCTGCGCCCCATGCGCCAAGACCTTGTACAGACTCACCAAATGAAACCAAGGCATTGAAGATCATAGGCCAAACATAAAGTAAGACAAACGCAAGCGCCAGCATCACAACCGACATAATAATTGGTACGAGTCGTTTACCGCTGAAAAACGCCAATGCTTTATGTAATTGAACTCGATGAAAGCGGTTATATAACTCCGCACCGATAATACCAACCAAGATACCAATAAACTGATTATTGATTTTCGCAAATGCCGCGGGCACTTCACTAAGTGGAATGTTCTGTAATAGTGATACCGATGTTGGTGATAACAATGTTGTCACTACGGTAAAACCAACAAAACCGGTTAATGCCGCCGAACCACTTTTATCTGAGGACATGCCAAAAGCAACACCAATGGCAAATAATACCGACATATTGTCGATAATTGCCGAACCAGATTTAATCATAAAGGCGGCAAGTATGTTATTTGCGCCCCACCCAGTTGGATCAATCCAATAACCTATACCCATTAAAATCGCTGCCGCCGGTAAGATTGCGACCGGGATCATTAATGAACGACCAACTTTTTGCATATATGAAAACACGTAGTATCTCCTTCCCACCAATTTAGTGCACAAAGTGCTTGTAATTAGAATACTGCTTTAATTTTTTGATAATCTGATTCTAGCCACAAATGACAGCGTTGTCATTGAATAATTACAAAAAAATATTGCAAAACCGGCTATAAAATCAACAAAGCAATCGTAAACGCATGTTTTAAATAGGAATTAATTATTCTAAATATTTTGTAAACACAAAATAAATTTAATTTATTATTGGGGAAAACAAACTAATTAATGCTTTAAATTGCGAAAGGTAGGCAAAATGAACCTGGAAGGGAAAGAGCAATCGTAACCGTCAACTTGCTTATAATGGGTTTAAGATTGCTCTAAGAGAAATTAATGATTTGGGTGCGGGTTTTTACCTTCACTGATTAACTCGACATCCAGCACTTTAAATGGCTTGCCCCACATTTGAATGGTCATAATGTCTTTATCATGATGGCCATATATTTTTAGTTTACTACCATTCTTAAGGTATTCTTTGGGCATATTTAACGGTAAATATTTTTCACCTGCTTCGGTGACAAAGCCAAAAAAACCACCTTCAATTTCGATGAACGTTAGTGTCCCTGTATACCATTTTGACATAACCTTGCTGCCCTTACTCAATTCGGTAGGTGGAGGTGTGCTGTTCTTAGTAGGTGCTACTTGAACAGGTTTTTCGGCTTTCACGGCATTATCCGCATTGCCTTCAGAACTGCATGCCGAAAGCGATAGACACAGCGTTAAGGCTGTTAATTTTAATGAGTTGTTCATAGATTGCCTCTAATTAATTTTATACTTTTGATAATGACATTCATTATAAAGGAGATACATGCTTAAAACCGTTTTCCCATGCGACAGAAACATCAAAAAACAATTCAAACTGTTTACCATCTTCCATTTGTTGGACCTGTATTTTTTCAAAAGACTTACCGTAATATTCCATTAACGATTTAGACAATACAGAAAGACCTGCTATATGAAGAAAGCTGTCAATTTCGGCGCCACTGATTGCCTTAATCGCGGATTGCGGACTTAAACCATCACCCGAATTCCAAAGGTCGTCAAGTAAATAGTTTAAAATTTGTTTATGGTAGGCCGCTAATTTACCTTGTTTGGTTTCTACCGCACATGCCATGAAAAAATAATGGCCGTTAAGGCTAAGATAATTAGACTTTAATAATTGCTTACTGGTTGCAATACATGCATCCCACTGCTTGTTGTCGAGCTGTTTTTTTACGCTCTTACTTAACTCTACCTCTACACCAATAAACGGCTGGTAATATTGGGTATGGACATAGAGCTCCTTAAGTTTGACAACGTCTTCGTAACTTGGCAGCACTCTTAACTTGGTAACCAGATCCAAATATTGTCTGTCCACTTCCGACTTTGGCATCGATTGACTTGTGGTTTCAGACGTTTGGGTTTCGACATTTTCTTGAGGTTGAGCAGGTAATTCGGGCTCCGAATATAATGAATCAACAGAACTACACGCCGTTAAAAAGAACAACGGCAATAAAAACAAAAAACGCAAATGAAACTCCAACCACTCTAGATAATAATATCGGAACCTTATTTTATAAAAAGGTTCCGATCATTTGGGTTTATTTTACGTTATATTGCGCTTTTTGGCATTATTCGGTTTTATGAACATGCACATCCATTTGTGGATAAGGGATATTAAGACCTTCTTTATTGAAGGTATTATAAATATTCTCGTTCATATCAAAGTATACCCCCCAGAAATCTTCTGCCTTAACCCAAGCGCGAACCGTGAAGTTAACAGAGCTGTCTGCTAATTCTGAAACCGCTATAAAGGTCTCTGGATCTTTCAAAATCCGATCATCAGCATCACACAGAGCCTTCATGACATTTTTCGCCTGGCTGACATCATCGCCATAACCGATACCAAACGTCCAATCGACTCGACGAGTTGCTTCAGTGGAAAAGTTAACCATAGAGCCTGTCGCTAATGGCCCATTTGGAATAATAATGGTTTTATTATCCGGGGTTTTCATGATGGTATTAAAAATTTGGATTTCAGAGACTTTACCGACATAGCCCTGAGCATCAATCACGTCACCTATTTTATAAGGCTTGAACAGCAAAATCATAACGCCGCCAGCGAAATTTTGTAAAGTGCCAGATAAGGCCATACCAATGGCTAAACCTGCCGCACCTAAAATGGCGATAAACGAGGTCATTTCAATACCAACCATGCCAAGCACAGTGATAATCAACAAGACTTTAAGTAATGCACCCACTAAGCCTTTAACAAATGGCTTTAAAGAATCGTCTACATTGGCTTTATCCAACATACGCGATAAGGCCATGTTCAAGCCTTTAATAACCCACGAACCCACAATCCAGACTAGAATTGCGGTAATCAATTTCGGCCCATATAACACCACCATAGCCATTAAATCGGTGGTTATTTTATCATAATCCATAATATCCCCTCAAAAATTATTATTACTATCAATAGCCTAGTATAAATGAATTATTAATCCAAAATTTCTCATGATTTAAGTAACAATAAAACGTCTTTCTGAGGAGCGACAGCGAGCTCAGGACCTCCTGCAGGCATATTGAACTTAGGTTTATTTACCCACTGCACGATAAAGTAAATCCCGTGTAAAAGCATCACGGGACGACGATGTATTGTTTCTAGGAATTATTGAAACCCAGAAAGCAAAAAAGAGCGCCTAAGCGCTCTTTTTTTATTGGTTTGGTAACTACCAAATCACGACATATTAGTCGATGATTTTAGATACAACACCAGCACCAACTGTACGGCCACCTTCACGGATAGCGAAACGTAAACCTTCGTCCATCGCGATTGGGTTGATTAGCTCAACAACAAACTTCAAGTTGTCGCCTGGCATTACCATTTCTACACCTTCTGGAAGCTCTACAGCACCAGTGATATCCGTTGTACGGAAGTAGAACTGTGGACGGTAACCTTTGAAGAATGGCGTGTGACGACCACCTTCATCTTTCGTTAGTACGTATACTTCTGACTCGAACTTAGTGTGAGGGTTGATTGAACCTGGCTTAGCAAGTACTTGACCACGTTGAACTTCATCACGCTTAGTACCACGTAGAAGAACACCACAGTTCTCACCAGCACGACCTTCGTCAAGAAGTTTACGGAACATCTCAACACCAGTACATGTAGTCGTAGTTGTGTCTTTGATACCAACGATTTCTACGTCGTCACCAACACGGATGATACCACGCTCAACACGACCTGTTACAACCGTACCACGACCTTGGATTGAGAATACATCTTCGATTGGAAGGATGAAATCACCGTCGATTGCACGCTCTGGCTCTGGAATGTAATTGTCTAACTCGTTTGCTAGCTCAAGTACTTTCTCTTCCCATTGTGCTTCACCGTTAAGTGCGCCTAATGCTGAACCTTGGATTACTGGTAAGTCATCACCTGGGAAATCGTATTCTGAAAGAAGTTCACGAACTTCCATCTCTACTAATTCTAGTAATTCTTCGTCGTCTACCATGTCACATTTGTTCATGAATACGATGATGTAAGGTACACCAACCTGACGAGAAAGAAGGATGTGCTCACGTGTTTGTGGCATAGGGCCATCTGTTGCAGCAACTACAAGAATCGCGCCGTCCATTTGTGCAGCACCTGTGATCATGTTTTTAACGTAATCGGCGTGACCAGGACAGTCTACGTGTGCGTAGTGACGTGTTTCTGTATCGTATTCGATGTGAGAAGTATTGATTGTAATACCACGCTCACGCTCTTCTGGCGCATTATCGATTTGTGCAAAATCACGAACATCACCACCAAAAGCTTTTGTTAATACAGCTGAGATAGCAGCAGTTAAAGTTGTTTTACCGTGGTCAACGTGGCCGATTGTACCTACGTTTACGTGCGGTTTCGAACGTTCAAATTTTTCTTTAGCCATTTTAAATACCTATTAAAGTGTTAAGACGGGTGGTGCCCGACATTTTGCTTATTACTTATTTGCATGAATCTTCCGCTAAAAGATTAAAAAGCAATCACAATCATGCGATTACTAAGCCTTTCATATAGAGGACTCAAATTTACAGGGGCACAATTTAGCAAACTCTCTCGATATTGTCTAAACTTTATGCTTTTCTTATGTGAATTTAAGTAAAAAAGTTCTCAAAGCCGTAAAAAGTCGCGGTTTAAACGCAATTTTTCCAATAATTTTTAATTCATTGGTCATTTTTTATCGAATTTTGGTGTCAGTTATCATTAAGTAATGTATAATCCGCGCAAAATTTTTTTAACGTAACTTATATTTAATAGAGTATTACAATGGCAGATTTATCGAAATACAGAAATATTGGTATTTTCGCTCACGTTGATGCGGGTAAGACCACAACAACTGAACGTATCCTTAAACTAACTGGTATGATCCACAAAATTGGTGAAGTACATGACGGTGAGTCAACAACTGACTTCATGGAACAAGAAGCTGAGCGTGGTATTACAATCCAGTCTGCTGCTGTAACATGTGAGTGGAAAAAACACCGTTTTAACGTAATCGACACCCCTGGACACGTTGACTTCACAGTAGAAGTTTACCGTTCATTAAAAGTTCTTGATGGTGGTATCGGTGTATTCTGTGGTTCTGGTGGTGTTGAGCCGCAATCAGAAACTAACTGGCGTTACGCGAACGAGTCAAAAGTTGCTCGTTTGATTTTCGTTAACAAATTAGACCGTCTAGGTGCTAACTTCTACCGCGTTAAAGACCAAGTACAAAACGTACTAGGTGCACGCCCTCTTGTTATGACTCTACCAATCGGTGAAGAAGATGATTTCGTAGGTGTTGTAGACGTATTAACGCAAAAAGCATACGTATGGGATGATTCAGGTCAACCAGAAAACTACGAAGTTACAGACATCCCAGCTGATATGGTTGATGATGCAGCAGCTTACCGTGAAGAAATGATCGAAACTGCTTTAGAAGCTGACGAAGACCTACTAATGGAATACTTAGAAGGTGAATTAGACCCTACAGACGAGCAAATCAAAGCGTGTATCCGTAAAGGTACTAACGAATTATTATTCTTCCCTACTTTCTGTGGTTCAGCTTTCAAAAACAAAGGTATGCAACTTCTTCTTGATGCTGTTGTTGATTACTTACCTTCACCAACTGAAGTTCCACCTCAGCCGTTAACTGACGAAGAAGGTGAACCTACTGGTGAATTTGCACTTGTTGATGCTGCAGAACCTTTCCGTGCGTTAGCATTCAAAATTATGGATGACCGTTTCGGTGCTCTTACGTTCGTACGTGTTTACTCAGGTACACTTAACAAAGGTGATACCGTTCTTAACTCATTCACTGGTAAAACAGAACGTATCGGCCGTATGGTAGAGATGCAAGCTGAAGACCGTACTGAGCTAACATCAGCACAAGCTGGTGATATCTTAGCTATCGTTGGTATGAAGAACGTTCAAACTGGTCACACTTTATGTTCAGTTAAAGAGCCATGTACTCTTGAAGCAATGGTATTCCCAGAGCCAGTAATCTCAATCGCTGTTGCACCTAAAGATAAAGGTGGTTCAGAGAAGATGGGTATCGCTATCGGTAAAATGGTTGCTGAAGATCCAACGTTCAAAGTTGAAACTGATGAAGATTCAGGCGAAACCATCCTTAAAGGTATGGGTGAGCTTCACTTAGATATCAAAGTAGATATCCTTAAGCGTACTTACGGCGTTGACCTAGTTGTTGGTAAGCCTCAAGTTGCTTACCGTGAAACTATCACGCAAGAAATCGAAGATTCTTACACGCATAAGAAACAATCTGGTGGTTCAGGTCAATTCGGTAAGATCGATTACCGCATCAAGCCAGGCGAGCCAAACTCTGGTTTCACTTTCAAATCAACTGTTGTTGGTGGTAACGTTCCTAAGGAATTCTTCCCAGCTGTTGAGAAAGGCTTCAAGTCTATGATGGACGAAGGTGTTCTAGCTGGCTTCCCAGTATTAGACGTTGAAGTTGAATTATTCGACGGTGGTTTCCACGCAGTCGATTCATCAGCTGTTGCTTTCGAAATCGCTGCTAAAGGCGCATTCCGTCAGTCAATCCCTAAAGCCGGTGCTCAATTAATCGAGCCTATCATGAAGGTTGACGTATTCACTCCAGAAGATCACGTAGGTGATGTTATCGGTGACCTTAACCGTCGTCGTGGTATGATTAAAGACCAAGAAGCTGGTACTACTGGTGTTCGCATTAAAGCTGACGTTCCTCTATCAGAAATGTTCGGTTACATCGGATCTCTACGTACAATGACATCTGGTCGTGGTCAATTCTCAATGGAATTCAGCCACTACAATGCATGTCCAGCAAACGTTTCTGAGCAAGTAATTGCAGAAGTTAAAGAGCGTAACGCTAAGAAGTAATTAGTAAATTACTCTTTTTAAAAAAGGACGCTTCGGCGTCCTTTTTCTTTATTGGGCATTTAAAAAATAACAATAAATTAAAATGCACTAAAATAATTAACAGCACCAACCAACAGGAATTGATTATGAAAAATTTATTATCAGCAGTACTGGTATGCTTGACCTTTATTGCCCCAGCATCGGCAAAAGAAGTGGCTGGTATAGATGTGGCCGAAACACTTAAAGCAAATGATACTATCCTACAATTAAACGGCGCGGGCTTACGAGAAAAGTGGGTATTTGATGTGTACGTAGGCGGTTTATACCTAGAAAGCACTAACAACAATGCTAACGATATAATTAGCACCGATGCCGCGATGGCCGTGCAATTAATAATGTTAAGAGATGTCGATGGCAAAGACATGGCCGACGCCATTTTTGAAGGTTTTGAAGCCGCACTAAATGGTGATACTTCAGCTTTAGATGCGAAAATCAAAACGTTCTTAAAAGTATTTGGTAGTGAAGCGGCTGAAGGTAACGTATACACCATGGTTTACTCACCCAATGAAGGTGTAAAAATCTCGATTAATGGCGAGTACCACAGCACAGTTAGTGGCTTTGACTTTAAAAAAGCATTATTTGCAATTTGGTTGGGTGACAAACCAGCACAAGATACACTAAAAGAAGCCATGCTAGGTCAATAGTTGGGTAATTAACTTTATACTGATTTAACGACAAAAGGAGCGACAGCTCCTTTTTATTTATCTTTAATCATAACTTCTTAGTCTCTATATAAATCAATGCTTTTAAAGATATGTAACGACCTTTATCTCATTGTGTAAGTCCTACATTGCATCTGTTATAGTTATTGACTCTCATACTAACCAACCCAATTGGCACAATGATTTACAAGATTGGCGACTATCAGCTTGATACCATAGCACGTACCTTAACCTCTTCAGATGGTACACAAAAAATACGTCCCAAGACGTTAGCCTTATTGCTATACCTTGGCGAAAAACAAGGTAAAATCATCAGTAAGCAGCAGTTACTTAATGAAGTTTGGGATGACGTACAAGTTGATGATGGAGTGATATTTCAATCCGTTAGGGAAGTCCGTAAGCTTTTCAATGATGCCAAAATCATAATCAATTACCCTCGTAAAGGTTATGAGTTTACCCAGTCGCTCAGAGCATGTGACAAAAATACCGCAATGGGATCAGAAGCGCCTGCACAAATAAAGTTAGTAAGTAGCAACCTACCCAAAGACCTAGGCTTTAAAGGACTTGTTGTAGCTTTAGTGCTGTTCACCATCTGTTTTATATTTTACTTTAGTACTAAGAGCTCTAATCAATATAATGGGTTTGAGCAAAATATCGTTGTCTTACCAATTAAAAACAAAGTCCCATATGGCGATCATGCATGGGTATATTTAGGCGGCATGGAACAACTTATCGCTAAGTTACAGGGCCTACCTAACACGGTATATATCCACCAAGGTATTGATGTACCTCGTTTAATGCACATTGCCGGCTTAACGCGTGAGTATCAAACAAGCGATATAGGGAAACTATTTTCGACCACTGGTGCAACCCTGATAGTAGAAACTGAAATGTACGGTGCCACCATGGATTACAAGCTTGTTTATAAACTGCATATGCTTAACGACACAAAACAAGGTGTTATTCTAGATGCCTCCGTGGAAGACGCGTTACAAACCCTAGCAGGGAAAATAGCCGACTTATTGCAACAACCTATTGGCAACAGTCATAATCAGCTGACTTCAGAATTTAGCGATACCCTGTTTGCACAAGCCATTATTAATCACGAATCAGACTGGGAATCTTCAATCAGCTTTTTTGAGAGTTATCTCGCCCTTAATCCTGACTCCATTATTGCCGGCATCTACCTAACAAAATTGTACCTATGGAATGGGCACATAGAAAAGGCACAAACCCTCATTAATAAAACCGCAAGCCTTAGTAGCGATGATCAAAAACTAAAAGGTCACACAAAATTGATTCAAGCAATTCTAGCAAGTGAACAACAGCAGTGGGAAAAGGCAAGCGAATACTTTAATCAAGCTGAAAAACTCATTGAAGAACTTGATGATTTCAGCCTTAAAATCCCTTTACTAGAAGAACAAGGTCGAGCGCTAGAAAAACAAGAGTTGTTAACCGATGCAATGGACAAATACCGGGCAGCACTGAGTCTGAATAAAGTGATAAAGAACACCATAGGCATTAATATTAACCGTTTAAATCTAGCTAACCTCTATTTCCAAATGGGCGATAAAAAAGCCGCGAAAGAAAATCTGATTTTGGCAAAACAGGAAATCGAAACGAAAGAATTGGATTTCTTATATGGCTTACTTGCAGAAAGTGAGCAAAGGATCTCTTTAACTCATTAGTTAGAAAATCAGGATACTATTTGTTTTTCTCAAGTGAGATAATATAGCCAATAAATTCACCGGCAGAGACGTACCAAATATCGTCTCTGTGGGCGATTTCTTTCAGCAACGCTTCAATATATTGCCAATTATTGTTCGGCTTATTTTCGTCAAACTCCCATGAATGTCCCCAAATCATCATCACCGTTAATTGTTTTGCCTGTAGGGATACGTATTCATTTACCAAAGTCATCGCTTTTGAATGATGAACGGTAGGATGCCAGGCCATAAAATATTCTGGCAGTTGAAAAGAGTTGGAATCTTGTGTTGTTCTAGCATTACTGTATCCGGCTTGTTTTACTGCCGACATTGCCGCTTCATCATAAGATCCTAAGGGATAAGCAAAAGACCGCACTTCCTGACTTAGAAGAGGTTCTAATATTTGTTTATCGCGTTTAATTTGCTTTATCAGTTCCTTACTTTCTAAGCCGGCAAGGCCAGGATGAGAGTAGCTATGTCCCGCTACCTCATGGCCTTTATAAAGTCTGCTGAGCTCTTCAACATCAATAAACTTGCCTTCTTTACCAATGAAGTCTTTCAGCCAAAGCGCTTTTTTACCAAGTCGGCCTGAATTGACATTAAAAGTACCAATAAGGTGATATTTATTAAGCAGTTTAACAAATTGCCTATCTTGAATTGCCGCATCATCATAGCTAAAAATAACCGCTTTTTTAGCACCGTTTGGATAGGTTAATGACTCGGCATATACGCTAAACGAGCTGTTCAATAACACAAATAGAACCGCTACAAGGAATTTCATTTTAATGTATCCATGATAGGTTGTAGTTGCTGCTGCCATAATTGATAACCGGATGCATTTAGATGCGTACCGTCTGTGGTTAACTCAGCTTTTAATACCCCTTGTGGTGTTACAAAAACAGAATGTAAATCAATATAAGTAAAAGCTTTATTGTTAATGGCTTTTATTTGTTGGTTAACGGCGCTAGCCAGGATGGTGATAAAATCGCGATGATCCGGCAAGATGCTTTGCACAAAAATCTGTGTTTCGGGTAAAGCACCTGCAAGCTCTCGAGTGATTTTGTCTATATTGCGGCTTATTGATGCTAACTGTTTAACCTCGTGGTGATAAACCAGATTAAAGATGTCGTTAACACCAATCATTATAAATATTGCCTTAGGTGGGTTTGCTTTTACTTCATTTAAACGCGCTAATACGCCATAAGTCATATCCCCACTTATGCCTCGATTTTTAATCATCAAATCGGCAAATTTCGCCCCCCAATTATCACCTTGCTCGGTGATGCTATCACCGATAAATACAATGTCCCCGGTTAGAATTGGATTCTTACTAAAATGCTGCATACGTTTTGCATAATGCTGTTTCAGCCATTCAGACTGAAAAGGGATTTGTGCTGCATTTGTTGTCATTGAAAGGCCTGCCGTTATAACAAGCCATATAAACATGCATAACTTTAACCCTGCTTGCCTATTTTCTATTAGCTTCATAAAACCTTCCTATTTACGTTCAAAGCCTTGGTATTGTACCCAGTCAAAATCAGCAAAGTCGCCAGTATCTTCACCGTTGCCTGTACTATATAGCCCTAAATTCGCACCGGTGTACTTGCGGCTGATCACCCCATCGGCGGCCGTTGTTGTAAGCAACGCAAAACTTTTACCATCATCTACCGAGTAGAAAAATTGATAATTGCTATTTTGCGAAATCAGCTTAAATACGATGCCATTGTGCGGTTTATCAATATTTACCTTAGCTAACACCTGCACATCACCGGTGTTATTATTTCCATGTTCAACCGCCGAATGAACGGCTTTTAAAGCATAGCGATTGTTTTCTTTTTGCATGGTTACGCTAAGGTAATTGTTGTCTTTTTGAAAGATGATCATGCCGGCTTCGGATTTATCATTACCTGGCTCAAATATCATTTTTGTAAGGTATTCAAAATCACTTTCGGTTTGGCGAAACCCGATCAAGCTAGCGCGTTGACGTTCGGCAATGACATTAGCTTTAGCATGCAAACGCAAAAAGCCCGGTTTTTCGGTTAGTGAGTATGTCCCCTTTTGCGGGACACGCCTGAAATTCCAATCAAGCTGTAACGTATCCTTATCAAAGTTATCTTTAAAGGTTAGATCACGGCGCTGTTTTGTTCCTTCAAAAGGTAGCGGAGTGTAGCGCTCTACCCGACCTGTTTGTGGCGCAGCAACAGGCCATAAAATTTTATCTTCTTTCCACCAAAACGGCTCTCTTTCCCATGTTAATGGTACAAGATGGGTTTCGCGCCCCATATTAGAAACACTTTGCTCATCGTTGCGAATGCCTAACATCACCATATACCAACGACCATCCTCTAATTCTATTAAGTCAGCATGTCCACTACTGTGCACCCAGTTACTGTAAGACAAATTACGGGTGGTCATAATTGGATTTCGAGGGTTTGATGCGTAAGGACCGGTAATTTTGTCACTTACCGCCACCATAACCGCATGATTGTAGCTTGTGCCGCCCTCAGCGACCAATAGATAGTATCGGCCGTCCTTCTTATACATATGAGGGCCTTCGACCCAAATACCGCCACAAGCGCCGCGCCAGAGGTTATGACGCTCACCGGTTAATTTCCATTCTTGCGTATCAATTTGCTGTAGCCAGATTTCACCTTCCCCTGGAAAATTTGGGTTTTCAGGACTTTGCGTTCCTACATACCAAACGGTGCCATCGTCATCAAAAAAGATATCAGGGTCAATACCAGGTGCACCTTCTAACACATGTGGCTCTGACCATGGCCCTTTTGGATCATCGGCAGTAATAACAAAATTGACAAACTCGGTTTCGTTGGATTCAGGTGCGACATAAACATTGGTGGTTATGATATAAAATGTACCATCGTTACAGCGAATCGTTGGCGCATGTATACCACCATCCGATTGCACATCAACCAAGTTGACGGCACCCGTTGCTTGCTCTTCGCGATGTAAGCCATAGCCAACTAATTCCCAATTAACCAGATCCTTACTGTGATGAATTGGCAACGCGGGAAAGTATTCAAAGGTGGAATTTACGATATAGAAATCTTCCCCGTCTCGACAAATCGAAGGGTCGGGGTAACCGCCTGGAATAATCGGGTTGGTAAAGACCGTTTGCTGAGGGTTTTCAGCGACTTTATCTGCCGCTGTAGCACTGAACATACTCAATAAACTAAAGGCACTTAAAACAAAGGCTGTAACTGTCGGATTCATAAATTCTGTTCTCTGACGTGGATAATAATTTTTATATGGCTGAACTTAATAACGCTTATTAAAGATCAATATGCGCATGTAAAAAGCGCCAAATTTCACGAAAGACTTGTTGATTCTGGTCTTGACTAAATTGCCCATGCCCTCCACCTTCAACAGCAAATAAGGTGTTTTTCACTGATTCTTTTTCTAAGGCATTATGTAAACGCACCGCGTGCTTATAAGGCACAATAATATCGCTGTCACCGTGAATCGTTAAAATAGGGGGTAAATCTTTTCGCACATACGTTAATGGGGAAGCACGTTTTGCAACAACAGCTTCATCTCTTTGTCCCCCTAACCATTTAACCGCATATTCCATGGCATTTTCACCTTGGATTAAGTCGTTTACATCGGTAATACCATACCAGTTAACAATAGCGGCTACCGGCATATCAACTTCTTTCGCCTTACCGTCGTTGGGCCAACTGGTTTTTTCATTTCCTGTCGGGCAGCGTTTATCAAACCCTGCTGACGCTGGTAACATGCCGGCCATCAACGCTAAGTGGCCACCAGCAGAGTTACCAGAAAGAACGATTTTATTGGTGTCGATACCAAACTGTGTTGAATTTTGAAAAACCCATCGCAGCGCACAACGAACATCTTCGATGGCAGCAGGAGCAAGCGCAGTTCCCCCTAATCGGTAATCCACATTAACCGCATTAAAACCAGCTTCTAAATAGGGTAGAAGATGTAAGCTGTCCGCTTCTTTAGAGCCCCCCATCCAACCACCACCGTGAATATAAACCAAGGTTGGTCGAGCCTTTGTATGGGCATCTTTGGCGACATACACATCCAGTTTTTGCTCCAGTCCGTCAGCAAGCAAATACGTTTGATTGCTCATAACATAATAATTTGTCAGGATATTGACGGCTCCTGAATTGGCAGATACGGGTGTTACCCAAATTGTCATGAGCAAAAAGATTGAGAATAGGCGAAGCATAAATGTCTCCAAATAAAATAAGTTAGTGTATCCTTACCTACTTATTATCGATAGTTAACTGAAAGAATCTTAAAACTTCTTAAAGACACGCAAAGCATTGTTTTTAAATACTTTAATAAAAGCATAACGAACAAAAAAATACTGACCTTTAATAGGCTATATTTCAATATAGTAAAAATTAAATAATTTGAATTTAAATAAAAGGGGGCATACGTGAAGGGATTTGTGATAAATACAGTCATACTTTTATAAGACCACAATTAGTCAGTCTACTCCTACTTCACCTCATTAATCCAGCAAAACAAACAACGAATATACAGAACTTTGAAGCTAATCAAATTTTGTTATTAATCACTTTGTTTCAGTTCGTTAACACTTCTCATTGGTCATTATTTATTCATATACTCAGATAGAATAATGACAATGGTGGAAAGTTTTTATGACACATTACAAAAGTGAAGACATTAGAAACATGGCCCTTTTAGGGCATGCGGGTAGTGGTAAAACAACCCTCACCGAAGCCCTACTCGCAAGAGCCGGTGAAATTAGTCAGTGTGGTAGTGTAATTAAAGGGACAACGGTTACCGATTTCGAGCCAAGTGAAATAGAACTTCAACACTCCATAGAGTGTGGCCTGTGTAACTTTGATCATGCCAATAAACATGTAAACATTATTGATGCCCCAGGATACCCAGACTTTTATAATCGATCGATTTCGGTATTACCCGCAGTTGAAACGGCCGCCGTGGTAATTAATGCCAAAATGGGCATCGAGTTAATCGCTCAACGTTGTATGGAAGCGGCAAAAAAACGTAACCTATGCCGTATGGTAATTATCAATAAAATAGACGTGGAACAAACACATTTAGAAGAAATCCTAGAGGCAGTACAGGATGCATTCGGAAGCGAATGTTTACCGCTAAACCTACCTGCAGATAACGCAAGCAAGGTGGTTGATTGTTATTTCAAACCCGAGCCAGTAGAAACGGACTTTGCATCGGTAAATCAGGCTCATGATGCCCTTGTCGATCAAGTCGTAGAAGTAGATGAAGCGTTGATGGAGGTCTACCTTGAGCAAGACTCATCCCTTAACCCAGAACAATTACACGATCCTTTTGAAAAAGCCTTACGAGAAGGCCACCTTATCCCAGTATGTTTTGTGTCAGCAAAAACAGGTGCGGGTTTAGATTTACTACTGCGCACCATTGAAGATTTAATGCCGAACCCATTTGAGGGCAACCCTGCTGAGTTTTTAAAAGGCAGTGAAGACCTACCTGTTACCCTTAGCCAACAAGCTCATGATCATGTATTAGCCCATGTGTTTAAAGTCATCATTAATCCCTTCTTCGGGCGATTAGGTATTTTTAGAATTCACCAAGGCACCATTTCACAACACAGTGCTTTGTTTATAGGTGATTCTAAAAAACCATTTAAAGTAAACCATCTACTCAAACTGCAAGGTAAAGAACATTTTGAAATAACCAGCGGCATCCCAGGTGATATTTGCGCGGTATCACGAGTGGATGAAATGGAATATGATTGCGTCCTTCATGATCACCATGACGAAGATCTATACCATCTGCAACGTATGGATTTATTGCCCCCTATGCAAGGCATCGCCATAAAAGCGAGTAAACATGGTTCAGAACAAAAACTCTCTGAGACATTACATAAATTAGTTTCTGAAGACCCAGGGTTATTGGTTGAACATCGAGCCAATACTGACGAAACCATTTTGCGCGGTAGCAGCGATCTGCATCTTCGAACCGTATTGGATAAAATGCGTAATATGTATAATTTAGAGGTTGAAACAGCCACGCCAAGTGTCGCCTACAAAGAAACTATCACGCAGAGAGCCGAAGGGCATCACCGTCATAAGAAACAAAGTGGTGGCGCGGGGCAATTTGGTGAAGTATTTCTTAAGGTGGAACCGCTAGAGCAAGGACAAGGCATAGAGTTTGTCAATAAAGTTGTAGGTGGCTCGATCCCTTCACAATTTATTCCAGGGGTAGAAAAAGGCGTTCATCAAGCCATCGAGTCTGGAGTGTTTGCAGGATTCCCAATTCAAGATGTGCGGGTTACGGTTTATGATGGTAAACATCATTCTGTAGACTCAAAAGAGATTGCCTTCGTACAAGCTGGTAAAAGAGCCTTTATGGAGGCAATTCAAAAAGCCAAACCGAAAGTGCTTGAGCCTATGGTAAATATGGCCATAAAAGTTCCTGCTGAAAAAACCGGTGATATTACCGCCGACATTGCAACGATGCGAGGCTTTGTTACAGGAACCGATTCATTAGGCAATAATCGTATCGAAGTAAGTTGTGAGGTACCACTTAGTGAAGTAGATGGTTATCAGACTCGTCTGAGTTCAGAAACAGCAGGTGAAGGCACTTTTACCATGGAGTTTGCACGTTACCAACAAGCCCCGGAAAAAGTGCAAAAACAGCTACATAATGCATTTTCCACTCAGCACTAATGGAGCAGAATAATTAATATTAAAATAAAGAGGAGGGATTTCCCTCCTCTTCTATTTAAATTGAAGTTAAATTAGTTGCTCTTTCTCACTTTACCGGCATCAAGCATCATGGTCATATTTTGCATATTCGCCGGAATAACGACAACCCCACCTTCATTACCCGCAAACATTTTCAACGCTTCATTAAGCTCATGTTGTAAGTATTCTGGGGTGAGGGATGAGTTAATTATTTCGTTGGCTTTGGCAATACCTTTTGCTCGGGCAATTTCAATCTCCGCATCTTTTGCGGCAATTTCTACTTCAACCTTTTTTGCTTCTAGGGTTTTCTGGGCTTGAACGGCCTTTTGAATGGCCGCTTCAATGGTTGGATCGGTATTTAATGCTCTTATAGCGACTCGAGTTATGGTAAAAACATTTGGGTCTTTCTCATCAAGCTTTAATTGAAGTTCGGTTGCAATACCAAGGCGCAGTTCATCACGATTACGATGTAAATCAAGTGAGTCTATTTTCGTGACTTCTTCATAAATCACATCTCGCCCTTCACGATAAACAATAGAATATGCAGGTAAAAGTGCATCTTCACCTTTTGCATAAGAAGCGGCATATTTCACCATGGTTTCAGCAATACGATCTGGATTCACTTTATAGTAAATACTAATGTCCAAGTCTTTAAGGCGTAAATTATCCCGAGCTTTAGGACGTAAGTCGTCAAAATCGAGGGCAATTTCTTTCGCCGAAAACTCATATGCTTTGGTGATCATTGGCAACTTCCAATTCAAACCGGCACTTACTTCTTCTAACTCTACGGTTCCAAGAGTTTTCTTAACAGCAACATGGCCAGTGTCAATAACAAACCAACTGCTGTAGAGAACAATTAAAAAAAGAATTGAAAATATAATCGCCATTATAGGCGGTCTTCCCGCACCACTTCTCATAGGTACATCCTTATTGTTATTTATGTTTTGAAGACTTATGTTGACAGGTTTATTGCACAACTACAAACAGTTACAGGGAAACAGTCTCGCTAAAAACACCCCCAATTCCATAACAGAAAAAGTAAGTTATATGCTTCCTTTGAACAAGTAAGGCGGCTAAACGGGCTAAATCATGACAAAAGTGACTTCTCATCTATACTTCGAAGTACTGTTTAGCAGTTAAGAATTTAAACAGGCATTCATTTATCAAATAAGGGAAAACCTATGAAAACTTTGAAACTGTTATGTAGTGCGGTTCTATTACTTTGTGCCAGTAAGGCGTTCGCTGATCTGGAAGTGTATAAAGATTACGATTTCGGGACCGAAGTATCATCGGTAACAACCGTAAAAGTTGATGCGAATATGATGGACGTATACCTTGAAGGGTTAAGGGAAACTTGGGTTAAGTCAAATAAAATTGCGATGGAACTTGGGCAGATAGAGCGATTTCACATTTATGGTAGCGATTTACCACAAAGTGGTGATTTCAATCTGATATTAGTGGTGGTGTTTGCCAAAGGCGAGGATATGGAACCAAACAAAGCCGATTACGATAAGTTCATGAAAAAATGGACGGATGAAATGCAAAAGAAAACCCGCAAAATAGTCAAGACTTACCCTAACGTTCGTGAAATTACTGGCGAATATAGGATGCGTGAGATCATCATGAAATAAGATTTGCATTATAAGTAACAAAAAACGTCATTCTGAGGAGCAACAGCGAGCTCAGGACCTCCTGCAGGCATATTGAGCTTAGATTAAATTATCCACAGCACGCCAAAGGAGGTTCCAGATATTTATTCTCTGAAGCTCGCTAGAGCTCCCTTAGACAATAAATTCTGGGATGACGAACATGGATGTTCTAATGCCGATAGGCTCATGGATGAGCGCTACACTTCGGTGAGCAACAAGTATGAGTGTTTTTATCAGTGACGACCTATAAACTAAATAAAAGTACATCGTCATTCTGAGGAGCGACAGCGAGCTCAGGACCTCCTGCAGGTATCTTGAGCTTAGATTAATTTACCCACAGCACCACAAAGGAGATCCCGTGTAAAAGCATCACGGGACGACAATGTATTGTTTCTAGGAATTATTGAAACCCAGAAAGCAAAAAAGAGCGCCTAAGCGCTCTTTTTTATTGGTTTAGATGTAAATCTAAATCAATCGATATTAGTCGATGATTTTAGATACAACACCAGCACCAACTGTACGGCCACCTTCACGGATAGCGAAACGTAAACCTTCGTCCATCGCGATTGGGTTGATTAGCTCAACAACAAACTTCAAGTTGTCGCCTGGCATTACCATTTCTACACCTTCTGGAAGCTCTACTGCACCAGTGATGTCCGTTGTACGGAAGTAGAACTGTGGACGGTAACCTTTGAAGAATGGCGTGTGACGACCACCTTCATCTTTCGTTAGTACGTATACTTCTGATTCGAACTTAGTGTGAGGGTTGATTGAACCTGGCTTAGCAAGAACTTGACCACGTTGAACTTCATCACGCTTAGTACCACGTAGAAGAACACCACAGTTCTCACCAGCACGACCTTCGTCAAGAAGTTTACGGAACATCTCAACACCAGTACATGTAGTAGTAGTAGTGTCTTTGATACCAACGATTTCTACGTCGTCACCTACGCGGATGATACCACGTTCAACACGACCAGTTACAACCGTACCACGACCTTGGATTGAGAATACATCTTCGATTGGAAGGATGAAATCACCGTCGATTGCACGCTC
>CANMZP010000007.1 GCA_947502355.1 uncultured Thalassotalea sp. | reverse complement strand
GTTCGCTACGCTCACCCTATAGAAAAGCGATATACCGTTCTAATTCACAATCAATATTCACACAGTCTGGGCACTGACCCGCCGGATAGAGCTGAACATCTTGCACATTTCGTCTTATAACCCAATCGAATAACTGAAAAGCCAGAATTTAAAAGTTTGCAACGTCTGCTTTCCGGCAAATTCATTTGAGTGCGCGATAAATCCGCGCTCGGGTTTTGTGTGTTGGTCTAACTATAAGAGAACAACCAAATCTTCTGGAATGTAGAAAAGGTTAGTGATTCTATATGAAACACCACAGGCGGCAATGAGCTTTATACAGACTCTCAGATTTACTCGAATAATTTAACCTAGAGAGTTAGGTTAAGGCTAGGCTTATAGAAATTTAATTGTTAAAACCGCTCTAATCACATCCCCCCTTTAATTGCCCGTAAAATCCAGCTAATTACAAAAAATTTAGTTGGATTTTGCAGGGGCAACCATTGAAAAAATTACTACTTTCCATCGCTGTAACAGCGTGTTTTAGCACTGGCCTTAACGCTGAAGAAAACCTTGGGCCAAAATATTCCAAAGACGAGCAAGGGCAGGTGTTTGTTAATGATGTAACCCTGCAAGTTGATGCTATTAAAGCTAATCTGCGCACCCTTTACTTACAAGTTGAAGGGCTTGAACAGCTACTTGCTGAACGTCAAACCGCCATTGATTACATCAATAAAGAAAACGAACAGCGTTACTTTACGGTTATGCCTGGTTCGTTCAAAGAACAACTGGCCAAATTTGCAGATCACTTAGGCGTACAAACAATCCGTTGGTCTGGTGTTCCGTCTTGTACTGATTGGGAGCTAGACAGTTCCTACAAGATTGATATGCAAGATACTACAGGCGCTATTGATGAATTCCTTGATGGCATGGCATTAAGCTACCAATATTTTGAGCGTGACCGTTCCTTGAACTTAACGTCACTAGTGACGTTAGAGGAATGCCCAAATGCTAAATAAAACCGCATTGGCCGTAGCGATAACATTAGGTTTATCCGCTTGCGGTACAACACCTACACGCTTTGTAGCCGAACCAGTTAATACCAATGCCGATGTACACACCAAAGCAAATGTTATGTATGAGGCCGATGAAGGTGTTTGGAAAGCCAAAGAAAAAAGCACAATTAATTATCCTGAGCCTGACAAGGCTGAAGTTCAGCTATTCGCTTATGACGCTACCAACACTTCTAAAGATGGCAAGCAACTAACCAGCTTTGAAAAAGAAATTGCCAGTTTACCAGAGGCGAGGGAAGGAACTGCAGCGAAGCAGCCAACCATTTCAGATGACGAAATGGATTCTAAAATCCACGAAGCTATGCACCCGGGTAAGCCAAAATCCCTGGATACCGACGCTGGCCAAGGCGACATCCAGAAAAAGCCTGAATCAAATGAGGGTTTGGAATCTGAACTAGCAAAAGGCGATGCTGCGCCAATAATTGTCGCACGTTTGCCTCGAAGCCATACTCCAGAACCTACAATCGAAACTATACCGGTTGAAGATAAAGCCACTGCCGTTGAACAAATTACTATTGAACAACCTTTAGAACCAGAGTCAAGCAATCAAACTGTGGCCAAAGCCCCTTTAAATATTGAGCATGAAGTTAAAGAGGTTGTGCTTACACCAGAAGACCGGATTTTAAACAGCACAATCAATGCTGCTGAGTATCAGGTAACGCCAGAACATTCATTCCTTGCTGTATCAGCATCTACCGACCGCTTAAAAGTGATTGTTGATGAAGACCAGGCAAAAGCACATCTTATCAATGTTTACTACAACACCGATGATGATACCTGGAACGACCGCGAGCCGGTTGAGCGCCCGGTGGCCAAGATGATATTCAAAGGCAAAACAGGAACTTTAAAATCAAACTTGGAAACTTTACTGTCCCACACCGACGGCCTGAAGCTAGTTAGCGACGTTTCTGATAATCACCGCCTTGAATATGACTTTGAAATCGAAGGTGAGTCTATTTTAGAAATATTCGACAAGCTCATTGGTGCATTTACATCACCACACCCATTAAAAGCAAAAATCTATTCAGTAAATAAGGTTGCTTATGTTTCTTACAATCAATAAACGATTTGCCCAAACAGCTATCGCCTCGGCATTAACCACGATGATGCTTGGTTGTGCAGTGTACACTGAGCCTCAAGAAATTCGAGAAACAGCAAAGGTTATCTATAAAGATGCGCAGGAGTTGCGCCGACAAAAACCTAAATATCAAAACATTGAAGTTAGTGACTCACTGTTTGTTCGCCAGTTATCTTCTGATGAAGCTGAAAAACCTAATTGGTATTTTAAAGATTCGAAAATAGCTTACAAAAAGGCACCATTTGGCCTCGTTATTAATAACGTGTTTGCTAGTGAGTCCGTTAATTTCAAGTTTATTGATGCTGTTTCACTATCAAAGCAGATTTCAGTGAAAAGCTCAGGTACTTTGGGTGAAGCTCTTAAAGCGATTTCTAGCTCTGCCGGTTACTCATTTTCGTTGGAAGGGAACACAATTACATTCTCCAAGTTCCAAACTAGAACTTTTGATATTGCCATGATCCCAGGTATTGAAGAATTCGGGGTTGGTAAGAAAGGAGGGGAGGATTCCCAGCAAAGTCAGTCAGGTAGCGGCGAAACAGATTCAATCATTACGTCTTCTGATGAGTTTGCTCATACAGCGGGTGAAATCGATATATATGCTGATTTAAGTAAAACTTTACCTCTATTGATGTCGGAAGAAGGGAAATTCGAGCTAAATCCTGCAACCACGTCGCTGATCGTTAAAGACTATCCTGCCAACATAGGAAAGGTTGAAGACTACATATACGATCAAAATGAAAAAATGACTCGTCAGGTTGCTATTGATATGACCATCATTGATGTTCAGTTTGATGATGTAACCCAGCTGGGCCTTGATTGGAATGTGATATTAAAAGATTTAGGTTCCAAGTCGTACACTGGTAATTTAGCATCGAATTTTGCTGGAGGCTTGGCTTCAAGTTCATTTGCTCCAATGACTATCGAATTAGGCATAGGCGAAGGTAGGGGAGCTGGTACTACTGCATTAATTAATGCTTTGAAGTCGCAAGGTTCTGTATCTACCCGTTCATATCCTAGAACAATTTCACTAAATAACCGAGTGGCCAAGTTGCGCTCAATAGTTCGAGAAAATTATATTGCAGAACAGAAAATCACAAACACTATTAACGTAGGCTCTGAATCAGCGATTACACAAGATAAAGTCGAAACTGGCTTCTCGATGTACGCGTTACCAAAAATCTACAAAGAAGATGTGGTAATGCGTTTAACAACCAACTTATCAACTCTACTGCAGATGGAAAAGAAAGGATCTACAGGTGAAGACGGCGGTACACAAGTGCTTGTTGAAGCACCAAAAGTTGCCGATAAAGACTTCGATAATTCGGTAATTATTCGTTCAGGTTCAACCTTATTAATTGCGGGCTTGAGTAAAGAAGCAGAGCAAAGCCAGGACGCGAATGCCGGTGTTGATATTGCCGGTACTTCAAAAGCAAGTTCCAAGGTGCGTGTAGAAACCATTATCGCAATCACACCAACAATTCTACGAGGAGTGCGCTCTTAATGGGTTTCGCTACTAACATAGATGCTCGTTGGGTGTACGATTTGCGGCGAACAGATGCGTCAAATCTTACAGACAAAGAAGTTAAGCTAGCGCTTGCAAAAGCACAAAGTGCACAATTTGTTGCTCATGCGTTAATTGACATCAAAAACAAAAAACGGCACCGCTTTTTAGTTAGCTCGAAGAAAGAAGGCTTTGGATTAGCAATGGCCATCACTGATCATCTAAAGGCTAAGGTTGATGGATTTAAAGAGTTAAACTTCTGTTTTATCGAGCAGCAAGACGGTGAGTGTTTTGTTGTCGTGGTGCAAGATGGTTGCGTAATTTTCGACAATGTTGTTGAAAAAGACAGTTTCGAAGCCTTGTTCGTTGCAAATTTGGTGAATGAGTATCTTGGGAATGAAACCGATGGCAGCGTTGTTGTTGCCGGGGAAGTTTTGTCTTCAGGTAATGATGAAGTGCCAACAATCATCAAGTTGGAGGATGCAACAGTAAAGCACGAGAGGTTTAAAACGACTGAAGCCTTTCTAAATCAACTTATTCCTGATGAAAATCATCTTGAATTACTGCCTGGTAACAAGGTCTTGATCAAGCGAGCCACAGACCTTAAACCAATACTGGTATTGGTGTTTTTCTTGATTTTGGCCGGATTCTTCCTGTTGGGTGGCGAAGACTATTCGGAAGAAAAGGCAAAGAAGGTAGAAGTTGATCCTTATAAGAAATACACGCAAACACTTACCGAAACAGGCATCAATGTAAAAGCACGTTTAGCGTATTTGTTCAATGATGATATTGCCATGGAGAATTTGGTTGGTTGGAAACCAAAGAATGTCACTTTAAAAGCCAGTTCAACCATTATCACGCTTGAAAATGAAGCTGGTAGTTTCGCTGAATTAGAGAAATTTAGTGTTCAATACAACTATCAAATCACAAAAGTTAAAGATAACTATGTGGCCGTTGGCAATATGCTTCATGCCCCAATTTTGCAAACAGCAGTTTTAGTTCCTACGGATAGCACAATTCGATTTATTGAAGAAGCTGGCGAAAGATGGCTTGAAGGTTTTGCTGTTGATCAGGTCTTGAATCCAATCTCGAACTCAAAATGGGAAGAAGTGCGGTTTCAAATTAAAATCACGGAGCCTTGGACTCGCAACGATTTCGATACGCTAGGCACAATCATTAACGGACTACCAGTTGGGTTTGAAACAGCGAACTTGACAGTAGATAAAGACCAAAAAGGTTATACAGGCACTATTTCATTAATTGTGTTCGGAGATTAACAATGGAAAAAAAAGATAAAAAGTTTCAAATTACTAAACAGCACATAACTTTTGCTGGATTATTAGTTGTTCTCGCTGGAGTCGCGTTAATGCCTGGTGAAGATGAACCTGAGTTTAAATCTCAAGCTACAAAAAAAACTTCAATCGGCAAGCAGGATGTTGATAATCAAACTCAGTTTGCAAATGTCCCCAAACGATTTAATAGCGCTCCAAATTATGATGATGCTGTGATGGCTAGCAAAATTATCAAGCAAGCAATTGACGGTGAAGAAGCAAAACACTTCGTCCATCTCAAAGTTTCTGAGCGAAATTTGCGTTTGCAATCAAAAGTTGCAGAGTTGGAAGCCAAACTTTCAAAGCAAAATTTGGAAAAAGCGAAAGCCGATAGTGAAATTGCACGAATCAACTCTAATGATGTGCATTCTGATGGCTCTTTTGTTCAACATGGCGAATTACCCGAAACAACGTCAATTGTTGCATATGACGAGCAAGGACAATTAATTAATACCCAAGGTGAAAAAGACTTTGATGCAATCCGAATTGTCGGTTGGTCGAATGACGAAATTTCAGCCTCTATCAACGATGAAGAATACGCCTCAAACATAAGAGAAAATCAAGTCCTTTGGGGTCGTTATCGAGTCGAGCAAATAGATCCTTCTCTCGAGTGCGTAAGTTTTTATGATGCTAAAAATCATACTTCCATTCCCGACGTGTGTTTTCACTAGGAACCGCGGTTATGGAGTTTTATGATTTAGATAATTTAAAAAATAAAAAAGCGTTGATGCCGCTTTTACAGGTCTTTCTTAAATATAAAGATTTGGGATTAGGGTGCATCTTTTATTCGGACGGCACGTTAATCGTCGACGTGGATGGATTCACAGATAAACCATCATGTTTTGCAAAGTTGCGGAACGAAATTATAGCTGATAATCATGCAATTAGAAGTTTCGGCCTAACATCTACAGATGTTATTGATGATGAGCTAACACGAGCAAGAAAAGTCTTATCTGAAGACTCGGAAGATAGCGATGATTCTGAAGCCCAATCGATTGCTGAAACAATTATTTCTCATGCTGTTCTGAATAGTTGCTCTGACGTTCATATTTTTCTGCGCGATCCAAATGTTGAGATCCGATTTAATCAGTTTGGCCAATCAACACCACCGATGTTTGTATCCTACGATTATGACAGCTTAGTACAAATGGTTGCTCGCCTATATAACTGGTCTGGTGCGAATAACTCAGATGGTGAATTTTCACTGCGAAGTACCCAAGCCACAACACTTACAATGGACATTAAAGTAGACGATACAAAAATCCCTACCCGTTTACGTATAGAAAAAGCGCCATTGGAAACCAAGGGCGATGCGAAAGTGGTTATTCGTGTCAGTCCTGCAGTGCAATCCAAATCACTTCAAGAGCTGAAGGTTAACCCGTTAGTTTCCAAGTTGATCTCTCAAAACATGAAAAAGCCTTCAGGAATGGTTATTTATTCAGGGCCTACCGGCTCAGGTAAAACAACATTGCTTCATGCGGGTTTGCATGAGATACCGGCAAAAGCATTTACTTCCACAATCGAAGATCCAGTAGAAGTGTTAGCAGACTTCAACCCGCTTATTTCTCAACATAACCTTGATCATAAATTAGGGTATAACAATCAAATCAGGTCTTTATTAAGACAAGATCCAAACATCATTGCCATTGGTGAAATGCGAGATGAAACAACGGCTTCAGCAGCGATTAGGGCTAGTCTAACAGGTCACTTAGTTGTAACTACCTTGCATACCAATAATGCATTGGGTATACCAAGTCGTTTAGCTGATTTAGGTGTATCGTTTAGAGAGCAATCATTGCCTGATGTATTGTCGTTGTTATTGGCTACGCGGTTAGGGCAATGTGTTTGCCAAAAATGTTCGACCCCCCTCGAAAAACACAGAGGCACAGAACTATATCGAACCATTGCTGATAAACCACAAGTCAATCTTTCAGCAATAAGAATTAAAAATCCAAGAGGCTGTAAGCAATGCTTTAATGGTATTTCCGGCCGTAAGCCAATTATAGAAGCCATTAGCGTTGATTCAGGTTTTAGAGAATTGATCAGTAACGGTGATATTGATAAAGCACACAAGTATCTTAAAAAAAATGGCTGGCAATCGCTACAGGAGTTAGCTTGGATTGAAATAAATAAAGGGATATTCGATCCATTTGATGCAGAATCAACTTTTAAAAATATCCTCAATGATACCAATGAAAATTATGTGTACGAGGCGATAACTAATGAGTGAGTTATCCCTTAGCACGAGGTTTCAAAATTTTTTCTTCAATACAAAACGACAAGAAGAATTTTTAGATAATTACTTATCGTTGAAAAACTCTGGCCAGAAAAACCAAATGCCCGACAGCATGGTATTTCAGTACATCAAAGAGATTTACACTGAAATAAACTCTGAGTCGGCATTTGAAGTTCAAATTTGTGACCGAGTTATCGAAGAAGTATCCAGGGGAGGCCGGTTAGATTTTGCACTGGCGCCATTCTTGGATGATGATATTGTCCTTGCTTTTAAAGCAACTTATGAAGTTGGACAAACTGAGTTTGGTATTCGCCAGGTACTAAAAAATATTAAGCAGCAAACAGAAATGAAAAAGTTGTTTATTAGCCGCGTTAGAAAAGGGCTCGTCTTTTTTACTATTGGAATTTTGTTTGTTTTAGCTATGTCGAACATGGCGATTCCGCAAATGCTTCAACTCGTATCTGAGAATGAACTTGATGCATTAGCAACATTTTATTTGAATTTAGGGAAATTCATCGAACAGGACGGTGATAAGCTGCTATTCGGCATTATAGCTTTTATTGCTGTATATATTTATGTCCTACCGAATGTTTATGGAAAGCCAAGAGAGATCCTTGAAAAAAGCATCTTATCTTTTCTATTTACGCCCTATCGTGGCTTCGTTGCTAATCGATTCTTCAATATGTTGACTTTGCTTAAATCGAGCAAATTAAGTTTAAGACAGTCACTAGATGTAATAGACGATGAAGTTCCTCCGTATCTTCAGCATCATCTTGAACAAATGCTTGATATGACTCGTCTTGGGGTATCGAATCTTGAGCAACTAGATACTGGATTATTAACGCCAAGGCTTAGGATCCGGCTTAAATCCGCAGGCATAACGGGGGGTGATAATATTGATGACGTATTTAGTTCAATTGCCTCTAAAGCGAATGAAGATTTTGAAAAAAGTCTGAGTTCTACTGGTAATCAAATATCATTTTGGTTGCTTGTCGTGGGGTTATTAATGTGCGCAATGTCAATCTTAGTTATGTTAAATATCATGATGGCCGTTGCTTTTTCAATGTAAGAAAGGAAGAAAAATGTTCTCAAAATCAAACTTTAATCGCCAGAAAGGTCTAACAATCATGGAAATGATGATCGTTCTTGCAATCATGGCAATCATCTTAGTTGTAGGTGCTAAAAACATCGGCCCTATTTCTACAGAGTACAAGGTTTGGCAAATCAGCAACCAAGCTTCACAGGTTCACAATGGTGCAACGTCTTGGCGTCAAAACGGTGTGTTCACCGGCGTTTCAATGACGGCTCTTGATCCTGATTATGTACCTTCTGACATCGGTGATGGTGTAAAAGTTAACCCTTACGGTGGTGATGTTCAAGCAGCCGCTAACGCAACTGACCCGTACCGTTTAGACATCACCTTTACAGGAATTCCAGACGATGCCGGTAACCGACTTGTACGTAAGTACGGTGCCGACGCGGTATTTACGTCGAGTTCTAGCCAGGTTGTAATTACTGTAGGTGGCTAAGTCTATCTGCTCAAAACCGACCAAAAGAGTCATTGGCATGACTGTCACGACTCTTTTGGTCGCTTTGGTGCTCATGACAAGCATGGGCATCATGATTTCTACTAAGTATACTTTTTATATGGAACTGGACAGAGATAAAAAAACAGTTCGCTATGTAGAAAGATTATTTCCAATCTTAAATACGTATTATGAAACTGAATGCTATGCCAATTCAGGAGTAATACCCTCCACAATTACCTTGGCTGACATTAAAGATGGCGGTTATGTAGTTCAAAGTTTTTCAGATACGCCTCAAGGCAATCTGAATATCCAGATTGATTCATCAACGATGTATGCAACACTAAATATTTCGTTGGTGTTCAATACGGTTGCTGATGCAACAAGGGTTTCCAAGTTGCACAGCAAACATTCGTTTAACCTAAGTGGCAACACTATTACATGGTTTGCTAAATCTTCTGAATTCAAAAATTACAATGTAACTGAGAATAAAGTCTGGTTTTCAAACAGTAGTATTTGCCTTTAAGTTTGAGGATTAAGCATGAAGAAAAAGCAACAATTGGTTCTTTATAGTTCTCTATTGTCTGTTGCTATTTCAATGCCAGCAATGGCTGCGAAAACAGTAGGCGAGAATATTGAGGAATCCAAGAGTATTACCTTCGATGCTAGGGACGCGAATGTTAATTTGGCAGTAATTGAGTTGGACGCTGTAAGAGGCGCAATTCACAATTATTATCTTAAAAACAATGCGTTTCCTGCAAATCTCGCCGTTCTGAGTTCTGGTAATTTCTACTCTGGAAATTTCAAAACCCCTTACGGCACGATAACAGGTAATCTCACAGCAAACGGTTACAATTTATCGATACCAGTGCCTTCAGGTGGAAGCCAGAAAGCCATTGTAAAGATGATTGCAAGCCGTTCCGGTGCGAAACTGGCTAGTAATGAGCAATCATTCACGATGGCAGTGGATACACCAACTAGCGCTGCTATAGTCGATAGCATGTTGAGCCGCATATCTGATCCAAGTAGGCCAGATAACAACAAAATGATGCAAAACCTGAATTTTAATGGTTTTGATGCACAGGGCGTTAATGAATTAACCGCGAATATTATTAATGTGACAACCATCAATATTGATGATGCGATGACATTAAAAAATTTAACGGTTACTGAAAGCACGACGCTTGAAGGTGGTGTGAATGTAAATTCCAACACTGGCACTAATAATTTAGTTGTTTCTCGCTCCGGTGACGATGTTGTTCAAGCTATCAACCTCGGTGTATCAGACCGAACCGCAGATTTTACGTACATCGAAGACACAAATTCAGAAGGTCATGGCGATTTCGGGACAATCAATTTTAAGTTAGGTGGTAATAACGGTGAAGCAATCGTTACGCCGCTGGCAATAACAAAAGATGGGTTAGTTTCTTTGGGCCATACTGTGTGGACGGCTGGTTCCGATGGTAAAAATAGCGGGTTGGACGCTGATAAACTAGATAATGTCAGCTCCGAAAATTTTGGTCGACGCGATGAAGCCAACACGTTTGCTGAAACCAATACTTTTACTAAGGCCATCAAAGCCGAAGGTGGATTATCGGTAGGCGGTAAAACGGTTATAAGCGCTGATGGTTTAACTTTATATGAAGGTGGAAAAAAACTAACTGAATTGTATTTGGAAGTGGGTGAAACCGCGGTCAATGCAAATAAGTTAGGTGACGTTGAAGCCGTTAGATTTGCTCGTCGTGATGAAAGAAATACTTTTTCCGAAGTAAATACTTTTTCCCAATCCGTGTACGTCAATGGCAAACTACACGCCAACGATGGAATCAAGGTTGATGGAAAACATGTTGTTAGCTCAGATGGCTCCACGCTATTTGAAGATAACATAGCACTTCGAGATCGTTATCTTTCCATTGATGGGAAAGCCTCAAGTTCAGAAGATTCTGATAGATTGGGTGAGGTTGAAGCTAAGTATTATGCTCGTAGAGATGTTTCAAACATTTTCTTAGCGCCGAATACTTTCAACTCAACGGTTACTGTAAAGGGAACGCTTAATGCCGACAATGGTATAAAGGTTGATGGCAAAAATGTTGTTAGTGCTGATGGTAATACGTTATACGAAAATAACAGGGCCATTCGTGATATTTACGTAAAACAAACGCCTGAGAGTATTTCTGATGTAAGAAGTCGCATTGACAGTGGGTTCTATGAATCCAGTTCAGCAAGCACTTCAACTGGCTTTCCTACAAGTGGTTGGACGCATC
Source organism: uncultured Thalassotalea sp. (assembly GCA_947502355.1). Classification (GTDB taxonomy): domain Bacteria; phylum Pseudomonadota; class Gammaproteobacteria; order Enterobacterales; family Alteromonadaceae; genus Thalassotalea_A. The sequence continues at coordinate 153,467 of CANMZP010000007.1, read as the reverse complement.
TTTTAGCAAGCACTCACAGTAATAATGCAAATTATTACTCTATGCAGTTTGCCAACAGTTTTTATAACCAAGATTTATATTTTCGTTCAACTCAAAATGATGGAAATAGAGCTTGGAACGAAATTTGGCATTCTGGTTCAGATGGTAAAGATTCTGGCCTTGACGCTGATAAAATTCATGGCGTGTCTGGAAGCAGATTAGCTGTTAAGGATTTAGATAACACCTTCATTAAAAACAATACGTTTAATGGGGTGTTAACAGCAAATGGTCAGGTTAGAGCCAATGCAGGGTTATCGCAAGATGGCCATGTAGTCTTAAACGGATCTGATACCTGGTTACGTACCAAGGATAGTACAGGTTGGTATAACGCTACCTATGGTGGTGGTTTATATATGCGTGACTCCACTTGGGTTCGTACCTACAACGGCAAAAAGTTTTTGGTTGATAATACCGCGTCTGACGCGATTTACACCTACGGTGGTTTAAAGGCCAACGGTGTGATCACAGTCGGACAGGGCATTAACAGCTCTGGTGATATCAAAATTGCCAAGAACAATGCCTGGTTAACATTGGACTCACCTGGTACAGGTGCTAACGGTGTTGAACAAGCAGCCGGAATTTCGATTGGTGAAAGCGGTAAGAAAGGATCTGCAGCTTTGCACATGACTTATACAGGTGATGGCTATGCCCACATCGGTATGGGAAGCGTTAGTTCTTCTACGTCAATCCCTGCCTATGAAGCGATGCGATTACATTATCAAAGTCGGAATGTGAGTTTTCTTGGTGATATAAACAGTTCTGGAAATGTGAATATTTCTGGTACCAAAGCCTTGAAGTTCTCAACATACGGCGGCGGTCTGTATATGCAGGATACCACTTGGTTGCGAACAGTTGGTGGTAAGAAATTCTATGTTTCTTCGACCTCTAGTGATGCAATCTATACAGCTGGTGGTGTAAAAGCGAATGGTTTAATCCGAGCCGACGGTGGTTTCCAGGTCGATGGTAAATGGGTTGTTAGTTCAACTGGCAACACGCTATATGAAAATGGCACAGCCCTTTCAAACAAGTACCTTGGCAAAACCGCAAAAGCAGCCGATGCTGACAAGTTAGACAATATCAATTCTAGTCAATTTGCTAGACGAGATGTTGCTAACACGTTTACCCAGGCAAACACCTTTAATTCGACGCTTCATGTAAAAGGTACTTCAACTTTTGATAGCGCCGTTACAGTTTCCAACGTGAAACTTAAAACAGCTATTGCAGGAAGAAGCTCTTTACAAGATGCATTAAATTGGATTAAAGATTGTGAGCTTGGTGAAGGGGCTTGTAATGATGACGATGATAAAGCAGCAATCATTACCAATAGCCGTGGCTCTTATAGGATTAATGCTGACGGTACAGTTGAAATGTGGGGTTCAACCACAAGTACAAAAGATGCTAGACAAACTATATATTTGCCGTATACGCTGACGCATAACGACTATAATTTGACGCTTGGTGTTGGTGCTTATACTCACAATACGATTGATAAATACGTTCATAGTTTTTCTTATGATCGTGATAACGAAGTCGGAGGCACAACAAACACATTTGATTTTCGAGTCTGGGCGCACAAGAAATAAGTTTGATTTTTAAACTTGTTTAGATCAAAAAAGCTAATTCAAATGGAACTGAATTAGCTTTTCTAGTTGCTCACTTAACTTTAGCTAAGTTGAATTTTTAATTTAAAATAATAGCCTTTGCAAGGAAAAGCATGTGGATAAAACTATAGCAACGGTACATGCGACTTTTAATGCGGCTTTAAGGCCGTTAATATATTTTCTTAATTTTGCCTTTTTATAATTAGCTTCGTCAGTTGCAACATTGATTTCAATCCAAGTTTTTAAATTTTTGGATTCGAAGGTGCGGTCTATTTTCCTTACAACAGCTGCTTTATATAACCAAATGCTAAAGCTGATTATTGTTAGGAAAACCACACTGCTGGAGAAAAGGTTAGCATTTGTTGCAAACTTTTGGGAGTCCGCTACAGAAACATAATTTCTAAGTAATAGAGCGAAAAGACCTATAATCGAAAATAGCATCCCTAATATAACTCGGTAATTACTTTTTATTTGTTGTTCATGGGCTTCTCTAGATTTGCCCTTGTCAGCTTGAACCGTGCAAGAGTCCTTAAGAGAGTTAATATACTCACATTCTGCTTTAAAAGTTTCTTGAGTTAGATATTTATTATCTACTTGAGCTGAAACGCATAGTGAATTCATATACGCTAAAATACCTTTATCATCTCCTGGACTTGTTTGACCAGTAGCCGCATTTGTTCGTTTTAAGTTCGTTAATTCCCTTTTTAATTGTCCTAGTAACTTCAAGCCAATTACATCCGTTTCTTGGAAAGAATCACAATATGGAATAATAGTGGTTAACGAGTCTTCTTTAGAATAATGGTGCTTATGAGAGTGCAAGGCATATTTCAAATAATAATATGCTTGTCTCGGCACTACGTAACTATCGTTTTTGTCAGTTTCATGGTCTTTACCAGATGAATTTAAAACTAACTTTGTGAATCCTCGAGCGTTAACAGTAAAGCTTACTTCATAGAAATGTTCATTGAGGTGCTGCTTCGAACGTAACTGATTATTAATCTCAGAATATTTTTGATTAAGGTCCTCTCTGGTTTTATCCCATTCTGTGGCTTTTTCCCAAGGTTGAAGTGATTTATACAGCTCGAGGGAATTTTTAGCAGCATGTAATGTATCAAACCACGGTAAATCTATTTTACCATCTAAGGTTTTGGGTTCTGAATCTAAGGGGTATATGTATACTTTGCCAGTTAATTCTCTATGATTTAAATTGTCATTATCATTTGCTTCAGCACAAACTATAACTCTAAATTTTCCATCAAGGTCATTATTAATGGAATCTTTCCAATCAACCTTGGATTGCATTAAAATGCGCCTGGCATGATGGTTGTTTTGCATTAAAATGCGCCTGGCATGATGGTTGTTTTGCTTTAGATAACCGTATGTAACACATGTTACTTTGTTATCGACTAACTCTTCATTAGTGAAAGAGCCATTTATTACGGGAAAGATTAACCCGAAATCAAGATGACCGCTTATACAAGGTATCCAGCCGATATGAGAATACTTCATAATTCCTCAAAAAAAGAAAGCCCACTAAATAAGTGGGCTTTCTTTGCCAAAATAGATTTAATTTAAATTAAGCGTTTATACCACATAATAGATGGTTTTTGATCAGCAACTAGCTTGTTCGTTTTTCTATTGATTGCCATACCATGAGAAAGAGTCGAGCCATAAGGAGATATATTCGCTTCTTTTAACTGATTTTCTTTCTTTATCATGTTCTTACGTTGTTTGTCGTCGCCGATGACTGTAAGAATTGTATTAAGTAATACAGCGAAAAAAGCTATTACTGAAACGATAAGTATTGTATACATATCCACTCTCCCCTAAGATTGTTCACATCCCATCTCTAATAGTAAGTATTGATAAAAACTAAAGAAATGCCAATTGTTACTTCATAAAATGATTAAAAAATAAACGCTCGTGTTGTGATTTGTCCACATTATCAACATTTATACGAGCACTTCAACTAAAAAGTGCACCCAATTACAAAATATCTTGTTACTCACAAGTTTGTTAACATATTGGTGGTTTTTTAGGTGCTTTATGTGGATAAGTCGAGTGTGTTCTATTGAAGAAGCAAGCATCGCCTACACACAGTAGGCGCAAGCTCAATATTATTTACATCTTGAAAAAAGGCCCGCAAGGGCAAGCAGAGAGAAATAACCTAGTGAGCCACCAGAACTTCCACCATCCTTGCCTTTGTCTTCATTAGGTGGGGTAGTCACCGGAGGGACGTAGGTGTTTTCAATGTCCAGCTTAATGATTGTTTCATCAGACAGCTTTAATGTGCCGGTTGAGCTTTGAGTAACTTCAGTACCATTTGGGTTGAAACTGATTTCAACTTCACAAATATCACCCGTTTCTAGAATACCTTCACAATTTGATGCGTTTAACGTCCAAAGGCCTGAATCGTCCGCTAGTTCAGTCTGGAAAAATACATCTTCAACTTTCAAGCTTTGTACCGGAATAGACCAAGTTTTGCTTTCAGTGGTTTTCTGGCTGAATTCGATTTTGGCGTGGTCAATGGTGTTTATGCTATTGATGTGAGTTGAAATCCAATTTATATGTTGTTGCGCACCAACACCCGCAATAAAATTATTTTTTCCATCAGATACAAATGCAGCCACTTTACCATTGATAACCATCGGAGAGCCTGAATCTCCATTTTCGGCAATGCTATCATTTGGACCCGGGGTAAAATACATTCGGTCATAGGATGAAAAGTTAAGAACGTCATCTTCCCAATTTGACCAACTTCTATTTGCATCAAATTGCATGAGGGTATCACGTATGATTTCTGGTACTTTTTGAACTTCAGTATTTCCCCAACCAAAAATATGGGTATCTATATCCTGATTAGACATATCTTCCCAAAGTTGAGAATTTTCTAGGGCGATTGCTGTTCCTTGAGGGAATGCTTCAGTCAGTTTTAAAATGGCAATATCGCCATCGTACCCTGCAATATTTCGATAGATTTTTCCATCCCAGCGCGGATCGTTTTCGAACTGTTCTATTAATTGCAGTGAGTAAATGTCTTGTTTCTGCACCCCCCATTCGTAGTAGGCACGAGCTGGGTGAACTTGAATCCACTCTGTTGTAATTTGCTGGCCTAAAGTCCGGTTTTTGTTTCCAATATTGGCGACCATTTTTATTTGGTTGTTATCGATTTGATATTCTGAATCGGATTTTATTAAAGCCCATTCATCGGGAATATCAGAATGTATACAATGCGCAGCTGTAATTACAAACTGATTTGCGACCAATAAACCACCGCACGACAAGTTGTAGTCATTGGTAACGTGTACTGTGTAATCACGAAGGCTAAACTCTTCATCTGTTAGTTCATTTGAGTATGAACCGGCAAATGAAGACGGTGTGACAAGGGCTAACGTGGTAGCCAATAGGGTCTTTTTAAACATACATCTTTTCCTTGTTTAAACGCTCATGGTCGAAGTAGCGTTAAAATGATGTTGCTACTCATTGAGTAGGTTGGCGACCACTTTAGACGCTTCCTGGGAACAATAAATTATTTTTCTGCGACCGTGGCAGGGCAGAAGATTTTTAAAATTAATCGGTCTTTTATAGGGTCGAAAGTACCCGTAAATTCAATCCGATAGGCTTTAGTTGTATCGTCAGCGATGAATTGCGCATCAAATTGGTTGTTAGTTGCAGACATTGGCGCAAAGTGGATTTGTGGGTTTCCAGCATCCTCACAGGCTATGTAAGGGATACTTTCATTGTGATAAACCATTGCTGTACCCGCAGGGAATTCATCATAAAATGGCGAGCCAGGTTGAGCATAGATAGACCATTTGTTTCTTACTCGATACCCGAATTCAGTTCTAACCACTTCATCACTGAAACCAACAGCATTAATAGAGGCATAAAACTTATCGTCTAAGCTATCGGTTTCAAACTCTTTAACCAGATCTAATGTTTTCTGTACCAGTCCTGGTGTTAGGTCTTTTAATTGCCCCTGTTCCATTTGGTAATTGATGATATTTGCTATCCTGGCATTGGTAGCAACGATGGCTTTTGCCTCGTTCTTCATTGCTTCGGTTTTGAGGCTTTCTATTTTTCGCTTTTCAGTTTCCTGCTTGGTATTTAAATCCAACAAACTGACATAGTTGCCTGCTGAAAATGCCAAGGCCCCGGCACTCATAAGCAACGTGATTTTATTCACAATCATTGAGCATATTCCTGATTATTTTTATTGCGCTTATTATGCCCAATCCTGCCTGAAAAAATTTTTATACCGGTTTAACCGCCTTAATCTCAAAAGACATTTCACTTCTTTTAGTATTCGTCAGGTAAGTACCGTAGGTTCTTATAGGCAGACCCGAAAGGGTTTTATTTACGAGAGAAGGTAATTAGAAATGAAGATTTCAAAAACATCACTTGGAGTTTTGGCGTTCTTGGGGGCACTAGCCTCAACTCCAGCATGTTTCGCGTCAGAAATGGACGAAGCCGATGCACTCAATAGATTAATTCAACAACTTGAAGCCAGTAAGTCCTTAATTGATGAAGCAAAGTCAAATCATAATCCTGACAAACGACTGCAGTTTGATTACGAAGCTCTAGAAGCGAATATCACTGAGTTGCAAAGAAGTATTTTGATGTACTTACAAACACCACAGGAGCCAAAAGATTTTGAGGCGATTGTGAACGAGTATTCATCTTATAAGGCTAAGGAGAAATAGTTTGGCTGCGGATTGTCATGGTACTACCACCAATTATACAACTTGTATGAGTGAGGCATTTGCTGAAGGCACAAGCGCTTCAGCAGATGCTTTTGCACATTATCACTTAGTTGTGTCAATCACGGCTTGTCTGGTTTTTCTTGCCGCTGCTTGGATGATGCTTAGCGTTTATCAAAGTTGGGCTGCCGGTTCTCTCAAGTTCAATAACTTAATCAATACAGTTGTGAGAATTATTGTCGTTACTTCCATTTCCATTTACCTAATTTCATAAAGGAATATCTATGAAAAAACTAAAAAATGCAGCGTTATCGCTCATGGCTATGTTTTCAACCAGTGCCTTTGCTGCACTTCCAACTAAACCTTCATCATCTACTACATCTACCAACAACGGTTATGTAGGTGTTGTTCAAGGTTATGTTGTTGATGGCCTGATCTTGATCGGCCTGATGATTGGTGCTTACGCCTTTATTCGTGTAGCTATGAACGCTATCCAAGCCTACGGTGATATTTCCGATGGCAACGGTACGTACCGCGATTTAGGTGGGCATTTGATTGTCGGTGTTGTTATTGCAAGTGGTGTTATTTGGTTGCTGACTGAAGCAATGCGAATTTTCGGAGCTTAATAATGGCCAAATTTACCAGAGAAGATCATTCAATTAATCGAACGCTTGAAAGTCTTGATTATGACCCTGCGGTAATTGCTGGCTTAACTGGTAATGAGTTATTTGGGATAGCTCTTGTTCTGCAAGGGCTATCTCTTTTAATTATCGTTCCTCTTGTCGGTTTGCTAACGGGTATTTGGTCTTTGGCGTTTGGCCTGGCCATGATTACCGGCGTACTAAGCATTGGCATTGTTGCAAGACGAGTTGGAAAACAAAAAGAAATTAAACCAGCTGACATTGTATGGCTGGATTACAAAATTAAATTGATTAACTTCCTGAATTCAACACACATATTCAATCTTGATCCAGGTGTGTTCACTGAGAAAGAAAGTTGGTCATGTGAGCGAGTTAAAAAGTAGGTTTATTTAATGAAAACGAAAAACGTATTAATTCAACAAGAAAAACGCATTCGAGATTGGCGTTTAATTGTAATAGCTTTGCTCGCCGTTATTGTTTACATGGTTTGGGATAAGTCCAATGCCATTGAAGATATTACAATTCATATTCCACCTCGCTTAGAGCGTGGCGCTGTTCTGAAAGTAGGGGAAGTTCCTGCACCAAACATTTATTCCTTCAGCTATTACCTTTTCCAGATGATTAATACCTGGGAGAAAGACGGCTCTAAAGAAGCACCGGTTTTACTGGAAAACTACAGCTGTTACCTAACTGATGATTTCTACAGCTATTTAACTTCGTTACATGGCACTCGCACAGCGAAAGGTGAAACAAGGGATCGCGCTAGAACAGTACGTGAAGCAAACCAAAAAGGTTTCGATAACTCTAAAGTATATCAAGTGTCAGAACACAAATGGGTTGTAAAACTCGATATGCTAACTCGTGAGTTTGTGAATGGAACGGAGATTAAAAATGTTGCCGTTCGATACCCTGTAATTGTTGTTGCAGATGATACTAGCCCCGATTGCAACCCATTCGGATTGAAATTTGCAGGATATGATTCTAGCCCTGTAAGAATCCTCACCAAATAGTTTTGATTATGAGATTATTAATTACCTTTATTTTTTCTGTTTTCACTTTGACAGCTCAAGCTACACAGCTCGTCGAGTGGGCAAATAAACCAATTTCAGTTGTATTGCCGGTTGGTAAAGAGCGGATTATTCAAGTTCCAGATCACGTTTATGTGGGCGTACCTGGATCGATAAAATCGATGATACGAGTTCAATCAGCGCAAGGCCATGTGTACTTAACCGCTCTCGGGGAATTCATGCCTTCACGAGTTCAACTGAAGCTACATGAGTCAGGTAAAATTATTCTTTTGGATGTCCGTTCTTCAAACGAAAGTGAGGAAACTGAAAACATCGTAATTAGTTTACCTTCGAAAAAACGTGCGCCGGTACAAGCTTCAACTTCCAACGTGGTAAATGTAGGTACGCAGCCGGTTACACCAATCCAATTAACTCGTTTTGCTGCAAGAATGTTTTATGGCCCTGAACGTTTAGCTATTTCTGACAATAGAATTCGTGTATCTAAAGCCTCTAATGTTGATTTATCTACACTATTTACAGGTAAGAGCTTCGGGAAATTTGAAGCCAAAGCACAAGCCGTTTTCCGGTCTGGAAATATGTACTTAATAGCTATCAAGCTACGCAATAAATCAAACTCAGTACAAACAATTGAGTTTAAAGATTTAAACGTAGATTTTCAGTATGCAACACCTCAGCACTTACAAGTTAATCGTGCCAATGTTCCTGGTGATACCACAATGCTTTACTTGATCACCAACAAGCCATTGGAAGCGTCTTTATTTGTAATGCCTCGCATTCGAAGAATGGGGGAGTAATCGATGGCTAAAGCAAATCCTATCGCAAATAAGTTGGTAATGGCTTTGGTCATGCTGGCGGTTATCTTTGTGGTTGTTGTGAAAAACAAGAAAAAAGAAGCTCATATTGAAGGTGAAATTGTCGCTGAAAGTGTTGATGTGAGCGTATTACCTGAAGAAGAAAATTCCGATATTGAAATGATTGATTCAGGTGTGGAAGGTGATACCACTAACGATACCATCAGAACTTTGACTGTAAATCTTCAAGCAATTCAAGACGAGCTTAAAACGAAAGATGCCCTTGGCCAAGAATTTGCGGAAGAAAATCAAGAACTGAAGCATGAAATTGCCCAAACCCGAAACGAAACAAATGTCATTCATAGCCGTTATGAAGAACTGATTTCAAAAATTTCCAATTTAGAAGGCAACTTGGAAACTCTGAAAAACAATAATTTTAACCCGGACATTCCGGCACAACACCAAACAGACGGCTTTGTTAAACAGGGCGAGTACCCAATTAACAACAGAAATTATGTTGATAATGGTATGCCTCAGCTGAAATCGCCGACGATGAAGCGTTTAAATCCACCGTTGAGTCCCCAATTGGATGGTCGCAACCCGCTTAACCAACACGAAGTTCTTATCAATGCTGATGAAGATATTGTTTGGGTTGAGCCAATGGATAGCACTAAAACGGTCAATGATGATGGCAGTTGGAGCGTTGAACTCCCAGATTTGGATTTAGTAAGCCCTAAAGATACTCACTTATACCAAACCATTGCGGATAGCCGATATGGTGAAAGCATTGGCATGGACAGCGAATATAAAGGTACACCGTTTGCCACTATTGCTAGAGGTTCAACATCAATCGATGCTGTTTCATTAACGGCTTTAATTGGGCGAATCCCAATTAAAGGTCAAATCATTGATCCATATAAGTATAAAGCTTTGATTAGCGCTGAAAATCTAGCATCAAACGGTATTGTGATTAATGGCTTAGAAGGTGCTGTAGTAGGGGGTCGTGTATCTGGTGACTACGCTCTTTCTTGCATTAAAGGCACTATTGACTACGTAACCTTTACCTTTCAAGACGGTACTATCTCGACTTTTCCTGAAGATGATCAAGCTCAAGGTGATGGTGAATCACTTGGGTACATCAGTGACCAAAACGGTATTCCTTGTATATCAGGTCAATTCCTTAGTAACGGTGATACTTATCTTGCTCAACAACTTGGTATTACAGCTCTTTCTACAGGCGCAAGTGCTTATGCGAGTGCGCAAACCACAACACAAACCGATGGTGATTCATCAAATTCATCGGTAACTGGTGATGATACCAAATATGCGCTTGGTGAAATGGCAAGCGCGGGACTAGAAACAACAAGCGATTGGCTTACTGAACGTCAACAAAATGCTTTTGACGCGGTATATGCGCCACCGGCTTCCAAGCTAACAATTCATTTCGAAAAAGAAATCCAAATTAACTACAACTTGAATGGCAGAAAAACAAATTATGGCAATGTTCAAAACCAAACTAATCACGCTTACGATTACTCTGGCCTTAACTAATTTAGCTGGCTGTTCTAGTAAAGATAATATCATTCCACCTTCTGATACAAATATTTCAGAGGTGTACAAAAACCATGTGACCACTAATTCCAATCAATCTTTGAGATTAGCGGTTAATGAGCCCTTGGCCAGAGCTGATATGAATGTGGATGCGTATCAGCTGCATGGTATTAAGCGAAACGAGTATCAATATCTTCCAAACCCAACTTTGTATATGTACGTGAATCATAAATTATCTGAGATAGACCGCTCTCCCATCCCAGCGTTCATTACAGAGTTTAAAATGTACGAGCGTGATGAATACGCATTACCAAGTGAAGTAAATATTAATTTCGGGATCAAATAATGGATATTGTTGGGCAATTAAAAAATTCAATAAAATACGCTGCCTTAAAAGTCAGAAACCCGCTAGTTATCGGGGCTGTAACGGAAAAGGACGTAGAAAAACTTTATAAACAAAGCCAGAAAAGTTTTGTCGATTTTTTACCTTTCATGGAATACCTAGATGATTCTGGTTGTTTCATGTTGGACGATTGCGTATCAGTAGCCGCGGTTTATACCTTAAAACCGCTACCTACTGAAGGTCGCTCTCCAGAAACCTTAATTGCCTACCGCGAGGCCATTCAGAGAATTTTCCAAGATGTATTTGTTAATGGTGCTTCACCTTGGGTTGTTCAGCAGTTTAATTACGCTGATAAGCGCTTAGATGAAATTTCAAAAGAAATTAGACCTCATATTACTGACCATGCCCAAAATAGTGAATTTACCGCAGATTACTTAAAGGTAATGGCTAACCATTATGGTGGTGTTGCTGATAACGAATCCGGCATTTTTAAGGATACTCAGGTAACTAACTCTAATTTCCGAGGCCAAATCCGTCGCTGTAAATTAGTATTTTATCGTCGCATTCAAGCTAATGAGCAAAAGGCTCCTGGGTTTAATCCAGTTCGAGAGCTCAACGAAGTTTGTGAGCGTTTAGAATCAGAGTTGGAAACCGAAGGCATCAAGTTTGCGCGGGACAATGGAGCTGAATTTTTTAACTGGTTGCTTGATTGGTTTAACCCAAACCCAATGTACCATGACAGAAAATCTGATTTCCTTAAAGAAATGGCATATCCAGATCCTGAAGACCGACCGTTCGGCTTTGATTTGGCAGAAAGCCTGGTCTTTGATGATTCACTTTCCGATCCAGAAAATAAATGTTGGTGGTTAAATGGCGAGCCAACCCGCTTTATTCGTGCAAGGCAAATCCGTTCAGCCCCTAAAATTGGCCTGTTATCAGGTGAATTGCCAAAAGGTGAAACAGGTATGTCTTCGTGCATGCTTGATCATCTACCTGAAGGAGCTATGTTAGCTCAAACAATGGTCATTCAATCCCAAGTAGAAGTTGAGTTAGCCGTTGATCGAATGCTCGGCAAGTCAAAAGGTGATACCTCTGAAGTTGAACGTACCCAAAAAACGATTTATGACATAAAGGACGGTATTGGTGAAAACCAACACATTGTTAAGGCCAGCTTTGGTGTTTATGTTCGGGCAAAAGATTTAACGAATTTGAGTCGTGTGACTAGGGAAACCGTATCGCTACTATCAGCATCCGGCATTGTTTGTTATCAGCCCGAGAAAGATACCTTATCTACTAACGCTTTTATCACGCATTTACCTATGGCCTTTGAGCCTAAATACGACAAAAAATACAGCTACTTAAAGCATTTTTACCTTCAACATATGATTAATATGTCATTGCTATTTGGTCGTTCCGAAGGCTCCGGCCATCCAGTAATTAACTTCTGGAACAGAGGTGGTTCACCACTGAGCTTTGACTTTTTGGATAAAGACAGAGCAAGTAACTCGCATATGCTCATAGGTGGCCCAACTGGTTCAGGTAAATCAGCGATGCTTTGTTACATGGCATCTATGATGATGGCTACTATAAAACCTCGTATGTTTATATTCGAACTTGGAAACTCATTTGGGCTTTTAGCCGATTACATGAAAGCACAAGGCTTGAATGTCGTTAAAAAACAATTAAAACCAGGTTCAGGCGTATCATTAAACCCGTTTTCTGACTCTCACCGTATCATTGAAGATGAATTAGCTAAGTTAAATCAAACTGCAAATGATGAAGATGAAATCTTTGATGAAGACGATCAACGGGACGTAATGGGTGAAATGCTGCAGTCAGCGTTGCTAATGATAACTGGCGCAGAGAAGAAAGAGCTTGAAGCTCTAACTCGTGCTGATAAAACCATTGTTCGTACTGCAATTCGTGAAGCAGCCCAAGGTTGCTTTGATGCCAATAAGGAAATGATCACCGAAGACCTACGCAACAAACTTCGTGAAATTTCTCAGCGTAATACAGATGCCAACTTTGATGATGATATGCGCAAGATGGCCAATCGCATGGCTGCCTCAATGGATTCATTCTGTCATGACTTTGATGGTGAGATGTTCAATACAGCTGGTGGTACTTGGGAAGATGCTGATTTAACCATTATTGACCTAGCAACGTATGCCAAAGAAGGTTATGAAGCTCAAATGGCACTAACCTATGTGTCATTGATGAATCATATCAATGCTTTAGGCGAGAAAACCCAACATCAAGGCCGAAAAATTGTTCAAATCACCGACGAGGCGCACGTTGTAACAACCAATCCAATGTTGGCCCCGTTCCTAGTCAAGGCCGTTAAAGTACAACGAAAAATTGGTATATCTTCCATCTTGGCAACTCAAAACTTTGCTGACTTCCCGAACGACGCTAAGAAGCTACTAAACATGATTGATTGGTGGTTATGTTTATGCCCAACTAAGAATGAGGTTGATGAAATCTCAAGGTTTAAAGAGTTAAGCACTGAAGTTAAAGGCATGATGGTATCTTGTCGTAAGCAAAAGCGTTGCTATACCGAGGGTGTTGTTTTATCTACATCCTTGCCGGATATGCTTATTCGCAATGTGCCACCAAGCTTATATTTAGCCTTGGCCATGACCGAGAAAGAGGAAAAGGCCGAGCGTAAAGAAATGATGGAGCGAGAGGGTATCACTGAAGTTGAAGCTGCTATTCGCGTCGGCCAAGCATTAGATAAAATGCGTGGTATCGCTTATGGGTAGACTGTTTTTAATGGCTTTAGCACTATGCCTGGTACTCAACTCTGGTTATGCGGTATCAGGTGCAAGTGATTCATTACCTGTCACTCACATTGATATTTTTACCACCGAAAAGGGCGCATCAGGTTATAAACTCACGAGGCTGAAAACCTTGGTTGATGCCCCTATTCATGTACATCATGTGGATGCCATTAAGAACTTTGAGGCTAATATGTCCAAAGGCCTTAAATTTAACGGCAAACCAACCAATAAACAAGTTAGCTCTTTGGCCAAAGAGCTTAATAACAAAATGGCTTCCAAAAAGTTTGCCCCGGAGCGGGAACGACTTCAAAAAGGCGTGTTGGCATTTGAAAAGGCAGTTCAATACAACCTGACTCAAGTGCCGGCTGTCGTTTTCAATAAAAAATACATTGTTTACGGCGAGCGCCCGTTAAATGCGTTAAAGATTTTCAAATCTAAGGTGCGTGGATAATGAAAAAGCGCCTAGTTACGCTTGCTTGTGGTTTAGGTTTGGCTGTATCAACGGCGTTGGCTGGCAGTTACAGCGAATTAAAACACCAAGAAGAAACTTTTGATCTGCAATGTATGGCTCTTGATAGAGCCAGTGCCATTAAAGGCATTTGTACTTGGCTTAAAATCGAGTTGTTTAGCGTTTCGGTGAAGACTTCTCTAATTGTTGAACATAGGACACCGGATTTACTTGTTGAAGCCCGTATGGGCGGCCAAGACAGCGTATTAGAGCCATTCAATTGGGTATTAGATTTAAATCAAGCTTGGTCGCAATTTGTTTTATGGGGCAATGGCTTATTTGCTGATGATGCTGTGAATGATGCTATGGCCAATAACAAAACCTCTAGCGGTTCTCGTGTAAATCACCTAAACGAAAAGCGCCAAGGTGATAACTTAAACTTCGTTGATGTGACCATAATTGGTAATCCTTATCTGCCTTTGTATGAGGTGATGATGGGAACGACAATGGAAGCGTTGGAAATAGGAAGCTTTTGTGAATCCGCGGTCACGCCGTTTATGCCGTACTATACTTCGATTTCCGATCCTGAATGGCGGTTTGGACTATACGAGCGATTACTTTCACTTTATGATACCGGCACTGGGACAATTCTTGGTACCAGAAACATCAATAACTATGAATTTGACCAGGACTTTTTGAATGATCCGCTTGGTTCGATGAACAACGTGATTAATGGCGGTGTTGGTGTTTATTGGGGATATATCTACCCTCGAATGGGCTACATTAAGAACCAATCAATGTACCGTAGTGCTGCCTTAATTGCTCAAAGAGCTGCCGACATTGCAACAGGTGATCCAGGCTTGCACATTGCTAACCCTGAGTTCCCTCCTAACAAACCTTCCAAACGTGGGCAAAAAACCTGGAGTATTCCAGCAGTCGTCGAAGGCGATGATAAACACAAATGGCAACTCAACTACCCACAAGGTGAAAGAGATGGGTGTTACCGGTTCCCGGACAAAAAAATCGATGCTGGAGGCTTTAAGGGAGAAACAATCACCGAAACAGTAACTAAAAGAGTTAAAAGAATTATACCTGGTTCTGTTATTGATGAAGACGGCGAGCCGCAGTTTTATTGGGATACTGTTACTGAAGAAGTTACTACAGAAATACCACCAAACCCACTGCAAACCGACTTAATATCACCAGAAAACAACTACATCTGGACGCTTTGGAGAACGTACAAATGTTGTGAGAAAAAAGGCAATAAGTACATAGGGAAATTGGAGTGGGATTAAAAATAAAAATCCAATCTTCATCCTTAGCAATCTAGTGAATGAATATAAAACACTGCATTTTTAAAGGGCTGCCGTAGGGTGGCCTTTTTCTGCAGGGCTTAATAGGAAATGTATTATTGGCTTATCAATTTGATAGGTCATTAAAGTTATTAGGAATAATCAATGAAAAAAATCATTCTTCTCTTGGCGTTCTGCGCAATCTGGATTGCTGCGAGTGGCAATTATAAAACATCCTTCAGTCCAACTTTTTTTGATGATAAAGCTTCAAAGCCAATGGTTATCCTTTCTGACAAAGAAAGCCGGTACAGGCTAATTACCAGGGAAGGTCAATCGGTTACTACCTTTATCGATTCAAAGGACTCTGAAAAATTCGAAGAAGTTTATATCAATCACAGAAGCCAGTTTGTATTTAGTAATGGTGAGTCGATCTTGTTTAAAGGTAAGGCCATTTTCTGGAACAGACTTGGAGATATAATGACTTACAACATGACAAAAATTTCCAAGTCAGAAGTTTTATTTGTTGATGAAAAAGAAATGCCTGCAGATAAATCATTTGTATTAGGGGTGGAAAGGGGCCAGTTAATGCGAAACCTAAATACGCTTAGGATGGAGGATATAGGTTTCGATCCATCGGAAGAAGTTTTTAAAGTTTCAAGGAGTGGTAAATATGTTCTTTTATAAGTATTTTTTCAAAGTTGGCATAACGTCTTTACTTGCCGTATACACTCTAAAATGGGTTTTAGTTGATACCGAATTAGAAAAGTACGATGAATCTTATTTGCGGTCAGTTTGGGTAAATCATACGCTGAATGATGCCAATCTTGGTATGTTCGACCAGCTTAACAGGGACAAACCAGCTCTATTCCTTCCTTATATCAAGTACGGTTTTGTAGCTCAGTGCATACAGGTGATAGGGATTGATCATGTTGGCTGGTTTGATAACTATAGAATTGATGGTGTCGTTACCTTCAAAGATGTTAGAAGCAACTCAATCTACGAAAATATTTCTGTACCCTTTGTGAGTATTTATGAGCAAACATGGTTTGGTTTATTAGGGATTTCCGAAGAATATGATATCAATAATAATGTTCAAGCATTTGAACCTGTTGAGTCATACTTTCCGTTTGATGAAATTTCTGAAGGGGATTATTTACCTGGTGAAAAATATATTGATGGATTTAAATCACCTTCTTTCCTTAATGCCCAAAATGGTGAATGCCCTGATGCTTCGGCCTATTCTGAAATTCAGTCAAATAAATCCTACAAGCCGATGGCGGTGCTAAAACCATCTGACGAAACTTCAGCCATGGTTTGGGTTGGTTCTTTGAATCCTAATTCTTATCGTTCTGAAAAAGAACGAGAGGACTTTAGAAAAGCAGAGGAAATTAGGAGAAGAAAAGAAAGAGAGCGAGCGGCTAAAATTGCGATGGGCGGGGTTTTTTCAAGCTTTGGAAGGATGTTGCAAAAGTCGTTTCCCAAGCGGGACGCCGATAAAAAATAAGTTAGGGAAACATTCTCAACCCTCACAATCGAATGATTGGTATTTATGCTTTAAAAGTTTATACTGTGCAAAAGTACAGTGGGATTTTTTTGTGGCTTGGGCATCACAATTTGAGTCACCAGCAACTGACTACCAGAGTGTTACTTTGTGTCTAGATGACTTATTAATTGAATCAAAGACAACTATTCAACTTCACTACGCACAGGGGAATGACCTGGAAGCAAGGGGTATCCATGACGGAGATTTGCTGATTGTGGATATTGCTGCAGATGCGCAACACAATGACATTCAAGTTGGATGGTGAATCTTTTGTGGCAATTCTGGATAAACAGAGGAATGCAATCGTATCGCCACACTCTCCAGTAATACACATTAACGAAGATTCAGACTTTCAAATACAGGGGGTGTTACCCGTTCTATTAGGATATTTAAGGAATTGAAAGGGATAGAAGCAGATTTATGAACATAAAAAAAATAACAATCGCACTTGGCTTATTACTTTCCGGTGCATTTATTCAAGCTAACGCTTGCGAACATCTTGAACTTGGCGTTCCTGGTCAAAGTGACCAAATTAATTGTCTTGAAGGTTATGCTATTGGGTATAACTATAAAATCAAATCAGCTGATTGGGTGGCTTATCGTTTAGAAAAGCAAGTTGGGGAAGGTGTTGAAAGGCAGGATGATTTTAGGTTAGATCCATCGATACCAGCTAAATTTAGGACGCTGGTAGAAGACTACGAAGAACCAATTTATCATATGGGCCATTTGGCCAATTCTGAATCGATTGATGTGACGATTAAGGCTAATTCAGAAACTTTTTTAATGTCCAACATGACACCTCAATTACCATCTCACAATACAGCCATTTGGAAGGGGCTTGAGAATAGAGAGCGCAAGTGGGCAAATAAATATGGACTGGTTTACGTTTTTGCCGGGCCATTATATCCAGAAGTTCCAGAAACCATTGGGGCTAGTAAAGTGCCTGTACCTAATGCTTATTGGAAGGTGGTGTATATTCCGAGTAAATCTAAAGCGATAGCGTTTTTTACACCGCACCAGGCTTTATATACAAAGGATATTGATAAGCATACCTTTACTGTTGACCATATCGAAAAATCCTGCAATGTTGATTTGTTGAGCGCCTTACCTGATGCGGTTGAGAACGCGATTGAAAAAAAGCTTGTTAAACAAAGAACGCTATAAAACCGCTATAAACCCAACCAATTAAGCATATTATTTAAACTCTCAATTAACTTTAAATTGAGAGTTTTTTTATGAAAAAAATCGCGTTACCGCTCTTTCTGGCAGCACTACCTTTTGTTGCCAATGCCGACGGTACTTCACCTGAAGTATCGCTGTCCAGGGCATTAAAAAACTACAAGTTGAACATTGAGAAAGAACGTCCTTTTTCGTCTTATCCTGAATACCATCGAGTAGGTGTGGCTTGGAATCAGGGCGGTAGCTGTGGCGATTTTGATATGGACTTCTCTATTGCAAGTACATTATCCAAACAAGACCTTCAAAGAATGCTGGATAATTGGGTTACTCAAGCTAAGAATGCTTTTGACCCTGCGAGTTTAATTGCCCTGGCATTGCAACGGGCAAATCCTGATTTATATGAAATCCTAATGAACGGTGTTATCGAGGCTCGTGGTATTTATGAAAATGATACCCGGGTGTGCGAAGCCATTCAAAATACCTTATTGGACTCGGCCCCTGATGGCTGGGTAGATAAATTAGCTGTCGGTAAGGAATTTGAAAAGCGTGTAGCCCAGGTTTATGAAGATAATCATTCCTTGGATATAGGTGATATGAACGACTTCGTTTGGGACTCCGGCAAGAAAGGCTTTGAGCTTTTAGGTCAAATGGTAGGTGGCAAAGACCAACCAAAGGCCAAGGTCGTGGAAAGTGCTGCAACTGCCGGTTTTAATACTGCGGTCGAAAGAAAAGTGGCTGCAGGAACGGATATTGATGTTGCTAATAAAAATCCAATTACTGTTACTGATGAAGTTAAACGAAAGCACCCATTTACTAGGTATTTTGATTCTCCAGAATCCGTTACGGAATATGTAAATAAGATTGTTGGGGAAACTGAAATCTCAACAGACAACGGCGAAAACCCGTTCAATCATTTGAAAGGCGTTGGCCTCCACGCCGTTATGATTGAAAAGCAAAATGAGTATGAAGAAGATATTCGTGAGCTCTTAGATTTAATGGAAGGAACAACATCAGAGAATTTCACCATTCGAGATATTGAAGCTTTCAACTCAACAATAACTTCATCATTTATGACGGTAGGAATGCTTAAAGAGCTTAAATCTATGAGTCCTGCCCCACAACAAATGTTTGTAGAGCAGCTGGCGAATCAATATGCTTTTTCTCATACTATCGACAAAGTGTTTACCGCCCGAAGAATTATAAAACTTGGTTCAAAAGAAACTTCTATCTTCAAAGCAGAATTCGTCAGAAGTACGGCAGAAGATAAAATTGCTGAGTTGGATAAGGAAATCGAGCTCCTGGAAACCGAATACCGGATCAAGCAGCAGTACGCCACCAATGTAGGTGAAGAACTTTATAAACGAGCGTTAGAATCAGAGCGCCAAGGCTTAGTTGTAAGCCCTGTAAAGGGGGTTATTAAGTAATGGGAATGGTAAGAAACTTCGCTTTAAACTCATTAAAAATGAGCAAATTACTTTTAAGCTTTACATCAATTTTGGTCCTAGTTTTTGTGGTGAACCTTTTATTCCTTGAGGCTCCAAACTTCCAACTGATAATGACATCATTTAGGTTCTTGCTTTATATCGTTGTGCTAACTGGCTTACCGTTTTACTTCAGATACCAATTTAATGGTGATCACAAAATTAAATTGGATGCTAACAAAGAAAAACGTGTTAAAGGGATAATTATCCGTTTAGGGCTTTGTTTCTTGGCCGTCGAAACATTAATCGGATATAGGGGGCTAACATGGTAGTAAATGACCCATTTGAAGTATATACGATGCTTTTAGGCTTCTTCCTGAATAATCGCATTTGGGATTTAATGGTTTTAACTGGCTTGGCCTATGTGCCTTTGTTGGTATTAATAGTCAGTTCTGTGTCTAAGGCATACCAAGGCGGTGATGATGAAGGTGATCGTGGTTCGATGGCACTGAGATACATCGAAGTTGGGTTAATCAGAATATTTGTAGTGATGATCTTTTGTTTGATACCCAATGGTGAGCCTTTTGAAACTAGTGCAGTTCGATACAACAATTATACCTGTAATGCTTATGACCCATTGGGAACTAATGAATTCATTCATTTTTCTCCAGTAAAAAACCTAATTAATGCTGAGAAAGTTGACGAAATGTATAGCGGGTTGATGGTATCCGTAAATGGTGTGAGGCCAACACCACCACTTTGGCTACAGTTCACTCAAAATTTATCATCCAAAGCTACTAATGCTGTGGTTAGTTCAATGCCCTGTAATGAAGATATTGCTTCAATAATTTTAAGAACTGGCGAGATAAAACAAAAAGAGCCAGATTCTGACCTGTATTTTGATAACTTCGTTAAGCAATGTTACTTACCATCGGTGAAGAACATTTTTCTCGCTAATAACACATTAGATGTTGATGATACTGAAGAATATTGGGTAGGAGCAGATACATTTACAAATTTAGTTGATGGCAAGTACCGCTTTAGGTCTATGACTTTTGATCCTGAGTATTGGGAAAGAATAGTAAGGCCATTTATATCTGCGACTTGGCCCTATAACCCAAATTTAGATCAGGATAAATTTAAAAAAGGTTTTTCTACACCAAGTTGTCAGGTTGGATTCCAAGTCTTGGCTAAGATTACTGAAAAGGACTTTGAATCTGAAATAGCTGAATTAAATTCAGATCTTTTTGATAACGCCTGGGATACTTTGAAGAATGTAAATGCCAAATATTTTGGTGGTGAAAAAGCAGATGAAAATCGAGGCTTAAATGTAATATTAAAAAGGCTTACGTTCATTGGTGATGGTCATGATAAGTGGGACTTCATGACAACAGAAGAAAAAGTAAAGGACGATTATGAAAGAATGGATTATAAAATTCTTGGTGATGTTGTAGATGTTGCAAAACACGTCGGCTTGTTGGGTAGTTATGGTTACAGCCTAATAGATGTTATATTCGCAAAAATGTTGGCCATGCCAGCAATAGCTATGGTTCAATGTTTAGTTTTCGCTGTAGCACCAATTCTTATATTGCTATCAAATTATTCTTTAAAAACGGTTGGAATGTTGACTGTTACAATCTTCGGATTGGAATTCACTGGTGTAATTTTTGCTATCTGTGATTGGCTAGATGGCATAAGTTGGTCTTTAATGGGTTCAAGTTACACCTTATTAAATGCGAATAATAGGACAGTTTATGGGATTATCCATACTGCTATAAATTACTCTTATTTGATGCTCCCTGTAATGTGGTACGCATTACTTGGAACTGTTGGTTTCATGGCATCAGGTATGGGACAGGCTATGGCTAACCAAGCAAGGAGTGCTTCTACTGCAGCTCAAAAAGGCGGTTCTGCAGCGGTGTCTGCCGGGAAGTCAGCTGCGGGAGCAACCGCTAAAGCTGCAAAAGCTTCAGCAAGAGCGCCAAAGATTAGCGGATATTTAAATTAAGCATTAATGAAAGAGGCAGGTAATACCTGCCTCGTTTTTATTTGAAATGTTTCCAGCTGTAAGAGTTTTTAGGATCATGTTCGTTGTAATGGTTGTTTTGACGCAACATTCCAAAAAGAAAACTGAATATAAATATTCCTAAAATCTTTATAAATTGGAACATGAAAAACAATAAAGATTTTAATATGCCTCTAGATTTCTTCACTTCAGGTTTACTCGATTGAGGACTACCATTTAATTCAAACCTTTCATTTTTATAAAAATCAGACATTATCTTTTCCAACTTAACTTCTATTTATACATCCACTATAACATATTCCAACTATCACCCCAATAGAAATAAAGTTGATTTATTTGTACTTTTTTATGTTGTTTTTAGTTGTTTGGCAACTCAATGAGTTGTACATTGTCTTTATCGGCAACACTTCGACTTAGTTGCCATCATTAAACA
Source organism: uncultured Thalassotalea sp. (assembly GCA_947502355.1). Lineage (GTDB taxonomy): Bacteria > Pseudomonadota > Gammaproteobacteria > Enterobacterales > Alteromonadaceae > Thalassotalea_A. Next base: position 131,651 of record CANMZP010000007.1, on the reverse strand, counting down.
AGGTATTTGAAATATGAAAATCATTAATGGCCGTCGCCTAAATCTAACTGATGTTTTACTACACGTACACGTAACACCTATGCCAATGCGGGTATCTTCGTACTTGCCTCTTTTGCACGAGCGTTATGCAGAAATGAGTTTCGCTGCTTTTGAGAAAGCAATCAGAGAAGCTTATGCAATGTTAGCTGCAAGTAGCTACATGAGAAGATACCGAGATAAGAATAAAAGAGGCTATCAGTTCGAGATCACTGCAAAGGGTAGAGAAAAATATAATGCCGACAAGTTGATAGAGTTTTTTAATGAATAATTTTTCTAAACTTCATTAATACCATATGGAGTCAAAAAAAGACTAAAGGTCATTTTTGTACCATAAAGTGTCATTAAATCTTTGAAGCCCTTTAAACCAAAGGGCTACAAAGAAGCTGAAATATAATGGCTATTAATTTAGTGACAGATTGGTCTTATCTATAAAAATAATAAGCCATCCGATATGCTTCTTCTTTATACTCTTTGAACAGTGTCCCGTAGACGATATGAATTTCTTGAATCTGCCCAATCCAATTTAAGAAAAGCCTTTTTATAGACTTCAGGGCTAAGTAATTCTTGGGCTTTTTCCAAAATCAATGTTTCCACTGACTTAAACCTGTTAAGAGTAGCTACTATCAATGAAGCAAATAACCCCTGTTCAAAAGCACTCAAAATAACAGTTTCACCTTGAACTTGAATGGATTTAGTTGTGCCTTGAAGGTCGAAAACGACCAATGTTTCAGGATCTATATCAAAAATTGTTGCCGGGCACTGAGTTATATTACTACAAAGCACGGATTTATCATCCAAAGTTAGGCAGGTTCCTGCAAACAGACCCCATTGGTTATGAAGATAGCATGAACTGGTATGCTTATGTGGGGAATGATCCGATTAATATAATTGACCCTACAGGTATGGTTAGGCGGGTAATCATAAGGAACCTCGGTAGATCAATTGAGCGAGCTATAGCTAGGAAAAAGCAATCAGATTAGGTAGTTAAATGAAATTAAGAAATTGGCAGTCTGGATGCATCGAAACTGTTTCAGAAAATTTTAAAAGAGGTAAGCGACATAACCTTGTTTTGGCTACTCCTGGAAGCGGCAAAACTCTAATGACTTCAGTATTAGCAAATCATATGTTTGAAGAGGGCATAATTGATTTAGTTATCTGCTTCGCTCCGTCATCGATAGTCGCCGATGATTTTCGAGTGTCTCTAGAAACCCAAACGGGCTCAGCGTTCAATGGTATGTTAGGAGCTAAGGGACAAAGTCTTACTTATCAATCGATGCAATATTTAGATTCGGATTTTTGGTCGCTTCTTGAAAAATATCGAGTACTTGCTATCTTTGATGAAATTCATCATTGCTCGGGAGATAATGAATCAAATGCTAATTCTTGGGGCAAGCAATTAATTAAGAATGTAAAAGAACAAGCGGCTTTTACCTTATCTTTAACAGGAACTCCATGGCGCAGCGATGATAACCCTATCGCCCTTTCAAGTTATGATGAAACAGGAGCTATTGAATATGACTTCGCATATGGCTTATCAGAAGCTATAAATGATGGGGTGTGTAGGTTACCAAATATTGTTGTATTGGATAATGATAATATTCGCGTACACAAAAAAGGTGAAAGCAAGGAATACTCTAGTTTAAAACCTATTCTCGGGGCTAAAATTTTACCTTATACAACTTTAATTCATAATGATGAAATTATTAGTGAACTGCTCTCTTTAACTAAGTATAAGTTGGATAAAATTCGTCAGGTCAATACTAGGGCTGGTGGGTTGATTGTTGCCTCTTCCGTTGAGCATGCAAATCAGATTGCGGACATCCTACGAGTTCGATTTGGAGACTCAAGCACTGTCGTAACCTATCTGGAGGATAAGCCTTCTGAGATCATTAGAAATTACCGGGTGGGTAATAGCAAATGGATTATTTCTGTAGGTATGATTAGTGAAGGTACGAATATTCCAAGACTTCAAGTTTGTTGTCATTTAAGTAACATAAAGACAGAATTGTATTATAGGCAAATACTAGGTCGTATTGTACGGATAACTGAAGATGCAAACCAAGAAGCGGTTCTTTATATGCTTAATGAACCAACGTTGGTAAAATATGCGGAAAGAGTTGCTGATGATATCCCAGAAGATATAAATGTGATCAGTTATCAAAAACCTCAGACTAAGGGAATTAAGTCAACTTTTGAACCAGCAGCTCGATGTGTTGAGCCTAAGTCATCAATTGAAACATTATTAGAAGTTGGCAGTATTTTTGACGTAAAGGAAGTGGGTGGTAACTGTCTTTTAGATAGAGGTTATGAAAATTCAGTGAATATCTATGGACAATTTAGGCAAGAGCTGGTTGAGACTGGGTTTAAACTTTCAGCTTAGTTTAGTCATAGTGTGGTAGCTCAGAACTGCTTTTTCAGCGAGCCTTCGAAATGATTTGAGCTAATGCTGCTTCCACCAAAAGCTCTATAGATTGTTTTTTGGGTTAGTTACAGGGGCCTGAGTTGAGGCTATTTTTCGAAGACAGGAGAGCTTGCAACTCTTTTGGCTTCCAGCCAGTATGCAAGATCGTATGTTTTCGCACCCTGTGTCATTATCTTTTTAAGCCCATCTCTACAAGAATCTAGACAACAAATGTCATCGGTAAACAACAAACCGCAATAAGATTTTTTTGCATGCCAACTATCCGCCCATTTTTGCCCTATCCATGCTACTTCACAAATAAGTACGACAAAATAGCATGCACCTTTTTCTTCTGAATCGGAAATGAAAACTCCTTTGTATTCAGCGCGGTCCAAATTCATTCTTAGGTTTGCATTTTCTTTATTATTAGTGCCATTGTGTATGTAATTTTTAACCATTTTTAATTCCTTGTTTGCTTGTTTTTTAACCTCTGTTCTCAAAGGTGGTGACACCCTACGGATAGAGATCTAAATTGCAAGTTTTTTTAGATTAAAATCATCTCCCGTCCAAATAAGCAAAATCCAAACCTAAAAAACCTATATTGTCATACATTTTATTCTCGTAAGTACACTTGTCTCTACTAACAAGCTGAAAAAAATCAAACCATCTATATGTTTTTTTATTGAAAATTCCATGAGGATTTTAAATATAAAGTTTTTGAGTTTATTGTCTCTTGATCTTAATAATTGATTTTTATGGTTTTTATTTTGTTTCGGGCGGATTTAATTGTATTTGTATTTGAATTGTTATTTTTCTTGTTACCTTTGTAGTATTGTATTACTATATTGCTTAGTTGATTAATAATGATAACAACATTGACTAATAAAATTACAATTTATCAATTCATGATAGTGAGGGATTTATGAAAACAAGTAAGATAGCTTTCGCCGTCCTCAGTCTACTGGCAATGTCCGGTTGTGATGAGGGTGGAAGTAGTACTGGTGATCCGGTACAAGCTCCTGAATTAACAATTCCTGCAGCTAAACCCGGTTTGGCGGCTGATGTTCCTTTTGATGCTGATAACAGCGTCCTTTTCCAAAATGTTGGTGTGCATGACCCTTCAGTGATTGAAGATAACGGCATGTATTACATCTTCGGTTCTCACCTTGCTGCAGCCAAATCTAAAGATATGGTTAGCTGGGAAATGTTCTCTTCTTTATCAGCTAATCACCTTGTTGATGAAAGCCCACTATTTGATACTTACACGTCGGAAATTTCTGAAGGTATCGACTGGACTGACGGCTTCACAGGAAACTGGGCCGCTAATGTAATTAAGGCACCTAATGGCAAATATTGGTTTTATTACAACCACTGTGCACAAGATAACCCAGACACCCCGGAAGTTGATGAAGTTTGCTGGAACCGTTCATACCTAGGTTTAGCTGAAGCTGATAACATTGAAGGCCCTTATAAAGATAAAGGCGTTTTTATTCGTTCTGGTTACCGCACAGCAGAAGAGTTTGAGCAATTCCCATTAGATAATGAACAGACAACATACAACCCTGCTGTAGATCCAAACGCGATTGATCCAGCTGCCTTCTATGATAAAGATGGGCAATTATGGATGGTATATGGCTCTTACTCAGGCGGTATCTTTATTTTATCCATGGATGAAGAAACAGGTATGCCTGAAGCGGGTCAAGGTTATGGTAAGCACTTGGTTGGTGGTAACTTTAGAGCGATGGAAGGTGCACACGTTCTTTACAGCCCTGAAAGTGATTACTACTACTTAATGTGGTCAGCTGCCGGCTTTGCTGTAAATGATGGCTACAATGTTCGTATTGCTCGTTCGAAAACACCTGATGGCCCATATCTGGATCCGGCTGGTAATGATGTTGCTACTCTAGTTGACGGTTTAGAGGTTGGTGCTAAATTATTCGGTGGCTTTGAGTATACCCAAGAGCTAGGTGAAACAGCACCAGCATGGGGTTATCAATCTCCAGGCCACAATTCAGCATATTATGATGAAGAAACCGGTAAGCACATTTTAGTACTACACACTCGTTTCCCTTCAACATCAACAGAATACCCAACTATTCCCGAAGCGCATGAAGTTCGCTCTCATGAAATGTTCATTAATAAAGATGGTTGGTTGGTGAGCTCGCCGCAGCGTTATGTACCACTAGATGGCGATAACGTCATTGCCAAAGATGATCTTTATGGCTATTACAAATTCATAAATCACGGTAATGGTGTCAATATCAGTGCAATCCGCTCTGGTAACATCGCTTTGAATATGGATATGACGGTATCGGGCTCTGAGTCAGGTGTTTGGTATCTCATTGACCCAGAAACCATTAAGTTAGAGTTGGAGTCAGGCCATTTCATCGGTGCGGTTAAGTGGCAGTGGGATGACAGTCTTTTAAAATTGGTTCCTACTTTCTCGGCACTGGCAACTGATGGTTCTACGGTTTGGGGAAGCCATGTTGACCCAATTTCAGCAACAGGTAAAGCGCTGCAAGATACTCTTAATGTGTTGGAAGTTCAAGAAACGTTGACCATTGAAGATGAAAACTATGTGCTGCCTAAGGTTGGTAAGCATAATGCAGACATTATCTGGCAAAGTAGTGATGAGTACTACATCAGTAACGATGGTGCTATTTTCATTCCAACACCGGATCGTGGCGATCAAGAGATCACTTTAGTCGCGACTGTTAGCTTAAATGGTGAATCGGTCACAAAGACATTTGATGTTAAATTAATTGCTCTACCGGAATTTAAGAACGCCATTGCTCACTACAAGTTCGAAGACGGTTTAACGGACTCTTTAGGCAATCTGGCCGCGGCAAGTGCAACTGACAATAACATGTTAAACACGGGTGTAGGTGTAGAATCTTATGCCATGGGTTATGCAGGTAATGCTTTTGCATTTGATGGTGGTACCGGTGTGAAATTACCTAGTGATATGATCACTACTGAAGATTACACGGTATCTTTCTGGATCAAACCTGAAGAAATCCCTGTACATACTCCTGCATTGTTCATGTCTCCAACTGATGATTTTGACCAATGGACCAGTGTGATCCCTGGAAGTGTTTGGTTTAGTGAAGGGTTTACTATTTGGAGTCGCGCGGTTAACGAAGGCGTTGATGACTGGAATCAAATCACTTCAGGTTATGCTACGCCATTAAATGACTGGACACATGTCACCGTAACCTATGTGAATAACACCATGAATCTATACCTTGATGGTCAATTGAAAGGCAGCATGCCAAGACCAGATTGGTTCAGTGATAAGGGTGGAGATTTTGCCTTGGGTGTTAACTACGGTTGGGATATGCCATACAAAGGCTTAATCGATGAATTTATTGTTTACGATTATGCTTTGAATGTATTAGACATTAATGCTGCAGCGATTAATAACCTGACAGACCCGGCAGAGTTCGCCGCCTATGTTAAAGACGGATTAACGTTGGGCGATACTTCCGCTGTTCGTGACAATTTCGAATTACCACGAGTTGGTCCATTCGTATCAGGTATTAGCTGGTCGTCTTCAAATCCAGAAGTATTAGACACGGTTAATGGCACTGCTGTAGTTACTCAACCTGGGCCAACATCGCCAGATGCAACCGTTACCTTAACGGCAACCATTAACTTCCAGGGTGTGACAGATACCAAAACCTTTGAAGTTACCGTGAAATCAAAAGCTCCTGCAGAATTCAACTTTGATGGTGACTTAACGTCGGTTGGTGGCGCTTACAGTGAAGGTGAAGCAACGGGTGGTTTCATCGATGCATTAGGTGGTACGGTTGATTTTGTCGATGGTATCTCTGGTCAGGCCGTTAAGCTAGATGGTACTAACGGTGTTCGTTTACCTGATAACTTAATTACAACCTACAACTACTCGGTATCTTTCTGGTTAAGACCTGATGTATTTACTCCATTTTCAACATCGTTTTTTGCTGCAAGTAATGCCTCAAGTTGGGTGAGCTTTGTTCCATCATGGGGTGATGATGCGGTAACCCGTTTATGGTCCGGTACGGCTTGGTACGATGCTGATCCAGGCGGACGTATTCCAGGTGGTGAGTGGTCTCACATTGTCTTTACAGTAGATAACGGTGAGGTGAAATTATACATCGATGCCGAGGAGCGCTATAGCGGTCAGGGCTACCCGAATGTATTTGGCACCGGGCAAACAACATACTTTGGTATTGGTGTAAACCACTGGGATGTGCCATTTAATGGCGCAATGGATGAACTGAAAATATATAGCGACACGATAGATGCCGATTTAGTTCAGCAACTTTATAACGAAAAAGACGCAGAGTAAGGCAATTGGAGTGGTGGCGACACCACTCCCGCTTACCCAAAATGTATTTTTAAAACATTCATTTATTAACAAAGATTTCAGGAGAATAGGTTATGTTCAAACGTACCCTAGTAAATAGCGCGGTTCTTGCTTCATTATTGTTAACTGGACAAGCCATTGCCGCCGAAGAAAGCGTTGCCGCTGAAGAAGATATTGAAGTTATTGAAGTAACCGGTATCCGTGGCAGTTTAAATAAAGCGATGAACATGAAGCGCTTTAGTACCCAAATTTTAGATTCAATTGTTGCCGAAGACATTGGTAAATTCCCAGATAACAACGTGGTCGAAGCCCTGCAACGGGTTACCGGTGTACAAGTTACCGGTCGCGGTGGCGGTGAGATCAGTACTGTATCCATTCGTGGTCTGAACGATGTCCATACGACTGTAAATGGTCGTGATGTGTTTACCGGAGCAGGGCGGGCTGTCGCTTTGCAAGATATTCCAGCAAGCTTGTTGTCAGGTGTTAACGTATATAAAACGCGTTCCGCATCGCAAGTAGAGCGAGGTATTGCAGGTTCAATTGATATTGAGACACACCGTCCATTTGACTTTGATGGCGCAAAAATGGTTGTTGCCGGTCGTGGGATTTATGCCGATCAACCAGATAAAGTTGATCCTAACGTCAGCCTTCTAGCGAGTAACCGTTGGGAGACTGATCTTGGAGAACTTGGTGTCTTAGCAAATATTTCCTATGTGGAAACTCATTACCGTGACGATGGGTTGGTTGCCGGGGCTGTATTCCCATTCTTTACAGCTAACCCTCCAAGTGGTCACCAGCCCTATAAAATCATGAACTTTGGTTCAGCCTCATCTTATTGGACACCAGGTTTAACTAACGGTTTGCCAAGTCACGCAGGAGCGACTTTACCAGTAAATGGTGAAGACGTTGAGTACCTATTAGCTCGTGATGCTGTGTTTGGTACTGTTGCAGAAGCGAAACGTGAACGTCCTGCGTTTAACTTATCTTTACAATGGGCACCAAATGATGAATTAGAAGTTTTGGCTGAAGCTTTCTATACCGGTTATAGAAATGATCAAAATACAACGATGTGGTTTACCAACACCTTTGAGGAAGATGGCAATAACGGTAACTTACGTGTTAATCCTCCCGTCCTTTACGATGGTACCAATGTTGTAAAAGAGCGTCAGGTATATGCGCCAGGTGGTTTCCAAAGTGGTGATGGCTCAAAAGGCGAAACGGATAGTTATCTATACGCTCTTGGTGCTACATGGACACCAACAGATGATTTGATCATCAAATCAGAAATCCTTTATCAGGAAAGTGAATTTGAAACTCAGTTTTTTGCCATGCGATTCGATCGTAAAGCCTATGGTTTAGATGTTGATTTCAACGATAAAGATGGTTTGCCTGGATTAGAATTCTGGGATGATCCAAATACCGCCATTGATGAGTCGGATATGACCGAAGTGGGCAACTGGAACACCGGTACTGTTTATGATAACGGTGGCGGCAACAAAGGTGATGCCATTACCTTTACATTCGATGGTGAGTGGATTTTGGATAACGACTACATCGAGAATGTTAAATTCGGTGGCCGTTATGAAGAACGTACCGCCGAGGCATTTACCCGCGAGCAAAGTGCAACATCGGTAATGGCCCTAGATGCTATGGCAGCTGCCTTAGTTGGTGCCGGCGCCTCTGGTGATGGTACAGGTTTTGTGAATCAAATTGATGATTATATGGATGGGCGAGCAGACATCTTTGGTAGTTATATTGCAGCCGATGGTCTGTATATGATTAACAACGCAGCGGCTGTGCGCCAAGTTTATGGCTACGAAAAAGACGCCAACTTAAAAACCTTCGATATTGAAGAGCGCTCTTACGCTGTTTATCTAACTGCCAAGTACCTAATTGGCAACGACATCAGTGGTGAAATTGGCGTACGTTACGTTGATTACAGCCAGGATATGGAGTTCTGGGATCTGAGCGGCAACTACGATACGGGTGATGGTGGTGCCGATGATCTACTACCTAGTTTTGTCCTTAACTGGAACATTACTGATGATTTAGTCGGTCGTGTGGCTTACACCGAGACCTTGCGTATGCCTGAATTTGGTCAGCTAAACGCTCTGCAATTCTGGCAAGATCCGTTAACTGACGGGGTTATCTATGGTACAGGTAATGGTGGTAACCCAGAGTTGCAGCCGACCTTATCAAAGAACTATGACTTGTCACTTGAGTGGTATTTTGCACCAGGCAGCTCTTTATATGGTGCGTTATTTAAGCGTGACATCGAAGGACTTGTTATTAATGGCTCTAAAGTTGTACGTCGTGTTGGTGATGATGATGTTGAACGTGATTACATCTTAAATGCACCAGTGAACGCATCAGATGGTGAGCTTAAAGGTTTGGAAGTAGGTTTCTTATACATTCCTGAAGACTTACCAGAGTACCTTGACGGTATCGGTATGCAGGCGAGTTACACGGAGCTAGATTCAGAACAAACGACCATTGATTTCAATGAAGACGGTTCTGTCGCAGCGGTTGTTGATTCTAAAATGGCTGGTGTATCAGACTCCTCATACTCCGTAGTAGGTTTCTATGAGAAGGAGAACTTCGATTTACGCTTATCTTACGTATGGCGTGAAGAGTTTTACCAAGGTGATGAAGCCGCATTTTTTGCCAACCCGCTTCAGTTCTGGAGCCGTCCAGAGCAAAGTTTGGACTTCCAGTTTAGCTATGATGTTAATGAGGACCTAACTGTTACCATAGATGCGACAAATATCTTAGATGATGTTTACTCAAATCATTACGGAAAAGGTAATGATGATCTATTTAACTTCAGCAATAACGTTTACTCAAAAACTTATGCGATTGGGTTTAGATACTCAATGTAATTGTTAATCTGCATCTCCCCCAAAAGTCCGTGAATAGCGATATTCTCGGGCTTTTTTTTATCTTAATACTTGTACTTTCCTAATCGATGTAGAATAATATTGAAATATTATATTACAAATGGTGAGGAACAATGACAGACCAACTATTGAGCAAGTCCGCAAATGCTATTCGTCTATTAGCTGTTGATGCAATTCAAAAAGCCAATTCTGGCCATCCTGGCGCCCCTATGGGGATGGCTGATATTGCAACGGTTTTATGGCAAAACTTTTTAACCCACAACCCAACTGATCCAAGCTGGGCAAATCGCGATCGATTTGTTCTATCAAATGGCCATGGTTCAATGCTGCAGTATGCATTATTGCATTTGTCGGGTTACGATTTAGCCATTGAAGATCTTAAACAATTTAGGCAGTTGCACTCTAAAACGCCAGGTCACCCTGAATACGGATATACTGCTGGTGTTGAAACAACCACAGGCCCTTTGGGAGCCGGCATCGCTAACGCAGTGGGTATGGCCATTGCGGAAAAAACCTTGGCAGCTCAATTTAACAAACCAGGTTTTGATATTGTTGATCACTTCACCTACTGCTTTTTAGGAGACGGATGCTTGATGGAAGGCATTTCACATGAAGCCTGCTCCCTTGCTGGAACGTTAAAGCTTGGCAAGTTAATCGCTTTTTGGGATGACAATGGTATTTCAATTGATGGTGAGGTTGAAGGCTGGTTTACGGATGATACTGCAAAGCGGTTCGATTCTTACGGTTGGCATGTGATCAGCGGCATTGATGGTCATGATCATCAACAGATTGCAAATGCGATTGAACAAGCCCAGAAAGAAACGGACAAACCGACCTTAATTTGTTGTAAAACCACGATTGGTTTTGGCTCACCGAATAAAGGGGGGTCTCATGATTGTCATGGCGCACCTCTTGGTGATGCTGAAATTGCTGAAGTGAGAAAAACTTTAAATTGGCCATATGCTCCATTTGAAGTACCAGAAGACGTATACCAACAATGGGATGCTAGGCCCATTGGTGAAAGTAAGCAAGGTCAGTGGCAAGCCTACTTTGAAGAGTATAAACAGGCTTATCCTGAGCTTGCTACGGAGTTTGTGAGACGGGTTATTGATAACCGTTTACCAGATAGCTTTGAGGTTGAGTTCAATAAGTACATAGCTCAATGCCAAGAAGAAGGTGCCTTGATTGCAACCCGCAAAGCATCGCAAAATTCCATTTCATTCTTTGCTGAACAACTACCAGAAATTATCGGTGGATCAGCTGATTTAGCCGGTTCCAACTTAACATTGTGGCCAAATGCGAAAGGCTTGCAGGATGAATCGGATGGCAATTATGTTTTCTACGGAGTACGAGAATTTGGCATGAGTGCGATTATGAATGGCATTGCTCTGCATGGTGGATTTGTGCCTTATGGCGCAACCTTCCTGATGTTCATGGAGTATGCTCGTAATGCTGTTCGCATGTCAGCATTAATGAAAACTCAAAGTATTTTTGTTTATACCCATGATTCTATTGGTCAAGGCGAAGACGGTCCTACACATCAACCTGTTGAGCAGTTGGCTAACCTGCGGATGACGCCGAATCTGGCAACCTGGAGGCCATGTGATACCGTTGAGACAGCAGTTGCATGGAAGTCTTCACTAATTCGTAAAGATGGTCCTAGTGCTCTTGTTTTTTCTCGTCAGGGCACTTTGCATATGGAGCGCTCTACTGAGCAAGTAAGCCAAATTGAAAAAGGTGGGTATATTCTTGTTGATTGTGGCAGTGAACCAGAACTGGTTTTAATTGCAACAGGTTCTGAAGTTGGCCTAGCCGTGAATGCGGCAAATGTTCTGGCTGAGCAAGGAGTATTGGTGAATGTGGTGTCAATGCCATCTACAACTCAGTTTGATTTACAAGATAAAGATTACCGGTTAAAAGTACTACCGCCTAAGACAGCCAAACTAGCTATTGAGGCAGCACATACTGATTTTTGGTACAAGTATATTGGTGAAAATGGCGATGTACTTGGACTATCATCATTTGGTGAGTCTGCACCAGGTAATGTCCTGTTAGAGCATTTTGGCTTTACCGTAGCTAACGCAGTTTGTAAGGCAAAAACCTTATTGAAACAATAGCCTTTATAAATATAGAGCCCTTAATTGGGCTCTTCTTCTAGTGTTACTTTAAATTGATGGGCTCTTCCGCAATACCAGAAAGATTGCTCAAAAATTTAAAAACCTTACCAGAATCCGGAAATGCTTTTTTTTCAAGTTCAGACATGGGATTTGTTGCGGTTGTAACATAGACTTCTTGATAATTATCGCCTGCAAATAGAATGTTGGTTACATAAGGCGCAGGCACATCAACAGCAGTTATTAATTGACCATTCGATGAAAAGCAAAGAACAGCTCCTCCGCCCCAGCAAGCAACCCATATGTTATCGTTACAATCAACAGTGATTCCATCAGGGTAGCCATACTCTTTTGGGAAATTAATTAAGGCATGCTTGTTTTTTAATTGGCCTGAAGGGTATATATCAAAAGAATATATGATTTGCTTACTACTGGATACCGAATATAGGCGGCTGCCGTCTACACTGCAGGCGGGGCCATTACTGACCGTATAATTTTCGTCTACTTTTTTTGTGATTCTGTCGGCTGTTAATTGGTAAAGATTACCTAGTGCAGAGTGCTCTAAATCATCCATAGTCCCAAAAAACAGGCGGCCTTTTCGATCTGTTTTGGCATCATTTAAACGAATGTTATTTGCAGCCTGTCGGTTTTGCCAGAGAAGGTCTTTTGACTGTGTCTCAATCTGATATTCATAGATACCGGATTTGCAGCCAATAATGAGTTGGCCTGTATTAGTAGAATTTACCCAACAGACGGCTTCATCGAAGGTGTGAATTTCAAGTTTATCCGTTGGTAGATGTAATTTAAACAATCGGTGTTTTAAAATATCTACCCAATATAATAGTTGCTTTTGCGGGATATAGTGTAATCCTTCTCCCAAGGCGCAGGAGGGAACATCAATCACCTGTTGTAAAATGAGTTCTGGTTTCATTGTCGTCCTTTATCAACCATGCAGGTTTGCAAAGGAAGTAGTTTACATAATAAGAATTAATCCTGAAACTGTTGCGACGACTAAAACAAGAATTCGCATAGCATCTTTATTGATAAAAGGATTAACAAACTTGGCAATAAATATGCCGACAAAAATCGCCGGAGAATACATTAGAAAAAGCGTGAAATCTTTGTAGCCTGCAACACCCGTGAACAATAAGGCCAAAATGGCTAACAGGTTGATATAAAGAAAAAAAATACTTAAATTGGCACGTATTATTTCTTTGGCTTCTGATTGATACAATAGCCCCATAGGTGTTCCCCCCGCAGCGGTAATTGTTCCCATGACTCCTGATACAAATGAAGCAACCAAGCTGGTCGATTTGGTGACCCTTGGGAAAAAGCCAACCACCGATAACAGAACTGAAAGCAAAATTAGTGCACCAAAAGCATATTGATACTGTTCTACATTTAATTGCTTAAGGATTAAAGCGGCTAATACAACTCCTATTGTGCCACCGACTAAGGCGAAACGGGTTTGCTTTGTGTCGATATTGGTTCGATACTTTGCAGACAAAATAGCAGTGTTTAACAATGCCAGAAGAATCATCGGACCTGGTACTAATTCAGGGTTAAGAAAAAATACTAGAGGGGCGCCGAGTAATCCAAGTCCAAATCCGGCTACGCTTTGCAGGCAAGCGCCGAATATAAGGATGAGGTAAATGACCAGGATTAGGCTTATCACGATACAGTCTCAAATTATAAATATTATAATACAATTTAATTGAGTTAGCACAAAGAGTCAATCTAAATTCTGCACCTTTGTGCTATTGTTATGCTTTTTTAAGTCCAGCCCGCATCTATTATGAGCGTTTGAGCCGTCATCATTCTACTGTCATCTGACGCTAAGAATAATGCTGCTTTTGCGATGTCCGAAGACTCGATTGGTTGATGGATGCATTGCGACTGTAGAGTCTTTTGTGCGACTTCGGGGCTTAACCATTTTGAGAGTTGTTTGTCGGTATTTACCCAGCCAGGGATGAGGGTGTTTACTCGGATCCGGTCATTTCCATAGTCAGATGCCAAACTCCTGGAAAGCCCCTCAATAGCCGCTTTAGCGGTGGTATAAAGAGGCATCCCACATTGTTTTTTACGCCAACTTGCAGAGCCCAGGTTAATGATGGAGCCACCTTGTTCTTTAAGGTATGGATAAGCAGCTTGAGAAGCGAAAAAATAAGGTTTCAAATTAACTTCAATCGATTTGCACCAATATTGTTCCGTGACATCGTTCATGCTGTGTCGCTCATCGTTAGCTGCATTATTGATTAATATGTCCAACCTTCCAAATTTCAGCGCTGTCTCATAAATTATCTCTTGTAAGCGGTCTACCTGAGTTACGTCACAGCTAACGAATGTGACTTTATATCCATGACTGCTTAGAGTGCGCTCTAATTTTTTGCCATGCTCGATATCAATATCAATAAAAGTAACGATAACTTTCTGCAGGCATAAGTGTTTTACTATCTCTGCCCCAATACCAGTGGCTCCGCCAGTAATAACCGCTACTTTACCATGTAAAGAAGGATAACTGGCTTGGTTGTCAGTTAAAGTATTCATCAATTCCTCTTACTAATTAAGCGGTTTTCTTGGCGATTTCTTGATCGATAAATAGCATGGCTTCATCAATCATGTAGATCATCATGTTTTTCGCTCGCTCAGCTTCACCATTGGCGATGGCTGTATACACCTTGCTATGTTCATCAACAATAGAAAGGCGGTTACCCTTAGCAGGGGTTGTATGTTGAATACTTACCGACAGGGCCGTACTTATAAACTCTTTTAATTGAGCAAAAAAACGGTTTCCGCTGGCTTGCAGTATCGAGGTATGAAAAGCCAAGTCAGACTCAAACATTGAGGCATCATCAATGCGAGCTGCTTTATCCATTTCTTCCAATGCAAGTTTAATTTCATTAATTAATTCTGGATTGCCATTCCTTGCTGCCAAGGCGGCAGCCTGGGGTTCAATGGCCATGCGTACTTGCAGGAATTCTTTCAATACATATAAAGAGGGGCTGCTATGTAATAACCAGTCAAGAACATTTGTATCGTATAAATTCCAGTTTTCAGAAGGTTCAACACGAATGCCTTGTCGTGGTTTTGATGAAATTAAGCCTTTGGCATTTAACATCTTTACGGCTTCACGAACAGCGGTTCGGCTTACTGAATATTGTTCACAAAGTTGCGCTTCTGTCGGTAAGTTACTGCCCGTTTGATATTTCCCGGAAATGATTGCTTTACCTAAGTCGTCAGTTACCTGTTCGGATAGATTATTCTTGCTAACTGCCATTGTTTTATTCCATAAAATTCATCTTATGAGGTGATAATAACATAATAATTTATTAATCAAAGCGCACATTGCTGAAAAGCCCTAGGGATGCCTATCTATTAGTATCACAGAGCTTAGGGGGGGGACAGTAAGCAGCAACACAGTGAGCAATGCAATTTTTAATTGTAATTAAATGATACAAAATCTTTAAAAATAGAACTTTCCAATATTGTTATTATATTATAATATGGCTCTATAACAACAGAGGATTATAATAATGATTGAATTAAGTTCATTAGATTGGGCGGTGTTAGCCGGCTTCTTTATTCTGCTCATGGGGGTGGTCGCCATGTCCATGCGGGAAAAAGAAGAAGATACAGCCGATTATTTCTTGGCGGGAAGAAACGCAACCTGGCTGGCTATCGGTGCGTCTATTTTTGCTTCAAACATAGGCTCGGAACACTTGGTAGGCCTTTCTGGGGCTGGAGCCTCTTCTGGTATGGCTATGGCACACTGGGAGTTACAGTCGTACATTATCTTACTGCTTGGCTGGTTTTTTGTGCCATTTTACTGGAGCTCAAAAGTCTACACCATGCCTGAGTTTCTGGAACGTCGCTTTTCAGAGCGCTCAAGAACCTTTCTAGCGGCCATTTCTATCATCAGTTATGTATTAACCAAAGTAGCTGTTACCGTTTATGCAGGTGCCTTAGTATTACAGACATTGTTAGGTATTGATACCATTTGGGGAATAGACTTCTTCTGGGTAGCTGCCATAGGTATGGTGGTTGTTACTGGTATTTATACGGTGCTTGGTGGGATGAAAGCCATTATGTGGACCTCTGTTCTGCAAACACCAGTGTTATTAATTGGCTCCATCATTATTTTGTGGATTGGCCTTGATAAAGTAGGTGGCTGGGCTGAATTTGAGCGCATTAATGCTGCTAATATGCATCTGATTCGTCCTTGGGACGACCCTAATTTCCCATGGCCTGGGGTTATTTTTGGTTCATTCATTATCGGTTTCTGGTACTGGTGTACCGATCAATACATTGTACAACGTGTATTATCTGCAAAAGGTATTAAAGAAGCACGCCGAGGTACCATGTTTGCTGGTTACTTGAAACTGCTGCCTGTGTTTATCTTCTTGGTACCAGGGATGATTGCATTTGCTTTAAAATCAAAAGGCTTGATCAGCTATGATTCATCTGATGCGGCATTTGCTACCTTAGTATCTGAGTTATTACCGGCCGGGGTTAAAGGGATTGTGATCGGCGGCTTACTGGCTGCTCTAATGTCATCTCTGGCATCCTTGTTTAATTCGTCCGCGACGTTATTTACCATCGACTTCTATAAGAAGTTCAAACCAAAAGCAACAGAAAAACACTTATTGCATGTAGGGCGTATGGCTACAATTGCCATTGTTATATTAGGTATGTTGTGGATCCCATTAATGTTAGCACTATCAGCAAACTTATTTGAATATTTACAGCAAGTACAAGCGTTAATTGCCCCTGGTATCGCAGCGGTATTCTTATTGGGTATCTGTAGCAAGCGTGTTACCGAAGCCGCAGCTTTTTGGGGCTTAGTGATTGGCTTCCTGTTAGGTATGCTGCGTCTGGTGTTAAGTTTCTTTGCCGAGAGTTTACAAGGTATGCCCGTGATTGGTTGGTATGCAAACGTGAACTGGTTATATATCTGTATTTTCCTATTTATTGTTATCACCGCATTAATTGTGTTGATTAGTTTGGTTACCCCACAAAAAGATGAAGAACAATTGAAAGGTTTAACATTCAGTACCATGTCAAAAGCCCAAATTGAAGAGGTTAAAGCTGGTATCGATAAGTGGGATTTCATCCATACTGCCGCCATTATCGGTATTACCGTATTTATTTACTGGCGTTTCTTCTAAGCAACAATTTCCAGTTGAGAGTGTAAGAGAGAGTGAACCAAGGACGGTCACTCTTTTTTTTGCTTTATTCTTTTTGAATGAAGTAATACACCAATGGGCAAAAGGGAAAAAATGTTGCTTAATTTTGAAAAACAAGCTCAAAGCTATGAGCAATTAACACAGCCGCATATGTTATTTTGCATTAATTAAACACTAAAAAACGGATATTAAGCAGAATAATTTTTGTCCCTCTATTGAAAAACTAAAATGTACCCATATGTCATTTCAATAAGTATGGTTTTTCATTTTAAGGGTAGTGTTAGTGATTGATATCATTTTAGATTTTCTCTATGTTATCGCCCAAATAAGGCTTTCTGCCGCTCGTAAATTAATGCAGGTTGGCTTTGCCATTGCTAGTTTAGCTTTAGGTTTTGGTTCCCTGGTGTTTTCAATGACATTTAATGGAATTGTTTTTACTGCTGACACTGATAGTTCAATGGTTTCCCCCATCTTAATCAATATGTTTCTGATTATTGGAGAATTGGCACTGGTATCTGGAATATTGTTAGAGATCTATCAACACTTTTTGGGTGAAGCATCACAGGCAAAGAGAGCAAAAAGTATTGATCTCAGGAGCTTACCTAAAGGTCACGCCCCCCAATTATCTAAGGTGTTCAGCCAAACTATTGAAAGTTCTGGAACACGAAAGTCATTGTATCTTCAACAGCAAAACGGTGAGTCACTCAATGATTGGCTTGACAGGTCAACTAACGCTTTAACGACTTTTGCTCAAAACGAGTTAAATGAACTAAACCAACATGATAGTGAGCATCCTTTAGCTCTGGGGGCAATTGCGCATGTCCCCCATTGCTTCACTCTAGGGTTTTTGGTCGCAAACAGACGATTAGTAAATTACTACTGTTGGGATCGTGATTCCAAAAAGGAAGAAAAGAGTCGTTGGATAGATTGCCGTGATAAAAGAACTCGGGGACAAAGTATATCTGGCCAAGTTAAAACATATTTATCCGGTAACATTAGTAGCGATAAGGATGTAAGGAAGCTGGGTTTATCAATTGAGCTATCGATCCCTTCTGTGGCGGAAGTCTTTCTTGAAAAAGTTAATTTAGATGCGGTTTGCCAGATTAAATTACCTAAGCAATACATTGGTAACTTATTTTCGGAAAAAGAACAGGTAAAAGTAATTAGTGAAATTCGAGAGTTAATGAATAACCAGTTGCTAAAACAATATTCAAATGTTGCAGAGCTGCATATAACAATAACAGGTCAAAACTCTTTTATTATGAGATTTGCTGCAGACTTAAATCAAAATCATATTCCAAGTGTTATTAATGTTTATCACTTTGAGAAAAACAATTATCCCTGGTTTTTTAGCCTAAGTCCTAATAGTGACGAGGTTAAATATTCCTTGCTGACAAACAATTAGATGGAGTTAATTATGCGTAACAACGAAAAATTATTAAAAGAACTGGCAGACAATTTAGACTTGCCCGATAGTGCATATCAGCAAGCCATAGCTCGCTATAAGAGCCTTGGTGAATGGTTTGGTCGTGATGATTCTTCCGTTAAAGGTAATGACCCGCATATATTTCCTCAGGGTTCATTTCGATTGGGTATTGCTATAAAGCCACTTACCGGAGAAGAGGAATATGATTTAGATCTTGCTTGTAGCTTGCGTTCGGGTATTACCCCATCAAGTCACTCTCAAAAGGATTTAAAAGAAATTGTTGGAAGCGAATTGGAAGAATACCGAAAGTCTAAAGGTATTTCAGAGGAATTAGAATCTAAACACAGATGTTGGCGTTTGGAATATCAAGATGCCATGAAGTTCCATATGGATATAGTTCCTTGCATACCTGAAAGTGAAGTTCAGATGAAAAGCCTTGAGCGGGCAATGATAAGTAATGGTTTAAGTGAATCACTGTCGAAAGATGTAGCTGATAATGCAGTTGGTATTACTGATGATAGGCATCAAAATTTCGAAATTACAGCTGCTAACTGGATGATTAGTAATCCAGAAGGATACGCTCAATGGTTTGAAAGCCGCATGGTAGAAGATATCCATGTAAAAGCGATGCGTGAAGCATTGCAGGTAGACGATGTGCCTATCTACAACACAAAGACGCCATTGCAACGTGCTGTTCAAATCCTGAAAAGACATCGTGACACAATGTTTGAAAATAACCCTGATAGTAAACCAATCTCAGTGATTATAACGACGTTGTCTGCCAGCAATTACAATGGTTCAGCATCATTAGAATCGGCATTTTCTTCAATCCTCTCTGGCTTAAAGGAGTTTGCAGACTCAGGCTCTGACGTGGTCCCTAACCCTGTCAATCCTGAAGAAAACTTTGCTGATCGCTGGTCTATGCCTGACTACAAACATTTAGAGCTTAAAAAGAACTTTCATCTTTGGGTGGAACAGGTAGTTAGAGATTTTGAGTATCTATATAGTTCTGACAATATTGCGATGATTGCTGAATCTGTAACTAAAAACCTTTCTCTTTCCATTGAGCAAAAGCGATTAGCTTCAGCTCTTGGTATCTCAGCGTCGAGTGCAAATACAATTGCAAAACCTAAACTTGTTGGTGAGCCAGTATCTAAACCGTGGCTTAAGTCTTGAGGCAGTTTTGAAAATTAATGGACTAGATCGTTTTTTTAAAGAAAACCCATTGATGGGTTACGAACCTGTAACCCGTGATGGAGAAACTCGGCTAAAAGGAAAAGTGCAGCTGCATCATAGTTATGAAAACTATCCAGTTGTTCAACAATTAATTGAATTACAAATCATCATTCCACCAGGCTATCCGAATGATCCGCCTGTATTCGAGGAAATTGGTGGGTTTATTCCTAGGGCCGATGACTACCACATAAATCCGAATGGTTCGTTATGCTTAGGCTCACCATTTAGAGTTGATACATTTTTACGTGATAACTCAGATTTTTTAGTTTTTTTTAATGCTTTTTTTATTCCATACATATACGCCGTGGCATTGAAGAAAGACCTAGGAATTAACTTTGTATTCGGTGAATTAAAGCATGGCACCGAAGGCGAGTTAGAAGATTTTGCTTCTGTGATTGGGTTAATCAACCAATCGGAACTTGTTGCGTGCGCTGATGTGTTGTCCCTAAAGAAACGCATAGCTAATAAGAAACCATGCCCATGCAATTGTGGTTTGAGGTTAGGTAAGTGCGTTGCACATCATAGATTAAATAAGCTCAGGAAATCATTGCCTAGGAACTGGTATCAAAAATTTAAAACGAGAATAATGTGAGTCTTACTTGACGTCAGTTAACATAAAGTTAGATCAAGTACTTTTAGATAATTCATTCTATTGATTGCTGAATTTTAAAGTTAATTTTCATAATTGGGCTAAAAGCTAGAGTTTTAGGTTCATTTATTTATACAGACATCTATATTTTTTTCTGGTTCGAATGCAAATAATGGCGATTCCTTACCAGCTTTCACTGTTGGATTTGAACATTGCTTAAATAAAAAGCGCTTATTCTGTGAATAAACGCTTCTAGATTAATCTTTTTTATTTTCGCCAAAAATTGGGAAACCATCCTTATCCCAATCTACAACTCGAACTCTTGCATGGCGATTAGGGTCTGTGAGAGGAGTGCCTCTTAATTCTCGATAATCACGAGAGTGGTAGACCATCAAATCCGTTTTCCCATCAGCAGCTTTAACAAAACTGTTGTGGCCCGGACCAAATCGATTCAACTTTGAATTGGATGTGAATACTGGTTGTTCTAGTTTATGCCAACTGGTGGCATCCATTAAATTAGCGTCCTTTTTTGCCCATAGTAAGCCCATTGCATACCGGTGATCAGTGGCGCTGGCAGAATAGGTAATAAATACTTTGTTATTACGAATTAATACTGCCGCTCCCTCATTCACTTTATAGCCTTGTTTCTCCCAATCGAGCTCTGGTTTAGTCAATTGAATAACCTCACCCTTGATGCTGTTTGGACTATCCATTTCTGCCATCCAAAGTGCTGAGTTGTAGCTCCTGTCCTTGTCTTGTTGGGCCCAGATAAGGTAACGCTTACCTTTATGTGCAAAAGTCGTAGCGTCTAAGGAAAAGCTGTCCCATGGCGTTTTTATTTGTCCAAGATTTTGCCATTCTCCCTGCATTGGATCTGGGTTTTCATTTTTAAGAACGAACATACGAATATAAAATGGTCTCTCTTTTTCACCAGCTGCAAAATAGATATACCAAGCATCGTCAATGCGATGTAATTCTGGTGCCCAAATATTTAAACTGAGTGGGCCACTATCATTTTTTTGCCAAATTAACTTTTCCTCAGCGATTTTTAAATCATTGAGGTCACAAGCTTGTCTGAGTTTTATATTGTCAAACTTGGGAGAAGTTCCAATGAAGGTATAGCAACCAGTTTCGTTGTGGCGGTGTAAAAAAGGATCCGCGCGTTGTATAACTATGGGGTTATCAAAGTGTTGATTAGTATTTTTTGATTCTTCTGCCACTGCGATAGTGCTGAGTAATGCCAACAAAGCAAGTATAAATCGATTCAGTTTCATACAATTCCCTAAAAGTAGATATCTTTGATAAATCATTTTAACAATAAGTGGTATTGTAATACAATTGTGTTCAGCACTATTATTACAAGAAGAACAAGCAAAAAAAACTAAATCAATACGTTTAATATCAGGAAAAGGGATAATGCAAAAAACTCATAGAGAAATGGCCGAAGCGAAGAGTATCGCGCTGGTAGCCCACGATCACCGTAAGCAGGATTTGTTGGCTTGGGTTAGCAAGTATAGGGATAAACTTAAAGCACATCAATTATTCGCTACTGGAACAACAGGACATATGATAGCTCATCATTCCGATTTGAGTGTTGAAAGTCTGTTAAGCGGTCCTATGGGAGGGGACCAACAACTGGGCGCGATGATCAGTCAGGGAGATATTGATATGTTGATATTTTTTTGGGACCCCCTAAATGCGGTACCACATGACCCTGATGTTAAGGCCTTATTGAGGTTAGCCGCTGTCTGGAATATCCCGATTGCAACCAATGCTGCAACCGCGGACTTCCTTTTGAACTCTACACTTCTTGAGCATAAGTATAAGGCCGAAATTCCTGATTATCAGAGGTATCTTAAACAAAGATTATCGTAACAAGGCATACAGCCCCACAGTTTTTAATGATTAAATTGCAGTGGAGCTGTTAACCTGGAGCCGTTTAATCTTTTCGGTCGAGTTGTTTGAAAGCTGCATCGGCAAAAAGTTTGCCCAATTGCAAATAATGTTTGCTCTGGTAATGCCATTTATCGTCTAAAAACTCAACTGGTTCGGAAAATTTAACGTATTCAACATGCGGGTTTTCAGCTGCAAATTCGGCCTGTGCAGCCCAAACCGCATCGATGTATTTCATGATGCGTGTTTGCTCAGTGTTACCCCAGTCTTCAATTCTACCAATGACAATCGGTAACTGTTTTGCACCAAAAACATCGCTCATATGCTGCATCAATGTCCTTAAATTTTGTTCATAAACCTTTGAAGCAAATTCTACATATGCATCAGCTTCGCCTTGCATCCAAATAATGCCGGATGGGAGCAAGGTGTCTTCAATACCATCGTTATCTATGTCCCTATCACTCAGGGCGTGGGCAACGGTTGCTTGGAAATTATCCCATTGGTTAATGCCGGTATTTTCTTGATAGTTTCTGTCCCATGTGCCATAACCAGATGCCCCAAGGGCAATTGAAGAGCCGCCCCGGGCGTATTTGATAATGGCAATTTTTTTACCAGTAAGCTTGGCCATGTGTTTGCCAAAACTCAGTTCAGGACCAAAGCGATTAGAGAGCGTGGTGGCACTATCCGTTGATTTGATACCGGTGCCAAATCCTGGAGATAGCGGCAACCACTGACCAAAACCACCACCAGCTTGGTCATCGCCAACGGCATTGCCGTTAAAAATAAGTACATCATTCTCAGTGCCTTGGTAATATTCTGGCAACTCGCCACTGTAACCAAAGCCTTCCATATTGGATTGACCGCCAAGATAGAACAATAAATAGTCGGCGGCCTGCAGGTAGCCTGAGAAGGTCAATAGGCAGAAAAGGAGTAACTTTTGCATAGGATCCTCATAATTATTAGGAGAGGGGGAGCCTTAAGCAAAAAAGTGTTAAGGCTCTTTGAGATGTGTTGTAGCACCGATTGATTATTTTGCTGGCTCAGTAATGCCTTCTGAGGTCATGATGATGCGCTTGATGGTGCCATCATCATTGTATTCCAGTTTATCAACGGCAACCGAGCGGCGATAGCGACCACCAGCACCAATGGCGGAGTTATGCTGAATGGCACTGTTGTGATAGATAAAGTAATCTTTGCCTTTAAACTCGATGATCGACTGATGATTGGTTTCGCTATTACCAGCTAATTCATTCAGCAAACCTTTGTATTCCCATGGGCCATGAATGCTCTTACTCATTGCGTAATGAATGGTTTCCGGGAAACCACTGGCATAAGACATATAGTAATTGTCGCCTTTTTTATGCACCCAAAGCGCTTCAGTAAAGTTTGGCACATCGATCACCTTGATCTCACCATCAAGTTCAATCATATTGTCTTTGAGCTTCACATATTTGGGCACCAGATTGCCAAAGAACATGTAGGCATCACCATTGTCTTCAATGAAAATGGCAGGATCGATATCATCCCAGTCATTCTTGGTTTGAGTGGTCATATCGTTGGTTAATAAGGCGCTACCGCGAGCATCCTTAAAAGGTCCATATGGACTATCTGCGACAGCAACACCAATGGCAAACCCCGGTTTATCTTTTTTGTGGTAAACCGATGTATAAAAGTAAAATTTACCATCGCGCTCAATCATATGCGATGCCCAGGCATGTTTTTCAGCCCATTTAAAATCGGTAACTTTTAAAATAGGGCCATGATGTTGCCAGTTGACCATATCGGTTGAAGTAAACAATAACCAGTCATGCATGTTGTAGAAGGTATTATCTTTATCTTCATCATGGCCAGTGTATAAAAATACCGTATCCTTGTGGACTATGGCAGCCGGATCGGCTGTGAACATTTGATCGGTAATAGGGTTTTTTGCGTTTGCTGTCAGGCTGCAGGTTAGCCCCGCAGCCAATAGGCCTAGCATTATTTTTTTCATGGTTGGTTTCCCTCGTATTCTTTTTCGGCTTATTGGGCAGGCTCGGTAATGCCTTTAGTGGTCATGATAACCGGCTTGAGAGTGCCATCGGCGTTGTATTCCAGTTTATCGACGGCAACGCTACGGCGAAATTCACCGCCAATGCCTACTGGTGAGTTATGCTGCATTGAGCCCGTGTGATAAATAAAGTAATCCTTACCTTTAAATTCGATAATAGATTGATGGTTGGTGTTACTGTTGCCGGCAACTTCGTTTAGTAACCCTTTGTATTGCCATGGGCCATGTATGCTTTTACTCATGGCATAATGGATAGTTTCAGGCAAACCACTGGCATAAGTCAGGTAATAATAATTTCCTTTTTTATGTACATAGAGGGCCTCGGTAAAGTTAGGAATATCCAGCACTTTGATCTCACCATCGAGTTCGATCATGTTGTCTTTTAACTTGACGTATTTAGGCACGCTATTGCCAAAAAACATATAAGCTTCACCATTGTCATCAATAAATACAGCAGGGTCGATGTCATCCCAATTATTAGGGCTGTGGTCGGTCATATCATTGGTTAGCAGGGCAGAGCCTCGCGCATCTTTAAATGGGCCAGTTGGCTTATCCGCAACCGCAACGCCAATGGCAAAGCCTGGTTTTGGACCGCCTTCTTTATATACCGAAGTATAAAAATAGAATTTGCCATCTCGCTCAACCATGTGCGCGGCCCAAGCTGAATTTAGCGCCCATTTAAAATCGGTGGCACGCAAAATCGGTCCATGCGCTTGCCAGTTAACCATGTCTTTCGTGGAAAACAGCAACCACTCATTTAAATTAAAACCGACCTTGCTAGGCTCTTGCTCATCATGGCCAGTATACAAGAACACCGTATCCTGATGGACAATAGCGGCGGGATCAGCTGTAAAGACGGTATCTACGATTGGGTTCTTCGCATTTGCTGAAGCACTTAGTGCTAAACAACCAGCAGCGATGCCGGTGCTAAGTAGGGTTTTTAATAATGTTTTCATAATTCACCTGGTTAGATCAGGGGCAATCCCCCTGACCAATTGATTATTGTTGTATGCTTGCTTTGGCTAGGTTAATTAGCCACTCGTAAGTAAAAATGTTGATCTATGCTGTCTTTCCATACTTGCTCAAAGACATTGGCACCATTGCTGATTAACTCTTTTTTCACAACGCTCATGGCTCCTGCTTTACGACCAACAAAGCGTACTGTGCCATTTTGTAAAAACTCAATGCGCCATTCGCTGTTTTCATTCGTACAGGCAGCTTGTACCAAGTTACCCGGTAACTTGACCTGCTCACCGGTTTCAATGGCCAGACATAACTGGCTGTCATTTAATGACTGAAAGTGATAGTAGCCGTTATCGGTAGCTTGCGCTTGCCACTTCTGACAGGCTTTGTCGGTGTAGGCTTGTTGAGTTACATTGGCGTTGTTCTCAAGACTGCACTCATCGACACCTATCACCTTACCGGAGTAAGCATTTGTGATGGCGACGTTGTCAACCGGCTCAATTCGCCAATCGGTACAACTGGAGATGCGATTTTCACCCGTCACTACCTGGCTGCCCACTTTACTAGCACAATTGGCCAGCTGAAGATTATTGATGGATTGTTCATTGGCAAAGCGGAACCAGCCATGATGTGAGGCATCAATACTAAAGCGTTGGCACCTTGATGATTGCCATGGACTGGCGGTGATTTGGTTGTTGGTACCGGTTAGACACTGTTGTTCGGTTAAAAACGAGCCAAATTCGGCGTTTGCAAAACGGTATAAGCCATCATTTGCCGGATCGACTATCCATTTACTTGCTGATGCAGCACAGTCACCAACTGTTACTTCACCCTCAGCATTAGTGGTTAAACAGGCGTTACTATCCTTATTGATGATCTGGTAACGAACCCCTTGAACCTTGGCGAGTAACGGGCCTTGCTCACCACTAGGAACCGGTAATTGCTGTTTGTCGGCCATCGGCTTGCCAAAGTTCGGTAAGCCTTGTTTTTCCCCTTCACTGTGCCAGGTAAATGGTTGAGCGCGGGCAGCGCGTGTGCCACTGCAGCCATCGGTAGGAGATGAATTACCGTGATAGATCAACCAATCTTCTCTGCCATCTGGAGAAATGAAAAAGCCATGATGACCTGGACCAAATACGCCATTGCCTTTTTCAAAGAAAGGCTCATCGTATTTTGTCCAAGATGAGGCTTCGAGTGGATCTTCACCGGTTAATTCAACCACAGCTAGCTTGTAGTCCTCGGTATTACAGAAACTGGCTGAGTGAACAATAAAAGTGCGATCGTCATGTTTTATGATTTCTGGCCCTTCATTGACGCGTAACCCTGAGATCTCCCAGTCGAATTCTGGGCGAGTGATCACCGTACGCTTGCCTTCTAACGTCCATGGGTTGGTCATTTTTGAGATCAAATTAACCTGATCTTCACCGTGCCATTCTGACCATAAGAAGTACAGCTCGCCGTTATGTTTAAAGTAGCTGCCATCAATATTCCAATGATCTTTCATTGGTGTATCTTTGTATTGGTATGGCCCCATAGGGTCGCTACCTTCACTTTCAAGGATATGGTTTTTCTGAGCGTGGTAGGTATTACCTTCTTCACCAGCGGTATAAATCACATACCAGCGAGTACCTTCGGGGGTTTCAAACGGGAAAAACTCAAATGCCCAAAAATTACAGCAACGCGATGGATCATCACCGGTCCAAATATTGTGGGCCGGTGCATCAGCCAGACCTGCGATGGTTGGTGACTTACGCATGACCAATTCGGATGCCCAAGTAGTGGTGGTTAAGTAATAGTTGCCTTCATAGTAATGCATCCAGGGATCGGCACCATTACGAAACAATGGGTTGGCAAAAGTATTCTTAGCAATTTGGGTCTGTTGAACACTGTCAATCAGCTGTTGTTTTACTTTATCAACATTGCTTTGAATTTGTGCTTCATCATTACATGCAGCTAAAGAGATTGCCGAGGCGATGAGGCATAAGCGACTTGTTGTTTTTAAGAATGTTTTCATGACTAGGCCTTATTTTTGAATAGGGGTGCGAACAGCACTGCGGTATTCATTCAGGGCTTTGCTGTCAACTTGTGGCCAGCCATCAGCACTCCAGCTTAGCTCAGCAATTTTTAACTTTTGCAAGCCGTTGTCAGCGGACTCATAGGCGTGAAAGACCAAATAATCTTTACCATCAATTGTATAGGCGCTGTTATGGCCAAGCCCAGGCCAAGCTTTGGTACCTTTTAATAATACGGTGCCACCACCTTGAGCCATGTCTTTGCCATTTTTATCCAGATAAGGCCCGGTAACCGACTTTGAACGCCCCATGGCTAAGTGATAGGTGCTGTCATCGGCACGACAACATAAACCATAAGAGACAAATAAGTAGTAATAATCGTCTTTTTTGTAAATAAAGGGGGCTTCAATTTGGCCACTGCCCGGTTCGGCTTCATCGGTAAACGGATCACGGTTTAGCTTGGCGATGGTTGCCCACTTTTCTGGTTTGGCGACAGACAGTAAATCATCGCTTAGTTGGACGATTTTTAAGCCATGCCAAAATGAACCGAAACTCATCCATGGAGTGCCGTTATCATCGAAGATAATGTTCGGATCAATGGCGTTAAATGAATCGCGATGTGGAATGGATTGTAAGACAATGCCTTTATCTTGCCATTGGTACTCTGGCGAATTTACATCCAAGGTTTTATTGACCGTAACCCCCATCGCCGAGGTGTTTTTACCAAAGGCAGAAACCGAATAGTACAAGTAAAACAAGCCATTGTGTTCAATGATATCGGGTGCCCATAGGTGGCCGTTAAAGCCAGGTGCGATATCACGAGCCCAGTCAGGTTCCGTTTTAAATGCCCGATCAGCATAGTCCCAGGTGATCATGTCATTCGATTGATACATGGTAATGCCGGGGCCGGTACTAAATAGGTAATATTTGCTACCTTCTTTGATCATGACCGGATCATGTATATCAAGTTGTGGGTATTCTGTAGCGTTACAGCCTGCTGAGAATAAAGCAACAAAGGCACATGATAGATAAGATGGTATGACTTTTTTGAACGAACTGAATCTAGACAAAACCTACTCCTGAAACGATTATAAATTTAATTTTTTTAAAAGTACTATTGTATGATGAATAATCATAGCATATTATTATCACAAAAAGGTATAACCAATTTAAAGAAAATTTATACCTTAATGAAACTACAATAAATAACGAAAAAGGCTTGCAATGAGTGGACACAAATTATCCGTTTTAGAAAAAGTCGGTTATGGCTCTGGGGACATGGCCGTAAACGTAGTGATCTCATCAATGATGTTGATTATTACGTTTTTTTATACCGACGTATTCGGTTTAAAACCAACCGACTTGGCATTTTTATTTTTAGCTGTGCGCTTTATTGATGCGATTACCGACCCATTAATGGGGATTATCACCGATAAATATACCACTCGGTGGGGACGTTACCGGCCTTATTTTTTAATTATGGCCATTCCTTTTGCTATCTCAGTGTTTTTAACCTTTAGCACCCCTGATTGGGATTACAACAGCAAGCTGGTGTGGGCTTACTCTACTTATATCTTTGTTACTATTATGTTTACCGTGGTGACCATTCCTTATATTTCGATAATTGGGGTGATCACCGACAATCCGAAAGAAAAATTGTCCGCCAATGGCTACCGTTTGTTTTTCGCCAAAGTTGCGGCGCTATTGGTAACAACCCTTGTGCCGATCATCGCTGATGCTTGGGGTGGCGAAGATATTGCTTCCGGCTACCAATTTGCGATGGGCTTAATGGCCGTGATGTCAGCCTTATTGTTTTTATTCTGTTTCTTCACCACCAAAGAGCGTATTGAACATAAGGTAGAAGCAAAGCCATTCATTTCGCAAGTGAAATTACTGATGAAAAATGACCAATGGCTGATTTTATGTGCCATCTGTGTCATTGGTACCATCGGTTATGTGATCCGTGGATCGGTGGCGCTTTATTACGCTAAATATTACTTGGGTGGCGATGCTGCGTTATCTTCGGCCTTTATTTCGACTGGTGTTATTGCCGCTATCTTGGCGATGGTTGCCTCAACTTGGATCACCAAGCGTTACTGTAAAATCAAATTATTCCGTTATACCCAACTGTTGGTTGGCGCACTCAGTGTGATCATGTACTTTTTTGTCGCGCCGGGTGACGTGTTATTGGCCTTCATTCTGTACTTCATCTTGTCATTCGTGGTGGATTTACACGCACCAATCTTTTGGTCAATTATTTCCGAAGCCATCGACTATGGTACGGTGAAAACCGGTGAACGAGTATCAGGCCTGGCTTATGGCGGTATTTCTTTTGCGCAAAAAGCCGGTATGGGTATCGCAGGTTATATTGTCGGTATGTTACTTGCCTACTTTAATTATGTGCCAGATCAGGAACAAAGCGCCTTTACCTTAACGGGTATTGCTTTAATGCTTTCGATTATCCCTGGGGTTTTCCATGCCCTAATGGGGTCGTTGATGTTTAAATACAAAATTAATAACGACAAATTTGAGCAAATCAAAACCCAACTTGCTGAGCCGCAAAATGCGCCAGTTAATGGGCAATCATCATTTAAAACAGCTGAGCAAAACTCAACTGCTACCGTTTAATTTAACAGGAGTTCAACGTGACCATTTTAACGCCATTAATCGAACAACGTGCCGATCCATTTATTTTCAAACACACTGACGGTTATTACTACTTTACCGCTTCAGTACCTGCATACGATCGCATTGAACTTCGTCGCGCGAAAACCATTGTTGGCTTAGCCGACGCCGAGACATTCGACATTTGGACAAAACCTGATGAAGGCCCATATTCTGATTTGGTTTGGGCACCAGAAATTCACTTTAATCAGGGCGCTTGGTATGTATATGTGGCCATTGCCCCGAGCCGAGAAATCAAAGACGATTTATTTCAGCACCGGATGTATGTATTGCGTTGTGAAGACGCTAATCCATTAACCGGAAACTGGGAATTCTTGGGCCAGCTTGATACAGGTATTGATACCTTCTGTTTGGATGCAACGACCTTTACCCACAACGGTCAGCTGTATTACTTATGGGCACAAAAAGAAAATGATATTCAGGGCAACAGTAATTTATACATCGCTAAAATGGATACCCCAGACAAGATCAGCTCTGAGCCTGTAATGCTAACTAAGCCAGAGCTGTCTTGGGAAATCATTGGCTTTTGGGTAAATGAAGGGCCTGCCGTGCTTAAACGAAATGGCAAAATCTTTATCAGTTACTCCGCCAGTGCTACGGATGAAAACTATTGCATGGGGTTGTTAACGGCAGATGAAGATGCCGACTTGCTTGATCCTGCGAGCTGGTTGAAGGCACAACAGCCGGTATTTTCGAGCTGTTATGAGCATGGAGTATATGGTGCCGGACATAACAGTTTCACCAAGGGTGAAGACGGTGATACCGATATTTTGGTGTATCACGCCCGTACTTATACCGAGATTGAAGGTGATCCTTTGTGGGATCCAAACCGCCACACCTATATGAAAGAAGTTCGCTGGGATGAAAACGGTATGCCGATATTTGGTAAGCCTTCTATCCAGGAATAACTTAATCCGATAAAAGCCTTCTTAACCTCCTAAAAGAAGGCTTTTTTATTTTTAGCCAATATAAAAAATACTATGAAAAAGTTAATTATCTTGCTGGCGTTAACATTAGCACCCGTCATAAGCAATGCTCAATCGCAACCAGTAATCAACCCTGTGCCCTTGACGGATGTAGAGTTAACCGCGGGGCCGTTTTATGATGCCCAGCAAACCAATTTGCAGTACCTTTTGGCGATGGATCCAGAACGTTTACTCGCCCCATATCGCCGTGAAGCAAACTTACCAGTGCACATTGAAAGTTACCCTAACTGGGAAAATACCGGACTAGATGGTCATATTGGTGGTCATTACCTTACGGCATTAGCCTTAGCCTATGCCGCGACTGGTAACCAGGAAGTGCTTGAGCGTTTAACTTACATGATTAACGAGCTTGATAAATGCCAGCAACAGCATGGTAATGGTTACTTGGGTGGTGTGCCTGGTGGCGCTCGGGTTTGGGCCGAAATCAGCAAAGGCCAAATTGACGCCGATTTATTTACCTTAAATAAAAGCTGGGTTCCCTGGTATAACCTGCATAAGGTTTTTGCCGGCTTACGTGATGCCTACCTTTATGCAGGTAATGAGCAAGCTAAAGGCATGTTGATCAAATTTAGTGATTGGATGCTTGCACTTAGCAATCAGCTTTCCGATCAACAACTGCAAACCATGTTACGTACCGAATACGGTGGGTTAAATGAAACCTTAGCCGATGTGTATGACATTACCAAGCAACAAAAATATCTGGACTTGGCAAAACGCTATACCGAGATCAAATTGTTAAAGCCATTATTGGCAAAAGAGGATCAACTAAACGGCTTGCACGCAAATACCCAAATTCCGAAAATTGTTGGGGTTGCCCGTATTGCCAACTTAAATCAGGATCAAAGCTGGCTCGACAGTGCCGATTTTTTCTGGCAGCAGGTGGTTGGTGAACGAACTGTTAGCATCGGTGGTAACAGTGTACGTGAGCACTTCCATCCCAGCGATGATTTTTCGAGCATGGTAAAAGATGTAGAAGGCCCGGAAACCTGTAATACCTACAATATGCTGAAATTGTCGAAACTTCTTTATCAAGCAAAAGGTGATTTGCAGTATATCGATTATTACGAGCGTGCCTTGTACAACCATATTCTGTCTTCGCAACATCCGGTACACGGTGGTTTGGTTTACTTTACGCCTATGAGGCCGAATCACTACCGTATGTACTCCGCGCCGGAGGAGGGTATGTGGTGTTGCGTCGGCTCAGGTATTGAGAACCATTCAAAATATGGCGAGATGATTTACGGCCAAAGTGGTGACAACTTCTATGTTAACCTGTTTGTTAACTCCAAAGTAGTGTGGCAACAAAAGGGGATTCGCTTAACTCAACAAACCGATTTTCCTGATAGCGACACTAGCAACATAACAGTCCATCAACCTGGACAATTCAGCCTTAATATCCGAGTGCCGGTTTGGGTTGATGGCAGTGTTGAAGTACGGGTAAATGGTAAAAAACAGGATGTTTTAGCTAAGCCTGGGATGTATCTGAGTCTGGATAGAAATTGGCAAAAAGACGATATAGTCAGTATTCATTTGCCGATGAAAACCATGCTTGAAGCATTGCCAGATCAAAGTAATTATTACTCGGTGTTGCATGGCCCGATTGTCTTGGCGGCAAAAACAAACCCGTTTGCCAATGAGCAACTTGATTTTATTGCGGATAGCTCACGCATGGGGCACATTGCGCAAGGGCCCATTTGTGATATGACGGATGCACCAATTTTTATAAGCGAGGGCGAGCAGGCATTAAAATATATCCATAAAAGCCCATCAGCGAACCTGCAATTTACTCTGGATAAGCAAGCAACCAATCAACATCAGGCTTTGCAGCTTATTCCATTTTTCAGATTACATGACAGCCGATATACCCTATATTTTCCACAATTTAGCGCCCAGGAGTGGCAACAACATGAGAAACAAATTATCCGTGAGCAACAATTCGAGAAAGCTCTGGCAGCGAAGACGCTCGACTTCATTACGCCTGGCGAGCAACAACCGGAAGCGGATCACTTTTTTAAAGCACAAGGAAGCGAAGCTGGCGTAAATGGTACCAGACATTGGCGTCATGCACACGACTGGTTTAGCTATCGGTTAAATCGAAAGGGCGAGGCTAATCCGATATTGAGACTAACCTATTTTGGTTTAGATAATGGTCGCACCTTTGACATTTTGATTAATGATAAGCACCTTGCAACGGTAAGTTTAGAAGGTGGGAAAGGGCCTGAGTTTTATAGTATTGATTATCCTATCCCTGCCAATCTGCTCAGTGAGGACAGCAATTATTTTCGGGTTAAGTTTAAAGCTCATAAAAACTCCATTGCTGGTGGCTTGTATGGAGTAAGGCTGCTTAAACCATAAAGGGATAGCAGATAGGTAATGTTATAAGTCATAAAGCACCGAAGTAGATCCGGTCTCGGTGCTTTTGCTGGCACAATATAGTTGCTTCTTTAATAAAGCAAGAGCAATTTTTATCGAGCTAGTTCATAGGTTAAAATGGTTTCCGCTTTAATCGTAAATTTTGCAATCAAATCATCCCAATGTATCGGATCTCCAATCATCATTGGGTTGTTTTCAGCATGTCGACGTAAGGCGTTTTCAAAAGCTTCTATATCGATATCAGCTCCTAACTCGCTGATGAGGTTATGCATGGCTTTTGAAAATCGCTCCTGATCCAATGGATGAGTCGTATACCATGTGGGTAATCCTGCCCAAGCTTTAATTATTTCATAAATTTTATCTTCCATATTTACTCCGTTTTTCGTTATGCAATGTATTATTCTGTCAAAGCATTTAGCAATTAAATTCACTGGAAATAAACATATTACCAACCATTGTCATTGTAAACAAAAACAAAATAAACAACGTGTTATGTGTTCTGTTCGATTGCTCATAGTTTACTTTCTAACTATTTAAAACAAAGAAAGCCTGGTGATAACCAGGCTTTGTAAACTTAGCTCTATTGAGTAAACTACATCGAATACCTGAAACCAAGAGCAAAGGTTCGGCTGTAAAGGGAAGAACCAGAGTTGAAAATATCGGGGTATTGGTAATAGCTCTGGTAGATTTCTTCTGTCAAGTTCGTTGCATCAAAGGTAATGGTAACCTCGTCATTGACTTCATAACTCAACTGAAAATCCATGCTTTTCTCGGCATCTCGATAAACGCCACGAGGGTTGGCAAATAGTGCAGCCTCGTAATGATTCAGGAAGTCATCACGCCATACATAAGATAGCCTTGCATCAAACCCTTCCTTTTCATACATCACTACAACGCTGTAACTGGTATCCGACACACCGAACATATCACGGGTTGTATAGCCTGTTAGGGTGCCATCCGGGGCGTATTCTGGTAAATCTTGAGAAGAATCAAGTAAGGTTAAGCTCGCTTGTACACCAAAACCGTTTAATGCATCTGGGAATAGAATACCGCCAAACTCCCAACCCGTTAGCTCTCCATTTGAGGAGTTGGTCGGTGTGCTTTTAATGTAATCATAAGGCTCTCCAGCATCATTTTCATGGGTGATTCGTTGCATAGAGTCGTAGATAAAGCCTTCTATATCACGCTTAAACCATGTTCCGTAAAGTGAGCTACTGTCGGCAAAATACCATTCAAGAGAAAAGTCGAGATTTTCAGACTCTACGGGTTTTAAATCCGGGTTTCCGCCACGAGCTGTACCGTAGCCTATGCCTGTTACGTCCTCAGCATAATAAACAAATGAATTTAATTGAGAAAATTCAGGGCGTCTTATGGTTTCCGTGTAGGCAAAACGAGCGATGATATCATCCGTAACATGATAGCGAGCAACCAAGCTTGGAAGAACGGTACTGCCATGTGCCCCAGCAGTACTGACTGAGTTTGGATCGGTTGATTCCAAATCAATATCATAGAAGGTCATATCCGTATCGTAGTATTCATAACGTAGGCCAATTTGCCCATCCAGGACTCTACCTGCAATTTCGGTTTCGTATTCTGCTTCCAAATAAAGTGAGGTAGTGACTTCTTCAATATCAAAGGTCGTTTCAAGCATCACGTCTTCTTCGCTAAAGCCATACAAATCGCGGAAGTCCTGACGATTATCGTAAATATAATAGCCGTCGGCTACCGCCCAACTGGAAGGAATATTGGCTTTACCATCAAAAAAGTCATCATTTACGTGGACCAAGCCTTGATCAAATGAGGACATTGGCTGACCCAAGAAACCATCAACACTGCGAGTGGCCTCTTTGGCGGTACGTTTATCATATTGAAGCCCGAAATTGATTTTGGTTATGCCATAGGCATCATAGTAATATTGGCCATCCAATGTGAAGGTTGTTGCATCTCCCTCGCTGCTACCACCATTGTCATAAAGCTGAGCGACATTCCATAAATTGGGGTTGGTTAGATCCGCTTCATTAACATCAGGGGTATTTGGGTTGTCCATAAACTCCCATGACGGCAAACCATCTTTATCATTAAAATCAACATCCACACCATAATGGACTTGATCCGTTCGCATGGCTAAAAAGTCGGTTTGAAACTCACTGGTTTGATATACCACTTCACTTTGTAGGCTTAAATCATCTGTCAATTCCCAACTACCACCAAGTGCATACACATAGCTGTCTGTTTCAGAAACGGTTAAATCCCCACTGGTAAATCCATAAGGATTCATAACCTGTCTTGATTTGATCACGTTAGTGCCAGGGTAAAGTTCGGGCGGTGGTAAACTGCCAGCATCTCCCCACCAGTCTACAAAAGTGAACAGCATCGAATTGAAGCTTTCATTTCGGTAACCGTTATAGAATGCTTCGAAGACATACTCAGACCAGTCATTTGGTGCATACTGTAAGGACAAGTTAAAGGCGGGTCGTTCACGTTTACCGGTAAGGTCATTGGCAAAAATAGCATCGCGTGACAAAAGGTAGGGTACTTCCTCACCATTAATTGGCATTGTTGAACCTTCTTCAAACGGCAAGCCATCTTCTAAACCCGGTATCCAACCATCAAAAATGCGCTCATATGGCACATCTGCATCACCCGTTTTAAATGGTACCAAAGCTCCCGGCGCAACGCTTTGGTCGCGGTAGCTGGTTTCTGCGTATGACACATTAAACAAAGCACCAAACTCGCCACTATCCAATTCCCAACGGTCACTGACCAATAAGCTGAGGTTTGGATCGGCATCATCAGATTGTTCTTGATAAATGCCACGAGCGGCAAAGACAACTTTGCTGTCATCAAAATTGAAAGGGCGATGAGTTGTGATGTCAATTTGGCCCGCAATACCACTGCCTACTTGTGAAGCGGAGCGGGTTTTATATACATCAACCTGATTCAACAATGAGGCAGGAATGTCCGCCAAGGCAACTGAACGGCCTGCGGCTGTGAAAATATTGCGGCCATTAATGGTTGTTGTAACATCATTCAGTCCTCGAATGGATACGGTATTCACTTCACCCGCACCGCGATCGGTAACTTGTACACCGGTTACTCGCTGTAGGCTTTCTACCACATTATTATCGGGGAATTTGCCGATGTCTTCGGCAACAATGGCATCAACTATTTGCACTGTATGCCTTTTCACATTCATGGCTTGGTTAAGGCTACCTTTAACCCCAACCACTTCAATAACTTCGAACTCTTCTTCATTCGATATGGATTCAGCTGATAATACCGCGGGACTTGCCAGGGCTAGGAGTGTAGCCCCTGCAACTTTTGTTAAATTGAACATAGGAAAATTCTCCTGAAATTTATTATTTTGTTTAGCGAGCATTGCTTGAAAACATCAAAAGGAAGTTTTTTAACCTTTTGATGCAGGTTTGTAATTTTCATAATAATAGTATTGTATTACTTATTGTGGTTCAATGCGCTGAGATATGATTAATGTATCAATTTGTGATCTAGTGTAACTGTGAGTCTTATTATCTTTTTTACTGAAATGAGAGGCTTGTTTGAAATCAAAAGTTCTTGGGAAATGGTAAACCCCAGTGAAGGTCAGTCACTGGGGGAGGGGGATTATTGATTATAAATAACGGCACCACCTTGAGCGTCGAGAGAGAGTTTTAGTTGACCGTTTTGTGGAACAAGAAGCGTTCTTTTTATGGATTTTTGGGTTTTATCATCTTCAATAAGTACTATTTGCTGGCCACTGAGCATAGGTGCGAAAATCGTCAATTCTTTCTCCTTGCTTTCACCATTGACGGCGCCAAGATACCAGGTGTTTCCTTTACGACGGGCAATTACCACATGTTCACCAGGGGTACCGCTGATAAGCCTAGTTTCATCCCAATCACTAGGTACTTTTCGTAAAAAATCCAAGACGTGTTTGGCTTGATCATGCAAATTGTTTGGGGTTATACCGAAATGTTGAACCGGAGATTGATAGACAATAGCGGTAGCTAATTCAAAGGCATCCGTGGTAGTGCGAATGGTGCCTGTATTTTGCTCTTTGCTTAATCGCTTATTTAAAAATACCGGGGCAAAGTCCATTGCACCAACTGCGTTTCGAGTAAAGGGCAAAATGGTGGCGTTAAAGGCGTG
Organism: uncultured Thalassotalea sp.; assembly: GCA_947502355.1. GTDB lineage: Bacteria > Pseudomonadota > Gammaproteobacteria > Enterobacterales > Alteromonadaceae > Thalassotalea_A. The sequence goes on along the minus strand of CANMZP010000007.1, from coordinate 94,313 downwards.
TTGGTCCATAGCATCTTGTCTGAAAACGAGGTTTTCTGAAGCTAAAACCGCCTCTGAAGTCACGAAATTCGGATACATGCGTTCCCAACCCCGGGGCAACGTACTGCCATGGAAAGTGATAACTAAGTCATACTTGTTTGCATCGACCAGTATGTCTTCATACAGCTTTATGGTTTCCTGCTTGTCACCGCCAAAAAAGTCGACTTTAAGCCCCTTGATGCCAATGCTCTGTAGCCATGCCATTTCTTGTTTTCTTCGCGCGCTATTGTTCATAACATCTTGCGGCGTTTGTGGTGCATCATTCCACCAGCCATTAGAGTTGTACCACAAGATAAGATCAACGTTTTTGCTCTTGGCGTATTTGGCCAATTTGGCTATTTTGTCACGACCGATGCGCTGATCCCACCAGTTATCAATTAAAACGTATTCAAAATTCAACGCAGATGCAAGGTCAATGTAAGCGAGCTGATCAGCATAGTTGATGCTATCATCTTGCCAAACGATCCAGCTCCAAGTGGCACGACCCATTTTGTAATCATATTTGGCGTCATATAAGGATTTTACCACATCATAAGCCACTGTACTTTCGACAATCGGAGCTAGATCTTTACCTACGGTAATGGTGCGCCAAGGAGTTGTTGCCGGAAGCGCCATGCTTGGGTAAGTATCACCTATCCCCGAGTTTTCTCCTGGTTGTGGAAATTCAACTCGGTAGAGGCCTTGTTTATTGCCTTCGCTTAAACGTGAGCCAACGTAATTGCTATCAACGCCTGTTTCTGAGATTAACAGCCAACCCTTGTTGCTATTTTTAAACAATGCAGGAAAGGTATAACCCACACCGTTTAACGATGGCGTTTGCATAGACTCTAAATAGGTGTAGGGCTCTTCGTAACTCGGCTTGGTTTGCATCCATCCGGTTTCGGGCAACGCTTGTGGGGTAATGATGCTGGTCGCAGTATCGGGCAGGTTAAAGCAAGTCGCCTCAGAAAGTACCTTAACTCTGCTGGCACCTTGGTTAGAGTCAATTCGATAACGGTACGCCACGTCATGATCTGACACCTGAAATTCTATTGTTAGAGTATCTTGTTTTGAGTTGCTGAAGGCTGCTGTTAATTGATTCGCCTGATAATGAATGTCGCTAGCTTTGGCGTTTTTTAGTTGATAGCGTTCATTGATTTTTTTAGTCGATGCGGATGTAAAGCTAAGATCCTTGGCAAAATCGCCGATAGAGGTAGAAAGACCAAGAGCAGAAGGCTCTAAGACTAACTCATTATCATAAAAAATCTCATAGGTTAGGTTGCCATTATTAAGATGTAGGTTAACGGTTAATTTGTTATCGGTGCCACTGATGGTAGTAATTTGCTCTGCTTGCGCCGCAGCAGAGATGAGTGCAGAGCAAATAAGGAATGTTGTAATCACTCGTTTGGACATAACGGGAGCCTTATGTTTTAAAAAAAGAAAAATCCTCAATTAAGAGGATTTTTCTTTTGGTTATGGATTATAAATTTGCCTTGATAGTTGCTTCCAAGGTTTTTTGATCAACGGCAAATTGACGGATACCTTCAGCCAGTTTTTCACTGGCCATTGCATCCTGATTCATTAACCAGCGGAATTGCTGTTCATCAATGGCGACATCTGCTTCGGCAGCGGCTTGCTCTGGTTGTAGCACTTGTTGCAATTCACCTTGGGTATTAGCCAGCTCCTCCAATAAGGCTGGGCTAATGGTTAAGCGATCGCAGCCGGCTAACTGACGAATCTCTTCACTGCTTCTAAAACTTGCGCCCATCACAATGGTCTTGTAATCGTGTTGTTTGAAATAATTATAAATTTGGGTAACCGATTTTACGCCTGGATCATTAGCACCTTGAAAGTCATTATCTGGTTGATTTTTCTTGTACCAGTCTAAAATGCGACCCACAAACGGTGAAATCAAAAACACATCGGCCTCGGCACACGCTTTTGCTTGGGCAAATGAGAACAACAAAGTGACATTACAGTTAACCCCTTCTTGCTGCAGGATTCGAGCGGCCTGAATACCCTCCCAGGTAGCGGCAATTTTTATCAAGATACGATTCGGGTCGACACCTTGCTCTTTATATAGAGCTAATAACTGTCGGGCTTTCGCAACTGTTTTTGTCGTATCAAATGATAAATGTGCGTCAACTTCAGTCGAAACCAAACCTGGCACCTGTTCCAGTAGCTTACCGCCGATTAAAACGGCCAATTTATCCGCTGCGGCTTCAACCACATTATCAGGATGCACGTCTTTTGCCCATGCAGTGGCTTGCTTTAATAGCGGTTGGTATTTTTCTATTTGTATGGCTTTTAAAATTAACGATGGGTTTGTGGTTGCATCTTGTGGGTTAAACACCTTAATCGCCTCAAAATCACCTGTATCGGCTACTACTGTGGTCATCTTTTTCAAACTTTTAAGTTGATTTGTCATACGTTCCTCTGAATTGCTGTTAATAAATAAAAAATATTTGAATAATTTATTTGATTTTTCTCTATTGGTGATATTATCATACAAATAAGGGTTGAGTAGTTCAATCACTACTTGAATTAAATTTTAATAAAAGAGAAAAGGTCGCTATGTCTTCTTACACGTTAGGTTTGGATTTTGGTTCAGACTCTGTTCGCGCCTTATTGGTGGATATCAAAACGGGCCAGGAGTTGGCCAGTACCATGGTTAATTACCCTAGGTGGGCTCAAGGGCTATTTTGCCAACCAGAAAATGATCAATATCGTCAACACCCACAAGATTACATTGATAGTTTAATTAAAGTTATTAATGATTTATGGCATGAAGTGCCTGCCGAAGTAGCCAACAACGTGGTTGGCATGAGCTTTGATACCACAGGCTCTACGCCAGTTGCGGTAAATAAAGACGGTATTCCTTTGGCATTAACGTCGGAGTTTGCCGAAAATCCGAATGCCATGTTTGTGCTTTGGAAAGATCATACCGCGATTAAAGAAGCCAATGAACTTACCCAGGCTGCTAATAGTGCTGCTATCAATTATTTATCTCATATGGGCGGTATTTATTCCTCTGAGTGGTATTGGGCTAAAGCATTGCATGTATTGCGCGAAGATGAACAAGTTCGTCAAGCGGCATATTCCTGGGTTGAGCATTGTGACTGGATGACAGCATTAATGTGTGGCACTACTCACCCGAGCAAATTCCAGATGGGGCGCTGTGCTGCAGGCCACAAACTGATGTGGAATGAACAATGGAATGGTTTCCCACCAAACAGTTTTTTTGCGGCTATTGATCCAGTTCTAGATGGTTTAGTTGATACACTAAACCCTGCCACTCAAACCAGTGATGTATGCGCTGGCCATTTAACGCCAGAATGGGCTGAGCAGTTAGGGTTACCTTCTGGTATCGCTGTTGGCTTTGGTGCCTTTGATTGTCATATGGGTGCGGTAGCGGCCAACGTTCGTCCTGGTGTGTTAACTAAAGTCATGGGTACTTCTACCTGTGATATTACGGTAGCCAACCCCGCTGAGTTAGGTGATACCTGTGTGCCGGGTATTTGTGGTCAGGTTGATGGTTCGGTGGTACCAGGGATGATTGGGCTAGAAGCAGGTCAGTCCGCTTTTGGTGACTTATACGCATGGTATAAAAAGGTTTTATTGTGGCCAACACGTTATATGCAAGGTTTGCTATCCGATGAGCAACTTGCTGAGCTTGATAAGCGAATCCTTATTGATTTGTCAGCTGAAGCGGCAAAATTACCTATTTCTGAATCCGATATTGTTTCTCTTGATTGGGTCAATGGGCGTCGTACCCCGGATGCCGATCAAAATGTGGCTATGGCGATCAGTGGTATCAAAATGGGCGCTAATGCACCACATTTATTTAAAGCCATTGTTGAAGCAACAGCCTTTGGTGCTAAGGCCATTACTGAGCGCTTTAAATCACAAGGTGTGCCAATCGAATCGATTGTCACCATTGGCGGTATCTCGAAGAAATCTGATTACGTGATGCAAACTTGTGCCGATGTATGGGATTGCCCAATAGAAGTGTTGGAGAGTGATCAAAGCTGTGCATTAGGTGCCGCGATTATGGCAGCTGTTGCCGCGGGCGAGTTTGCCTCAGTTGAAGAAGCACAGCAAGTGATGGCTTCCCCAGTTTGTAAATCGTATCAACCAAACCCGGAAAATGTCGGCACTTACCAAGCACTTTACAAAAAGTACGTTGCTTTGGGTGATGTTGTTGATGGAGGCCTGTAATGAGCTTTAAAGAATTAAAACGACAGGTTTTTGAAGCGAACTTGGAATTAGTAAAGAGAGACTTGGTTATTTACACCTTTGGAAATGTGTCGCAAATTGATCGTGATGCTGGTGTTGTAGCCATTAAACCGAGTGGTGTGTCTTATGAAGACATGAAAGCTGACGATATTGTGATTGTTGATCTGGAAAACAACATCGTTGAAGGTAAATTACGACCATCGTCAGATACCAAAACTCATACTCATTTATATCGTCATTTTGACACTATTGGCGGCGTTACCCATACGCACTCTACTTACGCCACAGCGTGGGCCCAGGCCAAATTACCTATCCCCTGCCTGGGAACTACCCACGCTGATTTTGTTCATGGTTTTATCCCATGTACTGGCGAATTAACCAATGATCAAATCAAACGCGATTATGAAGAAGAAACGGGTGTGCAAATTACCGATACCTACGAAGGCATTGATCCGAATGCCGCCCCAATGGTGGTTGTAGCAGGACATGCTCCTTTTACTTGGGGGAAGAATGCGGCGCAATCGGTATACCATGCAGCAATTTTAGAAGAAGTTGCAAAAATGGCTTATCTAACACGTACCTTAAACCCTAATTCAGACCCATTAAAGCAAGCGGTAATGGATAAACATTACTTACGTAAGCATGGTAAAGATGCTTACTACGGCCAGAAATAACAAAGGCTAACGCCAAATTAAATTTGAGGAAATGACAATGTTAAACAAAGAAATATGGTTTGTGACTGGGTCACAACATTTATACGGTCCTAAGGTGTTGGCTGAAGTTGCAGACAATAGTGCGGCAATCGTTAAAGGCTTAAATGAAACTCAAAAGTTACCTGTGAATTTAGTATGTAAGCCAACCGTAAAAACCCCTGAAGAAATTCATTCCGTTTGTCAGCAGGCGAATAATGATGTCAATTGTGTTGGCTTAGTATTGTGGATGCATACTTTCTCACCGGCCAAAATGTGGATCAGCGGCTTAAATGAATTGCAGAAGCCATGGCTACATCTACATACTCAGTTCCATGCTAAACTGCCTTGGTCTGATATTAACATGAACTACATGAACACCCATCAAAGTGCCCATGGTGACCGTGAGTTCGGCTTTATTGGCACTCGCATGCGCAAAGAGCGTAAAGTGGTTGTTGGTCACTGGCAAGCACCGCATGTTGTTGAGCAAATTGATGGTTGGTGTCGTGCGGCTTTAGGTTGGGCAGAGAGCCAATCATTAAAAGTGGCACGTTTTGGCGATAACATGCGTCATGTTGCGGTTACAGAAGGTGATAAAGTTGCAGCGCAAATTGCCTTTGGTTACCAAGTTCATGCTTATGGTGTTGGTGACTTGGTGAACGTTGTTAATGAAGTCAGCGACGCTCAGGCTAAGGCTCAGCTTGAGGTCTACCAAAATGACTATCAAATTTCCGATGAAACCTGGAAAGATGAACACGCGCAAAAAATGCTGTTAAACGAAGCCAAGCTCGAATTGGGTATGGAGAAATTTTTAACCGAAGGCGGCTTTGGCGCATTTACCAACTGTTTTGAAAACCTGACGGGGTTAACTGGCTTACCAGGCTTGGCAACGCAACGCTTAATGGCTAAAGGTTTTGGTTATGGTGGTGAAGGTGACTGGAAGACGTCTGCTATGGTTCGCATTATGAAAGTAATGGGTGAAGGCCGTGAGGGCGGTTGTAGCTTTATGGAAGATTACACCTACAACTTTGATAAAGTGGATCAGGTTCTAGGTGCGCATATGTTGGAAATTTGCCCATCAATTGCCGATGCCAAACCTCGCCTGGAAGTGCACCGTCATACCATTGGTGTTAGTTGCGATGTAGCACGCTTGTTGTTTACAGCCAAAACAGGTCCTTCTATTTGTGTTTCCCCAATCGATATGGGTAACCGTTTTAGAATCATTGTGAATGAAGTGGACACGGTTGCGCCACCTGCAGGTACCCCTAATTTGCCGGTTGCATCTGCATTATGGGAGCCAAAACCAGATCTGAATGTATCGGCGGCCGCATGGATTTACGCTGGTGGGGCGCATCATAGTGCATACAGTCAGGCCGTAACTACCGATATCATCGAAGACTATGCGGAGATGGCTGGTGTTGAAACCGTGATCATCGATGAAAACACAACATTACGTCAATTCAAAAATGAACTTCGCCAAAATGCCGCATACTACGCCTTAAAACAAGGGGTATAGGTAAAACTGATACCGGGTTGATAGGCAAATTGCTATTATCAACCCGTTATTAATTTAAGAGATTTATTTATGAATTTAGACAAATATCAAGGCATTATTTTCGATATGGATGGCACATTGGTTGATTCAATGCCATCGCATTTACAGGCTTGGCAATTAACTTGTGAACATTATGGTTACCCATTCGAGTATGATTATATGCATGGTTTAGGTGGGGTTCCTACCCGTGAAACCGTAGAAATACTCAATGAAAAATATCAGCTTAACCATGACCCGGTAATTGTAGCTAAGACCAAACGCCAGTATTGGGAGCAGATGACACTTGTTCCGCAGCTTATCGATGTAACCCTAGATATTTTCAATCAACAGTTCGGTAAAAAGCCAATTGGTATTGGTACTGGTGCCGAACGCAGCCATGCTTTGGAGTTATTAACCCACCATGGTTTATTAAATAAAGTACATGCGCTTGTTACTGCATCCGATGTTAGCCAAGGTAAACCCCACCCTGAAACTTTTTTAACCGTGGCCCAAAAAATGGGCATTCCTGCAGATCAATGTATTGTTTTTGAAGATACCCAAATTGGTTTGCAGGCGGCACAAAGTGCAGGCATGGATTGCATCTTGGTTAAGGATGGCAAGCTCATATTATAAAAATATAAAGAATTAGGGGAGCTAAAGCTCATGAACACAACACCTTACAACGCCGTTAAACAAATTTCTAAACAGTCCGTAAAACTCGTGGTAGGCATGACCCTGGGGTTAAATGCGATGGGCTGTCAAGCGACTACCGAAGGAACACAAATGATTGAACAGATCCCAAGTGCTACAGTATCCCATTACGGTTATTTAGCAGACCAAACTGAAGTGACTCAAGTACGCCTGGTAAATAAGCAAGGTGTCGAAGTTAATGTGATTAGCTATGGCGGCATTATTACCGACATTTTAACCCCTGATAAAAATGGCGATATGGCAAATATTGTTTTAGGTATGGATAACATTAAGGCCTATGAAGACGGTAACCCATATTATGGTGCCATCATTGGTCGTTATGGAAACCGTATTGCCAATGGTAAATTTACCTTAAATGGTGTTGATTACCAGTTAGCTCAAAACGATGGCGATAATCATTTGCATGGTGGCAAAAACGGCTTTGATCGTAAAAACTGGAAAATGGAACCATTTACCTCTGAAAACAGTGCAGGTGTAAAGCTAAGCTTGGTGAGTCCTGATGGTGACCAAGGCTACCCAGGCGAGTTGGACATGGAAGTAACTTATGTTTTAACCAACAATAATACCTTGGATATGCGCTTCTCGGCGACTACTGACAAAGCCACCATTGTTAACATGACTCAACATTCGTACTTTAACCTTGCAGGTAAAGGCAGTATTTTAGACCATGTGCTTGAAATTCCGGCGAAATCTATCACCCCAGTCAACTCTGGCCTTATTCCAACCGGTGAATTAATGCCAGTAGAAGGCACAGCGTTTGATTTCACTAATGCTAAAACCATTGGTAAAGACATTAACGATAAGCACCAACAGATGCTCTATGGTAAAGGTTTTGACCATAACTATGTGTTAAAAGCAGAAGTTAATGATGAGCTCATTGTTGCTGCTAATGTTACTGAGCCTAACTCTGGGCGTACGCTTTCGGTGTTAACTGATGAGCCAGCAGTCCAATTCTATTCAGGTAACTTCATGGATGGTTCTACCAGCCGTAATGGCAAGCCATTTGAGTATCGCACTGGTTTTTGCTTAGAGCCACAGCATTTTCCTGACTCGCCAAATCAACGCGCGTTTCCGTCAACAACCTTGTTGCCAGGTGAACAATATAATATTCGCATTGTGTATGAATTTGGCGTAGAAAAGTAGGGTTGCTAAATGGCTATGAAACTGTTTAATAAAAACAAATCTAGCATGGCAAAGGTAATGGGGCTGCTATCAAGTGCAGCCTTGTTAGCCGGCTGTGCAGCGACTTCAGTGCCTTTTGCTGATAATCAGGAGCAGACAACATCTCAGGTTGAACAGCCAACCCAAGATGATGGCGTATTTACTAACCCTTTATTCCCAAATGGGGCCGATCCATGGCTTGAATACTGGGATGGAAACTATTATTTAACCACGACTACCTGGACATCAGAATTGGTGATGCGTAAATCACCAACCTTAGCTGGTTTGGCGCAAGCGACACCCGTAAATGTCTGGTCATCAGCCGAGCCAGCACGTAATGCTAACTTTTGGGCCTTTGAGTTTCATCGCTTAAAAGGGCCAAATGGTTATCGTTGGTACATGATGTACACCGCAGGTAAAGATGGTACTTTGGATAATCAACATTTGAATGTCTTAGAAAGTGCTGGCGATGATCCTATGGGGCCATACGAATACAAAGGTGCATTAATGCCGGATGTGTGGAACATTGATGGTAATTATTTGGAACATGATGGCAAGTTGTATGTGATTTACTCGCAATGGCAGGGCGATCAGCAGCTAAATATAATTGCCCAAATGGATAACCCTTGGACGTTAACCCCGAATAAGCCGCATACTGTTTTGACTCGTCCAGAATTGGATTGGGAAATTAGTGGTAGGAAGGTGACCGAAGGTGCAGAGATTTTGCAGCATAATGGTCGAACCTTTGTGACTTATTCAGCCAGTTTTTGTAATACTCCAGATTACAAATTGGGTTTACTAGAGTTAGTTGGTGATGACCCATTAAATCAAGCGCATTGGAAAAAATATGATCAACCGGTGTTCAGTCGAACCGAGAGCGTATTTGGCCCTGGGCACAATGGATTTTTCCGCTCACCTGATGGAAAAGAAGATTGGTTGGTGTATCACGGTAATGACTCGGTAGAGCATGGCTGTAGCTCCACCCGCTCGCTCAGAGCACAAAAGTTTACCTGGAACGACTATGGTACCCCTAGTTTTGGCAAGCCATTAACTCCGGGTGTAAAAGTAGCACCACCATCGGGAGAATATGGTCCTTTAGTAACTCGTGTACAAGGCCAGCATTACCAATTGATGAATGCCACTTCTGGTTTGTGCCTTGATACGGGTACCGATCCACAAAATCCGAAAGCTGTACAAAAACAATGTGCCGCCACCAATGGTCGTTGGGTGATCGATGCGATGAGCGATGGTTTTGTTCGCTTGGCCAACCAAGAGGACAGTAAGTTTTTGGAAGTTGCCGGATGCTCCACCGCAGAAAATGCGAAAGTGCGTTCAGCAGCATGGAGAAACAATTACTGTCAGCAATGGCAGGTAACCGGAGCTAGTGATGGTAACGTGCAATTTGTAAATCGTTACTCTGGAAAAGCATTATCTGTTGCTGGTTGTTCCGCTTCGAGTAATCAATCTGTTTTACAAACCTCGGACTCAGTGTGTAATGAATGGCAGTTAAGACCCACTGGTGAAGTGGTGCTACTTAGCCAGCAAAGTGGTAAAGCTTTAACCGCTGTAGTTGATAAAACCGGTAAAAAAACTGATTTGCGACAATTTGCCTGGGCACATCGAGACAACCAAGTTTGGCGGGTCAACCCTACTGAATCAGGGTATGTTGCTCTACAACCCAAAGATGGCGAACTTTGTGCAGCAGTGAGTGGCGGGCAAATCGTACCTGGAGCTAATGTAAATCTTGGCCAATGTACTGATAAAACCGCACAGTGGAAAATGAAGCCAGTAACTGGTGGCGGTATGATGTTCATCAATCGCTATACTCGCCAAGCCCTTGGTTTAGAAAATTGTGGTTTAGCAGAAAATACTAACTTTGCTCAACAACCAGTTTTAAAAACTAACTGCCAAGTGTTTCATCTCCGGAAAAGTCATTAAGCTATATTCGACCTAAAAACTGTATTGATATGCCCCAATATTTGGGGCATATCAGCTTGTTTGAGATTAATCGAAGGGGAACAGGTGTCCGGTTTCTCTAACCTAAATTGCTAATTTTTGGGTAAAAATAACTCAAACCTATTTAAAGTTTAAATTCCAGCGACACCACTTTCTATTGCAGCTTGTTTAATTACAGGTACAAGTTTATGAAGCAACCTCGGATCTGTTGGTTTTGGAATTATGTACTCTTTACCAAAAGATAAATGCTCAATATTGTATGCTTTCAGAACCTCTGAAGGGACAGGCTCTTTCGCTAAGTTTCTTAATGCCTCAATGGTAGCAAGCATCATTTGGTCACTAATATCACTTGCCCTTACATCTAGAGCCGCACGCATTAAGAAAGGAAACACAAGTGTATTATTTACTTGATTCGGGTAATCAGAACGGCCAGTGGCCATTATTAAATCTTTCCGAGTTCTTTTTGCTAATTCAACGTTGATTTCAGGATTCGGATTTGAGCATGCAAAAATAATTGGATTTGCGGCCATTTTTAAAAGCTGTTTTGCTGATAATAAATCTGGACCAGATAAACCGATAAATACATCAGCGCCATCGATAACATCATCTAAAGTTCTGGCACTCGTTTTGATAGCAAATTCTTCTTTGTACTTATTTTCAAATTCTCGCTCATCATGAATAACGCCTTTTCTATCAATAACGAATAGGTTGTTTGGGTTTGCACCTGCCTTTTTTAGTAATCGCATTGAAGCAATTGCGGCAGCTCCTGCGCCTAGACAAACAATTTTACTGTTTTGAATTGTTTTGCCTTGAAGCTCAAGAGCATTAAAAAGACCTGCTAGAACACAGATTGCTGTTCCCCATTGGTCATCGTGAAATATAGGTTGAGGACAGATTTCTTTAAGACGTGCTTCGATTTCAAAACATTCAGGTGCTTTTATATCTTCCAAGTTGATTGCGCCGAAGGTTGGAGCGATTAAACGTACTGTATTTATGAATTCATCAGGATCTGTTGTATCAACTAGAATGTCTGTTGCATCTATATCTGCAAACCTTTTAAATAATAAAGCCTTACCTTCCATAACCGGTTTAGATGCCAATGCTCCTAAATTACCTAATCCAAGTATCGCTGTACCGTTTGAAATAACCCCAACTGTATTAGATTTATTTGTGTAAAGGTATGCGTTGTCAGGATCTTTTGAGATTTCAATTACCGGCTCTGCTACACCTGGACTATATGCTAGGGTTAAATCTCGCGCTGTATTCGAAGGCTTAGTTAGTTGAATTCCTATTTTTCCTGGCTTACCTTGCGAGTGATAATTAAGAGCTTCTTCTCGTAAGTTTGTCATGATAACTTGATTCCAAATGCACTTTTTATAGCGCATTAAATTAAATGAACTTTGATTAGGGGCGCGTATAGTACTACACTTTAAAGTTTTGTGTTGTTTTATATTCTGTAAAACTGTTAATAATGTTGTGTAAATCTACTCGGGAAGGGTATTCATAATAATTGACAACATTTAGTGCATTTTATGTCGTCTAGGGAAATAATCGCACGTTCCAACAAAATTGCATACTATGGCCCTTAAATATTACAGCCCAAATGATAATTATTATCAATTGTAATACCTATAGTTACTATAGATATTATTATATTTGTATGTTGAGATAAGATATTTATAACTTTTAAGTTAAATGATTATCTTAGTACTTCAATATTAAATTAACGAATTACGTAACGAATGATCATTATTAAAGGTTTTGCTGTGAAAAATAAGCTTCTGAATTTTACTTTAGTCATTTTGATTGTATTACAATCATTTGTAGCTATTGCAAATTCACAAGAAATTCATGAATTAGATGTACAGCATATCCAAATAGAACATTCACATGAATCTGATGATCAAGTGGTTGATAACGACCTATCTACAGACAATGAACATAACGTTAAAGATTGTCATCACTGTGGACACTGTCATGGATTTCATACTCAGTGGCTCGTTCAAACTCAAATTTTTACCGAGCGTCCAAATCAGATAGAACATCAGTATAGATATTTATCTCAATATGCTAACCCTCTACATGATAACCCAATAATCCCCCCTATAAGTTAACTCTATTAGAATCGCTCAGTTTAGCTGAGCATCTTTATATTCGTGTCTACTACGATTTCACTGTCGTTAGTTAACACTTTTTAAATAAATATGAGTTTAATTTATGAAAATATTTTTTCAAAAAAATATTGGCGCTGTGCTATGCGTCAGTATGTCTTTGGCTATTTTAATTAATATACAAAGCGTAAATGCACAAACAACATCGACGTCTTGGCTGTCGATGCAAATAAACAAACATCCCGATATTATTGCCGCCAAAGAAGAAATGAATGCTGTTTTTTCAAATGCTGAAGGAAACAAGCAACCACTTTATAATCCTGAACTAGAGACGGGTTATGAACGAGAAGGTGACGCTAATAATTATTCAATTGGTATTAATCAAACGATTGATTTATGGGATAAACGAGAAACGAAAGAGCAACAAGCTAACTTTAGCTTAACTCAAGCAAGCAAACACTTTGACTTTCTTGTTCAAGAAAAGACAGCGCAAGCTTTACAAGCGTTAATTACTTGGCAAGCAGCAAAAAAACAAGCTGTTATTGCCCAAGAACAAGAAAAGCAGTTAGGCACCTTACTTGATATCGTTACCGACCGTCAAAAAGCAGGTGATCTTGGACAAGTGGATGCCGAACTCACTTTTTTAAGCTTAACGCAAATGTTGAATGTCACTGCAAAGGTACAAGTTCAATTAAAGCAAACAGAAGCTCAGGTCAAGGAGCTACTAACAGATTGGACGCCTGATAAAAGTGTTCTACCTACGCAAGGTTTAACTATTACCAATTCTCAGTTTTCACCTCAATGGCTTCAACAACATCCTTTAGTACTAGCTGCAAAAGCACAGTGGCAAATAACTAAAAGTGAAGCGCAACTGGCATTATTGGAGACTAAAGCGGACCCAACTATCGGTATTAATGCAGGATAAAATGATAGGGAAAATGTGTTAGGCGTAACTTTTTCAATGCCTTTGAATATCCGTAACAATTATTCAGCACAAGCAAGGGCTGCGAATCAACAAGCAATAGCTGCTGAAGCAAATTTTCGCTCCGTTATGCGCAAACAGAGATTTGCTATCCAATCAAGCACTGACACCTTAATCACTTATCAAAAAAACTATCAACGATGGCAGCAGTTGATGAATGGGAGAGGTAAACGTAGTGGTGATTTACTGCAAAAGCAATGGCAAAGTGGTGATGTCAGCACTACCGAATATTTACTTGCATTACAACAACGTGCTGAAGGTCTTAATGCAGGTATTGAATTACAAAGTCAATTTCAGTTAAGCCAAATCGATTGGCTATTACAAGTGGGACAAATAAATGCTGTGCTCCATCAATTATTTTAGCCTTGAATATTAAAGGCACTCTCAAGAATCAATTAATAGTCAATGAACCAATTTTGGAAAAAACATATGAATAAGCAAATTAAATTAATAACGCTGGCCGCACTTTTTTGTGGGATAACAACCATAACTACTGCGACATTTGCAAATGTTCAATCATCTGAACAAGTCGAAAAGCATGTTGAAGTAGGAAAAGATGATGGACATGGACATGAGCACGAAGGTAAAAATGAACACAAAGAAGAAAAAGACGATGGGCATGGGCACGAAGAAGAAAGTGCGGGAGTTAAACTTTCAAAGGAACAATTAAATTTAGCTGAAATTAACATAACCGTACTAGAGCCTCAGGCGATGGCTTTTAGTATTTATGCTCAAGGAGAGATAAAGGCTAATGATTATACCAGTTATTTAGTCTCGCCAAGAGTAGACTCAGTGATACTAAAACGCCATGTTGCTTTAGGTGACCATGTTGAAATCAATCAACCGTTAGTCACCCTATTTAGTGAGTCAATGGCTGAAGCACAAGCAAGCTATAGACTCGCTGATTCAGAATGGAAAAGGGTTCAAAAACTTGGTCGACAAGCGGTAGGTGATAAACGCTTTATAGAAGCTCAGACCGATTTTGAGGCTGACTTAGGACGATTATATGCGTATGGCTTATCTGCTGACGCTATTACATCTTTGGCTACCAACACTAAAAAACTTGGCCAATACACTCTAAACGCAGAGACTTCTGGCGCGGTATTATCTGATAATTTCCGTCAAGGACAACGCATAGAATCCGGCGGTACTTTATTTGATCTTGCTGATGAGCATACGTTATGGGTTGAAGCACGGTTAGCTCCATCAATGGAATTGGACTTACCCGAAAACTCAAAGGCGCAAGTAAAAGTTGGTAAAAAAACATACATCGCTACTGTCACTCAAAAAGCTCACACCATAGACTTGTTCGTAAGAACACCCAGATGGGCAAAAGGGAAGCAGAAAGTACAATATCCAATCAGGAATATATAAATGCATTTGAACAAGAATATATTCCAATCCCTACCCTCAACTTACATGAAAATATAATCACCGATTCGGAATATAAACATATCAGAGATGACTGCCAGCGATAAGTTCAGGCCAGATAAACCAAAGGCTCCAGCCAATAAGGGAAGCAACAGCCGGGATAAAGCATAAACGATTAATTGTTAACTATATATTCCACTTTGCCAACTATACCTGCAAGATGTATGAAATTTAGGCTAAATTTTACCGGTTTTCTGGCGCCATCATAAAAGCCCGGATTTCAAAATGATCAGGTTAATTTCGCCTGGAAGGAGTCTGGTGCTTGGTAAAGCTGGCCGACAATTTTTCCACCACTTTCCTTACGGGCATACTTTGTTGGTTCAAAAAATTAATAATTACAAAGCCACAATCACTCTGCCCTGTAATTCATTAATGTGCTATTAGCGCATTATATAAATTTAACCACCCTATTCTTCTATTTTTATGAACTTGCGCAAATATCTATTTTCGTCAGTTCTCTTTTTTATTTTGCTTGCTTGTTGGTGGTTATCCTGTATATTTAAACTATCGTAAGGATTTTTAATTGCAATAGTATGAACAACGAATTAATCATAAATGAGAATGGTGAGATTATTTCTGAATCAGGAATAAAAACCAATCTTGCGTTTGGTGCTTCAATGCCAAACTTGATCCCTGATTTTCTTGAAACCTTTGAATCACAAGATAGCCGAAGAACTTCAACTACAAACTTGAAGGCCATCGCCTTTTCAATAATTAAAGGCAATGCTGATAATGATCAATATAACAATACAGTCACTAATAAAGCAAAGAAATTTGCCAATGTTGATATTACCTCTTTTCCCTGGCATTTAATTCAAGCATCAGACATTTATAAAGTTAAGAATAACTTTTTGGCTGAAGGCTTGGCTCCATCAACGATCAATAACCGGCTTTCTACGATGCGCAGTTTAGCGCAGTATATGTTCACTGAAGGCATCATAAAAGTTGAAGCATTTGAACGATTACGGTTAGTTAAAAATTCCAAGGCCAAGAAAGTTAGAGATAAAAAAGAGCTTAAAACACAACAAGTTAAAGAATTTATCAAAGCCTGTGACGATTGTACACATATGGGGTTACGTGACCTTTCAATCTTCTTTTTGATGATTGGGTGTGGGCTTCGTCGGTCTGAGGTAGTCAAGATTTTACTTAAAGATGTGAATCTGGATGAACGCAAAATACTAATAAAAGGTAAAGGAAATAAAGAGCGTATTGTTTGGTTAAGTGATGATGTTTTAGAGCCTCTTTTGGAGTATTTGAGTGAAGTGTTGCATGAGCCAAAAGAAGATCAACACTTATATCTTCCATTTGATCATCACGATAACCCAATATACAGCAAGGTAAAAAACCGCGGTAAACCAAATGAATCAGTCGTTTGTGGAATGGCACCGTCGGCCATCAACTATTTGCTGAATGAACGGGGCCAATTGAAGAATGTTGATAAATTTAAACCACATGATTTACGTGGTACTTACGCCACCAGGCAATTGCGTAATAAAGTGGATATTAAAACGGTTGCCAACTTACTTGGCCATGCTTCAATTTTAACAACTCAAATATACGATTTACGTGGTGAAGAAGAAGCCAGAGAAGCTGGTTTAAACTATAAAGTTATCTAAAGAAAAGGCATAATGCGCGATACTCAACGGAAAAAAGTCTATGATTCAGAAAAGGCTGCCATTGACGATATATACAAAAACAAATTCACCTGGAAAGAAACAGTTTCCTTTGCTAACCACTTGAAAAACAGTAGTTATTATGTGCAAAATAGAGGTTGGAAAAGGATTAAGCTGGGCTATGGTAAAGGTTGTCGTAGCGCTTATTATTATCCATGTAGCAAACGAATAGAGCTGCCAATTTGGGCTCGAAATCCTTTTGTTATTTGTCATGAGTTTGCTCACGCTCTTGCACATTAAACGGTTGATGATAGTGTTGGCCGTCATACCTCGTTCTGTACTCATTACATGAACTTACTTGCAGAACTTGTCTGCAGTGAAGTGGCAACAAAGTTGAAGTTGGAATTTAAAAAATCGGGTGTTTTATTCCGAGAAAAAGGCCTTTTATTCTGAACTACATTAATGTGCTAATAGCACATTGTTTATTTCGGGGCTTGGTTATGTAACTTAATCAAGTTTCTAGGTGGTTAGGTCAAATAAGTTTGGACATTTCTAGGTAGGGAATTGAGTTAAAAGGATTGGATCAAGGGAGTGTACTTCAGCTGTCCTTTTGTATGAACAGCCTTTACTATTTGGGTAACTTATTAATCTTAAAGCTAATGAATTGACGCTTTTGCTTTAATGTTCGCAAGAAAATTTGGTCGCTTTCTACATTTTTATCGGTAGTATCTGCGTTTTCATCAAGGAATTTAACCAGGGCTTTTATCTGAACAACATAAGCGACCGGTACACGTACTGGCTTGGTTTCATGGTATTGATGGGTGGATTTCCTACCTGAATTAGGTCGTGCACCACCATGTTTACCTTTGGGTTCATTGGTTTCTTTTGTGTTTTCTGCCATGCTCGCATCCTAGTTAGCTTGATAAAGTTACATTATCAATGTTTATCACCATTTGACAGCATCCATTACTTTTTATCATTATTACATTCGGAAATAGTTCACCAGAATCAGTATCTTATCAGGGATTTTTAAAATGGAATTTATAGTAAATTCAAAGTCCAAATTTTTCAAATGGCGAGAAGGAATATACAAAGCATCTTGTTATTAATTCACTGCCCCGCTAACCGGACGTTTGGGCTGACATAAAGGCCGTCTTTTTCGATTTGGTAATGCAAATCAAAAGCATGATGGTCAGTCAGTTCAATGTCTGTTACTTCTATACAATTAAACGTTTCCATAGTATCCCTATATGAACTTCTTCTTAATATGAAAAACAAGCATTAATCATATGGCAAACAACCGATTTTTGGTAGGGGGCCCTTTTCTGCAACGGTAAATATTTCCCTGTACCTTCCACTTATTCAATTAATTAGGCGCATAAAGCCCAAGCTAAAAGGCACATAGAATCATGGCTAACCCATCTACAGAAAACAGATATATCAAACAGGTAAAAGAATTAGGTGTTCTCGGGGATTTGTATGAACAGCATAAATACGTATCACCTGTACAATCGGTGATAGAGGGCTTTTTCAATGAAAAGTTTCTTAACCTCAAATTCGATCCTAAAACATTGACGGTTTACGACCCGTTGCTTACCCCAAAAACCATTGAGATTAATGGTGGAAAAGTTTCATTATCTGCATTTGAGCAAGGCTTTATTGCTTCTTTGCAGGTCGCTGCAGTTCGAGGTTTTAAACCAGTAGCGTCATTACTTATCAAAAACGCCCAGTCCGTTTTAAGCAGAGAGGTTTACGATAAGGTGTATTTAAAATTCAATTTTGGCGACCCGCGGGAAAAAATAAAACTGATATATCCAGGTGATTTTCTCAAACTAAGACCGATGTAAACGCTGGTGAGAAATCGCCATTATTTGCCGGATAAACTTTATGTTGCAAGTTAAGGCTAATCCTGACAGTCTGTTGGGAGCGAACAAGAGACCTTCAAAATTCCTATATGTATGGATAAATAAGTGAAAATCGAAACCCTTTTTCCATTATCTCCAAATTTAGCAATCGCTTATTATCAACTTGGTGCACTATCACCTTTGAATCTAGTCCAACTTTCTGACCAGTGGCTTTGCGAAAGCATCTTTACAGATAGTATTAACATCTTACAGACCCATAAAGATCCAAAAATGTATGAGGTTTCGGATTTGTTTGAGAAAGCTATGGAAGAGTTAAATGTAGCTATTCCAACGAGAATTGAATCCGCTTGGATTGTTGCTGAAGATATACTGCAAAGGATGGTTGCTGGTTCCATTGATTTAATGGATGGTGCTAATTTTTTATATAATGACGTACACCATGAAATTGACGAAGAACTTCCAGACGGAAAATACCTTGGTAGCAACTTAGGTTTTGAACATATCTTTTGTTGGCTAAGAGAGATATGGGATTGTCGAGATGGCTCTACATTGTTTTATTATACTGACTTACCGAGAAATGAAGCCGAAATAAAATTTCAACAACACTTAATGGAAGAGGCAGTAAAATGGTTAGATTCAAGAAGAGCACACCTCAAGAGCTAATTTCCAATTATGGCACCATCTTGCTAGTCAGTTAAAATAGGCGTAAGGTATTGAAAGTCAACGGCTCCTAGGTCGAACTACAGCCGTTCGCCGAAGCAGTATCATGATGGATGAAGTATTAAATGCTTAGAAAAATTTTAAACAAGTTTAGCCCTATTATTTATGTCCAAATATGGGAAAACCGCTTAAGAGTTGTGGATACGAAAACAGGCAAAGAGTTTGATGAAAAACCCTATCTATTGACCAGGGAAAACGGCAAAGGGGTTAAGGTCATAGCGGCAATTGGTAATAATGCCCAGCATGCAACATCCTCCAATGAAGAATCGATAAACCCATTTTCCCACCCGCGTTTTTTACTTAATAACTTTTTCGTTGCTGAGAAAATTTTGCAGCATGCTATATATACTTTAATCGGGAAGTTTTCTCTTAAACCTGCACCCACCATTGTAATCCACCCAATGGAAAAACTTGAGGGTGGACTGAGTCACATTGAAGACAGGGCCTTTCGAGAATTAGCGGTGGGAGCTGGTGCGTATGAAGTTGTTGTATACACGGGAAGCCCTTTGTGTATTAAGAGCATAGATATAGAAAATCTTAAGAAGCTAGACGATATTGTGAGCGCTACAAATATTTAATGATATATCGTTTGGCTCCAAGTTTGACGTTAACTAACTGAAGAGGTTAATGTCTTTTTAGAGCGACAAGCGGACACTGAGGTTTTCAATTACACTTCCAGCGTTTTCATTATGCCGCATCTTTCAACTGTATTGTCTGAAGAGCAAGCTTTCTTCATTATTTGAAGCTCTGACTTTAATACTTTCAGCTCCTTAATGCGCTGGTTAACTAAATCGAGCTGTTTTGCAATCAGGTCATTTATCGAGGAGCAACTTTCTTCAGGTCTATTTTTAAGCTCAAGTAAAGTCTTGATGTCTATCAAAGGAATATCGAGGCTTCGACAATGTTTTACAAACTCTAACTCTTTCAGAGCTTTTTCATCATATAGCCGAAAATTTCCTTCGCTACGGCTAGGCGGATTCAGTAACCCTTCTTTTTCGTAATACCTAATCGTTTGTATTGAACAGCCAGATACCTTGGCTAGTTGGCCTATTTTCATAGTAATTCAATTTTAGCTTGACCCTATAGCAACTATAGAGTCTATGATTTAAGTATACAAGCTAATAGGAGTTTGAAATATGAGCGGTTGTGGTTGCGAAGTTGAATTAAAAGATGCGAAACAAAAGCATGTGCTTTACTGGTTGCTCGGTATCAATGCCTTTATGTTCTTTGTTGATATTACCGTCGGTTTATATGCAAATTCGACTGCATTGATAGCAGACTCAATGGATATGCTTGCTGATGCAATTGTCTATGGCATTGCTTTGTACGCAGTAAGCAGAACTCTAAAGCATAAAGCCAATGCTGCTCTGATTAGCGGTTACTTTCAGCTAACCCTTGGGCTTTTGATCATCTTTGACATAGTTCGAAGAGCACTCGGCGAAGCCGAGCCACACTCTTGGTTCATGATCGGCTTTGGTTTTGTAGCATTAATAGCAAACGTCATTTGTTTAGTTTTAATAAGAAAGCATAACAATGGTGAAGTTCATATGCGTGCAAGCTGGATATTTTCAGCCAACGATGTGATCGCAAATATGGGCGTTATTGCTGCTGGTGTGTTGGTGATGCTGCTTGATTCTCGCTGGCCTGATATTGTCATTGGTAGTGTGATTGCAACCCTAATTTTAAGAGGGGCTTACCTCATTATTACTGATGCGAAGGAAGAGCTGAGCAAGGCAGAGTCAACAAACGAAAACAATAGCTGTAGTGGAAGTAAATCAAAATCATATTCTTAAAGGAGATTGATAGTGAGTGCTAATTATTTAGAGAAAACACATATATTGGATTTTGATGATCACACCATCCAATCGCTAATAGCCGAGCGAAAGTGGCAAGCTTTAGATGAGTATAACAAGATAGGTGTTGCTTACACTTATGTTAAAGACGAAATTCAGTTCGGATATAACCGCAGTGATGATATAGCAGCAAGTGAAGTTTTGGCTGATGGCTATGGACAGTGCAATACCAAGGGAAACTTGTTAATGGCTCTACTACGGGCGCTAGGTATTCAGTGCAGATTTCATGGTTTCACTATTGATCAACAACTGCAAAAAGGCGCTATTCCCGCTTACGTGTTTTGGCTTGCGCCTAAATATATTATCCATAGCTGGGTTGAAGTCTTTTTTGATGGAGAGTGGATCAACCTAGAAGGTTTTATCCTCGACAATGATTATCTAAGCTCAGTTCAATCTAGATTCAGTCAAGATAAAGGTAGTTTCTGTGGATATGGTATCGCAACCACCTGTTTGGAAAACCCTGAGACAGAATGGACAGGAAAAAATACATACATTCAAAAGGAAGGCATTCATGATGACTTTGGTTTATACAACTCGCCAGATGAATTTTACAGCGAGAAAGGTACTAATTTGTCAGGAGTCAAACGCTGGTTATATCAATCGGTGATTCGTCATCTTATCAATATGAATGTCAATCGCCTGAGAAACACTGGTGACAAAGCTAGAGGTGCAAATGCACAGCCACAATCATAATCACCACCATGCACATGACAAAAATGAGCGCATTGGTTGGACATTTTTTCTAAATGTAACTTTCACCATCATTGAATTCATCGGCGGTTGGCTAACCAATAGTACGGCAATCATGGCTGACGCAGTTCATGATTTAGGTGACAGCATATCTATCGGTTTTGCTTGGTTGTTGAGCCACTTTTCAGATAAACAAGCATCTTCGACGCACAGCTACGGTTATAAGCGCTTGTCACTGTTTGGTGCCTTAATAAATAGCGTTGTTTTAATTGCTGGCTCGATCTTTATTTTAGTTGAGGCAATTCCTCGATTATCTAACCCAGAAATGCCAATGGTAGAGGGAATGCTAGGATTGGCGTTACTTGGGGTTACAGTAAATGGTTATGCCGTATACAAACTTAAGGCGGGAACCACACTAAACGAAAAGGTATTAACATGGCATCTATTAGAAGATGTCCTAGGCTGGGTTGCTGTCCTTATCGTATCAATTATCTTGATGTTTGTGGATTGGCCTATTTTAGATCCATTGCTATCTATCGCTTTTACGCTGTTTATTCTGTTTAACGTCTTAAAAAATTTAAGGTCTACGTTAGCATTATTTTTACAAGCGTCACCTGATAAAGAAACACAAGCCAAGATAACTGAAGCCTTACTTTCGAAATCTGAGGTAAGAGAAGTTCACCACTTGCACTATTGGTCTTTAGATGGCGAAAGTCATGTGCTAACAGCGCACCTTGTTTTGAATGCTCCGTACGATGTACCTAAGTTACAATCTCTCAAGCAAATAATTTCTGAAGACTTACGTGCTTTTGATTTGTCGCATACCACCATTGAGTTTGAATTTCCCAATGAAGTTTGCAGAGATGATTAACATTTACATTTACATTTATTAACTGGCTTAGATTTGTACTCAGAAATTTGTTATATTACCAACGTCTAATGAAGAGAATAGAATATTGAACACTAACATTGCTTTAAAAATACTGCTGATTATATCGATTGTTTTACAATCGTTTGTCGCTGTATCTGCAAGCATGGAAACTCATCAGTTAGACGTTGAGCATATCCAAACCATTCATGACCACGAAACAGATCATTCTCCTCAGTTAGATAGTGATAACGAGCACGATATAGAAGACTGCCATCATTGTGGGCACTGTAGTGGCAATCATACCAGTTGGATTTTGGTAAAAGCATTTGTACCAAACCTGTCTTTAAATCATTCACATAACTTCAACAAATTAACTTTGTTGCCTTTGGGCGTTCAATCTAGGCTCTACCGACCACCTATCGCTTAACTTTTTACTCCATACAGTGCGCTTTTGCGCAAACACAATTTGGTTTAATAAAAGTTAAGAGTCATTATGAATAATATTTTTCGAACTACTGGCGTAGCGTTAGTAATCATTCTTGCTGTGTTTTCAATAAACACAGCACTGGCTAATGAAAGTCAAAATAACACACAACACGATGAACATTCGCATGAACATGAAAAGTCTATCAAGAAAGCTACTGATGAACATGACCATGCAGAGGATGAAGAACATAAAACCGAGAGTCTCGTTAAAGAAGAGGAACATGTTGAGGGGATTTCTTTAAGTGCTGAAAAGGTTGAATTAGCAGGCATAAAAATTGAGGAGTTGTTTCCGAAGAAATACCAAAATACGGTATACGCTCCCGGAGAAGTGAAAGCCAATGGCTATAAGAGCTATCTGGTATCACCTCGCACAGATTCAGTGGTTATTAATCGCCTTGCGAGCTTAGGAGACCACGTAAAGTCTGGACAAAAATTAGTTACCTTGTTCAGTGAAACGATGGCTCAAACTCAAGCGGACTTTTTAATAGCCTCTTCTAATTGGAAGCGAGCGAAAAAGCTAGGAAGTAACAACATAAGCGAACGTACGCTTGTTGAAGCAGAAAACATCTATAAAGGTGTTTATGGCAAATTAGTAGCTTTTGGTTTAACAAAACAAGCAATTGACAAAATAGCCCAACAAGATAGCGCTACGTTTGGGCAGTACGTGCTTATAGCTGAGCGGGAAGGCGTTGTATTGCAAGATGACTTCATGCAAGGTCAGCGCATTGAAGCGGGTGAAACCATCATGTTACTTGCCGATGAGACAGACCTTTGGGTAGAAGCAAATGTTCCTCCTAATAAAGAGTTAAATTTAGCCTTAGGCAGTCCTGCCTTAATTGATTTAAATGGTATTAAATACCAAGCCAACGTCATTCAAGAAGCTCACACTATTGATCCAATTACACGAACCCGAACAGTAAGACTGTCGGTTACTAATACTGGACATAAGCTTCATTCAGGTATGTTTGTGAAAGTCTATTTGCAGTTCGAATCAAGCGATGAAGTCATTGCAGTACCAGAAGAAGCGTTGATTAGAAGCAGTGACGGTGATTGGACTGTATTTATTGAAGACCACACAAATGAGTTTAAAGCAGTAGAAGTAACAAGAGGTCGGTCATTTGGCGAATATCGAGAAATTTTCGGCCTTGAATCTGGAACAAAAGTCGTTACACGTGGTGCTTTTTTTGTCGCCTCTGAGATAGCTAAGGGCGGCTTCGACCCGCACAATCATTAAGGAGGCCAAGCATGTTTAATCGAATTATTGATTGGTCTATTAACAACAGACTGCTTGTACTAATAACGCTAATTGTATTAATCGCAAGTGCTGTTATCACCATACCCAAGTTGAATTTGGATGCGTTTCCAGACGTTACAAACGTACAAGTTGCTGTTAATACCGAAGCGCCGGGTTTAGCCGCAGAAGAAGTAGAGCAACTTATCACATATCCAATTGAAGCTGTGATGTACGCATTACCAGATGTAGAACAAGTGCGCTCTATTTCAAAAACAGGTTTGTCGGGTGTCACTGTAGTCTTTAAAGAAGGTACGGATATATATTTTGCAAGGCAATTGGTATTTGAACGCTTACAGGCTGCGAAAGAGCTTATACCTGCTGGAGTTGGGACACCAGAGATGGGACCAAACACTTCCGGCTTAGGGCAAGTATTTCAATATTTGCTGATATCAGATGACACAAGCAAATATGATTCGATGGCGCTTAGAAGTCTGAATGACTGGATCATTAAACTGCTAATAATGCCTGTAGACGGCGTAACAGATGTGCTGTCATTCGGTGGTAACGTTCGCCAATACCAAGTTAATGTTGATCCTTCAAAATTATTATCCTACGAGTTAACCCAAGCGGACGTGGTATCCGCGCTTGAAAATAACAACGCCAATGTAGGTGGCTGGTACATGAATCGCGGCCAAGAACAGCTCGTTATTCGTGGTACTGGTTGGTTCGAAAGTGGTGAAAAAGGTATAAAAAACATTCAGCAGGTGCCTGTGAAAACACTTAATGGTGTAGTCGTTACTGTTTCTGATGTCGCGAACGTAGAGTTTGGTGCTGAGATCAGACAAGGCGCTGTCACTATGACCCGCAAAACGGACAATGGCAGTGTTGAGAACTTAGGTGAAGTGGTTTCTGGCATCGTATTAAAGCGCATGGGTTCGAATACCAAAGCGACGATAGATGGTATTAATGCTAGAACAAAGCTTATCAATCAGGCATTACCAGAAGGTGTGCGATTTGAGCCTTTTTATGACCAAGCTGACTTAATTGAAAAAGCCGTGGCGACCGTTGTTGAAGCCCTTACTTTGGCTTTTATTTTTATAACTATTGTACTTGCTCTATTTTTAATGAATTTAAGAGCAACATTTCTAGTGCTTATCTCAATCCCAATTTCCATTGGAATTGCATTAATGGTGATGGCTTGGTTAGGTATTTCAGCCAACTTGATGTCGCTCGGCGGTATCGCGGTGGCTATTGGCATGTTAGTCGATGGTTCAGTTGTTATGGTTGAAAACATGTTTAAACACCTAAACAGACAACTAGAAAGCGAGAGCGCTGATGCAAGTATTGAAACTAAACAAAAGTTAAAATTGGCAGGTAAAGAAGTTGCTCGCCCGATCTTTTTCGCAGCGTCAATCATTCTCGTTGTTTTTACACCATTGTTTAGTTTCGAAGGTGTTGAAGCAAAGCTATTTCAGCCAATGGCTGTCAGCATTATGCTGGCTGTGGTGTCAGCTATTGTCGTTGCTTTGTTTATTGTCCCTGCGCTTGCCACTTTTATGTTTAAGCGAGGGGTGAAAGAAAGGGAAAGTTTGATTTTAAAGCCTATCGACATTTTGTATCGAAAGTTGTTGAGAATTGCATTAAAGCGAACCAAGTTTGTTGTTTTTGTGTCATTAGCTCTCGTCGCTTCGGCAGCGGCAATCATTCCACAAATTGGAACAGAGTTTGTGCCAGAGTTAGAAGAAGGAACGATTAACCTCAGAGTGACACTAGCCCCTTCTTCAAGTTTGGAAACAGCGCTATCTGTTGCTCCAATATTGGAAGAAAAGTTGATGGCATTTCCTGAAGTGACTTACGCGTTAAGCCGAATTGGTCGAGCAGAAATTGGCGGCGACCCAGAGCCAGTGAACAACATTGAAATCTACATTGGCCTTAAACCTGTTTCAGAATGGACAAGCGCCTCTAATCGTTATGAGCTGCAAGATGAAATGGAGCGCTCATTAGAGGAGTTTCCGGGTCTTTTACTAAATTTCTCTCAGCCAATAGCTACTCGCGTTGATGAGTTGTTATCAGGAGTCAAAGCACAACTTGCGATTAAATTATTTGGCTCTGACTTACAGGTGCTAGCAAATAAAGGACGAGAAATTGAAACTGCGATTAAGTCAATTGATGGTGCAAAGGACGTTGCACTTGAGCAGATTGCAGGTGAAGCACAACTTGTTATCGCTCCTAATAGGCTTGAGCTTTCTCGATACGGTTTATCTGTTGGTGATATCATGGAAGTGGTTCAAGACGGTATTGGTGGTGTTGAGGCTGGACAAATTATTAATGGTAACGAACGTTATGATATATACGTGCGCCTAGGTGAAGAATTTATAGCCAATAGTGAAGCAATTGCCGATATTAGACTGCAATCTCCGACAGGAGCTTGGGTACGCATTGGCGATGTAGCTTCTGTTTCTTTTGAGTCTGGCCCTCCACAGGTTAGACGTGATGATGTTCAGCGTAGGGTGGTTATTCAAGCCAATGTCCAAGGCCGAGACATGGGAAGTGTTGTTGATGATATTCAAGCAAAGATAGCCTCTGATGTAGAATTGCCCGCAGGTTATTCAGTGTCGATTGGTGGGCAATTCGAAAATCAGCAACGAGCACAGCAGCGTCTTTCTATCGTCGTACCGTTATCACTGGCTTTAATCGCATTACTCCTTTATTTTGCATTTGGTTCAGTAGGACAAGCGATGCTGATCTTACTTAATGTTCCATTAGCTGTTATTGGCGGTGTATTTTCACTATACCTTTCAAGTCAGTATCTATCAGTTCCAAGCTCTGTTGGTTTTATTACCTTGTTTGGGGTGGCGGTGCTTAATGGTGTAGTAATGGTGGAAAGCATTAATCAACGAATCAAAGATGGACTTGAAACCGTTGAAGCAATATTTGATGGTGCTACCTCAAGATTGCGCCCCGTGCTTATGACTGCTATTACTTCAGCGTTAGGCCTAATACCTATGTTAATGTCAAATGGTGTTGGCTCTGAAATTCAAAGACCACTTGCTAGCGTTATTGTTGGAGGGTTAATTACAGCGACGTTACTCACGTTATTTGTTGTACCAAGCCTATATAAGTTCTTTTCTAAAGGAAAAATTAAAGAATTTACGTCATAACGACTCTATCTAGCCCCATTTTATTTTTCTGTGGGGCTATTCATACGATTTGCTCCCAGATTACAAAGTCACATGAAGGTCTGTTAATGGCACAGACTGTGTGAAAACTATTAATTCCAATCGGGCATATTAATCCTGATCTTATGATCAATTAATCTAGTTAAGACTGCTCATTTATTAGCCAGTAGTTCTAGCTTTTGATATTCTAGATATTATAAGAATACAGATAAGGCGCTGATATGGCTGGCTATATTAAAGGGAGAAGTCGAACTCAAGCAACGATGTTTCCAGAAGTGCTTGATGATTTTATCTCCGAAGAAAATACAGTTCGTGTACTCGATGTTTTTGTAGATGAACTTAATCTTGAAGAGATGGGATTTCAACGTGCAAGACCAAAGCATGTCGGTCGACCAGGATATGACCCTGCAACCATGCTCAAG
This sequence comes from uncultured Thalassotalea sp., assembly GCA_947502355.1. Taxonomy (GTDB): domain Bacteria; phylum Pseudomonadota; class Gammaproteobacteria; order Enterobacterales; family Alteromonadaceae; genus Thalassotalea_A. The sequence goes on along the minus strand of CANMZP010000007.1, from coordinate 66,551 downwards.
CTTTATCTCTATGGCTACCTTAACCGTATCCAATCTAGCCGTCGTTTAGAGCGCGAAGCGCAACGAAACGTCGAACTCATGTGGCTGACTCGTCGGTTGGCACCCGACTTTAAAACCATAGCCGACTTCCGTAAAGACAATAGCAAAGGCATAAAAAACGTTTGCCGTACCTTCATTGATATTTGCCGACAATTAAACATGTTCAAAGACGCTGTTGTTGCTGTAGATGGCAGCAAGTTTAAGGCCGTGAATAACAAGTCGAAAAACTACACGCCAGGCAAATTAAAATTCCATATTGAACGCGTTGAAAAGCATATCCAACGCTATCTGGATAAACTTGATTCTGCTGATAACGATGAAGGTAGTGAATCAAAAGAAAGCATAGAGCAGAAAATTTCTTATCTAAAAAGTAAGCTCGCCGAATTCAATGAAATTAAAGAAAAAGTAGAAGCTCATCCAGATAAACAAATCTCAGAAACCGACCCTGATTCCAGACTAATGAAGACCCGCAACTATGAGCGGCAAGTGTGTTACAACGTACAGAGTGTCGTTGATACAAAAAATCATTTAATCCTCGCCCATGACGTGACAAACACTCCTGACTGTGGGCAGTTAACAGAAATGACAAAACAAGCACAGAGCGCGTTAGGACAGAAAGGCATAACCGTGATAGCTGATAAAGGTTACTTCAGCAGAGCAGATATCAAAGGCTGTCAAGATACCGGCGCCGAAGCACTGGTTCCTAAGGGAGATACATCTGGCTCGGATAAGAAAGGTATCTTCAATCGCTCTGTATTTAAATACGATAGGGAAAAAGATTTATATACTTGCCCAGCAGGAAATGAATTGCCTTTTGCATCGACTGTGCATGAAGCAGGCTTAGAGCTCAAAGTATATCGAGATCATGCCGCTTGTCGGTTATGTTCAATTAGAGCTAAATGCACGACATCCAAATCAGCCCCTAGAAAAATGAAGCGCTGGGTTCATGAAAATGAAATTGATGACATGCTTGAGAGGTACGAAAAAGCACCGGATACAACGGTGATAAGAAAGCAAACGGTTGAGCACCCATTTGGTACGATAAAAATGAGGATGGGAGCGACTCATTTCTTAACTAAAGGCTTCAAAAATGTTGGCACAGAAATGGATTTGAGTGTTCTCGCCTACAATATCCAGAGAATGATAAACATAGTTGGTGCAGGTTCGTTAATGAGGGCAATAATGGCCTAACGGCCATTATTTTTGCGTAAAACAGAATGAAAAAGCTATAGCAGCCCCAAAAATCATCTTAAAAGCATAGGAATAAAGCGATATCTGGAAATTTCAAAATTTCGGGTTCGCTACGCTCACCCTATAGAAAAGCGATATACCGTTCTAATTCACAATCAATATTCACACAGTCTGGGCACTGAAGGGCCGGTCGCATTTCAATTTGAGATCCACAACGTCTCGTGGATGACTTTTCCTGGTCACCATCCCTACTTTTGGCACTGAAGCGACTGTTGGCAACTTTTTTAATATTGATCAAGCGCTAACAGCTGTAGCGCAGTAACTAGGAATTAAAATAGAGCAATTCACATAAAGTATTAAACTTTATTATCATAACCATCTTCGAAATTTTAAAAACTGAGCCATATTTAACTCAATAGTATGAAACTTTATTGTCAATTTACATCAGAGAAAATAAATTGAGGTGATAAATGTTAATTCCCAATTTAATATCGTTCAATCTTTCCTGATCTAACCAAAAAGAAAAACCAACCAACACACAAACAGGTTCGACTTGCCATTATTCGCATCGAAAAAGGTCGCCCTAATATCATTTCCGATCACCGAAAAATGAGTGTGGCGGCTGTTGCCGAGGAAGCGGGTGTCAGTCGAGCGTTGATCCATCGAGATTGCCCCGACCTGTTAGAGCGCATCAAAGGTGGTGTGAATAAAGGTATTCGACAGCAGCGAGATGCCAAACATGCAGAACTAAATGAATGTAAAGAGCGCAACCGTGAACTTAGAAACGAGGTTGCTGAGTTAAAAGCGATGCTCGCTAAGGTTCAATCACAAAATGCGACGTTGATACGGAAAAATATGGAGTTAAGCAGCTTGAGTGCTAAAGACAGCAATATAACACAGCTTTCTTACACTAAATGATTGTATTTATTGCTTAATTTAAATTGAAGTGAAAGAGTTTTATCGTATTAAATTAATCAGAAACTGTAACAAGAGAAAAAACCATATAAATCAGTTACTCACTCAATGTTACATGTAACTAGGTATTTATAAATTTCGAGGGGATGGGTGCAAAGCCCCTATTTATAAAGTCAGTATTACATACAACCCAATGCAATAATAGCGCATTAATGACCTTATGAATTTCACCTGGGCCATTTTCTGCAGCTGCTTTTCAAACGTGTACTGTTTAAAAGAAATCAAATTTTTAAACTAACTGAGGTTTTATGAAACACATAATTTTTTTCCTAATTTCTGTGATTATTTTCTTTTCAACAAGTAGCACTGCATGTCAGGTAAGTAGTTCAGGTATCACGTATTTTGATCCATCAAAAGTCGCTCAAAGGCATGATGTTGTATTTATTGGTGAAGTGGTTTCCCTGGTTGATTCCCCGGACCAGAAAGTAAAGCTCAAGGTAATTGAAGTTTTAAAAGGCAAGGTGCTAACTGAAACTATTAAGTTAACCAACCTGGAAGGGGGTTGTTCATCCCCTTTATACAAATCTCAAATAAATAAGTACAACTACTTGGTAATGGCGAATGGAAATGACGATACCGGCTACACAACGCAAGGTAGGTTTTTCGCTTTGAATAAAGATTCCCTTACAGATGTGGAAGTACAAAAGATTTCAGAAATTAAAGCAATCACAACGCCGGAGTAAAATTATGCTATTAATGGGTACCAAATCACTTATCTCAGCTGATGAAATACTTCTGCAAATGAGTAGACAAATCATTACTGAATTAGATCAAACCAAAAGCTCTACCAATTGGGAAAGCTGTATTGATAACTGTCAAAACGGCGAAGCAATGTTATATCACGACCTTAAAAGGGTCATTGATGGCCTATGTCTTGCCCAGGTAAAGATGGTCAGCGAAGTGTTTTTAGAGGCTATATATTCCTACTTGCACTTTGAATTATATGCTCTTGAACATCATCCCGAGTTAGAGCTTGAATACGATAAATTTCATATTCTAACCGAGTATCTTTCTCATATAGTTCAAAACATTGCATCAAATTGGCCTGATGAATATGAGTTAGAAGATATAAGAAATGGATATACAGAAAAATGGATTTGCCCAGGCACGATGGCTTTGGATATTTGTGATTTACTTGATTTACACGAGCAAGAAAGTTAGTAATTTTTTTTGACTTGGTAAATTCATCTACACTTAAATTGTGCCTTGTTAATAGGCACATAAATTCAACTTAATTAAAAAGAACTTAATATTATGCTTATCCTAACTCGTCGCGTAGGCGAACAACTTCACATTGGTAACAACGTCGTAGTAGCTGTAATAGGTGTTAAAGGTAATCAAGTTAGAATTGGTGTTAGAGCACCAAATCATGTACCTGTGCATCGTGAGGAAATTTACAACCGCATTAACAATGAATGATAAGAAACTCTCAACATTTGATGTTTAAGGGGGCTTGATGTTCCCTTTTTTATTTTTAAAACAGTTCCATACGCTCTATAACAATCACCAAAAATCCGATAGTATTTATATTTCATATTGAAATTGGAAGATTGTACTTCATGGCAGATGTTAGCTACTCAGGAAAACAAATAACTAAAGCAGGTCAAAACTTTTTATGCGAGGAAACATTAAAGAACAAGGAAAAGTTCAACAAGACTATGGATACCCTTTCATATTGGAGGGCTTGCCATACAACCCCTTTAGAAAATGGCTTAAAGGTTGTCAAAGAAGTTGTAACCCCGATAGAAGCTAATGCACTGTACGCTAAAAGATTAAAGAGATACCCATCTATTGTATTAAAGCTGCGTCGTTTTCCCAAAATGAGCCTAAAGAATATGCAGGATATTGGAGGCTGCAGAGTTATTGTTGAAAACGAGAAAAAAGTTACTCAAATCGTTAGGGCCCTCAGAAAAAGGCCTGAATTTAAGTGCGCCAAAGGACAAATTAGGCAGAAGAATTATTTAGAAAGACCTAAAAGAGATGGCTATAGAAGTCATCATATTATGGGCCACTTTCCAGATGAAAATGGCAAACTACACACTATTGAGGTTCAAATAAGAACGAACATCCAGCACTACTGGGCTACAGCTCTTGAAATTGTTGATCTTTTTACAAAACAATCATTAAAAACTAACCAAGGTGAGAAGTTATGGAGCGAGTTTTTCTATAAAATCTCCGGGCAATTTTCTGTGATGGATAAAGTTCACCTTTTCGGAAGACAAAATAATTCTTATCAATTGAAAGAGTACATGACCAAGTTAGTTAAGGACAGGGGGTTAGCAGATGAAGCCTTAACAGTCATTGATTTGGAAGATGAATTAGGGGTTTTAGAAAAGCTAAATGCTTTTGCATCATCCCTTAAAATGGTTGACCAAGCCCTTTCGGAAATTGATGATGATTTAAGTGGCTACGTTCTTATAAACATCGATATAAAAAAATCAACCTTACAATACCGAATTTTTGCCGAAGACGATTCTAAAAATGCTGAAGCAGCATACACTGAAGCTGAAAAAGAAACGGTAAACCGAGGAAGGAATATGGTGGTCGCATTGGTCTACACCGAGCATCTAGACGAAATTAAGGCTGCATATCCTAACTTTTTTGCTGATTCTACTGAATTTATAAAGTTACTTTTAGTTATTAAAAAATCCAAATCGCTATTTAAGAAAAGCCTTTTTGAAAGGATGCTTGATAAGGCAAACTTAGGCGCTTATAGGGGGTAGAGAGGTTATAAAATTAAAAACCGAAAGGCAGTTGAACTGAGTTTCTAACTCGATTAATGCCATGACAGGCTATTATCGCTTCGGTTCGCACCAGAGAACTATTAGCATTATGTTCTGGTTGCCAAAATTCATGATAAAAGTGGTCTTTAATTTTCTCAAATACCTGTGGCCATGACTCAACATAGCTAACTATTTGCCAGTAATATTCCTCAAGATCCATTTCATTAGCGAACTCGGAAACGGAACATAGCTCAATGCCAGAAACCTTTTCCCACAAGTCAAATTTCTTCTGCCAATCAAGGTCGTTTATTAAATCCCATAAGTGTGCTTCATCAATCTCATTTTCTCGGTTGTAATCAATATATCCTTGGTCAGATTGGATATTGGATTTGGTGATGCTGCCCTAAGCTGTCGAGATACAACACTGCCTTGGCGATTAGAAGATTGCTCATTACCGAATAACGCGGGTACTCTCGGGCTATCTGCTAACAATTCAACGCCGTACATTTCTCATAGGTTCATGCAATCAATATGGTGTTGGCCCCGGGTAAATTCAGACAACGCCAAGTAATGAGCTTTTTTAACAAAATAATTTCCAACACTGACTTTATAATTAAATAGCTTTTCAATATCTGCTGCAGGAAGGCGCCAGTCATGTTGGCTGGTAGTGCGACAAGGTATACCAACAGTAAAATTGATGTCTTCACCAAGTTCCTTGGTAACTTTTCTCAAATGGTCGAGGGGTGTCCAATCGCTACCCTTGTGGAATACGATAATTACGTTACAACTCTTGGCTAACCATTTTATTGAATTCTTATATGTTCTGATCACTTTAAGGGATTCATCTTGTGAGTGGGGACAGTCAGGTATCACAATAGAAAGCGAGGACGCATCAGCAATGCTACTTACAAGGTTTGTGTACTGCGTCATAACTTGCTGATTTGATATTGATTTACCAGCATTAGTAGCGGTTATAACCCCATTATCAATAAAGACCGGCTTTCCCTAGTTGATGGCGTCAAGAGAGTATTGGAACAGTTTCTTGTTTTTGGAAATATAAGCTAACGAAGTCCCAATTGCTTCACCCGCTGTTAAGAATCCCAAAAATTCTGTGTCATTACAGCAGCCGCTACGAAAGTAAGTTGGTGCTTTAGTGGATGGGTAAAGCTTTGTGTGAATAACCTTACTCAAACGCCCTCTGTGGTCGCCAGAGCCACGAACATTTTCAGAATGGTAAACGCCTTTAAACTTTTTCAAAGACACTAAATTTAGTGCTCTGAAGACTTTCAGGTAATTCTTGAAAAGAAATGTATAAACAGTGACTTGTGAATTAGCAAAACTGTTTAGTAATTTATTAGCTGAACCCCTATGCTTTACAACAAAAGCATTCAACTGGCTATCATCACCATTCAGGACTTCATTATATTTTTTAATGATTGTCGAACTGTGGATTAAACCATATCGAGCAGATAAGAATAAAACCTCAAATTTTGCTGAAACTTGCTCAAAACCAACGCTGTTTATCATTTGCATTAATGTACTTTTGTACATAAGGTATGCCGGTGATTCGTTGTGAATTTTGGTATCTGAACATGGAGTGATGATGATGTTTTTATTTTGCATATATTATCCAATGCGCTATTAGCACATTAATGTGTCCCCCAGCATTTGGGGCCCGATTTTCAGGTTTATAAAGCTTTAACTCGAACAGTGGTTCTATTCAGCTCACCATATGAGCCCTTGGGGGTTAAGATGTTGCGGTACGTTTTGCCATTCTGGTTAAACCAACTACCCTCTAGTTCAATAAGATGCCCAATGTTGCTGAACAACCTTTCGGTGTTTGCAGTATCGATGGCCAGGACATTTTCAAAGTCATTGTATGCAACGTAAATCTTTTGAGTACGCGACTTGGAATTTGAATATTTGTCTTTTTGCTCTACCAGAGTCAATGCTTTTACTTCGCCGCGGTTAATCGTAAAGTTTAAAACTTTAAAGGGTTTATTTTTACCATAGAACTTGGCATATCCTTTCATTGTTATTTGAAGTGTATTTCCTTCGGTTGTATTGCCGAAAGGTATATAAGAACAAATAAACATGACTGATAATAGTTTTAGAATACTTTTCATAAGACGGCTGCCTAATTATCCGATAAGCTGAATTCTTTGTACTTTCCAAATAAAGTTAGAGCTGATCCAAGTACAAATAGACCCCCTGACAAATACCCAAAAAATTTGGTGTATTCAGTTAACCTGTTGTTGTCGAGGTCAAAATGAGTTTTTGGTGGGGTTTCATTGTCACAATTGATTCCTTTGCAATCACCGTTACTCAGTAGGTTCAAACCTTCTTGCTGCCCTTTTAATACGATATTTAAACCATCTTCAAGAAGACCTTGCCTTTTATATAATTCATCAACACGTTGGGAAATTTTCTCTTGATAGTGGCTTGTTTGGGCCGGACTAAAATCATTATATAAAAACACATTAATAAATATGCTTAGTAGAATTAGGAACAAACCAGAAAGTTCTAGTATTTGATTACATTTCAATTTATCCATCATAAATCAATACCTTCTTTAGCTGCCCTGCTCTGCAGCAATTCTTTTAGCTCAGTCGTAGATAACAGTGAATGGGCCTCAATGGATGCTGCAATGTATTTTGGTACCGCTCGTTCACCGGTAACGTAAGTTCTATGTCTGGAGTATGTGATACCAAGTACCAGGATAACTTTCTTATCCGTTTTTAAATTAGATAGGAACTCGGAAGCTGTATCTAATATTTCATTCGTTAGTCTTTTATATTCAGTATTTTGCATGGTATTATTCGTTCCGTTGGCGTTTTGCACCTTGTTTAATGTCAACAGCTGGAAACGGGAGTCGAAGCCTGTTTCCAGCACCCATTCTAACCTTTCTTTTTTCTATTTGGCGATACCGCACAACAACTTTCAAATAATTCCTTTGTAATTGGCTTATTAAAATGTCGGTTCATCCATGACTGGTAAGGCATTCTTTGGCCTTTTCGTACCTTCTTGTTATGGCCAAGCCAATTCATTAGCTGATATACAGTGTGAAATGATAGTCGGCCTTGGAAACCTAATCTGTGATCAACAGTGATACCGCGATATTTTGCCCACTGGCCAACTGGTATCGATTCTAAAAAACATCTAAGAGGCGTTGATTCTGTTTTTACTTGAGTAAAGCTATTAATGCCGACGATTTTTAAATAATCTGCGTGGTTTTGGATTGCATTCATTGAGATATACCTTGTTTATTTTATTGTCGAAGTTTATTTTTTAGTGACGCGCATCACCGTTACCGCAATTTGGGGGTTTGCGAATTCATTTTCAAAGTCATTTAGAAACTCAACGTTATAATCGATGCTCGTTTCAAACTTTTTCTTAGCACTTAATGGAAGTACAGCCACCAACATGCCATCTGTATCGAGCAAGCGGATAGCTGCATCGGTATGGGTTTTGAACCTATGAAGCGAGTATGGTGGGTTTAGACAAATTCTGTCATACCGCTTAGTTGTGTTTTGGCTGAATTTTAAGAAGTCTTCATTCACAACAGTAAAGCCCTTACTTTCAAGTACCTTGCAATGCAATTCACTTACTTCAACACAATGAGTATGACTAGGCATAAACTGTGCAATGTTTGCTGTGCCGGCACTCGGCTCTAAACAACGATGGTTTTCCTCAATTTGAGCATTATCCACGACAAATCGGGCAACCTTTTCGCTTGTAGGGTAATACTGATGTGATTTGTGATCCGGTAAGTGGCCAACTCTCAAAATATAATTAATTACAGCATGAGCATCATAATCAAAATTCACTTTGCCGGTAGTACCTACAACCCCGCCAATAGCACTTAAAACCTTTGTTAATTCGGCTTTTATATATTTATCGGCTTGATAGTCGATCCACATTTCTAGGCCGTTTCTGGCTAAATTGCTTGACCCTAAAAGGTTTAGCACTTCAGTCGGGATAAAGTTTTGTGTCAGCGTAAACTTTAAATCTTCAATTTTGGTTTTTTTCGGCTTGCGTCTGAATTCCGCAGGGATCGCATTTGGCAAGTTGATAGCTAAGATTTCATTCAAGCGCCAAGCAATTTCCTGACTAACCTCAATATGCAAAGTACCTTTTTTGAACAGCTTAATACGAATAGCACCACCATCAATTTCAAACCATTCGCCAGTTTGGTCTTTAAGGCTATTTAAAATTTGATATGAGCTGTGGTTCTTCGGTAACTCTCTGTTCATCAATTTTGCAATCAAGTATCTCAAATCATTGAGATAACCCGCTTTTGTATGACTAACAAAGCCGTAGCTATCAGCATACCAAGTGATCATCTTTTTTCCGAAACCGGCAGGGCTATTTGTAATATGTTCGCTAGACAAGGAATTAAAAACACTGGCTACAAATTCGGACAGGTGATTTTCACGAGCCAGAAGCAATTCTTTGAGCGTTGCAAATACAGATTCTTCACAGAAATCAGGCGTTTTCATTTCTTGAATAGAAGTAGTCCACTCACTCTTGCGGGTTTGACACATATGTTCCAGTACGCCAGTGGCATCGAGGGCTTTGCGCCAATAATCAGCATTTAACGCTTTAACCGCCTTGGTAACATTAAATAGATCTTTAACTGTACCTGTATAGCGTGTGTATCGATCATTATTACCCTCGATGAAGTAATTTATCGCGTTTTGATTGCTGTTATCTGTAGCAATTTCACCCACTTTTTGAATGTGTTTAAGCGTACCTCGGTACTGCCAAAGTAGTTGTTCGATTACATTGGTTTGAATCGGTTCAAAGAAAGTATTTGAAGCAGTTAGATTGCAAGCTGGTATGGATAAAGCATTCATTTAAATCACCTTGTTTAGCGTCATGGGCTTGAGTCGAAGATGCCCTTTAGATTTAAATTTACTACTCATTGAGGAATAAGGCAAGAAAAATAAATGAAATAAAAAGGTTCTTTTTAATTTTGTTTTAAGCTGTTTTTGTTTATAGTGACCAAGCTTATTTGAAAACCTCAATAGGTGACTTCGACTTTCAATTAACAGGAGATAATGAATATGGGTGTTTACTTTGGATCTAAATACATCGCAGTAATCGACAAAGACAACCTGGATAACTGCCGAGTAGAGCAAATCGACCTCAAACCAGAACCTAAGCCTTTGTGTTAGCCAGAAACTTACTATGCGCCAGTGCCGAGCGAGCTAAAGGAGTATCCTTTGCTTGAACGGCTTGATGAAGCTAAAGACGTTGTTTTAAGGCACGTTTTAGCAAAATCCCAGGTGCGAATATTAGAGTTAATCTTTGCTATAGAAGAATTGAAATTGCGTGTGAACGCAGCCAAACGGCTAAAGAATAAATCTGAGTTGGCATTGTTTGAAGATGAAGTAGCGACCATAGAACCAATGCAATTAGAGTTAAAAAAATTAAAGAAAATTAGAAATAGGAAAATTATAATCTGCTAAAAAAGCAATTTACAACAGTCAGGGTAAAACGTATTATGGACTTACTTTTCTACTTTTGTAGAACAGAGTGGCAGGGTTATAGAGCCACTATTTTTACCCTTATTCCAAATTGAAAAGTTATCTTTTCTAAGCTCGGTTTATTCCTGTTGGTGCTTCACAAAGCTCATTTTAATAGTGGTTTTTGCGAAGCATCAACAATTAAAGGAAATAGACCAATGAGCATCAACAACACAGTACACTTATTCGATAGAGAAACAGGTATTTTAACTTACGATAACGGTGATTTTTGCTTTGTTCCAACAGGCGCAATTGAGAATGAATTTTCATTTGATATTATCAAAAAACATCTAGTTAAATACTGCAACATATCGGCAACTGACGATGTGTTAATGTTCTCATGATTGTACGAAAAGCAGGAAACTGCAATACATCCAAATCGAAGATCAATTTAAAGATCTTCAATTGAAGCCTCAGTAGTTACTGGGGCTTTCTCTTTTTTATCTATCGTAAGGATAGTTGTTGTGTTATTCTTTTCCTTACCTATTAGCCATTCACCTTGTCCTTATGCCTGGTCAAATCAGAAAACGTAAACTTGTCCCCTTCAAAGAAAATGAAGTTGAATTATTTAAAAAATATTATGCTGATATTCATCCTAATACTCTAACTAATCATATTGCTTTAGGTTGGTATAACCAGGACAAACAAGAACTAATAAAAACGGAAGTGGCCAACGCACCAGTAACGGTTGAAGCCGTCAACGCCATATTTTCCAAGTTGGCAACTGAACTAGGTCAGCCTAAAATCAAACAAGCCTTTTCAAAATTCAAGCAGCGTCAAAAGAAACACCATATTATCGTCGTACCAGAGAGAGCCCATACTATACTCACCGATTTAAAAGAAAAGCTGTTTGATAAAAAAGATAATTTGGATGATGTACTTATTTATTTACTGGAAGGCTCTGCTGAATCATCGTCAAAGGTTGTTGACATCAATGGTAGGCTTGAAGTGCAAGAGCCACTTGCCGAGGAAGGGCTATCCCCATATACCTACCTAAAGACTTTAGCGCCCAATTTGCATTATCATCAACAAAAGAAGCTGAAATTGATAATGGAAGAACTTATTGCTGATGCTTTTGAAGAAGGTATGCAATATCAAAAAACGGTAAGCCAAAGGAAAAACCCTTATGACCATAAGCACAGGGGCAAGAAGGAACAAAAGGTTGCTGAGTTAAAAGAAGCAAATGAATTCATCAGAATACTTAATGACAGCAAGACAAATGAGTCCATGGCGAGTTTCAAAGAAGAATTAGTTTACAGGCACCGAAAACTAAAATAATCTTTGGCCTTTTGAAGGCTTAGATATTCCTAACACTTGTTACCAACAAAAGCTTTAGGGGCACGCAATATGATAATTCCCCATTTATCAATGGTTGGCTAAAGATACTCAACTACATCCCCTACATTAAGTTCAACCTCCACACATTGAAGTCTCCCAAACTGGTTGTTATGAGAGTGGAACAATAAGGGGGGGGCCCATCCCCTCGTAATTGCTAATAAGCCTGTTTTTTAACCAATTCCAATTAATGTATTATTTAAAGTTTTGGTGGTCATGGAGATACCTTCGAAAAATCCTCCACAAACTAGGCCCTGCACAAGTGTGATAAATGGTAGTTGCTACCATTTATCACACTTGTGCTTCATAGAACAGGTTGGGCACTTGTATTGCGAGCCATTGGTAATATTAACCTGGCGCCCTGATTTTATATCTCTGGTTAAATCAGCATTTCGTTCAATTACAGAATACAACTCGGCATTTGATTTACCAGCGTCGATTGCCATTCTAAAATTATCGGTGTGAACGTATGCTTCGGTGATATTAAATTTTGTCCTGGCAGCCATAACGCTTGCGATGGTTTGTTGAATATCTGATTGATAAACTTTACCTTGGCGGGACTTATATTCGATTAGTGTATAAGTACCATGCTCGTTTCTGAATATAAAGTCCGGCTTGGCACATAGGCCGAAGCGTTTATTCACAAAACTTCTGCTTTTTTTGCTCTGGCCATCGGCGTACACCAGCTGGCCATACATTGAAAACGGATTATCTAACCCTTTTTCACGTTCTAAGCGCTTCTTTTCACCAAGGTAAACAAAGAAGTAGTAACCAACAAACAATAAAATAATGTAAATCATGATAGTTCTATCCTATTTATTAGAGTTAGCAGCGAACCAGGCATGGAACTTCTGCACAAAGCCCTGGGAAAACGCTTTCATTGCTTTTGAGTTTCCAAACAGCCAAATAAACTTGGGTGATAAAAAGTAATAAGCTGCCACAAACGCTCTACCCCATCCCGTTGTAAGTAGTTTTTCGTCACGAAAATTACGCAAATCTTGAGTGACCAGGTGATTTTCACCAAGCGCATAGGAGGCAACAAAGCAGCGCTTATCTTGCTTGGTCATAGCACGTTTAGTCATTTGGTTATGCTTGTAATTGCCGGTATTAAGCCGTTGTTGGGTATCCCAACCATGACGATGCTTGGTAGAAAGGTAATGAGCCTTGGGACAATAGGCGGTTTTGCCGATGTCAGAAGCGTTAATTATTTTTTTAGCCATAGTTGGTATCTCAGAAAATAAAGTAAATAAAAAGGTACTTGTTAATTTTTCAAACAAACTATATCATCACCATATGTTTAATTACAACATACTCTGTGTTTTATGATTGAAAAGCTATGTGCGCCTTCGGCGCATGAGAGTATATCTTCCAATTCAACGAACGAACGCGCGCGAAAACGGCGAACTTTCCGCTCTCACGAGCGGTTGTTTAGCAAGGAAAGGTTGGGTGCGACACTAGATTTTGTTCCTTTGTATTGAGTATGTTGTAATTAATGAGTGATAAATTTAGGACTGTACTGTACCACCAGCTGTTGCCAGGATGTGTTTTCATCGGGTAACAGCCAATAACTGACTATATAAGGTGACGCTACGTGAAATCTGAGAACAATACCAACAATGATCAAACCATGAAAGCTGATGCATGCTCTATCACTGATATTAAATCTGAACTGGACATAATTTTTGATGAACTGATTCAAACCGGCAATGAAGTAAAAGCTATATTGCGTGAAGCCCCGGACAGCTCTTTTCAATTGTATGATTTAGGGCTCATTACCAAAGAAGCAGAAAATGACAGGCCAGAAAGCATTGATGTTGATTTGGATGATTCGGACCAGGCTAAAGAAACTATCATCAAAGAAGTCTTCGAATATTTTGGAATTGGTGATATAAAATACAGTACGAAGGCTGCCCAAAGGAAACCAGGCTACATCCAAGTTAAGATGTCCGGGTCTGAAATCCAAGCTTTAATTTCGAAGTTGGAAAAGGTAAATGACCTAAAAGCAAGGTTCAAATCTGCAGCACTCGAAATCAAAGACAAAGACCAGCGTTTTGATATTTTGCATGAGCGCCATTACAAAGGCTTGATCACTCTTAGCGTTTATCGCCGGATTAATTACTTTCAAAACCCAGAACGAATAAACTTCATCTGGGCCAATAAAGAACTCATTAATAAAGTGAACGTTCCCCAGCTAGAAACTAAACTGGAAAAGTCAAAAGCCTGGAAAGCAAATGACAGCGATTGGATGAAAATGGTGGATGCTGAAATAATCGATTTAAAATCAGTTTCCAACAAGGAAAATCTACGTTTTATTCGTGAAACCAAAGTTCAACCAGTTGCCATCGTCGATGGCAAACAAATCCCATGCCCTTCCCCATTTATCATTTTATCTTCTGGTGATAACAATCCGTCGATAAAGCCTCTGGACAATTACCGGTTAACTGACCAAAGAACCGGTACTGGCAAGAAAAGAAGTAACCGAAGGTTGATTATTGAAAGGCTTAATCTTTATCTGGTTAATTAATTCTGTTTTTTACTTGGTCTGTTAAGGTCAACTCACAGGCCTAAACCGCTATAACCACTTCCATTTTTCATATGGTATAAAATCCATATTGGAAATTGTAAAAATACTGGATTGAAGATCACATTAAGGGACTAACCTGTAAAAATACTAAATTCATTATCACAATTAACCTGTGAACCTGTAAAATAACTGGATGATAATTCACATTAAGGCCAAACCTGTAAAAATCATGGATAGCAAGTCACGTAAATTGTCTAAACTGTAAAATCGCTGTCCTGTTTGTCACATTTAAAGTGAAACTTGAAAAATCACTGGATTGATTATCACATTTACCCCGTAAACCTGTAAAAATAAGGAATGCTAGGTCACATAAAGATCAAAACCTGTAGTTTTTGTTGATAAAACATCACAGTTACGATGACTTAAAATGTCTTAAGACCCAATGAGCAAAGCCTTAATCTGAAAAAATAGTGGATAGTAGATCACATTTAGGTAGTAAAAATAGGCTTTAGCTCTTTAAAAGCTATAGTTTTGGGGTCCCCGCTAAATTGGTTCGATATAAAAATTACAGGTTCATCACTGGGGCGAAAGTCACATATAGCTGTAAAACCCCTATTTTTACCCGTTGGGGGATTGATCACATAAGATTGGGGCCCTGATCACATTAAAAAGACTTCAATTTTAATGTGATCAATGCTCCAGTTAATTGTGATCCGCCCCCCACGGGTAAAACAGGTTTATCCACTGGGAGAATGATCACATTAAACCGACATTTTTGGGGGATTGATCACATTAAGAGGGTTTTACAGGTTGTTTTCTGGATGGCTGATCACATTTAAACTTGAAAAAAAAATGAAACCCTTGTTTTTAATGGCTTGTAGAGTAGTTGTAATGCCTCTTCTTTCTTAAGAAAGTTAAGAGAAAGAGATCTCTTATTCTTTATTACTATATATAAACAAGCATGTATTTAAGTGAAAACCAAATGTGATGAACACCCCAATGGGTTTTACAGGTATTTTTAGAAATAGTCAGATCTTTGTTGATCCTTTTCGATTTACAGCATAACATCGAATTGTGACTTTTAAATCACGAATTTTACAGGTTCCAATTAGGAAGATGTACTAAAAAAAATATATAATATGAACAATAACGGATTATCATTAAACTTAACAGATGAAAAACAAGGTACGGCCCTAATTGATGAAGGCTTTTTTACTGCGCCTAGACAAATATTAGAGATGTACCAAAAAATGTCCCTTCCCTCATTTAAGATTTGGGCAGCATTACTTTCTGACTCTGAAAGTAAGAAATATCCGGTTAATAACACGGAAATACCTATTGGTGAAATCTGGCGATCCTTAGGTACTCGATGGTCATATTCAAGACTTGAAGAAAAATTACTTGAATTACAAACCACAATTATCACTAAAAATGAGTACATCCTAAACAGTAAACAAACAGTTCAAGAAAGTTTCCAAGCACTTGGCCCTACTAAAGTTACTCATGACGATGAGAGTAATGTTGTTGCTTTGGAGTATCGGATCTTAAAAGAGCTGATTGAGGTCTTACAAAATACGCCATTAGAAGAAAAATATCGTATAGAACTTAATATGTTTACATCATTATCTGGCGATAAAGGTGCAAACGCTGCCAAAAACCTTATCCTTCTTTGCCTACCCTATGTATCCAATGGAAGAACTCAGATAATCGGTATTGAAGAACTTAAAAGGTTTATGAACCTTTCTGACCAATACATCAACGAAAAAACTGGTGCGACAGATTTTAGATATTTTAATAGAAGTGTAATAACTCCGGCAGTAGAAACCCTAAATAATAATCCACACATCAATTTTTCTATTACCGATGTTGAAACCATCAAGAAAGGTAGAAGAATTGATAAGTTAGTGTTTGTTCTGGAAGAAAAAGAGTCTTTTAACATTGCTATTGGCACGTTAGAGAGTGATGATTCTTCACCACTAGATCCTAATCAATTGACCCAAATTCTTAAAAATTATTGGAATCAATATTTTGTTGATCCCAAAACCTCTTATAGCGGAGATGTTCTTTTCAATATTCTTAAACAATTTAGACTAGTAGATAAATTTGCTAATGAATTTCTGACTCAGTATAAATTTGTGGAACAGCCTCAATTAGCAACAAATCAAATTTTGTGTATCTCAACGGCAATTTACCAACAGTGGATAGATGGCTATTTCTCAAAAGAAAATAGTAAAATTTACAACTATGCAGCTACTTGCTTTCGAACACCAAAATCAAAGCACATTGAATCACTAATTAAAAAGTTTCTAAAAGAATCCAAGATAGATCCGGAACAAAAAAAATCCCACGAAGAAAATGAGGAACGTCGTGAACTATTGCTAAAACATGCTCGAAGATTAAACCGGTATTTCAATGCATATAAACGTGCTCGATGGGAACAAGCATTAACTTTGTTTGTAAATACAGATGAAGGTATCGCTGTGAAAGATACTCAATTTCTAAAGCTGGCTAAGCAAAATAAATTTGGCATTTGGGCGCAGAAGGCAGTATTAGATATTCATGATGTGAAAACACCACTTTATGAAGTTCTAACCCGAAATACGTTAGGAGCTTATAAATCCTGGTTAATTAACCAAGCTACAATTCATGGTGTCTTGTCCCAAGAGTCTGTTGAAAACTTCATAATATGCTATCCAGATGCTTCGAGGGATTTAACATTCCTTAATATCAGGAAAGATTTGGCAATGTACCAATTTGAAGCTTTGATCAAAGAAATGATTGCCCAAAATAAATGATCTTATTCACAGATTTTGTTCAAAGCATGGTGATGAGCTGATTATCAACTTGAAAAAGTTACAAAATCAACATTTGATTATGTAACTTTTTCAAGAGTGAATCGCCCTACTCTTTCGAAAAAACCATTCCTTTCACTTCTTTGATTTTTCCTTTTACAGGTAAGCCATTTTGCCTTACCCCCCTGATTAAATACTATTTGGAGTCAAATTCATGGTGACATCGGACTTCTCATCGCCCTATCTAGACTTGCCTCTTATTTAGTTAGCCGTTTCTCTATAGTATCGATAATTGCACAGCTTACATAAGCAGATACGCCCCCTTGCCGCTTTTAATTCAAGAATGCTTTTATCAGAGATATTAAGGGCATTTAAGTCGCGATCTATATCTAGGGTCCCTAAGAGGGCAATCCCATTTGCGAACTAATTATAATTAGGGCTTTCAATAAGTTATAAACCGCAATTATGGCAATCCTTATAGGAGGCTTACCACTGTTCGAATTTCACTAGGTGCTTATCAGCTTTTATTCCGACTTAACAGTAAACTATCCCGCGACTTTGCTTCGTTCAGTTCACGGGGTATTCTCTACGGTTACGATAAAGCTATGCCATGAGGCATCAGCTACCTGTTTGGCCAGTTTACGTTTTTCATCTGATTAGCTGATTTCAATGTCTCAACTATTCAAGATTAGTTTCGTCAACGAGATCTCTAGAGGCTTTATGATTGGAAATCAACTCGAGCGTTAGCTATTTTTTCATGGCACTTGACTACTAGCAATTGAGCTTTAACTCGATTACAACCACTTTTAGTCCCCTTGTGGCCAATTAAATGTATTTACTTGTAACCGATACGCTGTGTAGAAACGGTAGCTGGTTGGCGTCGTAATATGCAATTTTCACTGATTGCTGAATATCTTTGTTCGGATTATCAGCTAGGGGTTTTAGTCTTAGTATGTTAGTTATCAATTTTAAGAAGTTAGTAAAGTCTCTGTAAGCTGTTTTAAGGCTATTTCATTGGATTCATTAACTTAATATTGTTTTCTATTAGTAAGTGGCTCAATTGCTTTCTCGTTGTTAACACCGGTCTAAAACCGCGCTTATTTTACATAAACTAAGAGTGCTCATATGCTCCCTTTTAAGTCACAATCTCCCTAACCTTATCTAGGTAAAAAATTACGGAGTAATGTTTATTGACCATTATTGCGAAATAAATTTATTCGTAGGTATTTTTTTATTTGGTTTATTTTAGTTATTGCCTAAAAACTTGTTTTGGTGTTATATTTGGAATATATCGTTCTCTTGGTGATTTTTGGTTGAGAACGCTAAAAGCAATAATAAGGTGGAATATGACTATAACGCAGCAATTAAGAGATGCTTCAAACCGCATTACTCAAGACGAACAAGAACACAAAAAGAAAGTCGGCAAAAAAACAAAAACCAAAGATGGCTTTGATAGGCTGATTTTCAATCATACAAAGCCCGCTACAGAAGTCGCTCAATTATGTGGTGTTTCTAAGCCTACCCTAATGGATAGAGTTGCAGAAGCCGTTAAAACAGGGCTTTTAGAAGAAATTGAAAAGGTTGCGAACCAATACCGATTTACTATTGAACATACCCAAAAAACAATGGATTTGTTTGAACAACCTAAGTGGTCAGATAGATTTACTGAAGCTCAAGTAATCATCATTGAAAACTTGAAAGGCGGTACAGGCAAATCTAATAGCTGTATCAGCCTAGCAGCTTCTATTGCTTTAGATTATCAGGAACGCCCACGTACATTGGTTATTGACCTTGACCCTCAAGGCTCTCAAAGTGAATATTCAAACATCGATGTAGAAAGCGATGGCGATATTTTAACTGCCGTTGATTTGATGCTTGGTGAGTATGAGGAAGACTCTGTTTATCAAGAATTCCTTGATGAAGGCTTTATGCATGAAGAAATTGTACTTGAATCACTGTTAACCACCCACATTCCAAACCTGAAGATACTTCCAGCTTTTTCTAATGATGAACGCTTCAATAGCATGGCTTGGGATCAGCAATGGAATGGCGATGAAACAACTGATTTCCTGTCATTATTAAAAACTAAAGTTATTGACGTACTAAAACCTCATTTTGACTTCATTTTTATTGATACCGCTCCACAGCTTAACCCACTAGTGTGGACAGCTCTAGAAGCAGCTAACGGCTTGTTAGTGCCATGTACACCACATGCACTGGATTGGAAAAGTACTTCAAACTTCATGAAAATTCTACCAGGAATTACAGAGCAACTACCTTCAAGAGGCGAAAACTTAAAATGGTGGAAAGTCTTAGCAACTAACTTTGATGATGAACATGATAGAGATATGAATATCATCAAGAGAATGCAAAGAGCATTGGGTGAAGATATGTTTTATAACTCAATTGCCCGATCTACGGCATTTGAACAAGCAAGTCAGAATTTAAGAACTGTTTTAGATATTCGCAAAGTCGAAAAATTCTGTTCTGATAAACAATTAGATAAGGCGCTTTTAAGCTTAAATACTGTTAAGCGCGAGTTTATTACTGTAATTGAAAAATATGGGGTCAAATAATTATGAGTCTATTAAAAGCTGGTGCACCAGTTCGAGGTAGAGCCGAACGAACTAAAAAGTTTAAAGTGCCCTCCCCTGCCGGTGACAGAGATATATTTGCTACTGCTCATGTGATTAAAAGCAGTGAAATTAACGATCAAACAAAAAAGAGTCCATATAATACGCGAAGTGCTGAACACTTATCGTTAGCCTCTGTTTTGGATATCTTTCCAGAAATAAAGTCTGCTAAGAAAAACTCCGTACCGGCCATTGGTTATAAAGATGGAGATATTATTTATATCTTGGCTGGTATGCGAAGAAGTTACTGTGTTTCCATGCTTAAGGATGGCGAGTTCCACATCCATTTGTATGAGGGCTTAACCGAAGAGGAAAAGAAGAAACTAGCAAAGCGTTCTGATGAATATTCTAAACCAACCAAAGTGGATTTAGGTTTCAGCCTTATTGCTTACCGCAAAGCTTCTGAAGACAAGGTAACTTTGGATGATATCAGTGAAGCATTTGAAATTTCTACTGGCCAAGCCTCAGAAGTTATGAATTTCACTAAATTGCCAGATTCATTGTTTGATTTGTTCCCTTCTTTGACATGTATTAGCTACACCTTTTTGCGAGACGCCATAAAAGCTAAGAAAGAGGATGAAGATAAGCTTTTGAAGGCGATAAGTACAGTATCCAAATTTGATGTTGATTCAGACGATACTTTGGAAACTGTAAGGACTAAAGCGGTGAAGTTGGAATCTGAAATTTTAGGTTTACTCCAGGGCAAGAAGGCCAAAAGAAAACAGCCACCAAAACCTTCAATGTGGGACGATTTAAAGGAAGTTAAAGGCATCAAGGCTACAAAGGCAGCCAATGGTTCTTTAGCTCTGAAGTTTACCTCTAAGTCGTTGACTGAAGAAAAAGAGAAATTGCTATTGGATTTTATTAAAGAACTTCAAAAGTAATATTTCAAACTTTCCAAAAAGGCTCAATATTTTTATTGAGCCTTTTTATTATGTTTAAATCTAGGAGTAACGACGCAGTTATATCTGTCGGGCCCTATACTGTGGCAATTACGGGTGTTCAGCATGTAGGTTCTGATATTATTGTACGGCGGTTAAGCCACCGAAGCGGTCATTCATCATAAAACTGCTAATGCTAACTCTGTTCGCTTACCGGACATTTACCTGTTCATATCATTCAATACTTTTTCTAATGCATCAATACTCGCAATTGAGCATTCAAACGCTGGAGAGTGCATTATTTCAATCAGAACAAATAAAGTTTGTTTTAATGTTTTTTTCCAGTTAAATTAAATGCTTAAAAAGTGTTTGGTTTATCTTCTCGTAGAAGTGAAGGTCCATTTCCTATTGCCCAATAATACTTGATTTCTGGTGTGCTGATGGTGTTGCTGAAGTATTCAATCATATGCGTGAGTTGAGTACATAACACAGGTTGTTTTTCAAAAGTTGGGCGAGTGCTTGAAATGACTATCAATTGGCGCTCAAAAACACATAAGAACTTCAAACTGACAAAATACAGTTGTCTATTTTCACATCGTTCAATATTTTAATTAACTATATTTAGCCACTTAAGATGGCGTTGGACTTTTGTGAACACATTCACTTTAATATTAATAAGAAGAAAATATGTCGGAAGATAAAAATAGCTTTAGAGTATTTATAATTGGAGCTGGATTCTCTGTACCTGCTGGCTTACCAACAGCTGTAGAACTTTATAAAGAAGTGAGAACAAGAATTGAGCGAAATCATGGTCAAGAGACTAAATTTCATCGCTCACTATATGAATATATAGAATATCGAAAACGTGCTGATGGTGTTGAAGTTAGTATAGATAATATTGACTTAGAGCACTTTATGACTTTTTTAGATATTGAGCATTTTTTGTGGCTTGAAGGCAGTGACACTATCAGTGAACATGGTAATTCTGCTCAAATGTTTATCAAAAGATATATTGGTCAAGTTATACATGAACGAACCCCAGCACCTGATGCACTTCCTCAAGCGTATTATGATTTTGCGAAGCAACTTCAAGCAACAGACCTCGTTATTACACTAAATTATGATGTTATATTAGAACGTGCTTTAGAGTTTGTAGGGAAGGCTTATCGTCTTTTCCCTTATAGATATAAGTCCGTTAGTCAGTATTCAAACACGATCGATGATTCGCTAGAAGAAGTGAAAATTTTGAAATTACATGGATCTTTAGATTGGTTTAGTAATAAGCAATACTTGTCAGGTGTTGAAGCTTTTAAAAAACAGGGGGTTGACGGTGCTCCAAATGATCCCATTTTCAACAGCGGTGATAGATATGGAGCATACCCTTTAGTTGATGGTCTTCGTAGCGAAGAAGACCCCCTTAATAACGTATATCGTCTAAGACATATTGACGACTTCTACAGTAACGCTTCTCCTCCTGGTATACCCCTGATTTTATCTCCCTCATACATGAAGATCGTGTATGCCACACCATTTATAGATTTCTGGCATGGTCTCGGTCAGGTAGGGGGAGGACACTTTGGTTTAAATATTATTGGATTCTCTCTACCAGAACATGATGATTACCTCAAAGTAACATTGTTTAAAATGGCTCAAAATTATCAAGAGGTTAACTGGGATTTTGAAATGCTTGATAAACTCAAAGATTTCATCAAAGTGGTAGATTTCAGAACTAATGCTAAAGGAAGAGATGAGCTAAGGAGTTGCTATAAATTCTTTGATGATGATAAGTCTGAATTTTTCTATGATGGCTTTTCATCTGAAGCGGTTGATTTTCTTTTTAGTTATCGAAGAAAGGCCTAAGCATTTAAGAGTGACTCCAAACGCGTGCCGGTTTCGCTTCGCTCACTAGTATGGCACGCGCTTGTCGCACCTTAATGCGGCTTAAGTTTTTTTATAGGAGCAATATGAAATCATCGACATTAAATACACTGTTGGTTGCAAAATCGATTTTTGGTGAAACAAAATATCTAGTTAACTCAGGTGATAAACATTCATGTACCGCTGGGATAATTTTGTTACAGGATTTTGTAGAACTTGTTGTCTTAGCTGCTTTAGATGAATTAGATGTTGATGAGCAGAGAAGTCTAGAATCTAAGTCTTTTGATGAGTTGCTAGGAGAACTAAAAAAAAGAAACATTCCGGTAATAAAATCAGGCACTATCAAAGCATTAAATAAACAGAGGGTTATCTCAAAGCACTATGGGCAGTTGGCTGAACCAGCGTCCGTAGTCAATTATTTTAATGTTGCTCTAAAATTTGTAGACGCTCTTCTAGAAAATGTAGTCGGCTCCAAACTACAGGATATTTTCTTAACTGATATATTAAATGACGGTGTGGTTAAAGACTTGGTCAAAAAATCCATAGAAAGTTCTGAACAAGAAAAATTCTTAGATTCACTGATTGGCTTAAGAAAAGCATTTTTTGTCGCCTATGAGTCTGAATATTGCGTCTATGGCTTTAGAGATCGTGAAAAGAATCAAAATGGATTATTTGGTTTGCTTGGTTTAGGCCTACTTGGTGGCATGAAAGCCCATTATTGGACTAGAAATAAGGAGTGGATTCAAGAAAATGTAAAAAAACCTATCGATTATGTGCAAATAAATCATGAGCAGCTAAAAACTGACTGCATGGAATGGGGGGTTAGTACAGTTGATATTGAGAACTTTAGGAGACTCACACCCGAAGTTGTAAAAACAGAAACTGAAGCATGGCACTTTGAATATACACCTAATTTTGTAGCAAACGAGCTGAATAAAGAGAACTTTAATTTCTGCCTAGATATACTGCTCGATTTCTTGCTTAAGAAGCAGGAATTTGATTCAAGCAAAAAGTTCCCTAAAAATGACAAATCAATACCTGCTCCACCCATATATGTAGGGAAGCCTGTGTTTGAAAAGCCATATCAAGATTCACCTGTATTAACTGAAGTGGAAGAAGAATACTATTACTCTGTTGAACGAATAGTGACAGGGTTTGATTCAGAAGAAAGATATTTGTACATACATTTATATCCACAAAAAGAACAGTCTTTGTTCGAGGGACATGTTTGGGGGTATTTACTCATAGAGTAAAGATAACAACACGCTCAATAAATGATTCGGTTAACCTAGATTTATGTATACAAAAACTAATCCAAAATTGATTTTTCTCGTTGTGACCCAATGTCTATATAGTGGCAGGAGTTAGCGTTTCAATATGACTTGCCACCGACTATAATGAGCTTGAAACAGTCGTATAAAGTTTTTAAGCTGACCGATCCGAATATTGCCCTACAGATTGTCAGAAACAGCTGAAACATACAACATAATATTTATTGAAAATCATGGCGCTTTCTCACCAAGCTTAAAATATCTAACTTTATCAAAGCCATCCTTTTTAAAGGCATTTTCCCTGAGTTTATGCGGGTTTGCAGCGAATTCTTCAATGATTGAAGGTTTTCAAGATAAGTAATGGCTGTCAAGTATCGGTATAGTTTGAAAAGGCAAAAAAAACAGCTCCTTTTAAATGGGTGATTTCCAGCGTTTATACGGCTTTCCTTACAAATCTTCAATGATTGAAGGTTTTCAAAATTAGTATGGGTTTGACAATTTTAGGTATAGTTTCAAAATGCAAAAAAAACAGTTGTTTTAAAAGGGCTGGTTTTCAGTGTTTATGCAGCTTTCCGGGTAAATCTTCAATGATTGAAGGTTATGTTTTGATTGCCCTGCCCTACCAGATGTTTTTAGTCAGTCTATTTGGCTTGCGAAAGAGTGATTGACACCCTGCCTAAAAGTTAAGTAACATGAGTCCCATCTTCTCAGAGTGTGAAAAGAAGATTTTATATCACTCCCCTATTCCAAATACTTCTTAGAATCATTTTCAATTTATTCTCGATTCATTAGTTGCTTGCAAACAAATATCTTTTGTCTGCAATGGCTATCTGTTTGCTTTGCATTTAACGAATTTTCTTGTCTTTTATGGCAGAAAAGAGAATCGGACTATTATTTCTCAACTCATTTCGAGTCGTCCACTATCCAATCTGAGCAATCCTGCTCATTATTTTCAATCAACTCGTAAGGGTATTACTTATGTTAACCATCATTCTAGGATTTGTTTGCTATTTTTATGTCGTTCGCCATATGGAGGAACGTAAAATTAGGAAGCGCCAATCTGAAGAACAAAAACTAGCTCAAGAAAAAAAGCACTTGGAAATGTACCAAAGAGCATTAGATATTCTTGAAGCTAATCAGAAGTCTGCAGCCGGTAATCAACCAGCTCAAAAACGTGGATTTTCAGAACGCAACTCGCAAACTGAAAAGCCAAGAGGCTTCAAATACGTAAATACAAAAAAGGCAGTACGTAAAAATTCTACTCAAGAAGCTCGCGTAACTCACTAATCTGGCATTTCGCCACAACCTCTAATGACTTAATCAGTCGCAATTCAAATTACTCTTTTAAAAGTTTAAGGAAATATTATGTTATTACCTCGCAATGAAAACACCGTAACTATCTGCGGTAACATCTCTAAAGTTGATATTAAGAATGGCAAGTTTGGACGTTTTGGTTCAATCAATGTTGCTCTTGATGATAGTTACTTCGATAAAAAGAGTAACCAACGCATAGAGAAAACAACCTTTGTAACTGTAGAAATACAGGATAGCTTTTTGAAGAAAGTTGAAAACCCTGCTACAGGGGATCGAATCCACTTATCTGGCAAATTGATTTTAGATCAATTCAAGGATGCTCATGGAAACGATAGACAAATTCTTAAAGTGAAGTGCCAAGCGGTTATTGCTCATGTATCCAAACAAGCCAAAGAACTTTTAAAAGCGAATGGTTTTATTGGTAAGCAGCAACCACAACAGTCACAAGGGGGGTATCAAGACTCGCAAGCTAATTTTAATAACCAACCTCAACAAGGCGGTTATCAGCAACCACAAGGTGGATTTAACCAACCCCAACAGGGTGGTTATCATCAACCGAAAGGTGGCTTTAACCAACAAGGCGGTTATCAATAAAAGGTAGTTTTCTGCCAACATCCAAAGAAAGAGTTATCAATCATTAGATTGGTAGCTCTTTTTTTTATTCAATCAGGCTTAATCAGCCTCAATTCAAAATGCTTACATCAAGCAAAAAGGTATTATCATGAAAAACATTTGTGAAATTTTAGGCGTTAAAGACGTTGAAACAGCAAAGAACGTAATCACTTCAGCTCTATTTAAAGACAAAGCTCCAAAGGATGGTGAACTTGATCACATTATCAATATGTGTGAAAGCTTTCAGTTAAACCCTGCCCTTGGAATGCTGTATTTAAAGCGAGATATGATGGATAACATTTACCCTACGTTGACCGTTGACGGTTGGTATAAGCTGGTAAATGATCATCCTGATTCAGATGGTTATGAATTTGTTGAAAACCCTGCCCTTGTGGAACTTCCATTAGGGGTTGGCCAAAATCAACCGAGCTATTGTTTTGAATCCATAGGATGCAAGATTTATAGAAAAGGCCGTAAACACGCGCCAGTAGTACATGAGTATGTAAACGAGTGCTTTAACCCTTTTAATGATGCCTGGTATTCTCACCCTAAGAGAATGCTGCGTCATAAAGCGTTTAGCCAAGCAGCTCGAATCGTTTTTAATTTCTCAGGCATTTATGATCCAGATGAAGCTTCCCGCATCATCAATCAAAGAAATGCAGCTCAACAAATTTCTGATTTAGAGGTTATTGAAACTGATACTGAAGATGCTAAACAGGAATTTAAACCGGTAGAAACAAACTCAAACGCCAAAACGGAAGCTGATGCCGATGCAAAGGCCAAGGCCAAGGCCAAGGCTGATGCCGCCGCAAAAGCCAAAGCTGATGCCGATGCAAAAGCCAAAGCTGATGCCGATGCAAAAGCCAAAGCTGATGCCGATGCAAAAGCCAAGGCTGATGCTGATGCAAAAGCCAAGGCTGATGCCGATGCAAAAGCAGCTACACCACCAGAGCAAACTTGCAAATTGGTTAATCAATATTTAGGGAAAGCCCTTCAAACCAACCAAATTAAGGAATGTGTAATGCATCTTAAAGGTCGGATTGATAAGGAATTCCATACATACATTGATAGCTGTGCAAAGAAAATCTGTGAGGTGGCGTAATGACTAATATAGAACGAGCTGAATTAGCGATGTACCACTATTACCTAGTGGAAGCTATC
Organism: uncultured Thalassotalea sp.; assembly: GCA_947502355.1. Taxonomy (GTDB): domain Bacteria; phylum Pseudomonadota; class Gammaproteobacteria; order Enterobacterales; family Alteromonadaceae; genus Thalassotalea_A. The sequence continues at coordinate 39,694 of CANMZP010000007.1, read as the reverse complement.
TTAGACAATGCGCCAGAAGATTTTTGTGTTGGCGATCTTTTTGGCATAGGCGAAGACTGCTTTATTTGTGCTCTATTTCCATTTTCTGAGGCTTTTTATCGTCTTTACGATGAAGCTTACCAAAAGGATAATGAGATCATACAAACAGTCATTGTTTATGAGGTTCCCGCGGTTATAGCTGAGTGGTTTTGGAATGAAATTCAAAACCAAAAAGCTGAACTAATGGATAATCATATGCCCTGTCTGAAAGACTTTGAACAAATGCTTAATAAAGTAATTTACAAGTAGGATTAATCCAGCCAAGCCCGTTTTTATAACGGGCTTTTTCATTAATAAACGAGGACTAAAGATATTTATGAGTGTATTAATTAAAAACTTTGGCAATGACTCAATTTGCCAATCTATTGATGAACTTAGAAATGTACTTACTGAAAAATACGCTGGCTTATCAGTTTCTCTGGTAAATTGCGGATTCTTCATGTTAGTAGACGTATTGGAAAACGGTACAGTTATTGATAGTTATAAAGGAACTGAAATAAGCTTGAGTAACTTTAAATTTGATTAATTGACCAAAAAAAACCGCGAACATTTTGCGGTTTTTTTATATCTGGACTAGGTAAATTGCCTTTCAAACATTTCGAATTGTCTGAGCATTGAAATTTCAGGGTTGTCCTTCAACCTTTCATCAGTAATCAATCTGAAAAACCTTTCGGCAATATGTCTTTCTTCATCTGTCAATTCAGCATTAAACGCCGTTTGGTGAGTAGTCCTGGGAACTGGCTTTTTGTTCGCTTTAATTTCCATATCCACAAAGTCATTAATTTTGGTAATTGCTTTCTTGGAATTTGAATTAGTTACATAACCAACACGTTCTTCAAGGGACTCGGTGATAATGGCATTTTTCTGAGCATCAAAGTTCATCAAGTCTTCGTTATCGAGAATCCCTGATTCGCCGGTATAATCATATAATTCAGATTTAGAGTGTTTGATTAAATCTTCAATTAAGTCGCGTTCCTCAGCAAACTTAACGATTTTATCTATTTTGGAAACGGTAGCTTTGCCTACCATTGAGATTACAGGGTAGATAGATAGCAATGTCGGATATGCTTTGTAAATACGAAGTGCTTTCTTTGCATCACTAACAGCATCCCTAGACTTCTTGTAATCCAGTAAATCAATAATCTCTTTAGCCTTTAGGTTTCGGCCTTTGCGGGTTTGAAGCTCGTCGATAACAAGGCCCAGCTCAAGACAGCTTAAATCCAGTTGAGCGTCAAAGCTGGAAGATATGATTTTATTAGCAAGTTCATCGTCAAACTTACCAACCACAATGCTAAATGGTTTACCGTTTCTGCTGCAGCAATCAAAGCGACGGCTGCCATCGAGAATATTTACAAAGGGAATGCCTTCAGGTGTTGTTTTAATGTGGCCATTCTGGTCTAGTTGGAAGCGACCAACCGCATCCATGATTTGCCCATTGTTGTGGATTTGAAAATCTAAATCGGCATTTGAAATTGCATTGTATTTTGTCTGAAGCCTTGGGTTTAATGGGTCTACATCAAGGAAAGGATTATCCTGGTTAACTTTCAATTGCTCAGGGCTAAATTGAAATAGCTGGACTTCAAAAACACGACCATCAATTAATTTGCAAAACGAGGCTTTTGGTTTAATTGGTGTTTTGGATATGGCGCTTACAGACATTTACTGTTCCTTGGTATTATTTTGATTGGAGTATACCAACCATGCCCGGGCAAATGGCTTTATAGCGGTTCAGTACTTGTTATCAGCCCTTGAACAAAGGACGCTTGAGACGTGTGTTGAATGGGTGATGGGACGTAGCAACATTAAAGTCTTGACAATCGAATCTCTAACTGTATATTTGCCCAGTATGAGGATCATTAAAACATTACAATTTCGAGTTCGAGATAAGCACGCCAACTTATTGAAAGGGTGGGCTCGTGCGGTTAACTTTACTTGGAATTACGTTAATGAATTGAGCGAAAGAAGCATTCGTGAACGAGGTGTTTTTCTGTCAGCTTATGACCTTCACCCATACACTAAAGGAGCCGGTAAAGAGCTAGGTCTTCATAGTCAGACAATTCAAGAGATTAACGAAGAGTACGTTACTCGCCGTAGGCAGGTGAAGCGTCGCCGTTTGAACTGGCGAAAATCTAAAGGCGTCAGGCGATCATTAGGGTGGGTTCCATTCAAATCAGGTGCTGCGAAATTCAAAAACGGTCAACTCTATTTCAATGGGCAGTTCTTTAAAATTTGGGATTCCTATGGCTTAGGTAGTTATAAAATGAAAGCTGGCAGCTTTTCAGAGGATGCAAGAGGCCGCTGGTACTTCAACGTTGCAGTCGTGTTTGAAGTTTGTGAACCGACTGGAAAAGCCTGTGTTGGTGTTGATTTGGGTTGCAAAGAAACGGCCACTGATTCGAATGACTATAAAATTAAGGGGCGAGAATACCGCAAACTTGAACTGCAACTTGGTCTGGCGCAACGAGCCAATAACAAAAAGCGTGTAAAGGCTATTCATGCAAAAATAAAGAATCGCAGAAAAGATACTCTGCACAAATACAGTCGCAAATTAGTGAATGAGAATGCGGCGATTTTCGTTGGTAATGTCAGTAGTCAAAAATTGGTCAAAACTAGAATGGCGAAGTCTGTTTTAGATGCTGGTTGGTCTACATTGAAAACTCTATTGGAATATAAAAGCGCTCACGCTGGTATTGTTTTTGAAGAAGTTAACGAAGCTTACACAACCCAGACTTGTTCGTGCTGTGGTTCTATACCAGATAGTAGTCCGAAAGGTAGAGCAAGACTTGGAATAAGAGAATGGACATGTAGTGAATGTGGAACTACGCATGATAGAGATGTCAATGCAGCTATGAACATTCTTGCGCTCGGGCATGAGCGTCTCGTAGGAGAAAAGGTAGCGGCTTAAGTCGCCCTAGAATTAAGGCTGTAATGGCTTTGAGAATCCCCGGTGCTTGCATCAATGGAATTGCCAACAATTGTAATGCAATATGCTGTTGACACCGAAAGACTTAAAAATTACTATTGAGTTGCTTTTCAGAGTGTTAAAAAAAGCCTCGCATCACTCACTTTCCAACTTCCAATTCCCTTGTTGAATTAAAATGTATGAGCATTTTTCGAGTGCTCAAAGATTTTAATTTTTGCGTTTAGCAAAAATAGGGGGATCGTGACTATTTATCTCCAGCTCATAAGAGCGTCACACAATCCAATCTAAGCGTTTTAGCTTCATTCCAATCAATATGCCTGTCTAGGCAAAAATAACTCACTGAGGTGTGTATGAACAATCTAATGAGTTATTTAAAACTCAATGGTTATACTTCCGGTATCGACCTTAAATTCTATTTAGAAACAAACAAGAAACTACGAAAATCAGAGTCTTTTGAATATTTCTCAAATATCCATGAAGCCAAAGTTTTCAGGGTGATTGATCTTTCTAAAGCTATGGAATCCAAACAACCAATTAAACTTACTCCGATAAAATTTAACACCCAATGCTGTAATGCCAGGGTTAATTTTAATTTCAACCTATGGGTATATGAATGCCCGAAGTGTCGTAGCAGCGTTAAGGCTCATTCGGATTTTATGCCGATGGGGGAGTTGGCCAACCGAAAATTAGGTAAATTAAGACAGCAGTTACATAAGGAACTGGATGATGTGTGGGTAAATGGTTTTAGGACTAGGAATCAAACATACTCGTTATTGTCTGAAAAACTTAATTGGCCAAGGGAATTGGTACACATTGCAAACGTCACAACAGATGAAGATGTCGCTAATTACTATCAGGCGATAGTTTGGCTTAAATCTGAAATCCGTTGTAGTTAGTAATTAACAAATAGGGGCTTTATATGAATTCATATAGGCTCTTTTTTGTTAAAGATTATCTTCTTAATAGGGCCTAGCCCTCATATCAAATTAAAACTTCAAGTAAAGCTTGTCGTTCCATTTTTACTATCAACTTAGTTGATGTAATGTCGCAGGGTTATAAAGCGACTTAAATTACCCTCCATCCAAATAAAGCTGATTCAGCTTACATTCAATTTAAATTATTCGCATAGCGGGAGTCCGTTATGGGTTTCCATATGCTAAGGAAACTAACATGAGAGTGTTCGATTTAGACCAGGGAAGTCAGGAATGGCTTACTTGGAGAGAAAGTGGTATTGGTGCCAGTGATGCTGCTTGCGTACTTGGCATAGATCCATACAAAACAAAGTTTGAACTTTGGCAAGAAAAGACCGGGCGTAACCCCCCCCAGGATTTAAGCAGAAACCCGAATATCATTCGTGGTCATAAGCTTGAACCTGTCGCTCGTGCAAATGCTGAAAGGCATTACTCGATGTCGTTTGAGCCGTTATGTGCATCTTCTGCAGATAATCGCTTTGTTCTTGCTTCCTTTGACGGTGTTTCACCTAATAGGAAAATTCTGTTAGAAATTAAATGTCCACATCCAACTACGTTTGAAGACATAAAAACTAAGAAAACTGAATCAACATCGTATCGAATGTACTGGGTACAAGTTCAGCAACAGCTGTATGTATCTAATGCGGAATATGCGTATTTGTTCTTTTTCCTCGCGGGTACGAAAACTGAAAAGCCAAAAGCGATTCAATTTAAGATTTATCCCGATGAAACCTTTTTTAGAGAAAAACTAATTCCTGAACTAACTGGATTTTGGAAGTGCGTTGAAACAGATACACCGCCAACGAAAGATAGTGAAAGAGATGTTTGTGATATTGATGATAGTAACTGGCAATCTTTAGCCGAAAACTATTTACCAATTAAAGCAAAGGTCAATGAATTAGAACGGTTATTAAAAGCCGAGAAAGCCCGAGCCAAGAACCTTGAAGATCAGTTTATTGATATTCTCGGTGACAAGGCCAAGGCCGACGAAAGTGGTATCAAGGTTTCGCGTATTGAACGAAAACAAGCAGTTAATTATGAAGCTATTGTTGACGATTTGATAAAGCAACTTGAAGCACAAAATGTTGAGGTTTCAAAAGAAGATATGAAAAACCAACATTTAAAACCACAAGCAAAACCAGGCTACCGGTTTACTTTATCTGATACTCAGTCGGTGGAAACACCTAAGATTGAAATCAAAGAGCCTCAAGCCGAAGTAGCACCTGTTGTTACTGCCAAGCCTTCCAAACCAGAACAAAAACCAGCTTATGTTGGTTGGTTCTAAACGAGCATCCAGCTCAAATTTTTAATCTGGCTTAATCAGCCACAATTCAAATTGCCCGAAAGGGCTAAGGATATATTTATGTTGTTATCAGCAAATGCAAAACCGATCTCTGTAGAAACTGCCTTCAATTTACCGATTAAGGGAAAAACAGTTATGGGATTGGATGATATGTTTAACCCAGCTATTCCAAGTCAAGAACCAGACTATTCGTTTCCAACACCTGTTTTGATTAGTTTCTTAGCATTTATGGAATACCCGGATGATTCAGGTTACTGGTTACATGGTATGCATGGCACAGGTAAAACATCATTTGTTAAGCAAGTTTGTAACCGCTTAAATTGGGCTTGTTATTCAGTTAACGGCTCTAGTACCTTAGAAATTGAGGATTTACTTTACCAAAATGTTATTCGTCCTGATGGCACGACTGGCATTGAATTAAACGCTTTAGCTAAAGCATTTAGTTTAGGTGGGGTATTTCTTTTCAATGAAATCGATTTGGTTGATCCAAGCCGTCTGGCTGGATTAAACGAGATACTTGCCGGAGATACGTTAATTATCCCTGGCTATGATGAAATTCTTCAAAAAAGCCCCGAATTTAGGTTCGTGGTAACGGCCAACACTAACGGCAGTTTTGACGATGAATCAGGTATAGATTTCGTAGGTACTGGAACAATGAACATAGCCTTTATGGATCGATTCATTGTTTCAAAAGTCGATTATTTACCACCTAAGATTGAGCAAGAATATTTGGAGAGCTTTGCTTTGCGTGTTCACTCAAACCTTTGGAGTAAATCATCTAAAGAAAGTGCTGCTTTCCTTAAACGTATTAAACCGATCATTTCAAAGATGATTGGCGTAGCGAATGAAAGTCGCAAAGCTGCTTCAAATGGAGCTGATTTTGATAGACCGATCTCAATGCGTGGTTTGAAACGTTGGGTACAGAAAAGTATTCAGTATGACGGTGCGCCTAGTCCATTAAAAATGGCACTAAGTGAATCAATAACGAATGCTTATCCGAAAAGTCAGGCAGATGCGATTGTTCGTTTCTGCAAAGATGCCTTCGGTAGTAACTTCAGCTAATCAACAATGCCCTCATCGAGGGCATTTATCTTTCCTGGGCTTTCGGCCCATTAATTCAAATTGACCTAATCAGTCACAATTCAAACAGCTCGAAAGGGCAAAGGAACCATTATGTTTAATAAATTAACTGTAATTCACGATCTATTTAATACTCCGCTTGTTGCACGAGTAGCTAATCAAGTTGTTTTCACTCGATACAACAACGTTGGCCAAGAGTTTTTATTTACTCTGGATAAAGATGGTAGGACATTGGTGTTACCGCTTAACCGCGGTGTTCCAACAACAATGTTAGATGCAGATTGCCGCTTTATTTTTTTAGTAAGAAATAAAGAAACTGAACAGACCTTTACATTAATCAACTACGGTTATGCCATCAAACTACTTGGCAAAGCGCCTGAATTTGAGGGTAGAGATTTACTAAATGAAGTTGGCGCTATTTTGTCGGATTCATTTAACAGTGAATCGCTGCCAAAAGTTGATGTAAAAGATCCGTCTAACTGGGAAATATTTGCTCGATTATTTCAAGAACAAAAGAATGATGTAATGTCGTTTTTTATGGCGAAATCAATCTTCAAATACCACAGCTTAATTGAGCAATCTATTAAGTAATCCAAATCCAATCAGAGCTATCAGCTCAATTCAATTCAAACAGAGTGTTTCACTCAAATTCAAATAGCCTGAAAGGGCAAGGAATAACTATGTCTAAATTACCAGGTATGAGTACCGTTTATTTAACTGTAACTAGCACTACTGGACGTAAGAAATTACTGAAAGATGAAGTGAGGATTCCAGATAGTTTTAATCTGGACGAACTGGCGAGGTTAGGTACCAAAACCGTATTTAATCCTAAAGCGCTTAGACCTTTTGATAACTGCCGTAAAAAAGCACAAGCCTATTTATCGTCTGTTGGCGTTAGGTTAGGTGGTGGCTATGCAATTCCAAGCAAGAGATTGAAGGAAATAACGCAAAAAGTGAAGGAAATTGAAAATGAGTTTAATGATGCCAAAAAGGTGTTGTTAAGTTCATATGAAAATGACCTTCAGGAGTGGCTTGAACACATCAATACTATCAACCCTGAGTTGGCAACGACAATTTCAAACTTTGTCATTTCACGTTCCTACTTAGAATCTCAAATTACCTTTTCATTCACTTCAGATGATGATGAAAATAAGTTAATAGGGGATAAGTTGATTGTTGAGGTATCCGAAGCAGCTAACACCGCACTTGACCGTTTAACGGGTAAAAGTGTTAAGAGTAAGCTGAATCGCAAGTCCCTGGCATATCTAACCAATATTCGAGATAAGCTAGATAGTATGTCCTTTCTAAATTCAGACGTTGTACCAACGGTGAAAAGAATTGACGATTTCTTAGATAAGATCCCGAAACGTGAAGCTCTTGGAGTTGAATGGTTTCAGGGTTTGATTAAAGAATTATCTTTCTTAGCGAATCCGGCCAACTTTGCGCTTCTTGCACAAGGGGCCATTAAAGTTGACCAGGATATTAAAGATATGGCTGAAGCTAATGATTCAATCAAAATTCCAGAATCCAAGGTAGATATTGTCGATGTTATTGATGATATTGAACTTGAAATGGATTCAAGTATGGATATTGAAATTGAACCAGAAGTGGAAATCATGCCAGAAATAGAAGAATCAAAACCATCTGAATATCAGGGCTGGTTTTAACGATAAGCAACTAACTCATTATGGGTTAGTTGCTTTTCACTTGACCATTTAGATAATTTAAAAAATAACCTGGGAACGGATTATTTTTTAAGCTTGCTGTTTATCGGCACACGTTAGACAGGGTTATAAAGTCTATTCAATTACCCTCCAATCAAATCGAGCTACCGGCTCAAATCAATTCAAATCGAGCTATTCGCTCAACAATTCAATCTGCCTGTAAAGGCTAAGGAAACAAAATGAGTCTATTAAACTCTTTACGGATCGTCGCGTCTGCGTATGGCAATAAATATGGTGTTACTGTAATTCCAGATAATGTTGCTTTTACTAATGGTAAGAAGATCCACACAGTAATTGATGAACAAAATCCCGAGGCAACTTGGGGCTTTTTATGTCATGAATCTGCTCATATTCGATATACGTCCTTTAGGGGAATTAAAGATCTGGATGTGGTGATAAACCAAAATGACAAATTGAAGGGGTTTTCTTCAAGTCATTTATTCAGTCTTATTAATGCTCTTGAAGATAGTCGTATTGAGTACAGATTTTTCAATGAATATTGTGGTTCATTCGATACTTTTGATCGAATGAATGCCAAGCTCATTGCTGAAGGCTTATGGTGTTTTATAGATACCAAGTCGGTTGTTGAATCTATTTATCAGTTTGCAGGGGTTTACGCTGCCGGCTCAGTAAATGGATTAGCTTATCCAAGTTGCAAAAGGCTATCTGAATTAGTTGAAGCGAACCTTAAATCATTAATTGGTAAAGGTGACTTCAATAAAATCAAAGCCATTGTATTGAAGGCTGTTACAGCTCGAAGTACAAATGCAATTATCAAGTTAGCTGTTCAGTTATTAGAAATAATCGCTGACTTGAAGGAAGCCTATGATAAACAACAAGAGCAAGCGAATGCGCAAGCTCAAATTGGAGATCAGGAACAATCTCAAAGCGCTGATAGCGACCAAGGCCAAGGCGAAAGTCAGAGGCAAGGTAGTGAACAGGCCCAAGGCGATGGCCAAGCTCAAGGTTCACAACCAGGGCAAGGCAGTGGTCAAGCTCAAGGTGGCGAAGCAGGGCAGGGCAGTAGTCAGGCTCAAGATGGTGAATCAGGGCAAGGTAATGGCCAAGCTCAAGGTGAAACATCAGATCAAGGCGAAAGCCAGGGTTCTGGTCAATCATCAAATGGTAAACCAAGCAGTTCCAACAGTTCCGATGGTTCTAGTTCAAAGCCCATCAACCTAGATGAAATTCCTCTTATTACTGATAAAGGCGATCTAATGTCTAGTTTTCTAGATGCTAGTCCGACAGCTGAGAGAATTGAACCTTACGAGATGGAAGCTTGTGCACCAAAAAAACCGGTGTTAGGTGATCATACTGATCGCTATCAAAGAGGAATTGAAGCTTCTGGCAAACTTATCAGGAGAGTTAATAACTTATTGGAAGCGAGAAGACGTTCTAAAACGAATCACGCTAAAACTGGTAGAAAAATTTCAAGACGCAAAATTAGTAGAATCCCAGCCGGTGTTACTAATGTCTTTGCTAGGAAAAAGGAAGGTATCGATAGTAATACAGCTATTTATGTTACCACTGATGTTTCAGGCTCTATGCAACGAAACGAAGGTGGTTCTTCAAGAATGGATGTAGCGTTGGAAGCTCTGTCAGCACTTATTTATGCGGTTAGCAAAAACAAGGGCTCAGGAATTTCATTAACTACATTCTCAAATGACGTACATAGACTAAAAACTTTCGAAGAACCAATGACTAAGGTAAAAGCCTTGGTTAATGGCCTTTCAACTTTATACTCAACTGATTTGGCTCCGGCCTTGTGGACGGGTATTAAAGACATCGCTACGGTTAAAAACAAATATAACAGACACGTTATGTTAGCTATAACCGATGGCCAACCTAGTGATATTGTGGAAAGCGCAAGCGTAGTTAAAAAAGCGAAAGAGGCAAATATTGAGGTTTATGGTATCGGTATCTTTTTAGATATGGATGCTGAACGTAAGGTACAAGCTATTTTTGGAAATGATAATTTTATATTAATCCAAAAAGCTGAAGACCTTCAAAATGAAATCATCAAACTTGCTCACGTAGCTTTGTAATCCACCCCAAACCCCGTAAAAAATTATTGCGGGTTTTTTTCATTAAAATGGCTTAATCAGCCTCAATTCAAACAGCTCTATATGGGGCTAAGGTAAAAACTATGTCTAGATTTTTAGATGCTAATGATATTGCTCAACAGGCCAAAGGAAGATGGATCAATATTCTGTCTGATTTGGCTAGTAATGAACTTGGCAATGCAGTCAATAACTTTACTGGAAAAATAAAGAAAAGTTCTCGATTTTATTGTCCGGTACATGGCGGTAAATCAGGCGAAGCTTTCACTCTTTACAAAGATGCTGACCAAACTGGTGGGGGTGTTTGTAATTCGTGTGGCGGTCAACCTGATGGGTTCTCTTTGCTCATGTGGATCAAAGGATGGGATTTCAGAACGACACTTGAAGAAGTAGCCGATTCATTACGAATTGAAAGCTCCAATGGTGTTAAGCCTGAGCGTAAACGGAAAGTTTACCAACCAAGATCTTTATCTGCAGAAGAAATTGCACAAGCTGATAAGTTGATTGAAAAGCGAGATAACATAATCAAACAATGTGTTGGTTTAAATCATCCTACTGCTCAACCGGCTACAAGATACTTTGTAAAAAGAGGATTATCTAATGTTGGACTACTCGGTAAGGAAGTGCTGTTTCACCCTAAGCTACCATCATGGCGCAGGGATAAAACAGGCTGGGTAAACGAAGGTGTTTATCCGGCAATTGTTTCCATAATCAGAAATAACAAAGGTGAGATCAGAAATATCCACCGAACATTTATTACTGACAATGGCGATAAAGCACCGATTGAATCACCAAGAAAACTTGGGGCATCAATTGCGACTCAACCGATTAATGGCTGCAGCGTCCATCTATGTCCTCCGGCTAGTGCAATGGCAATAGCTGAAGGTCTGGAAACTGTACTTGCTGTAAAAGAAGCTTATCAAAGCAAACTAGCCGTAAACTGTGCGCTAAACGCTACTCTTATGGGCCAATGGGAAGCCCCTGTTGGTGTGAAAACTGTAGTGATTTTTGCTGATCTGGATGAATCTGAAACCGGAGAAGTAGCAGCTCAAAAGCTTTACGAAAAACTAGAAAAAAAAGGCTTAGAGGTATACATTGCGTTACCTTTACCGGAAGAATCTATGAGTGGTGTCGATTGGGCAGATGTCTTGGAACTTTATGGACCAGACGGATTTCCCGAATTGCCTTTCTTAGATTTATAAAACTAAAAGTTGCCTGGTTATTTTTTGCCAGGCACACTTTTAAAATCCGATTTATCATCTATTCTCACTACCTTCGATTTTCGATTGTCTGGTTGACTTTTAAAACCTCACTGTTAATATAAGCACAATTAAAAAGTAACATTTGGTTTTGCTTATGTTTAAAGCCCTAAATAAGCAGCGAAAAATCTCCACTACATCTCAATTTGCAAAATATATTCTTGTTTGCCGATTATTAAAAACCGTTAAGAGCTTGTGCTTTATCGGTTTCTTTACATCGGTTGGATATGACTTATTAGGCCTGTCTTCTACAGAAGCTTTAGCTATTGCAGCTAGTTCAGCTTTTGTACTGTTATCAATGGATGCTTTTTTCCATTTGGTATTTTTGCAGAAAATTAAAGTTGAGGGTGAAGCGCTTCACACAAACCCATTCACAGCCTCTATTAATGAGCTTTATAAAGCCAAGGCAGTGAAAGCAACTGATATTGGTTTGAGCAAATTTTTAAATGGAGCTCGAAATGCCTAAACCTACTGTAGATCCATCATTAGCATTTCCTGTTGGAAATATGGAAATGACTTATGTACGTGACTTCTTTGTTCGTTCAATAAAGCAAAACAAAGTTGAGCATGATTTCCTTCCCCAAGTTGAAGATTTTTTAAACCAGGACAAATTAACTTTGCCCGGGTGTAAGAGCGTTATCAAAGATTTGCATGAGAAAGATTACTCATTGTTTTTAAAATTCCACACAGGAATTCAAAGAATAAAAAAACTTGGGACTTACAGGCCCCTTAGAGTAGAAAAAGAAAAACAAGTGACAGTTAAGGCTCTGATTAATGAATCGGAAGCCAAAAAGCTGAAAGAAGTATTGAAAGAGGAAGGTTTAACTATCTCTGACTTTTTAAAATCTACAATCATGAAAAAAGTAAAATAGGATCAACTAGAGGTTAAGTTAAGCAATTGTAAATACCCTCTGATTGATGTTATTGTTTCTACACAAGTTTTAATCGGCCTTCATAGACCATAATGAGCGATCAATAGACAGTCACCATATTTCTGAATCAAGTCTTCAATTCTATATAGCTGACATTCAGCCGACTCATTTGTGCCCCTTTATAAGTTAGAAATATTGGGACAGAATGTACGGTAATTTATGGGAACTGCGGTTCATTATTATTGGATCAACTTGGCTCTAGATATTACACGATATGACTTCGTTCTGATAAAGCTACCCTATACGCTTAACAGCATCATCTATGGAACGTTTCATAACTTTTACGTGATAATGCAACTTCTTATACGGTACGTCTAAGTGCCTCGCCAAGGCTCGCATCGATTCGTAGGTTACGCCTTTGTATTCGATTGCTTTTTTTGCGAGATTACCCACAGCACATGCTTCTTCAATCGATTTTCCAAGTTTTAATCTTTGCTTAATTGTACTTTCTGGTAAGCCTAGCCTTCGTTCAGCATCTTTATGTGATGAATAGAACACACCATTTAATTCAAATGCGGTATGTGTTTGCGCAGGCATTTCTTCTATGCCTAACGCTTGCTCAACACTAGCACCACGATTCAAACGCCCATAGTATGTAGATTTATCGACACCATAATAAGAGCAAACTTCCTCTACTGATGAATACTCAACACCTTCTACTTCAACTTTCACTGCATTAGTCGGTGTAAGTAAACGTAGATTCGGTTCTGGATGAACACCGACGGCTTGCTCTGGTGTCCATTTTCTATTAATACGCCCCCAAACTAACTTGCAATCTAATTTGTACGCTCGTGCTAAATCTCGAATAGAATCATATTGTACACCTTCGCATTGAACTGATCTCTTAGAATGATTTTCATTCTTCAACGCATCCTTTAGTTCCCAACCAGATTTTAAACGATGTTCAAATACCTTACGTTCAACTCCAAATGCATCAGCAAGAGCGGCCTGTGAGGGATAAAACACACCTTCGTATTCTATCTCTTTACGATTCCAAGCCTCTTGCTTAGGGCGTTCGGCATCACCAAAAATTTCTTCTAGCGACCAACCTTTACTTAAACATCCTGAAGAATAACCAACAGCACGACCAAGATATTCATCTATATGAGATAACGAATTGAAAACGTGCCCCCTGTATTCGATTTCTTTTGCATTATAGGCAAATAGTCGGGCTGGGGCTGGTTCTAACTCCAATGCCTGCTCTAACTTCCAACCAAGTTGCTCATAACGATTATGAAATTTAGGGTATGAAATGCCGTACGCTTCCGCTAACGACTTCTTTGTTTCGTATTGAACGCCTCTAAATTCAATTTTCTCGTTCAATAAACTATCTGGATTAACTGCATCTTCTGGTTTCATCCCAGATTTTAATCGCAACTGTAATGTCGTTGCATTTAATCCATAGTGTCGAGCCGCCTCTGCAATCGATTTAAAGCGAATTGCCCCTACAAAGAACGCCTTGCCATGCTGCGTCCCAATACCATGAGTACCTTCATTCAAGTTGTATCCATTACGAAATGAATCAAACTCTTTAATGAAATGCATTTCACGTTCATTTAACTTCGTATGATGAGGTTCTTCCAAAATTTCGAATGCGTCACTAACTGTAACTATTGCTAATTCTTCACCAATTGAATCTATTAGGTTTCGAATTGCTTCATGGATCGAACCATCAGAGAAATCACCTGAAAGAGCGCATTCAAAATGCTCTGAAAGTCGTAACTGAGCATCACGACGAGTTTGACCAACGTAAGGCTTACCATCGACCTCAATCTTGTAGATATACCCCGTATAATCAGCAGTTGATTCCATTGAATCAATCAAAAATGCTTGCTCTGGTGTCCAACCATTATCCAAGCGACTTCTGATGGTTGCATATACTTTGTCGTAAACTCGGCATGCTTCTGCTATTGACTTAAACTTGGTTCCTTCAACTGTAATTGGTTTCTCTGCACTGTTCTCACTTCGAACTAAATTATCACCTCGAAGACCTTTGTTCCAACGCATGTGCAATGTTCTTCGAAGAACTCCAAAGTGCTCAGATACTTCTTGCATTGACTCAAACCCAAGACCACAAACCGTGTACTTGATTTCTCTTGGACGCTCCTCTAAACCAACCGCCTGTTCGTATGTCCACCCTTGCTTTGAGACACGAGCCTTTATTGTGTTCGGAGACAGGTTGAAAGCCGATGCTAGAGCATTCTGGTTCTCATATACTTTGCCGCCGACTGTAAGAGAGTAGCGATTATTGATTGGTCGGCTTCTATCTACCAATTCAAATGCTTCATCTATTGTCCAACCTCGACGGATGCGTTCCATGATGCGTTCAGGTTTAAATCCGTAATGAATGGCAGCATGTGACATGCTTTTGAACGTATTACCCTGTACGGTAATTTCTGAATAGCTACCTTTATGCTCGACTTTTCGTTCTTTTAAGTTAACGGCTTGCTCATACGTCCAACCTAGATTTTTGATTCGAGCACGTACTGTCGTGTACTTCAGATTGAATGCTCTAGCCAAATCTTTGATGCTATCGTAGGTAGCTCCATTGACGATAATCTTATTTTTTTCTGAAACCATGAAGCCTTTACTCTAGTTTGTGGGTATACAGTCCGTATTTTAATACTAGGACTACAAACGCTATCGATTCTTTTGGTCATTTGCAACAAGCTTTTGTCCACTTACGTCCATATCTTAGCCGCAGATATCAGCGAACTATTCCCATAGTGACTTTTAAAAAAGGAGGTCACTATGAAACCACAACAAAACAACAATGCTACTGGCGTTAAACGTCCTTTCAAACTTGAAGAAATCTGGCGTGTTTGCACGCGAATAGAAATTCAAAATAACCTAATGCAGTTAGCGTTACTTAATTTGGCTATAGGTAGTAAATTAAGATCATGTGATTTACTGTCCTTAAAAGTTCGAGATGTCGCTACCCAAGATCAAGTTTTTGAAAGGGTTCAATGGACCCAGAAGAAAACAGGGATCGAAGTTCAATTTGAGATAACTCCGAGAACACAACAAAGTATTAGCCGTTGGGTTCAAGAAGTTAAATTGCAACCTAGTGATTATTTGTTTCGGAGTTTACGTCGCTCTAATCAACCAATAAGCTATTCATATTACAGAACTATCATCAGGAGTTGGGCTGAGCAGTTAGGGCTTGATTCTGACCTATATGGAACTCACTCAATGCGAAGAACCAAAGCAACTTTGGTTTATGCTCGAACCAAAAATATACGGGCCGTTCAGTTACTACTTGGTCATACAAAAATTGATAACACCATCAGATATTTGGGAATAGAGATTGAAGACGCCATTAAGATATCGAGAGAAACCGATTGTTGATTTAACGCAGGCAGTGTTCTTGTGCTGCCTTTGCCCCAAAATGACTTAACGTAAATACTCTGAGGTCTTATTTAAACTAGAGTGTTGTGGTATAAAAGCTTGAGCTAGGCAGGAGAAAATAATTTAGTAGTGTCATTAAATATATTCTCACCATGTAACATTGTAATTTTATAAGGGAATTTGAATTGATTAGAATTGATTGGGAAATATTTAAAGCAAAGTTTTCAGCAAACCCTCAAGATGCTTTTGAGTGGATGTGCTACCTCCTTTTCTGCAATGAATTTAAAGCTAAAACTGGAATTTTTCGCTATAAAAACCAATCAGCAATTGAGACCAATCCAATTTCTTCAAATGGAGTTAATGTTGGCTGGCAGGCTAAATTTTATGAAACCGCATTATCTAGCCACAAAAATGACATATTAGAAACAATCACAAAAGCGAAACGTGATTATCCTGATTTAAATAAAATAATTTTCTATACAAATTCAGAGTGGGGCCAAAAGAAAGGAAAGGAACCACAAGGAAAAATAGACGTAGAAAAAAAGGCAAAAGACAACAACTTAGAAATTGAATGGAGATGCCGTAGTTTTTTTGAGTCGCCGTTTGTTGTAGATGACTGTAGCCGGATCATTTCGTATTTCTTCACTCAATCTGATAATTTATTTGGGCTTTTAGACTCGTTTGAGTCTCATACAAATTCAATTTTAGACGATATTGAAACTGTTATAGCCTTTGGCAATGAAGATGTTTCAATCAATCGCCCTCATTCAAAATCTGAAATTGAAAAGTCAGATGCTAGCGCGTTAATTATAAGTGGCGAAGGCGGCACAGGAAAAACAGCCTTGATAAAAGGTCTATATGAAGGCAAAGGGAAAAATGATGCCTTTTATGTCCATAAAGCAACAGAATTTTCTGTTAGTAGCTTGAAAGAATTTTTATCGGGTGTTTTTTTAAAGGATTTTATTGAAGCTCATGCAGGAGCAGATAACAAAATAGTTGTTATTGATTCTGCGGAGCATTTACTTGCTCTAGAAAATACTGATCCCATTAAAGAATATCTATCCAACTTAATCAAAACTGGATGGAAGGTGTGGTTCACAACTAGAAATACCTACTTAGATGATTTGATTTTTCAGCTATATGAAGTGTACAAAATTAGCTTTAAATCGATACACATAGAAAAATTGGACGAAGATACATTATTCGAGCTTGCTAAAAAACATGATTTTATTATTCCTGATGATAAGAAATTTAAAGCACTTATATTAACACCATTTTATCTCAGAGAATATTTGAAGCATTATCAGGAAAACAAAGGTGCGAGTTATTTTGAGTTCAAGGAATCACTGTGGCCCAGAGTCATTGCAAAAAGATCCCCTCAAAGAGAGCAATTTTTTATTAGCCTTGCTAAATATAGGGCCAATACAGGAAGATTTTTCGTCATTCCTGAGCCTAGTTACGCTAATGAAAGAGTAGAAGAAGCTTTAGTTACTGAAGGGATTATTAGTTATGAGCCCAATAGAGGGTATTTTATCACTCATGATATTTATGAAGAATGGGCACTTGAAAAATTCGTTGAAGGTAGTTTCTTATCCTCAGAAAACGCGGAAATATTTTTTGATATAATACGACAGTCTTTACCTATCCGAAGAGTTTTCAGGCGGTGGCTATCAGAGAAGCTTAGCGCAGCAAATGAAGAAGTTAGCCACCTTATTGTAGAAACCTTATCTTCTCGTAATATAGACAAATTGTGGAAAGATGAAGCGCTAGTTTCTATGCTTCTGTCCGACTACTCTGATTATTTCTTTAACATTAGTAAAAAGTTACTATTAGAAAACGACCTCAGTCTTCTTAAGCGAATATGCTTATTAATCAGGATAGGGTGCAAGGAGATAGATAATAGTCTTTTTGATGGGCTTGGAGTGCGAACGCCAGATATATTGTCAATGGATTATGTGATAACCAGGCCAAAAGGAACCGGATGGAACTCACTAATTAAGTTCATTTTTAATAATATTGAAAATATCGGTGTAGATAATCTAAATTTTGCATTGCCAGTCCTTTATGACTGGAACAGTAACAATAAGTCTGGCGATACTACTAAATATGCTAGCCTAATTGCTTTATCGTTTTATAGGTATGTAATCGAAGAAGATATCTATATTAGAGACGATGGATTTTCTAAAAACTTGATCCTAACTATTTTGTATGGAGTAAGTGAAATCAAAAGCGAGTTAGAAGCTATTATTGATGAAGTAACTCTAAACAATTGGAAGCGACATAACGATCCATATCACCTTCTGAGTGAATTTATTTTAACTAAAATGGAATGCTTTAATGTAGCTATGGAAATTCCGGAAAAAGTAATTTCTCTAGCTAAGTGTTTTTGGGTGTATGAGCCACCAAAAAACGACGATTATTATAATTTAAGACTAGAAGTCGACCATGAGCTTGGTGTTGAGAAAAGGCATCAAGATTATTATCCCGCAAGTGCTTATCAGACCCCTATATACGCCTTGCTGAAAACAGACTTAAAATTAGCACTAAACTTCATTACCGACCTAATAAATTACTCATCAAAAATTTATGCTGAATCTAGTCTCGATAAAAGCCAGGTTGAAACTGCAACATTGATTCTCGATGATGGTAAAAAAATTAGCGTACCTATTTCAAATCGTCTTTGGTGCATGTACAGAGGAACACAGGTAAATCCTGATCTCCTTGAGTCAATATTAATGTCGCTAGAACGTTTCTTTCTTGAAAGAGGAAAAAGGACTAAATCTGAAATACTTGAATATTATTTAAATTATATCCTAGCACGGGCTGAATCTTCTGCGCTTGTGGCTGTTGTTGCAAGCATAGTATGTGCATTTCATGAGAAAACATTTAATGTAGCTAAAATTTTATTTAGAACAAAAGAGTTCTTCTTCTATGACACTGCTCGAATGAGGCTAGATCAGACGCATAAAAGTCAACTTACTTCGCTCAATGGCTTTGGTTTTAACCGAATGAATGAGCTTCATGAGAATGAGAGGATAAAGGCCTGCGACGAAAAACATCGAAAATTGACATTAGAAGATATTGCACTTCAATATCAGTTCTTTAGAACCGAAGATACATCAGAAGAAGAGTCTGAGAAAAGGTTGCAGGACATCTGGGATATTTTGGATATTCACTACAAAGAATTACCAGACAAAAAACAAGAAAATCATCGAGACAAAACATGGCGTCTATATTTAGCCCGTATAGATAAAAGGAAAATGTCACCTGAAGCGAAACAAGTAGAAAATGGTATAGCAATAGAATTCAATCCGGAAATTGACCCAGAACTTAGAAAATATAGTGAAGCTGCACAGGCAGAAGCAACTAAGCCATTTAAACATTCCAGTTTAAATATTTGGGCTGATAGCAGACTCTACAATAGAAGCAACTACAAAAAGTACGATTATTATGAAAATGATCCATTGCTTGCATTAAACGAGGCAATGGAAATATGGAAACAACTTCATAATGAAAACATGACTGAAGAACTACAGTTTTTTAGAGCTTTACCATCGTATGTATGCGCCGTGCTATTGCGGGACTTTAAAGAAAAATTAGGAAATAACGAACTAGAGTTTTGTAGAGAAGTTATATTTGAGTATGCAAGTATTGTTGATAATGATGACTACACGCACCAGATTGGAGACGGACTTGTTCCTGCGCTATTTGTACTTCCAAAACTGATAGAACATTTTCCAGATGAAAGGCTTAATATCAAGCTTACCTTAATTAGAGCCTTAATGAGACATGACTCAATAACGATGATGGGGATAGATAGGATAAGTTCTGTAGTTATCCAAGCTGTTCAGCATCTATGGAAAGACGAACCTGAGTTCATGAAATCTTTGTATGTTGGGTATTTGATAATTGCTCAAAAATATAGAGATGTTCAGGGGCGTTTAAGAGAAGAGGCTTATAAACAACACAAACATGAGATAGACCAAAATGATTTAGAACAAGAGTTGTTTAAAGAATTAGAAGAAATAGTAAAAAGCTTAGAACACGAAAGCATCTCGGAATCAGCGGTTGATAGTATTGAACGTATTGATAGAGGCATATTGATAACTGCTTTTCAACTCGTACCATTAGATAGCAATTGTATGGAGTCGGTGCCATTTATCGAGGAAATTATCAGGATAATTTCACAACAATTGCTTTCACGTGATAGAGAAGAACGTCTTGATTATACTGACAAACATGCGTTTTCTAAGCACTATGCTCATTTTATCCTTCACCTAGAAAATGACAAGAAAGACATATTCCTGAAATATTTTACAGATGATTTCATATTGAATGAAGGCATGGCTGATTTACTAAATGAATTTGTTAGCGCTGTAGATTCACTCAATATGCCTGAATCATTTTGGTATGTATGGAATCGATTTAAGGATCACATTGTGGAGTCAATAAATAGTAAAGGTTGGCGACATGATAAAGAGCGTATAATCAAGTCCTTTTTATTTGCAGGTACCTCTTGGAAAGATGACGCAACGGCATGGCATACATTTTCACCAGAGAATAAAGTTTTTTTTAGTGATTTAAGCGGTAAGATTGGAGGAGAATCATCTTTTATTTATAGTCTTAGCAAACTACTTTGTGGTATAGGAAGTGAATTTTTAGATGACGGAATTTACTGGTTCAGTAATGCAATAAAGACCTTTGATATCGACTTATCACAAGATAAATCAGGTAATACATTATTTTGTTTGGAAAAATATATGAGAAGGTTTCTATTTAAAAACCATGACAAAGTGAGACAAACACCAAGTTTAAGAGCACAGTCAATGATAGTTTTGGACTTTTTAGTAGAACAGTATTCCATTACAGGATACATGCTGAGGGAAGATATCGCTTAAAAATGCGAAAGTTCGTTGTTAGAGCAATTGACGAAGTTTTTTAAATTTAGTGGACTTACTTTGAGTACTTGTAAATTGTTTCTGTCCAAAAGTGAGTTAGATTGAACCTCCGCTCTTGTGATTTTATTGATGGGTTTGAAGTCGTAGCTGAGTGACTCAAAATGGCACAGAGCTTCCGTTCAAATTTACCTCGAAGGAATTTAGAAACTTGCGCTCTCTATAATTCTATCCATAAGAAGCAAACCGCCAAATTTACATAGCAGGATTTTTTCACTTATATTAGTGAAAATTAATAACTTTTTTATTGGGGGCGTCTTGGGCTTAAACAAAAACATAGTTAATCCTGCTTTGATTTTTTCACATTCTGAGGAAGATATAAGAGAGCACATTCTTAATCGTAGAAAGGCTATCTCACAGTACCAAGCTATTTACGATCATAATGACCAACTCACAGGTTATGATGTATTACCTGTCGATGAACTACATGAAATACAAGAGCCAGATCACAATCCAAGAAATACTTTCCTCTATGAATTAAGGCTTTTCACCGAGTTATTATTCCTTTTAAAAAAGCAAAAACATAATCCCTATTTCTTTAAAATAAAGCTATCTAAGAATTTCATTTCTAGTTTGTTAGTTTTAAATTATTTAAAAGAGAGAGTTGAGAGAAGGAGAGAGCTGTTTGAAAGGATCATTATAGAGGTAGATGATAGAGTAATCGAAGAAAGCTACTTACTAAGGGAGCAAATAGATTACTTTAAAGAAATGGGCTTTAGGTTCATGGTCAAAGTTTCTAATAATTGCCTTCCATTCAATATTTATCACAATACCGATTGGATATTTAATATCAATGTTTCGAGATATACCGAAAAGGAAATAAAATTTTTAGAGAGAATGATTTTTCTGTACGACTCTGACATTGAGCCTAAGGTGCTGTTTAGTGGAATTGCTGAACTTTCTATGATTTATAAGTGTCAAAAGACTAGAAAAGTAGTTTTTCAAGGTGGGGTCTTATCTAAAGTTCTCCCTAGCCTGATTGCTAACAACGTTTTAAATATGTAGCTACAACCGTTCTTGTTCTGTTACCATGTTGGCAATTGTTGTTATCGAGGTAGTTATGGAATACAACAATCCGACATTAAAAGAATTATTAAACCCTGAAAATCTAGTAAAACTCACAATCGAAGAAAAGGTAGGTTATTTTTTTGTTTTTGGTGATAGCGCATTTCTTAAAGGAATTAGCATTCTCCAGAACAAGAAAGATTTTGATAAAGTGGTCGGTTTGCTCTATGTATCAAACCCCATGTTTTTATCCAAAGCATTTCAAATCGCCCTTATCAGTGATGAAACGAAAGGCTCTAGAAAAATAGAATTAATCAGAAAAGTATTCAGTTTTGAAATGGAACTGAAATATCTGGTACCTACTTTAGATATCTTTCCAGTTGAGTTTTTGTTTGCAGCGTTAAAAGCGCCAATAAAACATCCTCACTTCATTGAGTTGTTTATTTCTAAATCCAAACAGGAATCTAAAATTTCCTTGTTATTGGAAAATGAGTTTATTCATCTTCCCCTGGGCGACGTTTTAGAATTCAATTTATCCCAGCAAGATAAAAAAGAGTATGCGAATAAAATGCTTAAAAAAAACAATTTAGGAAAAGTTGAAAGGGCAGTTTATTTAGAATGGTTAGAAGATTGAAAGGTGAGGAAGGTAATCACTCCTTCCTCGCGTGGGTAATCACTCCCACATTTTCAATTCAAACACCCAAAAAGTAAGGAAACTTATTTAGGTGCCTCGATGATGCCTTTTCAGCTTTATCTTGTCAATGTTTCTAAATATTCTGGTCAACCGTTACCGCCGAAATCGATTGACCAACATAGCTTCTTTTTTAACTGATGAAACCGATTAAAAAACTTCTTTGATTTAACCTTGATACCATAGTTACCAGCAATAATTACAATCAGAGTAGCTATGTCTGTCTTTCCCAATATTATCTTAAATACTATTTCCCAAGAGCTACAAAGCCTGGTTTCTAAATTAATAAGCAGATTCAAGGGGTTTGTCATTGAGCCAACCTACAGCTTATTAGACGAAATAGAGTTTCATTTAGAAATAATTTCAATTCAAAATCAGCACTTGTTGGTTGATAAAAAGGTTTACAGGTCAATCAATGATGGTTGCCTGTTAAAAGCTTTGGAGTCATTTACCTTCAATGGTCTGTTAGTGACTTGCGGAGAGGAACATTGGAATCCTATTGAACAAAGTTTTGCTGAGTTTAAACGGTATTCAGATTCCCACAAGACAATTGAAATAACTAAATTCAGTAAATCCCCTGCAGCAATAAATATCGCTGAAACCATTAAATCGCTATAGGTGTAAGATGTTTAATCGATTCAAGAAAAAAGCGGTATCCGAAGAAGCCAAAGTAATAAAGCGGAAATACAAAAACTCGTACTTGGTCTTAGATACGGAAGAACTATTAAAGCGTCAGGATTCAAAAATTCATGACATTAAAAAGTCCCTGAGCATTAATGAAGAAATATACCAGGAGCTTTATTACCCTTTATTTAAGAACATTTGTTCCCTGTCTCAATGTGTGCCGGCTTCAGAAAATCATCATCACAACAATGCATATGGCTTTTTAGATCACGCCTTTGAAGTAACTGTTCTGGCACTAAGATTGCGCGAAGGTTTTATATATCGTTCCGATAGGGAAGATATGATCATGGCCAAAAAGGATGTATATACCTATGCGGTTGCTGTGGCTGCGCTTTGTCATGATTTGGGTAAACTGGTTTCAGATATTGAATTTTTCAACGCTACTGCCGAAGCAGATCACAGTATTTTAAATGGCGCAATGACGGTTGGCCATGAGTTCATTTATCGCTTTTATCCTGATAGGAAAATAGATGATCACAAAGCAGCTGGTTTGTTAGCTTTAAAGCAAGTTGTACCAATGAAAGGCTTAAAGTGGATTCAATCAGAACCCGACTTATTCAGGCAGTTAATTCATTGCTTATCCAATAACTTTGTTTTGGCCGATAAACTTGGCGATATGGTGTTAAAGGCCGATAGGCATTCGACCAAACATAACCTGGCTTTGATTTCTGAAAAGTACGCTGAGTCAGCATCCAAAGAAAATGTCATTCCATACAATAGTGTAAATATTGAAAGTGTTGCCAAGAGCGTAAACGAGAATAACCGCAATTCACGAGCAATTGAAATTGCCAACGTTCTTATCCAGGCACTTAAACACCCTGCGGAAATTACAAACGGCAAACAGCTAAATGAAAAGGGCTCATTTGCTTGGGTTACTAAGCAGCATATTTATGTTGTGCACCCGCGCTGTTTCAATATTATTGAAAATGGCTTATTGGCCACTTCATCAAAAATCAAAATTACTCAGCCTTTGATTTGTTATGCAATCTTGAACGATGCTGGTTTCATCGACCAGGTAGATAGCAAGATGTACAGCTACCTAACTATTGATAAAGCCGGTTGGAATAAAAAACTACCGATGGTTCGCTTCCACCGAAATAAACTGGACCCGAATTTAGAGCTTGATGAATCAACAATGGAAATTGAAGACCAGGGAAATGCGAAAGAAGAAGTTACGGCACCGGAAACAGTTGCCGAGCCGGAAGTTAAAGTGGAAGAAGCTGGCTCTGATGCGCAGGAAATGCCACCAATTGAACAAGCCGTTGAAGAACCGTATGAAGAATTAACTTCAGCAGAAGTGATAGAGATGCCGGACATACTTGAAACGACTTTAGAGGAACAATCAGCAATCCAAAAAAGTGTTAATGCTGAACTGGACTCTGATATAAATGAGTTTTCTCAGGTGTTCATTACGTGGCTTAGAAAGCAATTTACCTTCAAAGCACTTGATGTAAACAAGAAAAATGCACCAATTCACTTTGTTGAACAGGGCCTTTGCCTAGTATCTCCGATTATATTTAAATTGTTTATGCAATCGAATGAGTGGGAGCAAGCTAAAGGATATCTTGATTTAACAGAGGGTGACGGCCTACTTAAAACCATAAAGAAAATGCAGTACGAGTTTTTTAAGTGTAATCTGCACCGCAAAGATATTGACCGGAAAAATATACTAGATTTCAGCGTAATTGGGGCAACCAAAAAGAAAAGTCAAATTGCCGGTATATTGATAAAGCCAGATGCAATACAACTACTCAACGAGAATGAAAAGATAAATTCTCGAAATGTCTTTTTAATAAATGCCGTCATAAATTAAATTGAAAACTAATATATGTTAGGAATAGATAAAGGTGGCTTTATGGTGTAACTATTTGTAACTAGGGTTTTTGTTTTGTAATTAATTGTATTAGCATCCTGCCCTCCAAAATTAAAGGTTGCATGGATATACATGGAACAAAACAAATTAAAGAGTATGAACATAAGTTATTCCGAGAAAGTTTTGAACAACAATGTATTCGGTTTAATCCAGGAGCATGGTTCAAAGCAGGTCGCTTGCGAGCAATCACCGCTTGGTAAGTCAGCCTTTTACGAACAAGCGCGTCTTTTACCTATCAAAGCGTTGATGGAAAATCAGCATCTTAGTAAGAACGAATGCTTTAATGCCCTTAGCGCCCATTCAAAGCTGAAAACTGAATTCGTTAATGGAATAGTTGCTTCTGCTATTATAAATGTTCCCTACACTGATGGCTATTATACTCAGCTTAGAGAAGAGGTGGTTCGTGTATCTCAATCCATGAACCAATTAAATGCCAAGTTGGAAAACCTATTTAAATGCGTTATCTGGCAAGATAAGAAAATGCCGGTAGAGCTGCTTCCAAATAAAGTATATTCTGCTGAAGATAGCTTGTTGGCCATCGCAGTTTGGTCTATTTCCATAGCAAATAAAGCTAAAGTAAACCAATTAAAGGAATTTACCTTCGATTATCCGGTTGAATTAGCCTTTCTTAAACAAGTTGAATCCAAGAACCAGTTAATCGGTACATTACAAAAGCAACTGGCACCAAAGGTATCACTTGAATACTGCTATGGTGCATCAGAGCTTTTAGTAACGACCAACACAAAATACAGGGCAGATATCCTTGATATCTTGTCGAATGGGTGGGTTTAACATGAATTTCGCATCAACATTCGCTAACACCGTTATGACCCATTTGTTTTCAAGTATTGAATTTCTTGAAGCTGACGATCTGGAACAGTTCCGTCAAATTGCTACTTTTGGCAATGTTAAGCTTGAACACATCGTTAAAATTAAGCATTACTACGATAAGCACAACTTTAATTTTGCGATTATGGATAACTTGTGGACGCTCTACAAGAAAGACCAGGCAAAAGCTAAGATGGACTGTTCTGCCGTCGAATTCATTGATAATTTGAGCCTATATGCTGAAAAGTATGCGGTGGCCATTAAGCTTCTTTTACTAGGGGGGAATCGTGAAATGGTGGTTTGCTTGGCCGATCTTCCAATGACCGAAGTAAAGAAAGTACGTAAAGTTTTCAAGCAAAAGCTAGATGCTTTACCTAAAGAAGAATTTGGTGAAAGAGAATCTGATGAATTGTTCAAGCATATCGAAAAGCAATTTAAGGGACACCAAAGCATTTATAAAGCGAACAAGCTAATCAGTTATCTTGTAGGGATCTGCCATTACTTGAAAGAGTGCGGCTATAAATCGCCATTATCACATTTAATGAAAACTTTGCAGTACCATTCAGAGTATGGCTGCTTCAATGACCCGAAGGGTAACGTATATTTCAGCAGTCTATTAACTGAAGAACTGACCAAAATATATGAATCAAAAGGTCGGGAATTTGAGGCAAAAAGACTATTAAAAGCCAAAGGATAAACAATGAGTGAACTGGATGATTTATTAAAGACTGATGATTTGGAGATCGAAAATTCATCAAAACTAGCTGGTTTTTTGGAAGAACATTCCACTAAAGATCCAAGCAAAATCGGTAAATTACAATCCGAAATTACAGGTACAATTCACACCAAACAAGTCGCAACTTTGATTCAAGGTAAGGTGATTCAGAATGGTGATAAAAAGCAAAAAGTGATTGGTTTATACCGTTTTGCATCGGCTACGGCAATCATTGAAAGTAATGTTAAAAAGGATGATCCGTTTGCTGATTTCATGTTTTACAACATCCATGAAGAAGTGATTTTAGCACGTGCTGAGCTTAAAGAAAAAGTGGCCTACTTCAAAAATTGGATAAAAGATAGCATTCCTAAAGCGCTTTCCTTTACCGAATCATTGAACATTAAACCGCTAATTATTGACTTCAAATTCCATTCTGCCCTTGCGTTTCAAATGACATATTTGATTCTAGAACTGGATGAATATTTCCGTTTGGTAAAGCTTGCTCAACATATTGCTCTTGTTGATGGAGTACAGGCAAACGCATTAATCAATGATAATATGCGTAATGTTCGTCGCATTATGAACACTGTTTTCCTATACAAAAACAGCAATGTGACCAGAAATGATGCAGCAGCAAATAACCAAATTTGGCGTAGAGCTTGTGAATTAATGCCAGCTTTAGTTGTTCCAGAAGAATTCCTGAGTGGTGAAAAAAGAAGCGAGTTGGCACCCCATATTCCAAGCCGACCAGAGTTGCTAAAAGAGGAAGATTCTACAATTCCTAGCAATTTAGAAGTCGCTTAAACCATCAATAAACCCATCCAATTAAAGGCAATAACGTAAAGAGTATTGCCTTTTTTCGTATCTGGATATACCAAATTAAGTCCCAAGCCTAAATTTGTTAAGCCTCAAAGGCCTGTCTTAAAAGGTGGTTGTTGGCGCTTTTAAATCATATATAAAGGTACTCTATCATTGAGTCTATATCGCTAATGGCTTAGGATTTGTTTACTTCAATGGTGGGTTATTGGTGTTAGTCCCTAGGTGAAATTCAGATCACGTTATAAGTGGCTATATAAATCAAATTAATCGTTACCTCGTGTATTTGTTTTATTAAGTGATTGGCTTGCTCTTTATGGCCATAGATGATTGCATCATTTGAACAGGTTGTGATTCATGTAGAATTAAAATTTATCTGCTTTAAGTTATGACTGTTGTGGTTGTTGGCTTCGCCATAAACCCAATGACAAAATAACCTAGAATTTAGGTTATCAAGTAACGCTATCTGCTTTCAGTTTCCAAGTGTCATCTCTAGTTAAGCTGTATAAAAGGATTAATGGCCCTGAACAATACCTGGTGCTAATAAACAGATTAGTACCTTAGCAAGAACAATTTGGCTCCAAATCAGAACCCTATTTTAAGATAATTAAACCTCGCAACTTAACCTGTTCTTACATTTTTCTCATTGGAAAATTCCGTTTTTTAGATACTTCGATAAAGGCAAATCAAAGGGCAATGAGGCTTATTAATATTGCATTTGTTTTATTGGTAACTGGGGTATTTAAAGGTACTTTTCAATTGTGCTTATTGGTTCGTTGAGTTTTTCAGTTTGTGGGTGGTTAAATTGAATTTTCTTATAATTGATTTCCTTGTTCATTGAACTAATAACGCTTGTTAATAACCGCGGTTTATCATCAATAATTTGGTCATTTAGAGGTCGGGAATTGGCTTAGGAAATTCCGCTTTTTACTCTGGTGTAGATGGTGGATTTACATGGAAAATGGTGTGGAATGGTGTGGAATATAAAATCCATTCACATGGAATGCGTGGAATATAGCGTGGAAGTAAGTGGAATCGTGGTTTTTGACTCATGGAAATGGGTGGAATGCTGCGTGGAACTGTATGGAATTGTATGTTATCGGATTTATGGAGATCCCATTTCCCTTAATATTTAATATTAATTATTACCTTTAAAGATAATAATAGGTTCTGCTTATTTCATTTTCCCTTTTATTTTTTG
Source organism: uncultured Thalassotalea sp. (assembly GCA_947502355.1). GTDB lineage: Bacteria > Pseudomonadota > Gammaproteobacteria > Enterobacterales > Alteromonadaceae > Thalassotalea_A. Next base: position 11,287 of record CANMZP010000007.1, on the reverse strand, counting down.
TTATTATATTCGAGCTATCAGTAGATAGTCAGAAAGTGCCGATATGGGTAGGCTAAATCCCAAAGCTTTTGTTTGCATTTTGCAAGCATCAGATTATTTGCAGACCTTAAAGCAAATTGAAAGATGGTCACTATCCAAAAAGGTTGAAAAGCCAGCGTAGTTTCTACGTCAATTTTTAAACCAAATCGCCCTCCAGAAATGGAGGGCTTTTTAATATCCGCTCTAAAATTTCCTACCAAGAAAAATCTGTATATTTGACGATAGAAAGTTAACTATCGGATCTAAAAATTATGTCATTGAGAATGATTCCTCATACGCTATTAGCAGGTATGTTTTTATCTACACCGGCTCTCGCTAATGAGCCAATTCAAACGCAAGAATTTAAGCAGCTATCTCGATTCGTAAAAATTAATGTTGATGCTGAAATGGAACAGCGCCAACCATTAAAGACAATTGTAAGTATCAAATTCCCGCCAACGATTAAGACCGTTGGCCAAGCAATGAGTTATGCGTTAGAGCGTAGTGGTTACTCGATGCTGAATTCAAAAGGTTTGAGTGAATCAGCAAGAATTTTATTGTCCCGTCCTCTGCCAAAAATTCATCAAGAATTTAAATACGTCAGCTTGGAAAATATTTTGAAGACACTAGCTGGTGAAGCGTTCAACTTGTTAGTTGACCCGATTACCAGGCAAGTAAATTTTGTGACGCATTTAGATTATTAGGAATAAAAAAATGAGCAATGATAATTGGAAGAATTTAGATCGCGTTGAAGACGATGGTAAAGCAATTGAAGCCGAAAAGGTTGATGCCGGAACTGGCGAAGTTGGTTCAGAAAAAATTTTAGAAAACGATAAAAAAAATTCCCAAGAAAAAACAGGTCAACAAGAGCCAATTGAAAGTAAGGAATTAGAATCCGGTAATGAAAAAGGCAAAGCCAAAAAAAGAAAGCCTAAGCAACAATCTGGTAAATCATCAACGGGGAAAGTAATTGCCGCTGTTTTGATTTTAGCGAGTTTAGCCGTCGGCGCGTTTGCAGTAAAAACGCGTATTTTAAATGGCGAACAGGATGCTAAGTTGGAGTCTAATATTTCGACACTTAGAGCTGACCTTGAAAAAGCAAATTCAGATTTAGAATTGAAGGTTTTGGATTTGAAGGAAAGTCTTATCATCGCCAACCAGAAAAAAATTAATGACCTGAGTTTGAGTTTGGCAAATGAGCGTGAATTAACAATTGAACTTCAAAATGAAATTGCAAACCTGAAACGGATCATTACTTCTCAAAATGAAACCTCAAGTTTCAATGAACAACTGTTGGATGTCTTATCGAAAGACCAGGACAGATTGAAAGTTGAAATGGCAAATTATAAATCTGCTTTGGCAGACTTAAACAATCAGATTAAAAACCTTCCTAAAAATTACGGGGCCATTCGTGCTGCTGAAAAAAAGGAAGTGCATGATGTGATCCAAGTTGCCAACCATAAACTTTTCAATATCGATTTATGGGGTAGCGAAAAATTAGCAGTGTTTATCCAAGGTGACAAAATTACCAAAGTGAAAGAAGGTGATTTTTTCCATGGTCATGTTGTTACCGTCGTTGATTCAAAACATGGATTGGTGCTTCTGACTAAAGACGATAAAAAAATCAGAATCCAAGTCAGCGAGTAAAAATTCATGAATAAAATTTTAACTGCAGCGCTGGTTACTTTTTTGCTTCCTGGTTGTTCCTCTCTTAGCTTCCATTCTTCAGATTCATCAGAAGATAATTTTAGCGTTTCAATTTTTGAAGATGCGCCAATTTGTAGCTTCAAAATGGTTGGCCGACAAACCTATTGGTCAAGTTTTGAAGATGGAAAAATTTATCTGTTCGTTGGTAAGAACAGAATGAAATGTTTGCTCAAGTAGCAAAATTAATTTTTGCGACCCCCCTCGAAAAAAGGATAGTTATTTTGAAAATCAAATTAGTAGCTCTTTCTGTTGGATTACTTTTCGGTACTCTGGCCAATGCCAAAGCTGTATCCCCAAATAATCAACAACCGACTGTGATTGAAAGTGAAATGGTTGAGTCGGCCAATTCTGCCGTTACCGATGAACAGCTTGAGGCTTACTTTTCAAATTTAACGCCATTGGAAAAGCGTAAGGCTAAAAACTGGGATTTAACTGAGAAAGAGTGGTCAAGGTATAAGATGCTATTGGAAACCACTCAGAGAGCCATTTGGACACCTAATATCGATCCAATCACCCTGTTAGGCGTTGAAGCTCGTACAAACAGCGAGAGGGAGCGTTACGCTCGTCTATTCAATAAGTTAGAAGAAGCAAGAGTTAAAAAAGAATTGAACTTTGCTTTTGCTCAGTCGTTAGACCTAAAAAGAAAGAGTCCTGATTCAAATGCTTGGAAGTCTTATATTGACCAGCGCGAAGAACGCCGAATTTCTTACCACAACCAAGGTGACTTGAGTAAGGGGAGTCCTGTGGCTAATTCTGAATGGGAAACAACGACGTATTTGGCCTATGTTAACTTGTCAAAGGAATGCGACGCCTCATGTGTTGCTAAGATGTCTGATGCGCTTGATAACCCAAGAGTCGATATTTACTTTACAAACGCCAAGTCGGATGAAGATATTTATGATTTTGCCAGAACCCTTCAAATAGAAACCCCGCGTGTTCAATCTGGTCAGGTAACACTGAACTACGGCGATGAAAATGTTATCCCGCGTTTTATCGGGCCGGTAATGGTTAAAAAACTCACCGGGAACAATCCAGCCCAAACCCTGAATTAACATTTGGTTGGTTGGATTTTGAAATATTTAGCATCGTTGCTTTCTGTGCTGTGGATAATTACTTCATTATCCACAGTTTCCGTTGTATCTGCCTCAGAAATTCCCAGGGGATTTTATGAAGTGGCTGATGCTGAAGGTGTGCCGGTTAAGCTGTTATACGCCATTGCGCTAAACGAAAGTCAGACCAAAACCAACTTTAATCGTCGTGTTCCTTGGGTTTACACACTAAATCACAAGGGCAAAGGCTTTTATTTTAAAACCTCTGAAGACCTCAAATCAAAAATTTTGGCACTTCTGGCCAAAGGTGAAACGCTGTTCGATGTGGGCATTGCCCAAGTCAATTACCACTGGCACCGACAAAACTTCAAAACCATTGATGAAATGATAAATCCCCGCACAAATTTGATTTATGCGTCCCGTTACCTAAAGAGTCATTACGAACAAACAGGGAATTGGTGGATAGCTGTTGGCAAATATCATTCGCCTGGTAATAAAAAACACGCTCTGAATTACTATCGAAAGGTAAGGAAAATATGGCTAGAGCTATAAAACCAAAAATAACATCTATTGCCGCGGTTGCCGGTGTGACTGCAGCGCTTTTAATTTCCGCTACGGCATTTGCCAAGTCGGAAACTGAACGAAAAATTGAAATGGTAGAACGTCAGTTCACAACGGCTATCCAAACAAATCAGCTAGGCATGGCCGCGATGGATACCGTTGTTATTCATAATTCCGGTAAAACCGTATCTATTGACCGTTTCTATGAAAAGAACCCTAATGCAAAAACACCTGAAGAAAAACAGCAAGCTATTCAAAAGGTCAAAGCTGATATTGCCAAAGGCATGAAAGCGCCTAGCAATGAGATAAAACAAGCGATGGCCAAAGGTCATTTTCCCGTTGTGCCTGAAGAAATTCAGCTATCGACAATCCACAGGCAAAACACACTAAGAGATATTCCAAACCTCCAATTCAACCTGTTCATCATTGGCAATGATAAATACTCACTTGCTTGGCTGAAGGAAAACAAATCAGAGCTTCTTCGGTTTAAAGCAGCAGGGATTATCACGAAGGTAGATTCAAGAGAAGAATATCAAGAGATAGTGAAGCTGGCACAGCCACTTACCCTTATGCCTGTTAGCGGGGATTTCGCTACTCAGAAATTTGGTACCAATTTTTACCCTGTACTTATTACATCCAAAGGAGAATTCAGATAATGGACGATACTATTGAAGCGTTGTTGCGACCAGCTGTAGAGCTTGGCGTAGCAATATCAGCATTTGTCTGTGCCTTGTTTATATTCCTGGCTCCGTCCTTGTTTATGCTCACTGAAGTGGTGAGCTATGGCGTAGCTGCATTATTTATTTTTATGGGTGCTATTCGTTGGCGTGAAGGGTGGCTTATTTACAGTTATCAAAGAAACCTAAAGCGTTTACCATCATTTGTGATCAAGTCTTCGGAAATACCAACTTCAAGAAGTAAAATCTGGCTTGGTAAAGGTTTTGATTGGACTGCGGTTCATACTCAACGATTATCTGACCTAAGAAAGCCATATGGCAGACAATTTACTGAAATGGGCGCGACGTATGATTTTATCCGCGACTTGGAATCCAAGTATGAAGATTCACCGACAATTTCAAAGTTTTTAGAACCTTTCAGTAGCCAATCGATTTTTAATCCTTGGCGGCCATTACCGCCAGTTGGCGGTGAAAAGGCTATTCATGCGGTTGAACCTGATGAAGGTGATGCAACCATACCTTTAGATACAAGAACCGGCCATACGCTTGTGCAGGGAACTACGCGAGTGGGCAAGAGCCGTTTACTTGAAACCCTTGTCACACAAGCGATTCACCGCAAAAATAGCAAAGGTGATTACGAAGGCCCCGTGATTACAATTGACCCCAAGGGGGACGCTGAATTGATGGCCAGGATATACACAGAGGCTAAAAAAGCCGGTAGGGAAATGTATATCTTCCACCTTGGATTCCCTGATATGTCTTGTCGCTATAATGCGATTGCCGGTAGCTTCTCCCGTTATACGGAAATTGCGTCCCGCTCAACTGATTCAATGTCAGGCTCCGGTGATGGTGCCGCGTTTAAAGACTTTGCTTGGCGATTTGCCAATGTTATTGCTATGGCTCAGGTTGCATTAGGCGAGCGCCCGACTTTTGAATCTATTCAAGAGTACATGATGAACATTGAACCGTTGTTTGTTCGTTATGTTGAACTTTACCTAGACAAGCACGATGAACAAGGCTGGATAGATATAATTGACGAGATGGAATCTAAACTCAAAGATCAACAGATACCGCGGCATTTAGCTTCCCGAGCAAAACGAACCGTCGTTCTGTGTAATTATCTCCAGGCACAAAAGATATTCGATCCGATAGTGAGAGGCCTGTTAAGTTCAGTTGCTTATGAAAAGTCGTACTACGACAAAATTACCGCTTCATTCCTGCCAATGCTTGAAAAACTTACAACGGGTAGGACGTTAGAACTGATTGCCCCTGATTATGATGATATGGATGATAAGCGCCCGATATTGGATTGGTTGAAAGTTGCTAGGCAAAATGCCGTTGTTTATGTCGGCCTTGATGCCATGACAGACCAAACAGTATCAGACGTTGTAGGTTCTAATATGTTTTCTGACATCGTGAGTATGTCTGGTTACATCTACAAATATGGCATGAGTGATGGCTTCGGCGAATTATCTAAAGATGATGTTAAGCCAATATTTTCGGTATTTGCCGATGAAGTGAATGAACTTGTGGGCCCTAAATTTATCCCATTGCTTAACAAAGCGGGTGGTTCTGGTGTGAATGTTACGGCCTTAACGCAAAGTTACGCCGATGTGCCGGCCAAACTTGGCGATGAAAACTTGGCATCCGTTGTATATTCCAACTTCAACACTCTAATCATGATGCGGGTTAAGACCAAAGAAACTGCAGACCTCTTAACAAACCAGCTAGGCGAGGTTTACGTAAATAACCTGACAACAGTTTCTGGTGTGAACGACAACTCGAATGTTGATAATGCCATTCACTTTACGTCCAAGAACGAAGATAGGCTTACAACTGAGCGTGTACCGATTGTTGAATCCGATACCATTATCAACCTACCTAAAGGCCAAGCATTTGCCTTACTTGATGGCTCAAGGCTAATGAAATTGCGCTTTCCATTGTTGAAGGACTGTTCTCACGAGCTTCCACCAACAATCAAGGAAATGTACAACGCCATGACCGACCAATATAAAACGTCTGATGGATGGTGGCAACCAACTGAGTTTGCCGACTCAAGCTTTGCGAGCAACAGCCATCGAGCGCATGAGGTTTCAATTTCCGAGTCGAATGATGATTATGCCAAGTTAACTGAAGGAGGGATTGAGTAATGGCCACTGACAAATCCGCTGATAACGACAAAAGAACGTCGGTCTTCCAATTCCTAACGGGAATGGTCATTGTTATTTTTATCAGTTTGCTACTGAGCATAATCGTTGAATGGATCGGAATGACCTTTTTCTGGCAAGACCAGGGAAGTAAGCATTCCTTGAGTATGCTGAGTGCTGAAATCAATTATGTGAACAAAGACTTCACTGAGCAGAATATATTGGGCTATCGACCAATTGATGTGGTTGAGTACAGCTACACCATGTTTTATGGCAATGGTGATGGTACAAGCAAAGCAGAGCAGTTCATTAGGTGGGTACATGAGCCGTCCACTGGAACAACCAATGTATTTGAAAAATATGCCAAGTTAGGGGCAGGGGAAGTAAAAGAATACTTATTGGCAGCGTTTTATATCACGCTGGTATTTACCGTCCGGTTATCAATATTAGTTTTATCTTTGCCCTTGTTCATCCTAGTTGCTGTGTTGGCGATTATAGATGGTTTTGCCAAACGTGATGTTCGCCGTTGGACGAACGGGCGGGAGTCCGGCTTCAGGTATCACTATGCCAAAGCCTTGGTTTTACCGTTTTTCTTTATTACCTGGGTAATTTATTTAAGCATTCCATTTTCCATACATCCAAATATTGTTATTTTGCCGTTGGTTCTGGCTACCGGCTTCAGTATTCGTGAAATGGTTAGTTGGTTTAAGAAGTATTTGTAGGAAGCACTATGGTCGATAACATTAAAATAATTGGTTTAATTTTGGGAGTTGTTTTTGTTTGTTTAGCTCCAACTTTTGACCCAGTATTGGAGTTTGTTCAATTGGTATTTCGGGTTGTTTTTGGAGGTGGTGGATTAATTTTTTTAATGTTTGTTTTTTATACAGATAAAAAAACCTCTAAGGAACTAGAGAAAGAATCCAAAGAGCGAGAACTTAGGTTTACAAAACAGATGGAAATAGATTCGCGGCAAAGAGCACTGCTGGAAAATATTATCCCAAACAACATTGATACCTTAATCCTTAAAAAAAGAAACTTTATACCCAGAGGTACAAATAACCCAAAGGATAGGGACAAGTGGGATAGAGAGTTAGGCGCTTTTTTAAAGGGAAACGGCATTACTAAGGCAAAGTACATCACTACTGCTAACAAATTGATAAACAGTTTTGAAAAAGGTTACCCAGTACCTGAAATAGAATTTTCTCATAATATGAAGGTATTGAGTACGAATATTTTTGCGCTGATTTATTAGGAAGTTCTGGTTGGAAGGTTGAAGTTTCTCAGGCTTCTGGCGATCAAGGAGCTGATATAATTGCTACCAAGCAAGGAAGGAAGCTGGCAATTCAATGTAAAAGGTATTCAAAACCTGTTGGGAATAAAGCCGTTCAGGAAATCATTGGTGGCAAGGCTTTTTATGGGGCCGACGAAGCGATTGTTGTTTCCAACCAAGGTTACACGAATTCAGCTGTGCAATTGGCTAATGCCTGTGGGGTGAGGCTCTTACATCATGACCAGCTTGTTAATTTTCAAGGGTGATAAAAAAGGGGGCAATTGATGCCCCCTTTGTATTTTACTTACCGCGCCAATGATCTTTTACATGCTCTTTTCTTCCGAAGCGAACACGTTCATATTCATTGACGTAAACACATTTATCAAAATCTGAACTAGTCATCATTCAACCTTATTTTTACGTTGGTCTAAAGAATGATGTACCTAAAGTAAACACAAAAATGTTTACTTTTTCTTTCGAAAGTCTACAATAGCAGACATATATACGACCAAGTATATTTTCGATTGGTACACCGCCAATTGAATCGGAAACCCCGAAAAGGTCAGAGAGTTCGGGGTTTTCCAATCTTTTATTAGCCTCAAAGTCATTTCAATAAAACAACCCTGAAACCAATAAATAACATTTTACCAAGCATCTTACTGTTTTTTCTAGTAGATCTTTTCATGAATTAAGGGTTTTTATAAGCTTGTTCGATAGCTGTTGGCGAACGCTAACTTGTGACTGCACCCGCCTTCTGTCGTGGTGAACATGCAAGTAATTTATTAATCAAATAAAAATTTCTAATTGCGGTGTGAAAAATAATATTTAATCCAAATATTGTTATTTTGCCGTTGGTTCTGGCTACCGGTTTTAGTATTCGTGAAATGGTTAGTTGGTTTAAGAAATATTTGTAATAAACACATTGCGATAATTGACCTGTGTGTCAGGTTTTTTTTAAAAAAACTGGACGTTTGTGACTTTAATCAATATCATGTACAAAGTATGAATACGCAAGAAAACATTACTCAAGCTGTTAGTAAACAAATTAATCATATTAAACCTGGCAAGTTATTTACTTACCAGGACATACCTACTTATTCTTCAAATAGTGAAGCTGTAGTAAAAGCAATTAGTCGAAATGGTAATAAATTAGGACTGATTAAAATTAAAAAGGGATTGTTCTATAAGCCAGAAATAGGCCGTTTTGGGCCAATGACTCCAAAGAGTAATGAGCTTATAAAATACTTTACCAGTGACAAAAACAAGAAAGTTGGTTATGTAACAGGCCCTTACTTATATTATCGTTGGGGTTTGACTACTCAAGTTCCAGCAGAAATCAATATTGCCACCTCTACCAATAAAAGGGAAAAGGCAGAGTTATCTGGTTTGCGAATATCGACGGCTCCATCGCGATATAAGGTTACAAAAGATAATATTCCGATTCTTCAATTTTTAGATGTTCTAAAGAATATAGAAAAAGTTTCAGATGTTGAGACAGATACTGTTGTTAAAAAATTATCAGAAAGATTAAGAGAATATTCTTCTACCGAGATTGAAGAAATGCAAAATATTGCGATTAAGGCCTACCCAGAAAGAACTAAAGCAATATTAGGATTTATTTTAGATTTCAAGTTTAACTTTAGAAGTGAAAAGTTGCATAGCTCTCTGAACCCTACCTCTAAATTTTTCTTTTCTTACACTATTCATCAGAAAGATACACAGAAATATTGGCATCTCAAAACAAATAAATAAAAAGGAATATTTGTGTTATTACACCAAAACGTAGAAGCTCTGGAAGAGGCTATAAGAGCAACAGCAAATCATTTCTCATTACCAGTTGAATATGTTGAAAAAGATTATTGGGTTACATTTGCTCTGAAAAAATTAGCAGATTCAAGCTTTAGAGATTATATCGTTTTTAAAGGCGGAACATCATTAAGTAAAGCTTACAGAATGATTTCTAGGTTCTCTGAAGATGTAGATATTGCAGTACTCACTGGCGGTTTAACGCCAAATCAAACTAAAAGCAGAGTAAAGAAAACTAGTAAAATCATATCAGGTGTTTTTGACGAAATTGATTCTCCAGATACATCGAAAAATTCACTTTTTAGGAAAATCAGATACCAATATCCAAGAATTGATGATGAAGCTGAGGTGGAAGGGCAAATAACAGATAGTTTGCTTTTGGAAGTAAATGCTTTTGCCGATCCGGAACCGTACAACCAAATGCCAATTCGTAGTTATATTGCCGATTTTTTTGAGGAAAGCGGTCAGTTAGATTTCATTTCAGAATTTAACCTAGAGTCATTTGAAATGAACGTGCTTTGTCGTTCAAGAACACTTTGTGAAAAAATAATGGGGTTGGTAAAAGCCTCCTATGGGGATAATCATGTTTCTCAAATTCAAGGAAAAATTAGGCACTTATATGATTTGCATTATCTTCTCCAGGATGAGTTTACAGTTAATTTTATCGAGTCAGAGCACTTTACCCCTATGATAGAAAAAGTAAAAGCAAGTGATTCACTCGCTTTTCCTGAGGCTCCTTGGTTAGAGGAACCTATATCTGAGGCTAGAGTATTTGCAGGTATTGAAGAATTATGGCCATCTTTGGAAGCAACTTATAATGGAGATTTTAAAACCATGGTTGTGGGCAAAGATATGCCAAGCGGGGACTTATTGATTAATTCAATTAGAAAGATATATGAACACTTATAGCTAGTTGCCTTACGATCCAACAGTCCGTCATTCCTCTTACAAGTAACTGCTGTATTATCCGGCGTTAACTCAAGGAACCGTATTACTCGAGTCGTCGAGGAACTTACTTGAAATACGACCATCCCCTATACTTGCCAAATACGGATATTAAGCATTTAAGTTCAGATTTTATTAAACGGCGGTTTAGCCACCATTGCTGTCACTGGACTTTTATCTCTAAGCACTAGCCTTTGCCACATTGCTGGCGGTTTGATTTTGAGCTAGCAGAGATCAACCAGCGCATAAAACTGAATGCTAAGATCTGACGCATTCAAATGCACACGCCGGAAAGCAGACGTTTGCAACTCTTAGATTGCGGCTTTTCAGTTATTCGATTGAGTTCTAAAGAGGAAGGTAAGATATCAGGCTCGATCCGTCGGCAAAGTGCCAATCAGAGTCATTCACTGAATCAAGAAAAGAGCGCCGTCATCCCATCATGTTTTTGGATGGGATCTCCTCCAGTTTCGAAGTGACTTGAATGCGTGCTTTGTGCCAATCTGAGACGGTCGGGTAATTCATTCAAATTTGAGCATTTAGATAAAAGCAGACGTTTGTTAACGTCCATACCTTTAACTGCTTGTATGTTTACTGCTTCACCCAAGTTTTTCCATTTATTGTTAATTCAGCCACTTCAAATCTTTTATAGCCGGCAGGAAAATAAGTGATTGTAACAATATCTCCATTTTTTACTTCCTGCAAAAAGTCGTCACATTGTCTTGCCTTCAATCCAGCCCAAAAGCGATATTCTTGGGGCTTAATTTGAACTGTAAAATTTAGATTGTTATTAGAGCGACCAATTGTTCCGCAAAATATATCTTCAATTGGTAAATTTTCAGTAACCAATCGCCTTGGTTGAGGTGTATCAATCTGCTTTAACAAATACACAACCACCAGAAAAATGCTAATAGGTAAAATCCACTTCATATTCAATAGTAAACATAACGCCTCAATAAGTGGCGTAAAATAGTTGGCTATAATTGCGAAGAATGAGCGCAAGCCAACTGTTTTACGTTCATTCTTGATTGATTTGTTGAACCAAGCCGCTGCGCGGCAGAAACACCGTTGAATTCTGCTAAACCTTTGTTGAACATTCAACTTAGGAGA
>CANMZP010000006.1 GCA_947502355.1 uncultured Thalassotalea sp. | reverse complement strand
TTTATAGCTCAAGCAACCTACCCGGTTCCAACGCGAGCCACGCCGTAAGGAACCCTATTTGGTCTTGCTCCGGGTGGAGTTTACCCTGCAACTCTCTGTTACCAGGAGTCCGGTGCGCTCTTACCGCACCCTTTCAGCCTTACCTGTGCTACTAGTAGCCATCGGCGGTCTTCTCTCTGCTGCACTTGTCGTGGGCTTGCGCCCCCCAGGCGTTACCTGGCACCCTGCTCTTTGGAGCCCGGACTTTCCTCCCCCCAATCCGTTTATTATTCGAATACACGAACAATACAACGATTGAGCAGCGGTTGTCTGGTCAACTCGGGCGGCATTCTACCTGATTAAGCACGGTAGGTCGAGCTATTTAAGGGTTCCTCATTTAAGGACTCTTTATTTAAGGACTCTTTATTTTAGGTCTAGGGCAACTTGATATAACGCGTTCTTTTTCACACCATGAATTTCTGCAGCAATCGCACATGCTTTTTTCGGTTTCATTTCACCAAGTAAGAGCTTTAATGTCTTAATCGCCTCATCTGGAATCGCATTAGGGTCAATTTTTGCGCCTTCAATAATTAGCACCATTTCGCCCTTAAGCTGATTTGGGTCTTCTTTTAACCAAGCAAGAATATTTTCAGCACTGTTTGCATGTATGGTTTCAAACGTTTTGGTTAATTCACGAGCAATGACGATTTGTCGTTCACCGCCAAGGACGGTGAATATATCTTCGACAGTATCGATGGCCCTTCTTGGCGCATCATAGAACACCATGGTTCTAGGTTCATTAGCTAAGTCTGCAAGCTTACTTTGCCGAGCACCTGATTTTGACGGAAGAAACCCCTCAAAAGAAAATCTATCGGTAGGCAAACCCGCAACCGATAACGCGGCAATAGCAGCACACGCTCCTGGTACAGGAACAACGGACAAACCTTTTTTTCTTAAATGACGCACGATATGAAACCCAGGATCAGATATAAGTGGTGTACCTGCATCAGATACCAGAGCGATGCTTTGACCTTCATTTAGCATCGATGCAATTTGCTCCTGACGCTGACGCTCATTATGATCATGCAACGATAACGTCTTATTGCGAATATTAAAGGCACTTAACAACCGATTGGTATGACGTGTGTCTTCACACGCGATAACGTCAACCTTGGCTAAAATATCTAATGCCCTCTGGCTGATATCCAATAAATTACCAATAGGGGTCGCGACCACATAAAGTGTATTTGGGTTAACTGTTGTTTGCGTCATAAATTACCTGGTAGCCCCTTAAGCTCGAAGACAATAGAACGGATAAAGTAGAAATTGTTAATGTAAAGTGTTTATTATGGCAAATTTTTAGGCAAGCGGTTTGCAGCTAAGACCTAAAGCGGTTTATTATACTCTTAATTAGTTTCGTGGACCAATGACCGGTGTTTAAAATTTCGTACTCAAAATCCTTTTCTTTATTTTCTTTACTGCTTTTCTGTACTGTGGCACTGCAAGGTTGTTCGACGCAAGTAACAAGTGAGCGCCCACCAAACCAAAGAGAGCAACAACCTATCGTTGAGGTTACGCCTGAAGAAACCGATATGGATACCGCCATTTTGCTTGAACAAGCCAAATCATCTTCGGGTGAAAACAGCGTCATTTTTTTATTACGCGCTTCGGCGAGTTTCCTTGGTAATCAGCAACCAGAAAAAGCGTTGTTTATCGTTCAGCAATTACAAGCCATGCCGCTCACCACCAAGCAACAGGATTTTAATTACCTAAATGCAGCACAAGCGTTATTTCATATGTCTGAATTTAGCTTAGCTCAACAGCAATTAAACCTTATTTCTAAACCCGGAAATTCAAGTCGAGAGTACCAGTTACGCGCTTTGTTGGCGCAAAAGCAAAATTTGAAAATTGAAGCCATCAGTGCTTTATTGCACTTATACCAACAAGATCCAATTACTAGCGAAGCCCAAATTGATCACTTAGCGGATATGTTTGCCAAACTTACCCCTTTTGAGAAAGCTGCCCTAAAAAAGGCAAATCCACCGGGCTTAACGCCATGGCTTTCTTTTAATGATATTGTTGCACAATATGCTCAACACCCTATATCTCTGGATTTCCAATTTAAAAAGTGGCGCAGTCAATACCCTATACACCCACTTAACAACAAAATTAAGCTCTTACTTAGCCAAAGCAATACCCTTGATAAGCAAGAGACATTCAAAAATATCGCGGTTATCATTCCACTTTCAGGAAGAGAACAAACCCTTGGCGGTGCCTTACAAACCGGTATTTTAGCCGCCAACGGCTTTAATAATGCACAAAACATTACATTTTACGACAGTAATCAAATCCCAATGCAGGACATTTTAATCAGCCTTGAAGCACAACAACCCGATGCGGTTATTGGACCGCTATTAAAACACCATGTTAAGCAATTTTTAAGCTTAACAAGACAACAAGACGTCGAGCCACAGTGGACAAACTTACTGCTTAATGTACCGGAAGATGGGCAATTATTGCCAAGCCAATACGCATTGTCTATGCTCCCTGAAGAAGAAGCCCTGCAAGCGGCCTTTTCATTAAGCCGTAAAGGCTATAAAAAAGCCCTGGTCTTAAGCCAGAACACCGCTATTGGCAAACGTATGGCCAATGCATTTGGAAATCAGTGGCAACAACAAACAGGTGTTACACCGTCGGTCATTTATTACCCTAACGGTAAGCAAATGCAGCAATCGGTAAAATCGGGTTTGGATGTTAATTTTTCAGAGCAGCGCATTATTGCCATGAAACAAAGAATGAAAGAAAGCATTGAAACAGAAACGCGCAACCGTCGCGATATCGACGTTATTTATATTTTTGCAACGTCGAACCAGGCCAAGCTTCTAAAACCTTACATTGATGTGAACATAAGCCCATTTGCCGATAACATTCCGATCTTTGCGAGCTCACGCAGCAATAACGACAGCCAAAATCGAAATACCCGACGCGATTTAACCGGGTTAACCTTTACCGAGATACCATGGCTACTGTCTGGTAAAGAAAACAATAAAGAATTATTAAAACAAGCCAAAACCATATGGCCTAAACGAAGCAACTCACTGCAGCGTATTTATGCACTAGGTATAGATAGCCTGCAAGTACTTAATAAGCTGAAAACACTTGAGCAATTCCCAATGGTTCGTCACCAAGGGGAAATTGGTACCTTGCAAATGCAAGATAATCGTATCATTTCACGCAGTCTTGAATGGGGTCGTTACCGTTCCTCAAGAGTACAAGCACTTGAAATGGATTAAGCCCTTTAACAGCAAAGCCATTGGCGATGCTGGTGAAGATTTGGCGCTTGAACATTTGCTAGCTAATGGTTTAACCTTAGTGGCTCGTAACGTAAGTAGCCGATTTGGTGAAATTGATTTAATTATGTACGATAAATCCTATTTGGTATTTATCGAGGTGAAATACCGAAAAACCACGCAATTTGGCAATGCCTTTGCTATGGTTTCATTAAATAAACAACAAAAAATTATTAAAACAGCGAAATTTTTCATGCAAAATAATAAATTGAATGAATATAATACGCTTTGCCGATTTGATATCGTCGCCCTAGAAGGCGAACATCAATCGCCCACGATTACCTGGCTGAAAAATGCCTTTTATGGAGTTTAAAAATGTTAGAACGAGTTAAGCACAATTTTCGAGAGAATATTGAAACTAATATCGCAGCCAGTGAAGCATTACCTGCGGCTATCGAAAAAGGTGGCATGACCATGGTTGAATGCCTTTTAGGTGGCAATAAGATTTTAACCTGTGGTAATGGTGGCTCAGCAGGCGATGCTCAGCATTTCTCATCTGAACTATTAAACCGTTACGAAACAGAGCGCCCAAGCCTACCTGCTATCGCTCTAACAACCGACAGCTCAACATTGACCTCTATTGCGAACGATTACAGCTACGAAGAAGTGTTCTCAAAGCAAGTACGTGCTCTGGGTAATTCAGGTGACATCTTATTAGCTGTATCGACCAGCGGGAACTCAAAAAACGTAATTAAAGCGATTGAAGCTGCCGTTGCCCGCGATATGAAAATTGTTGCCCTTACTGGCAGAGACGGTGGTGAAATTGCCGGTCTACTTGGTACAAACGATGTTGAAATTCGTGTACCATCAAGCCGAACGGCACGAATTCAGGAAGTGCACTTGTTGGCCATACACTGTTTATGTGAAATTATTGACGCCACATTATTCCCACAATCAGCTAACTAATCACAAACGAAGTATAAACATATGAAGAATGTCTTAGTCGCCCTGTTATCAGCCACCTTATTGCAAGGTTGTGCCGTCGCTGTTATTGCCGGAGTTGGAGCAGGAGCCGCCTCGGTTAACGATCGCCGTACCCTAGGTTCACAAGTAGATGATCAAACCATCGAAGTTAAAGCACATGCCTCTATTGCCGAGCAAGAACTCTTAACCGAATACACTCAGGTTCAGGTTGTTTCGCTTAATGGCACGGTCTTAATCGTTGGTCAGGCCCTAGAGCAAGGCTATAAACAACAAGTTTACAACATTGTTAAAGACATTCAGGGCGTACGCAAAATCCATAATCAGGTGAGAGTGAATAAACTGTCATCAATCAGTACCCGTACCCATGACTCATGGTTAACAACTAAAGTAAAAACGGATCTGCTAGCCAGCGATAACGTCGATGCCACAGCCATCAAAGTTGTTACAGAAGACTCGGAAGTATTTTTGATGGGATTGGTCAGTACCCTTGAAGCAAATCAAGCGGTAGAAATCGCCCGTAATATAAATGGTGTGTCACGCGTTTATAAAGCATTCGAAATAAAATAATTATTTCGAGCGTCATCATCAAAAAAGGCCATACAATGTATGGCCTTTTTTATAAATGCTACTCAGTAAGTAGAGAATTAATGGACTTAGTTTATTTGACGATAGATAAGCTAGGACGGCCTTTTTTAGGCTTTTTGCTATCTTCTTTAACATCTTCGCTAGATGCCTCAACATCCGCTTGTGGAGCTTCTGAAAGCTCAGTTATGTCTTCCATTGGTGGGTAGTTCACCGCGAACGAAGAACCTTCACCATTCTCACGAGCATATATGGCAATAATCGCTTCAAAGGGCACGTATAAGTGCTCTAGTTTTCCACCAAAACGAGCGTTAAACTCCAGAACATCACCTGTTAAAGATAATCCACCCACCGATTGCGGCGCAATGTTTAACACTATCTGTCCGTCGTTAATAAACTGATGCGGCACCATAACATTGGGGTAATCGGTATCGACTGCAATGTAAGGTGTACACTCGTTATCAACTATCCAGTCGTAAAACCCACGAATTAGGTAAGGTTTACTGGGTGTCATTTCGCTATCCATGGGTTATGCAGGACGACCAAAGCGTAATTCACGCTCAGCTTCAGTTAATGAAGCCTGGAATGATTCACGGTCAAACAAACGTAACATGTAAGCTTTTAACTCTTTGCTGCCTTGGCCTGATAATTCAATACCAAAAGCAGGTAAACGCCATAATAGTGGCGCAAGGTAACAATCTACCAAGCTAAACTCTTCACTCATAAAGTATGGTGCTTCATTTAATACTGGGGCGATGCTTAATAAGCTTTCACGTAATTCGTGGCGTGCTTTATCTGCTTCTTCAGCCGTACCTGAGATAATGGTTCTGGCAAGTGTGTACCAGTCGCTCTCGATGCGGTGCATCATAAGGCGGCTACGACCACGAGCAACTGGGTAAACAGGCATTAGTGGTGGATGAGGAAAACGCTCATCAAGGTACTCCATGATGATCTTAGCTTCGTATAACGCTAACTCACGATCAATCAACGTTGGTACCGTTCCGTACGGGTTCAAGTCAATTAAATCTTCAGGTAAGTTATCGATTTCAACTAAATGAATGTCAACACCGACGCCTTTTTCTGCAAGTACAATACGAGCTTGATGACTATACATGTCATCTGCATGTGAAAATAAGGTCATTACAGAACGCTTGTTGGCGGCTACAGCCATATATATTCTCCAGATTTATAATTTTTCAATGTACTTGAGCACTATGCCAAGTGCAATAAATGTGTTGTTACTGAATGGGATTTATAAAAGACATAAACCCTCCCCTTTGGGCGTTCAGCTAGAACGTTCAGCAGTCAACCTACTTAATGCAATTGGTATTAGCCAAGTACGACAAAGGGGCTAATACTTGGTATCTCAAAGTAAGATACTAGTATAGCCCCAAAACGATTGATTAGTGAACAATTATTAGTGCACGTCGCGCCAATATTCTTTCTTCAAAAAGTAGCTGAAGATGAAGAAAATCACTAAGAAACCTAGTACCCAATAACCAATACGATGACGTTCGGTTTTACCAGGTTCACCCGTGTACTCGAGGAAGTTAGCTAAATCACGAACAAGGATGTCGTAGTCTGCCGGGCTCAAGTCACCAGGTTGGGTTAATACTAAATCGTCAACCGTTAATGGACGTTGTTCAGTTGTCGGTAATTGTAGCATAGCTTTAGCTTCAGCTGTCAGCTCTTGTACACCTTGTAACTGTTGGAATACATGTGGCATACCAACGTCCTTAAAAATTACGTTATTTACGCCAAACGGACGTTCCGAGTCAGCATAGAATGAACGTAAGTAGGTGTAAACCCAATCGGCACCACCACGGTAACGAGTTACCAAGGTTAAATCTGGTGGCGTTGAGCCAAACCAATCTGCCGCTTCTTTTTTCGGCATGGTGTTCTTAATGTGATCACCTGGTTTTGCATCGGTGTAAATTAAGGTAGCAGCACCTTCTTTTTCATCGATACCAAGGTCGGCAAACGTTCGGTTATAACGTTGATATTGTAGTTCGTGACAACCAAAACAGTAGTTCATAAACGTTTGTGCACCATTGCGCAATGATTCTTTATCAAGAATGTCATTATTGGCATGGTCTAGTTTTGCTCCGCCACCAGCAGCAAACGCTACGGTTGGCAAAAGAGTCAATAAAGCAATTATTATTTTTTTCATTATTTAGTCACTCTCTCTGGAACCGGCTTGGTTTTCTCTTCTTTCGAGTAGAACCAAAGCGCGATGAAGAAACCAAAGTAACCTAAAGAAGCGATACGGCCAATTAAGTTAGCTAAATCTGAGGCAGGTAATGTACCTAGTACACCTAACACGATGAAACAGATTGAGAACTGAGCAATGTTTAAAAAGTGCAGTTTGCTTCTGAATCTGAAAGATTTTACCGTGCCACGGTCGAACCATGGTAATGCGAATAACATACCAATTGCCGCGAACATGCCTACCATACCTAATAACTTATCAGGGATAACACGCAATATGGTGTAGAACGGACCGAAGTACCATACAGGAACGATGTGCTCAGGTGTTTTCAAGCCGTTTGCCGGTTCAAAATTTGGCGCTTCAAGGAAGTAACCACCACCTTCTGGGGCAAAGAACATAACCCAACAAAATAGGATTAAGAAGCCAGCAACACCAACAATATCTTTCACTGAGTAGTATGGGTGGAAAGGTATGGCATCAACGATGTCATATTTATCCGAGTACTGCTTATGGAACTTAAACTTGCTTTGCTCAGACTCAGGAACTGTACCTTTTTTCTTCTTGATATCAGTACCATCTGGGTTGTTAGAACCCACTTCGTGAAGCGCAAGAATGTGTAAGAACACGAGCACAACAAGTACTAATGGCAACGCAATAACATGTAATGCGAAGAAACGGTTTAGAGTGGCACCTGAAATTACGTAGTCACCACGGATCCAGGTAGTTAAATCATCACCAATAACCGGAATGGCACCAAATAGTGAAATGATTACCTGTGCACCCCAATAACTCATATTACCCCAAGGTAACAAGTAGCCCATGAATGCTTCAGCCATTAACACTAAGAAAATCAACATACCAAAGATCCACAATAATTCACGTGGTTTTTGGTATGAACCGTAAATTAAACCACGGAACATGTGTAAGTACACAACGATAAAGAACGCAGAAGCACCGGTAGAGTGCATGTAACGTAATAACCAACCGTAATCCACATCACGCATGATGTATTCAACAGAAGCAAATGCACCATCGCCAGATGGTTCATAACTCATTGTTAACCATACACCCGTTAAGATTTGGTTAACTAACACAAGCATGGCTAGAGAGCCAAAGAAATACCAAAAGTTAAAGTTTTTAGGGGCTGGATACTGACCTACGTGTTTATTCCATGCTTCGGTTACAGGTAAGCGAGCATCAATCCAAGCCATTAAATTAGCTAGCATTAGGCTTCTCCTTTGCCGATACCAATAATTAAAGTATCTTGAGTTGGAAATGAGTGTTCAGGAACAACCAGGTTCAATGGTGCAGGTACACCGGCAAAAACACGACCGGCCATATCAAATTTTGAACCATGACAAGGACAGAAGAAACCGTAATCGACGCCTTCAACCTGCTCGGCAAAGTCACCTTTCTTGTAAGAAGGCGCACAACCAAGGTGAGTACATACACCTTCGGCTACCAAAAACTCAGGATTAATTGAGCGATATGGGTTTTGAGCATATTCCGGTTGTTGCGGCTCAGCTGACTGAGGATCACGCAATTGATCGTCAAAGCCGCCCAGATTGTCAAGGATCTCTTTACTACGACGTACAATGTATACCGGTTTTCCACGGTATTCTGCACGGACTAACTGGCCTTCAGCAATCTTACTTACATTCACTTCAACTGGAGCACCTGCAGCTTTCGCTTTAGCGCTTGGGTTCCAGGAAGCAATGAAAGGCACTGCCGCACCTACAACACCTACACCGCCCACTACCGAAGTAGCAACAGTTAAAAAGCGTCGACGGCCGTTGTTCACGGGCGTATTGCTCATTTCATTTCTCCAATACTTTTAATAGACAAGTTTTTTTATAATTAAATGCGGTTTAACATCAGTTTTAATTGTTATTTAACAGCACTTTTATTGAGTTACAAAACGGTGATAAAGAGCCACCAATTTGTATTAAAATTTTTTTGCTTATGATAAAGAACTGCATCTTTTTTTACAAGGTAAAAACAACCAATCTATGTTACAAACTTAGACATTTGTTAAAAAAAATACCAAAACGGTAGGTTCAGAGAAAATAAACGAGAATTTGCGAAATTGAGGACAAAAAAAAACCGACCAAAGGTCGGTTTTTTGAACACGTATAAGTAAAATTAACGTTTTGAGAATTGTGGACGTTTACGCGCTTTGTGTAAACCAACTTTCTTACGTTCAACTTTACGAGCATCACGAGTAACGAAACCAGCTTTACGTAAATCAGAACGTAAAGTTTCGTCAAATTGCATTAATGCACGAGTGATACCGTGACGGATTGCACCAGCTTGACCTGAGATACCACCACCTTTAACAGTGATGTTTAGGTCGAACTTTTCTAACATATCTACTAACTCAAGTGGTTGACGAACAACCATACGAGCAGTCGGACGACCGAAGTATGTAGAAAGGTCACGTTTGTTGATTGTGATTGCACCGCTACCAGCTTTCAAAAATACACGAGCTGTAGAGCTCTTGCGACGACCAGTACCGTAATATTGATTATCAGCCATTATCTATAGCTCCAAAACTTTAGGTTGTTGTGCAGCATGCTTGTGCTCAGCACCAGCATACACTTTTAATTTACGGAACATGTCACGGCCTAGAGGGCCTTTTGGTAACATGCCTTTAACTGCAAACTCAATTGCGCGCTCTGGCGCTTTTTCGATAAGTTGTTCGAAGCTTAATTGCTTAAGACCGCCAACATATCCAGTGTGCGAGTAGTAAATTTTGCCTTTAGCTTTGTTACCAGTTACTTTAACTTTCTCAGCATTGATAACAACGATGTAATCACCGGTGTCAACGTGAGGAGTGTATTCTGGCTTGTGCTTACCACGTAAACGTGAAGCAATTTCTGTAGCGATACGACCTAAAGTTTTATCTTCGGCGTCCACTAACAACCATTCGCGTTGTACGCTTTCTGGTTTAGCTGTAAAAGTTTTCATTAAAAAACCCATTTAAAAATAAAGTTACATAAATTAGTGAGCAGTTATCTGTTCACCCGTTTAAAATAGACTACGCTAATTACCCCTTCGAGTATCGAGCCTGATGCTTTTTCAAGCGTTGTAACGTTGGGAGCCGCGAATTATATAGAGAATCGCAGAAAAGATCATCTATTTTTTGAACAAAAATGTATTTTTATGCAATTTTTTTTAAATCAGTTAAAAAAAGCCTGTTTTAACTGATCAACCATGCTTTACGGGAGATGCTCAGACGCTAAGTAATCATGCGACTGCATTTCTTGTAGCCGAGATAAACAGCGTTTGAATTCAAAAGATAAGTTGCCTTCATTATATAAGGTTTCCATGGCCACTTCGGCAGAGATGATTAATTTCACATTTCGCTCATAAAATTCATCTACCATGGCAATAAAACGCCGCGCACTGTCATCCGCTTCCCGCCCCATTTGTTTCACGTTGGCAAGCAACACACTATGGTATTCTCGACTGATCTCCATATAATCCGACTGACTGCGGGCTGTTTCACATAACTGATGAAAATCAAAATGTACCACTCCTTCAGAAACGCTAATGGTTTCTAATTGGCGGTGGTTAATTTCAATGACAGCCTTTTGTTGCCCGTCGTCACCGGCTAATTGCTTAAAGTAATGTTGTAAATTAGTGGTTGCTTGAGTATCTAACGGGAAATGATAAATTTCGGCTTGCTCTAGGGTGCGCAATCGATAATCAATGCCGCTATCGACGTTAACCACTTCACAGTGTTGATTAATTAACGCAATGGCGGGAAGAAAGCGCGCTCGTTGTAAACCATTTCGATATAACTCATCCGGTATAATGTTTGATGTTGCCACCAAAATAACATTTCGCGCAAACAGTTCTTCAAAAAGGGTACCAAGTAGCATCGCATCGGTAATGTCGGAGACAAAAAACTCATCAAAACAGATAATTTGCGTTTCTTTTGCCAGCTTTTCAGCAATCACTTTTAACGGATCTGCTTGCCCAGGCAATTGTTTTAATTCCTCATGTACCCGATGCATAAAACGATGAAAATGGACTCGCATTTTGTCTTTAAATGGTAAACAATCAAAAAAAGTATCCACTAAATAGGTTTTGCCTCGCCCTACGCCACCATAAAAATATAAACCTTTAATAGCCTGCTTTTTAGGTTTTTTATATATTTTAACCCAGCCTTTAAGGACTTTTTTAAAACCACTTACTTCTACCGGCTGACTCTGTAAATCATCAAATAGGCGCTGCAAATGCTTAACGGCATTCTCTTGGGCCGCGTCATATTCAAATCCGTCTTGAGTGAGGTCGTCTTGGTATTTTTGTAATGGCGTTTGTTTAATCATAATCTTATTACGTTATTATTATGCGAACTAAAAAAAATTGAGATACAATTTTTAATAAGTAGATGTGCTGATGTCATTTTAACGCTATTATAAAGGCATTAGCGTGTTTTACACGCATAAAACAATAAATCTAACAATATTAACAACTATCTTCATTTTCAAATCGTATAAACAAGGAACCGAGTATGGAATTTCTCTACATTTTTATTGGTATTACTATCGGTGCAATCGGTGGTTTTTTTATTAGTAAACGCCTTTCTGCGTCAGAGCAAGATGTACAACGCCTTGAGCAAGAAGCACAAAGAACAAAATCGAGCCTTGAAGAGTATCGCCAAGAAGTAGCAGAACACTTAAACAGTTCAGCTAAATTATTAGAACAAATGAACGCTACCTGTAAATCGGCAATGGAACAAATGGAAAAAAGCACGCTATTGTTGAATAAAGCCTCAGAAGAATCCGTGCCATCTGCGCCATTCTTTTCTGAAGAGGCGACGAAACACATGCGCGATCCACAGCGTCCTCGTAAAAAGTTAAAAAGCACCAAAGCAAAAGACTTAACCGAGCCACCATTAGATTACGCTAATCAACCAAGTGGTATTTTTAATGATTCAAAACAAATTGTTACAAATAGCCCAAGCTAATTTTTTGATCCTTTAGGAACTTTTATTTTTTAGGTCGGTCTTTAAAAGTACATCACAAAACACTATACCTATTAACAACTCTATAAGAGTTGGTATAAACAGCCAAAGTATAAGACATTTGGCTGTTAATGAGTTTTGAGCCTGCTTGCAGGCATTAAATTGATTTTTTTTGGAGTACTGACCTATATGAAAATAATTTCGTCATTAACACGCGCTGCGATCCTTGCATCAAGTTTAACTTTAGTTGCAACCTCCCCATCTTATGCGGCATTACCCTTTCAAGTTGATGGTAAAGAATTACCAAGCTTGGCACCGATGCTCGAACACACGACACCTGCAGTTGTCAGCATATCGGTTGCCGGCACTCATGAAGTCAAACAACAAATCCCTGATGCATTTCGTGAATTTTTTGGCCAACGTCGTGGCCGTGGCGCTCAGGAACGCCCATTTAAAGGTTTAGGCTCCGGGGTGATCATTGACGCCGGTAAAGGCTATGTGGTTACCAATAACCATGTAATCGATCAAGCCGATGAAATTCTGGTGACTTTAAAAGATGGTCGTCAAGTTGAAGCTAAAAAGCTCGGATCTGATGCCCAAAGTGACATTGCTTTATTGCAAATTGAAGCGGACGATTTGGTTGAAATTAAAGTTTCAGATTCCGATGAACTGCGCGTTGGTGATTTCGCGGTTGCTATCGGCTCGCCATTTGGGCTGGGACAAACGGTAACCTCGGGTATTGTAAGTGCGCTTGGCCGTAGTGGCTTAAACATTGAAAATTTCGAAGACTTTATTCAAACCGATGCCGCCATTAACAGTGGTAATTCCGGTGGCGCTTTGGTTAACCTAAATGGTGAGTTAATCGGAATAAATACTGCCATTTTGGGTCCGAACGGTGGCAACGTTGGCATTGGTTTTGCCATCCCAAGTAATATGATGGAAAACCTTATTAATCAAATCATCGAATATGGCGAAGTACGCCGTGGGGTGTTAGGTGTCACGGGTAACTCCATAAACCCAGAGTTAGCAAAAGCGATGGATTTAGGCACCAATCAAGGTGGCTTCATTAATCAAGTAATGCCGGATTCAGCTGCTGAAGAAGCAGGTATCAAAGCCGGTGATATCATTATTAAAGTCAACGACAAGAAAGTTAAAGGTTTTAATGAACTTCGCGGGAAAATTGGCTCCGTAGGGGCTGGCAACAAGGTAGATATTACCTTACTGCGAGATGGTGACGAAATAGAGGTGACGGTGACCTTAAAATCGGCTCCTGATACCAATATTTCAGCAGCAAGCCTACACCCTACCCTAGATGGTGCCAAGTTAAGCAGCACAGATGATAATAGCGGGGTAACCGTTGACGATGTGAGCGCTCAATCTCCTGCGGCAGCCATTGGCCTGCGTAAAGGCGATTTAATCGCCGGCGTTAATCGTAAACGCATTAGCAACCTTGGTGATCTAAGAACCGAATTGGAAGATGTAAGTGGTGTAACGGCTCTTAATATTGTCCGGGGTGGTCAGAATTTATATTTACTCATCCGCTAGAAATTACCTTAAATGATCATAAAGGGAGCAATTTGCTCCCTTTTACTTTTTTAGGGTGTCATTTTGAATCAAGCAGTGCGCTTACAAACAAATAGAAGTAGCTAAAAACGAAATTTTAGTGCTAAAATTCAGTCATTAATAACAAACAAATTCAGACTCTTTTGAAAATACTCTCAACCTTAAAATTTATCATTCGCGCCGCCAGTTACGGTTTGTTTGTTGCCGTTGTTTTATTGCTTCTTGTGCCTGAATTACGCAATGAGCAGGGCTTCTCATTTAATATTTTTGAACATAATCCTGAAAAACCACGCCCAGTATCTTATGCGAATGCGATTGCGAAAGCCGCACCAGCCGTGGTAAATATTTATTCGGAAACATTTGAGTCAGATCCTCGATACCGAAGTCGCTCAATTCAAAAGGTTCGGTTAGGCTCTGGGGTTATTATGGACCCAAGAGGTTACATCCTGACCAATAACCATGTGGTTCTGAACGCCAATTTAATCACTGTGGTTTTACAAGACAGCACCGAATTAAGCGCCGAGGTAATAGGCAGTGATGAGTTTACCGATTTGGCCGTGTTAAAAGTTCAGGCAACCAACTTACCTACCATTCCTGTCGAGGAAGACCTTACGCCTTATGTTGGTGATGTGGTACTGGCTATAGGCAACCCGTTAAATCTAGGGCAAACCGTGACTCAAGGGGTCATCAGTGCAACAGGTCGTAACGGCTTGAGCAGCACCAGCTACCGTGAATTTTTGCAAATGGATGCCGCCATTAATGATGGTAATTCAGGTGGTGCTTTGGTTAATACAAATGGCGATCTGGTCGGCATTACGACCGCACAATTTAAGCGCTTAAACCCACAATTGAATATTCAAGGCATATTCTTTGCCATTCCTTACAAGCTTGCCGCTAATGTGATGCGCAAATTGATCAGTGATGGACGGGTTGTGCGAGGTTGGTTAGGGATCAGCTCACAACGTTATAATATGCAGTTACAAGGATTGGTTGTAGATACTTTATCGGCAAATAGCCCAGCGGAAAAAGCAGGCCTGAAAAAAGGCGATGTTATTTATAAAATTGGTGATGACAAAATTATGTCGATTAACCAAGCGCTGGACATCATCGCGGAAACACCGCCTAATACGACGCTAATTTTTGGCATTATTCGTAATAATAATCGTCAGGATATTCAAGTAACCATTGGCGAGTTTAATTAGCGCTAACCTTACCAAAAGTAACCATAGTTAAGCAAAAAGATATTAACGCCATCATTTTGCTTATTAAAGCCTGCATTTGAATAATGTTTTAGCGATATGGACAATCGATGAGTCTTATTCCAGTCGCCCCCTAATTCAAGGGTATCAACAAACATCCAGTTATCCCCCAGATCACGATTCCCCCATTTTATTTGATCAGCATAAGTCCCACCGATCCCAATACTCGCATACAATTTAAAATCACCATAATCGTTTGAATACCGAAACATTGGCGTTAAACCTCCGCCCGTAATGTCATCACCATAATGGTTTTGCCAATTAAAGTACTCAGCGACAATTTCAAGCGTTATTTCTTGATTTGAATCCACTTGATAAAGCGGCATGATAAAGTGATTGTAGGCGAGCATGTGGACCGTAGAAGAGGATTTGGTTGATGATTCACCTGCAGATACGAGAATGCCATGAGCTTTGGCTTCAAAAGTCAGCAATAGAGTGAAAACAAAAAAAATTGGCTTAAACAAGAGTCTATGAAAAATAACGGCTTTTTAACATTATAGCCAAAATCCTATGTTTTCATATTTTAATGAGCGCTGAGTACAAGAAAGTTTAGGCACAAAAAAGCACCTGCTTTAAATTCAAGCAGATGCTTTCAACTAATTACGGGCATTATTTGGACTAATTATTCTTTACACGAACAATATTAGCACCCAATTTTTGTAATTTATCTTCGATGTGTTGGTAACCACGGTCGATGTGGTAAATTCTATCCACAATGGTCTCACCACTTGCAACAAGACCAGCAATAACCAAGCTAGCTGAGGCACGTAAATCCGTCGCCATCACTTGTGCACCATTTAACTGGTCAACACCTACCGATACGGCAGTATTGCCTTCAAGTTGCATATCGGCGCCCATACGCTGTAATTCAGGTACGTGCATAAAACGGTTTTCAAAAATCGTTTCCGTGGTTGTTGCCGTACCTTCTGCGATGGCATTTAGCGTCACAAACTGCGCTTGCATATCGGTAGGGAAAGCTGGGTGTGGTGCAGTGCGAATGTTAACGGCTTTAGGTCGGTCAGTCATTTCAAGCTCAATCCAATCATCACCAATGGTCACCTTTGCGCCAGCTTCTTGTAATTTACTGATAACAGCATCTAAGGCAGAAGGGTCGGTGTGTAAACAACGGATCTTACCGCCAGTTACCGCAGCGGCAACGAGGAAAGTACCGGTTTCAATGCGATCAGGCATAACCGAGTAGTCAGCGCCTTTTAATGATTCAACACCTTCAATCGTCAGCGTAGCTGTACCTTCGCCACTTACTTTAGCGCCCATGGCATTTAAGAAGTTAGCCAAGTCAACAATTTCAGGCTCACGAGCAGCGTTTTCAATAATGGTGGTGCCATCCGCTAATGCGGCTGCCATCATTAAGTTTTCAGTACCGGTCACACTCACCGCATCCATAAAGATGGTAGCGCCGTGTAATCGACCTTCATTACGAGCAATGATATAGCCATTTTCAACGACAATATCTGCGCCCATAGCTTTTAAGCCCTGGATATGCAAATCAACAGGGCGGGCACCAATGGCACAACCACCAGGTAAAGACACCTCAGCATGACCAAAACGCGCCAGTAAAGGGCCTAATACCAAAATAGAGGCACGCATGGTTTTAACCAATTCATAAGGTGCCAGGCAATTATTGATATTGCCAGCCTCGATAACCACGCTGTTATCTGCTGACCAATCAACCTTGGCACCTAGCTCGCCAAGAAGCTTTAAAGTGGTTTGAATGTCGTTTAACTTTGGCACATTCGATACTTGCATTGGGGTTTCTGCAAGGATAGTGGCCATAAGGATCGGTAATGCCGCATTTTTCGCGCCAGAGATAATCACATCTCCGTGTAGTTCATTACCACTGTGTATACTAAATGAGTCCAAAAGATCTGCTCTTTTAAAGTTGGTTATGATGGAAGATTAAACATTTTCTCGCGCTGCCATTGGGCTTCGCTAAATGTTTTAATCGTAACTGCATGGATTTGACCGGCATTAATAGCGTCTGCCAATGGGGCATATACAGTTTGTTGTTTTTTTACTCGGCTCATATCATCAAACATATCCGATACGGCCATAATGGTACACTGAGAACCATCGAAAGTAACATGTAACTCGGTTAATTCTAACGCTTGGTTTAACATGTTTTCGATTTCAGAAACGTCCACTAATTACTCTCCAATTCTATTTTTTATGCCAAGATCAATAAATCATCAACCTGACTTAATTTTGCCAGTTTAACCAATTCAAGGGGTGCTTGGGAATAGGTTAAATTGCTTTGCTTTGTAACCGCGAACTCGTGCAAGGCGATAAGCCAAGCCAATCCCGCGGTATCTATTTTATTAACTGTAGATAAATCAATATCATGCTGCTTTGCCGTAATAATTGATTTAAAAAGTTTTTGTTGTTTGCCAACGATACTATGCTGAGTTAATTCACCATTAATAAGCACTTTGCCGTCTACACCGGCCTGACACGTAAATTTATTGGCCAAAATTAAGTTCCCGTTTGCTCTTTGATTTTAGCATCAACATCGACATCGTCTTTAAACGTAATTTTGCGTTTGCTCTTTTCAACCAACATTTCGGTGACTTTTGGCACGCCATTTTGGGCTAAGATGCTTCTCAACTCTTTGGTTTTAGCATCCAGCAAACTGATGCCCTCAGCAACCAAATCAAATGCTTGCCATTCGTTGGTTTTAGTATTCTTGCGCACTTTGAATTTGATGTTGATTCGATGATCATTTTTTTCAAGGATATCAACACCAATCATGATAATTTTTTGTTTGCCGATTTCGCGTTCTGGCTCAAAAATAATTTCTTGCTTGTTATACAAGGTAAACACCTGTGCATACGAAGTGATCAAGTATTCACGAAAAGCAATTAAAAACTCTTTGATCTCAGCCTTAGAGGCTTTTTTACGATAGTTACCCAATACCTTTAAACCAGCATATTGATAAAAGATATAAGGCATTAACTCTTCACGTACAATATCTTTTAAAATTTCCGGGTTTTGTTTGATCTGGGCCTCTTCTCTGGCGAAACGATCAAAAGTGATTTGTGCCACTTCTTGGATCATCTCATAAGGATCAGCTTTATTTACGGTATCTGCCGCATTTGCCACCATCGAAAAGCTCAAAGTAGCAATCAACACTAGCATAGATCTTACAAAATTAGGGAAAATGC
Organism: uncultured Thalassotalea sp.; assembly: GCA_947502355.1. Taxonomy (GTDB): domain Bacteria; phylum Pseudomonadota; class Gammaproteobacteria; order Enterobacterales; family Alteromonadaceae; genus Thalassotalea_A. Next base: position 155,673 of record CANMZP010000006.1, on the reverse strand, counting down.
CTGTCATAATATCTCCTTTAAAAACCGTATTTAATCTTCAGACTGACTAAATAAGAACTGTCCAATTAACTCTTCCAACACAATAGCTGACTTTGTATCTTCAACATAATCATTTGGTTGTAATATGCCAATACCCAATTCTTCGTCAACAAACCCTGGCTCCAAGCCAATATACTGCTCACCTAACAGGCCGGCGGTTAAAATGGAAAGCGAAGTTGCTTCTGAAAATTGATTATACTCTTCATAAATATCTAAAGTAACAATCGGCAAATAATCTTCAGCATCAAGGCGTATATCGCTGATTCGCCCTACTACGACACCACCAACTTTAATCGGTGAACGAACTTTTAAACCACCAATGTTATCAAACTTAGCGTATAACTGGTAAGAGTTATCGCCTCCCTGGATCCCTGAATTTGCGACATTTAAAGCCAACGAAACAAACGCGGCAATGCCAAGCGCAACGAAGAAACCTACCCAAATTTCAATTTTTTTCGACATACTGTCAAACCACCAATTACTGTAATTATCAAACTATGCTTTGGTTCTGTATATATTAAGCATAATCGTGAATATAAATGAATTCTAATTATTTGAACCTGAATATTAGGTGAACATTATCGCAGTCAGGATAAAGTCTAGCCCTAATACAACCAATGACGCCTGTACAACCGATGATGTAGTCGCACGACTTATGCCTTCTGAAGTCGGCACACAGTCATAACCTTTAAATACGGCGATCCAAGTAACCACAAAGGCAAAAGATACGGCTTTGATTGTGCCGTTAACGATGTCGGCAAAATCAACATCACCTTGCATTACCGACCAAAATGTTCCCTGATCGACACCTAACCAAACCACACCAACTAAATGAGATCCAAAAATCCCAACCATTGAAAAAATGGCCGCCAGCAATGGCATACAAAATAAACCCGCCCAAAATCTTGGCGCGATAACCCTTCTTAATGGATCTACGGCCATCATTTCCATACTGGACAATTGCTCCGTCGCTTTCATCAAGCCAATTTCAGCAGTTAATGCAGAGCCGGCTCGTCCGGCAAATAATAACGCGGTTACTACGGGCCCAAGTTCTCTTAATAATGACAGCGCGACCATAGGGCCAAGGCTTGCTTCAGCTCCGTAATCAATGAGTACACCATGCCCTTGTAAGGCAAGCACCATACCGATGAACAGGCCAGAAACAATAATGATGATCAGTGACAACACCCCAACCGAATACACTTGCTTCACAAATAGCGGATAGCCTTTGCGAATATTAGGCATGTGCGTAATGGCTGATAGTAAAATAATTAGCGCGCGCCCAAGACCTGCCAACAACTCAAGCGTTGTATGGCCTAATTGGCCAAACCGTTTAATCAAAGCTTGCCTCCCAATAGATCATCCTTGAAATCCTTTGCCGGGAAATGAAATGGTACCGGACCATCGTGTTCACCTTTAATAAATTGACGAACCAACGGCGACTGTTGTGCACGGATCTCATCCGGGGTCCCCTGACCGATAATTTTTTGTTCGGCAACAATGTAGATATAGTCGGCGATACTCATCACTTCATGAACATCATGCGATACCACAACTGAGGTTAACCCTAGGGCATCATTCAAATCTTTTATTAAGCGAACGATAACCCCCATTGAAATCGGGTCCTGTCCGGCAAATGGCTCATCATATAAAATAAGTTCGGGATCCAGAGCAATCGCTCGAGCTAATGCGGCACGACGTGCCATACCACCGGAAAGCTCACTTGGCTTAAGGTGCCTAGCCCCTCTTAAGCCAACAACTTCCAGCTTCATCATCACCATTTTTTCGATGATGTTTTCTGGCAACTTCGTGTGCTCGCGGATCGGGAAAGCAACATTATCGAACACCGACATATCGGTAAATAATGCCCCCGATTGAAACAACATGCTTATCCGCTTTCTGATTTCATATAAAGCAGAGCGGGATAACTCGGGTATGTTTTGACCTGCAAACAAAATATCACCACTGGCAGGTTTCAATTGACCACCAATAAGGCGTAACAACGTGGTTTTACCTATCCCACTCGGTCCCATTATGGCGGTTACTTTACCTTTCGGGATGTTCAGACTGATACCGTTGTAAATACAACGTTCTTCCCGATTAAAGGTTAAGTTTTTAATTTCGACTAACGTATCTGACATAAAACTCTAATAGTAGTACTGCCTATGTTTGTTATACGTTGGGCAGTATGATTGTAAAAACCGATCAAAATGTAATGAATTGCAATTAGGTAAATTCTACCTGAGCAAAATATTAACTGCATTATAAAATCGTAAATATTTATGAATAAATGATATAAGGCCTTGTTTCAGAAGCATGACAAAAACCTAAACAAGTCGATTTTTGCCTTAACTATCCCTGAAAAATCGGCCCAACCTGCCCTGCTCTAATTTGCAGCACCTAACATTTAACCCCTTTTATACCATAAACCATCAATTTCTCAGTGGTTTGCAACAAATAGTCACAATTTATCACTTTTCAAAACAGCAAGGTCAATGACTTAGTTTGTGGTGCCAAAAAAATGCCTGATAGTCATCAAACGACCTTATTGAGGCAAAAGATCTTTCAAATTAAAAAAAAACCGCTGTAAATACGGAATAAATGTCAGAAATAATTGATTTCCTCTTTAAATTCTCTGCATTTAAAGCGACAATTTACGGTTGAAAAACTGGAGCCTTGAATGTTCATCGAAATTTTAATCTTAATTACCTCATTAGCCTTTTTAGTATGGAGCGCTGACAAATTTGTATTTGGCGCTGCCGCTGTCGCAAGAAATTTTGGCATATCCCCTATGATTATTGGTTTAACCATAGTTGCTATGGGCTCATCCGCACCTGAAATGGTAGTGGCTGCCACCGCTTCAATTAGTGGTGCGCCTAACACGGCTATTGGTAATGCCCTGGGTTCCAACATCACCAACATAGCCTTAGTGTTGGGCTTAACCGCCATGTTCAAACCGCTTATGGTGCAATCAAACACCTTAAAACGTGAAATCCCACTATTGCTATTTATTACCCTCATAGCGAGCTGGATGTTAATGGATCTGGACTTTACCTTTACCGAGGGTATGTTGTTAATGGGCGGGTTTGTGGCGTTCATTATTGCCTTATTGATGATTACTTTAAAACAAAGTAAGCAGCAAAACGCCACGGATCCGATGTTAATAGACGCAGAAAGTGAGATCCCTGAGAACGTACCAAATCTTCATGCCATTTTGTGGTTGGCACTGGGGATGATTTTATTGCCTTTAAGCGCAAACTACCTGGTCAATTCGGCAACCTTTATCGCCAAAGCCTTTGGTATCAGTGATTTGGTTATCGGTTTAACCATCATCGCTATTGGCACTAGTTTACCGGAATTAGCGGCCAGTATTGCCAGTCTAGCCAAAAAAGAAGACGATTTGGCTTTGGGTAACATTATTGGCTCAAATATCTTCAATATCCTCGCCGTTCTTGCCCTGCCAGGCATTATTGCTCCCGGTACTATTGATGCTGAGGTGGTTAGTCGAGACATTCCATTTATGTTCGGCATTACCTTGCTGTTGTTTATCTTGTGTTTCAGTTGGGGCAAGCGCTTTCGTATCAGCCGTAAAAAAGGCGCCATTCTATTTGCCTTATTTGTCCTTTATCAGTATTTAATTTTTAGTAAGCTTGCTGCTTAATAAACTCGCTTTCAGGATTTCGCGTTATGCCACTTAAAAAAGAATTCAAAAAACTCGGCGCTAATGTTGTGACTATCGAACAACAAGCCATTGAGCATTTGCACAACTTTATTGATGATAACTTCGCCTCTGCATGTCAATTAATGTTTGACTGTAAAGGTCGCGTGGTGGTTATTGGTATGGGTAAGTCTGGTCACATTGGTGGTAAAATTGCCGCCACGTTAGCCAGTACAGGCACCCCCGCCTTTTTCGTGCACCCAGGTGAAGCAAGCCATGGTGATTTAGGCATGATCACAAGTGATGATGTGGTACTGGCAATTTCAAATTCTGGCGAAACCAATGAAGTTTTAGCTATTTTGCCCGTTATTAAGCGCATAGGCTCCCAGTTAATTGCCATGTCAGGCAATGTGGAATCCACATTGGCCAAACTGTCTGATGTACATATCTGCATAGATGTACCACAAGAAGCTTGCCCACTTGGATTAGCGCCAACATCCAGCACCACCGCAACGTTGGTTATGGGGGATGCATTAGCGGTTGCTTTGTTAAATGCCAAAGGGTTCACAGCCGACGACTTTGCTTTATCACACCCCGGTGGCAGTTTAGGAAAACGTCTATTACTTCGTCTAACCGATATTATGCACAGTGGTGAACGATTACCTATAGTTAATGAAAGCGCCTTAATTAAAGATGCTTTGGTCGAAATGTCACGTCAGGGATTGGGCATGACATCCGTTGTTGATAATACCGGTCGTTTGGTGGGCTTGTTTACGGATGGTGACTTACGTCGTATCCTAGATGAAGAAATTAATATCCATCAAGATGCCATAAAGTCGGTTATGACGCAAAACCCAATAGTCGCAACCAAAGATATGCTTGCTGCACAGGCACTTAAGCAAATGGAAGACAAAAGCATTAATGGGTTAATTATTGTTGATGACAATCATCATCCTATCGGTGCAATGAACATGCACGATATTTTAAAAGCCGGAGTTCTGTAACGTGGCAAACACATTAGCAAATACCCTTTACGGTCAGGTAAACAGTGACATCATTGAAAAAGCAAAAGCCATAAAACTCTTGGTATGTGACATTGATGGTGTTTTTTCTGATGGCCGCATTTATCTTGGTAATCAAGGTGAAGAGCTTAAAGCCTTCAATACCAAAGACGGTTTTGGTATGAAAGCCTTAGTAGATAATGGGGTCACGACAGCGGTTATTACGGGCCGTAATTCAACCATTGTTGAAACCCGCATGAAGGCCCTTAATGTATCTTTTATCGTTCAAGGCAAAGAAGATAAGTTGCCCGCCCTAAAAGAAATTGCCAAACAATTGAACTTATCTCACCATGAAATTGCCTATATAGGTGATGACGCCCCAGATATTCCATGTATTGAATATGTAGGTTTAGGGGTTGCGGTAAATGATGCTCACCCTTTGGTTGTTCAATCTGCCGACTTTACCACCTTTTTAAAAGGCGGCATGGGTGCAGTAAGAGAATTATGTGATTTAATTATGCAAAGCCAAAATACATTACAATTTGCTAAGGGCAGCAGTGTATGAGTCGACTTCACGCTTTCTCATCAATCATTTTTGTCATAGCACTTTTAATTTATGGCTATATTCAGTGGCAAAAATCTAATGAGCAAAGTGCGGCCCCCGTAAAAGATACCAACACCCCGGATTTTACTGCTAAATCATTAAGTTCAAATCAATATGACAGCAATGGTAAATTGAGTCATACTATTTATGCCGATGAAATGACGCATTTTAATGACAAAAAAGAAACGTTTTTTGTTAATCCAAAATTCAGCGTTTTTCCGGAAGATGACAAACCTTCATGGAATATTTCCGCGTTATCAGGGCAGTTATTCAACAATCAGCTCTCCTTGACAAACCGGGTCAGGGTGGTTTCAAGCGATAAAGACAGCTTTATTGCCGAAATCCATGGACAGTCAATAGCGATGGATTTGCTAAACAACATTATTACATCTGAACAAACCATTCTGCTTAAAGGCAAAGACTTTACGATGTATGGTTCGGGTTTAAATGTCGATATCAATTCAACAAAAATGACGATAAGTGAACATGTACAGACCATTTATAAAAAACATGCCAATTAAATTATGTTTATCGGCATTGCTGCTAAGTTCGATGTCCTTGGCCAATGCGGCTCAACAAGACTTTGACAAAGAAGTTGTGATCAATGCCAAAAAGCAATCTAGCGATCTTAAAAATAAGATTGCTAGCTACATTGAAGACGTAAAAATTACCCAAGGCACGTTAACCATTGAAGCGGATATTGTGCAGGTGGCTAACGAAAAGGGCAGTGAAAATAAATTCTATGTCGCCAAAGGCAAACCGGCAACATTCAGCCAGTTACTTGACGACGGACAACTTATCGAATTAAAAGCCGACGAAATTACCTATTCTCCGGCCACAAATACCATTACCATCAAAGGTAATGCATCGGTAAGCCAAGCAGGTAGTAAAGTAACCGGCGATACGATTGTCTATAACACTTTATCCGAACAGTTAACGGCAGAAAGTAGCGAAAGCGTTACCACGATTTTAAAGCCGGAACCAAAAGACAAAGATTTACCTAAACTACAAGAAGAGCAATAACCACCTATGACCGCAACGTTAAAGGCCGAAAATCTGGCGAAATCCTATAAGGGCAGAAAAGTCGTTAAAGACGTGAGTTTAACGGTTAACGCCGGACAAGTTGTTGGTTTACTTGGTCCCAATGGTGCAGGTAAAACGACCTCTTTTTATATGATTGTTGGCTTAGTGCCTAGCGACGAAGGACGTGTGGTTCTTAACGATGAAGACCTCACCTTACTCCCAATGCACGAGCGTGCCAGAAAAGGTATAGGCTATTTGCCACAAGAGGCATCTATATTCAGAAAACTTACGGTTTATGAAAATATCATGGCGATTTTGCAAACCCGTAAAGACCTTGATGACGGACAGCGTCAAGAGAAACTGGAAAGTTTAGTTGAAGAGTTTAATATCAACCACATTGTTGATAACACCGGTCAAAGTTTATCCGGCGGTGAACGCCGTCGTGTTGAAATTGCCAGAGCCCTTGCTGCTGAGCCGCAATTTATTTTACTTGATGAACCCTTTGCCGGTGTTGACCCAATTTCGGTTGGTGACATCAAAAAGATCATCCTTCACTTAAAGCAGCGCGGCATTGGCGTCTTAATCACCGACCATAACGTTCGCGAAACACTCGATGTTTGTGAACACGCCTACATTGTGAGCCATGGTGAACTTATCGCTCAAGGCAATTCAGAACAAGTTTTAAGTAATCAACATGTGCGTGATGTATACCTAGGTGAAAAATTCACGCTATAGTATAGATGTTGGAATAATTTTTTTTACTAAAGTCAGGCGCTTTAGTTTTTAGCGGAAGTAATTTAATAAAAATGAGACCAAGCCTTCAGCTCCGAATGGGGCAACATTTAACAATGACACCACAATTGCAGCAAGCAATCAAATTGTTGCAGTTGTCTACTTTGGATCTCCAACAAGAAATTCAAGAAGCTTTAGACAGTAACCCTCTACTAGAACGAGAAGAAAGCCAAAGCATCGACAGTGAGGGCTCTGACACATTTGATAAGACAATAGACAAGTCACAGCAGGAAGAAGCCATTTCTGCTGACACCGTTAGTCAAGATGAGCAACTCACCAGCGAAGCACTTAATCAGCAAGAGATCCCCGAAGATTTGTCCGTAGACAGCACTTGGGAAGAAAGTTTTAGTGCCGGAGTGTCCAATACCGGCATCAAAGCCAGCTCAGATGATGACTCGGTTTATCAAGGTGAAACGAGCCAAACCATTCACGATCATTTGCTTTGGCAGATGGACTTGACCCCGTTTACCGACACTGACCGCAGTATTGCCATCGCAATTATTGATGCCATTGATGATGCTGGTTATTTAACCATAAGCAAAGAAGACATTCTTAATAGCTTGGGTAATGACGAAGTCGAACTTGATGAAGTCGAAGCGGTATTAAAGCGGGTTAATATGTTTGACCCCATTGGTGTTGGTGCGCAATCAATTGCTGATTGTTTATTAATTCAATTAAACCAATTTGACGATTCCACCCCATTTCTTGAGCAAGCCAAATTGGTGATTAGAGATCATTTGGACTTACTTGGCAATCGTGATTTTCGCCAAATCATGCGTAAAACCAAGCTTAAAGAGCCACAGCTTAAAGAAGTGATGACATTGATTCACACGTTAACCCCGCGTCCAGGTGATGGGTTTACCGAAACCGATTCTCAATACATCATTCCGGATGTCAGCGTTGAAAAGAAAAATGGCCGTTGGGTCGTAGAACTCAATCCGGATACGGCACCTAAGCTTGGCATAAATCAGCAATACGCAGCTATGCGAAAATCCGGTTCAACTGAAGACAACCAGTTTATTCGTTCCAATTTGCAAGAAGCCAAGTGGTTTATTAAGTCACTTGAAAGTCGCAACGACACCTTAATGAAGGTTTCAAACTGCATAGTTCAACGCCAAACCGCCTTTCTTGAGCATGGACCAGAAGCAATGCGCCCGATGGTATTGAACGATATTGCCGAAGCCGTTGAAATGCATGAGTCGACCATTTCCCGGGTAACCACCAACAAATACATGCATACACCACGTGGTATTTTTGAATTAAAATACTTTTTCTCAAGCCATGTTAGCACCGAAAGCGGTGGTGAATGCTCATCAACAGCGATTAGAGCCTTAATAAAAAAATTAGTGGATGCTGAGAAGCCAACCAAGCCTCTTAGTGACAGTAAAATTACTGACTTACTAGCGGATCAAGGGATCAATGTAGCACGCAGAACCATTGCCAAATACAGAGAGTCCTTAGGCATTCCGCCATCCAATCAACGTAAGAGCCTTATATAGGCCAATAACTAAGGAAACTGCTTATGCAAATTAATCTTTCAGGTCACCATGTTGAAGTAACTGACTCAATGCGTTCATACGTAGAAACAAAGTTTTCAAAACTAGAACGACACTTTGATCACATCAATAATGTGCATGTCGTTTTAAAAGTTGAAAAACTTCAGCAAATTGCAGAAGCCACCTTACATGTGAACAATGGCGAAATTTTCGGTAGTGCCGACAATCAGGATATGTATGCCGCCATTGACTCACTCATTGATAAGCTTGACCGCCAAGTGCTTAAACATAAAGCAAAAATGGCAAAACACTAGGCTAATACCTTAAATACTAATATGAATTTAGCAAAATTATTAGGCCCGGACTGCACCGTGTGTGCAGTGCCAGGCAGTAGCAAAAAAAACGTTCTTGAACAAATCAGTAAAATCGCCAGCAAGCGAGTCTCTTCATTGACCGAAAAAGACTTATTAGGCAGCCTGATAAGCCGAGAAAAATTAAGCAGTACAGGCATAGGCAATGGCATTGCCATCCCTCATGGACGAATCGCGAATACCGAGCGCGTAATCGCGGTATTATTAACGACAGAACATCCCATTGAGTTTGACGCCATAGACAATAAGCCAGTGGATATTTTTTTCTCCTTGTTTGTGCCTGAAGATCATTGTCAGGAGCACCTACAAACCTTATCAAGCATCGCTCAGTTTTTCAGTGATAAAGATACCTGTAAAAAAGTACGCCGCTGTCAAACCTCCGACCAACTGTATCAACTCATCTCAGCACAATAAGAAGCACACATGAAACTCATCATAGTAAGTGGACGATCTGGCTCGGGTAAAACCGTTGCCCTAAGAGTACTCGAAGATTTAGGTTACTACTGCGTAGATAATATTCCAGTAAACTTATTACCGGCTTTAACGCACACCGTAATTAACGACTATGAGAATGTGGCGGTATCTTTGGATGTTCGAAACCTTCCAAACAACCCTAAAGATGTTATTGAAATAATTGAGTATTTACCTCAATCGGTGGATGTAAATGTGATCTATCTAGATGCAGATGATCCAGAGTTAATCCGCCGCTTTAGTGAAACTCGCCGACTACACCCTCTGATCCGTCAAAATATGGCTTTGGATCAGGCCATCGAAAAAGAAAAAAAATTGCTTGAGCCAATCGCGGCTAAAGCAAATTTATACATTAATACCTCAAAGCTTACCCCACACCAATTAGCCGATTTGGTAAGAGAACGAGTACTGGGTCAGAAAACCGGTAGTCTGGTTATTGTGTTTGAATCGTTTGGCTTTAAATACGGCGCTCCTGCCGATGCCGATTATGTATTTGATGCTCGTTTTTTGCCTAACCCGTTTTGGGAAGAAGGCTTAAAAGAATACAATGGCTTAGATCAACCCGTGCAAGAGTTTTTAGCAAGCCAACCCATCGTTACCAAGTTTTTATGGCAAATAAACAGCTTTATGATGACCTGGTTACCGCATTTAGAGCGCAACAATCGCACTTATTTGACGATTGCCATCGGCTGTACCGGTGGTAAACACCGCAGCGTATATTTAGCTGAAAAGCTGGCTGCAGCGTTTAAAAAAGAAGAAAAAGACGTACAAATCAGACACCGAGAATTAAAATAAGATGGGCATTATTGAACGCGTTGTACTTATTGAAAACAAGCTCGGGCTGCATGCTCGGGCCGCAACCAAATTAGCTAAGCTCTGCCAAAACTATTCAGCTTCTATCACTTTAGATCTAGAAGGTAAACACGCCAGTGCCGACTCTATTATGGCACTAATGTTACTTACAGGCAGCCAGGGTAAGCAAGTACGTATCACCGCCGATGGTGATGACTCAGAACAAGCAATGACGGCAATTTGTGATTTATTTTCCAATAAGTTTGATGAAGGCGAGTAGCCTATAGTTTATTTTGCACGAATCACGCTTTTCACAGCTTTTACCTACGCATTCAACGCAAAGGGTTAGAATTGCTGATCTTTTTTAGAAAAAAGCTGCTAAAGCCCAATACTTAAGATAAACTTGTCTTTATAAAATTAAAAATCAATTCCCTTTATGGGTATCGGCACAGGGTGAATCATGCCGGAAATATCTGAACAAGAAATAAGCCAAAAACGATTACTTGAAATTAATACTGCTTTAGAAAGTGGTATGTTTGTTTACGTGCGCAAAATGTTCCAACATATGCCTGCGTTTGACATTGCCTTATTGCTTGAATCTTCACCCTCGAAAACCCGTAATGTACTTTGGCAGTTAACTGACCCGGACTCCCAGGGTGAAATTCTAGAAGAGTTATCAGAAGAGGTCCGTAAAGGTATCCTTAAGATTATGCAACCGGAAAAAGTTGCTGCTGCCGCTGAAGGCATGGATATTGATGATTTAGCCGAAGTATTGCGTACCTTACCTGATTCAGTATATCAGGAAGTACTGATCTCTCTTGATGCCCAAGACAGGCATCGCGTAGAACAAGCACTGTCATACGAAGAAGACACCGCTGGTGGTATCATGAATACCGATACCATCACATTAAGGCCAGACGTAACCATAGACGTTATTATGCGTTATTTACGCTTACGTGGTGAATTACCTGAAGCGACGGATTCATTCTACGTGGTAAACCGCCATGATAAATTTATTGGTTCGGTTTCCCTGGCGAACTTGATAACGGCTCGCCCAGAACAACCTATTAGCGATATTACCAATTATGATACCGTAACCATACCGGCCAATATGGATGAAACGGAAGTCGCCACTTTGTTTGAACGTCACGACTGGTTTTCAGCGCCCGTAGTCGACGAAGAAAGTCGCCTACTCGGTCGTATCACCATTGATGATGTGATTGATATTATCCGTGAAGACGCAGAGCACTCAATGATGAGTATGGCGGGTCTAGATGACGAAGCCGATACCTTCGCTCCGGTGGTAAAGAGTACTAAGCAACGCTCAGTGTGGCTAGGCGTTAACCTAATCACCGCATTAACCGCGGTTGCTGTATCGAGTATGTTTGAAGACATACTCTCGCAAATGGCCATTCTGGCCATCTTAAACTCCCTTGTGCCAAGTATGGGTGGTGTTGCTGGTGGGCAAACCTTAACACTGGTTATCCGTGGTATGGCATTAGGTCACATTGGTGATAATAACGCCCGGACAATTTTACATAAAGAGCTCGCCATCGGTTTTCTTAACGGCCTGATATGGGCCATATTTATTGCCAGTATTGTCGCTATCTGGAAACAGGACCTGCTCCTTGGTGCGATTATCGCCTTTGCGATGTTAATGAACCTCACCGCCGCCGGGCTCGCCGGGGTAACCATACCTCTGATGCTGAAGAAAATGAAAATAGACCCTGCCTTAGCCGGCAGTGTTATTTTAACCACCGTAACCGATGTGGTTGGTATATTTGCCTTTCTTGGTACTGCGACGTTATTGCTTGGTTAGGCTTAATACCAAAAACTTATACCAAAAACATAGAAGGTTTGTTATTACTGCCCAGATACCTGCATTTCTTCAATGATCAATGAACCGGTTTGAATGCTGCCTCGCATATCAACGTCATTACCCGTAGCAACAATGCCTTTAAACATTTCTTGCAAGTTTCCGGCAATGGTAATTTCCGATACCGGATAAGCTATTTTGCCATTTTCAACCCAAAAGCCAGCCGCGCCACGCGAATAATCACCGTTAACCACGTTAACACCTTGTCCCATTAGCTCTGTCACTAATAAGCCCGTGCCTAACGTTTTCAGCATTTGCTCGAAATCTCCATTATTGGCTGACACGAGCCAGTTATGGATACCACCGGCGTTCCCGGTTGTCGTTAAGCCAAGTTTACGAGCTGAATAACTGGTTAATAAATACGACTGCAGCTCACCACCCACAATGAAATCTCTATCTTGGGTTGCGACACCTTCCGAGTCAAAGCAACTGCTTGCAAGCCCTTTAAGGATGTGCGGTCGTTCCACAATATTTAAGTGCTTTGGAAAGACCTGTTTACCAATAGAGTCCACTAAAAAGGAAGAGTTGCGATATAAATTACCACCACTGATTGCGGCAATAAAATGGCCGTATATGCTGTTAGCTACATCACTGCGGAACATCACAGGGACTTTTTGCGTAGCAAGCTTTTGACTGCCAAGGCGACTAACGGCCGCATGCGCCGCTTCTAAACCAATTTGTTTGGCACAAGTTAATGCCGAAAATTCACGACTAACGGTATAGGCATAATCTCGCTGCATGTCTTCGTCTTGAGCCGAAATCATCATACAGCTCAGGTTATGGCGAGTACTTGGGTAACCCACCAACTGACCATGGCTGTTACCATAGACTTTAAAACCTTCGTAACTGGCAAAGCTGGCCCCATCTGAATTAACAATTTTAGGATCCGCATTTAACGCCGTGACTTCGGCCTCAGTGGCGATTTCAATGGCTTTGTCGGTACTTATCGCTTCGGGATGATAAAGATCCAAATCTTTGGTATCCATCGCCAGAAGCGACTTATCTGCCAAGCCTGAAAATGGGTCTACCGACGTATATTTAGCAATATTTATCGCCGCCTGAACCGATTGCTGTAAAGCCTTTTCCGACAAGTCTGCGGTTGAAGCGGAGCCCTTACGACCATCTTGATAAACCGTGATTCCCAATGAACCATCATTGGTAAACTCAACGGTATCTACTTCACCCAATCGGGTTGAAACACTCAAGCCCTGCTGTTTGCTCATCGAAACTTCGGCGCTATCGGCACCAAGTTTTTTAGCCAAAGCTAAAACCTGACTTACACGTTCTTCTACTTGCTGCATGGCAACATCAATCGATTCTGAATTTTCCATTATTTCGTCATTCTTGGGACACGAAATTGATCGTGTTTTAATTAAAATGGTTGATTGCACAGTAGCATATCACAGCATGCTTAAATTAGTTGAGAATTGTTGTATAATTAGCGAATACCCCCTTAAATCAAGCACATTATGGCCAAGAAAAAAAAACCTATTGATGAAGACATCATCATCATCAGTAAATCAGAACAAAAACGCGACTCAAAAGACATGCAAGAGCTCGCGCTAACCATTGCCGGCTTTAATCCAGCACAGCGTAAAACATTACCTCTTAATGAAGAAATTGAAGCAGCGCTTAGACTTGCCGATAAAATCAAAGGTAAGCATGATGCCTATGCGCGTAACATTCGCTTTATCAGTAAACAAATCTTAGACTTGGATGTTGACGCCCTTAAATTTGCTATTGAGAAAATCAATAACCGTCACGCTTTTGAAATTGTTAAAAACACCAAACTGGAACAGTTACGTGACGATGTGATTGCTCAAGGTAATGAACTGATTGAAAGCCTGTTGGCTGAACATGCTGGACTAGAAAGACAAAAACTTCGCCAACTGGTACGTCAGGCGAGCAAAGAAATGAAAAGTGAAACACCAGGTAAGTATTACAAAGAATTGTTTCAGTATTTAAAACAGCACGTTGCAATCGAATATTAGCTTAGAATAAAGCTTAGCCAAATAAATTCGCCCCTTATTGGTATATAACTACTGGGGCGAACCTTTATAAACTTTCGGTTTATGAGCTGGTGATTTATTGCGTTCCACCAATGGTCATTTCATCAACCTTCAATGTTGGCTGACCTACCCCTACCGGAATACTTTGCCCATCTTTACCACAAACACCTACCCCTGAGTCCAAGGCTAAATCGTTACCCACCATACTGACATTTTGCATGGCTTCTGGACCACTACCAATCAACGTGGCGCCTTTTACTGGCGAGGTAATTTTACCGTCTTCAATCAAGTAGGCTTCAGCGGTTGAGAACACGAATTTACCGGAGGTAATATCAACCTGACCACCTGCGAAGTTAGGGGCATAAATGCCGCGCTTTACCGAGCCAATAATGTCTTCTGGTGAGTGCTCTCCTGCAAGCATATAAGTGTTGGTCATTCTAGGCAACGGAAGATGTGCATAAGACTCACGTCGACCATTTCCCGTAGGGTTAACACCCATTAGGTGGGCATTGTGCTTGTCTTGCATATACCCTTTTAAAATACCGTTTTCGATTAATACATTGTATTGCCCTGGCGTGCCTTCATCATCAATGGCAATTGAACCGCGACGATCGGCTATCGTACCATCGTCAACAATGGTGCAATGCTTTGAGGCAACTTGCTGACCAACTCGTCCGGAAAAGGCTGAAGAGCCTTTACGGTTAAAGTCACCCTCTAAACCATGCCCAACCGCTTCATGTAATAACACACCTGGCCAACCAGCCCCTAAGACAACCGGAAGCATGCCTGCCGGGGCATCTATGGCTTGCATATTAACCAAGGCCTGACGAACGGCTTCTTCGGCATAGTTCTGGAATCGAGGACGGTCACCTTCGACTTCAAAAAAGTAGCTGTAACCTGTACGAGCCCCACCACCAGAACTGCCTCTTTCACGACGACTGCCCTGCTCTACTAATACCGAACAGTTTAATCGAACCAAAGGGCGGATATCGGTCGCAAAGGTGCCATCATTCGCGGCGATCAATACCTTTTCATAAACACCAGACAGACTGACCATAACTTGTTTAACGCGTTCGTCCTGCGCTCTAGCATGGGCTTCTACTTCATGTAATAAATTAATTTTTTGCTCTTGTGACAAACTCAACAAGGGATCATCGGCGCTATACATAATGATGTCATTTTGCCTTGAGAACGCTTTAATGCTCTGACTTTTTTCTGTTTGCACAATGCCTTTAGCCGCATGGCAAGCTTTAAGCAATGCCTGAGGATTAATGTCATCGGAATAAGCAAAACCGGTTTTTTCACCGCTTATCGCACGCACACCGACACCACGCTCGATGTTATAAGAACCATCTTTAACAATCCCGTCCTCAAGCATCCAAGATTCATGACTAGAAGATTGAAAAAACAAATCAGCAAAATCAACATCTCGCTGACAAATGGTATTTAACGCGGTGCTTAAATCGTCTTCGCCTAATTGGCAGGCGTGGAGTAGTTCTTGTTCAACAAGATTCATGTTAATTCCGTTTGTCGTTCAGTATGACTGAAAATTGATTATGGGCATTCACAGGAATGTCCCTTCGTATACGTTGCTGTAATTGTGCATCAAATTGGGCACTGATAAAACCCGTACCCGTCTCTTTTATTGCCAAAACCTCACCCCACGGAGAAATAATCATAGAATGGCCATAGGTTTGCCGACCATTTTGATGGGTACCTTGCTGACCTGCGGCAATAATGTAAACTTGATTTTCAATGGCTCTGGCTTGCAATAAAGGTTGCCAATGTGCTTCGCCTGTTACTTGGGTAAACGCACTAGGCACGGCAATGACCTTGGCTGAACTTGACCGTAAGGCTCGAAATAATTCAGGAAAGCGTAAGTCATAACAAATACTGAACCCCAGACAAAACGCCGGAAGTTGGGTTGCCTTAGGCCCAGTACCACGAGAGGTTGTTGCCGACTCACGGTAGCTGTGCTCATTATCATCCACCGTCACATCAAATAAATGCATCTTTTCATAATGAGCGATACATTGCCCTTCTGGCGAAAATAATAAACTGCTGGCACTGAATTTATCGTCATTGTTAAAAACAATGGGCACACTCCCAGCAAGGAGAAACACGCCATACTTGTTGGCTAACTGAGCTAAAGCTTGTGCCAAATAACTTTCATCAAGTTCCTGTGCCACCAATGCTTGATCTTTATCGCGCCCACCAAAAAGTAAGCAGCATTCCGGTAAAACCACTAGGTGGCAAGGGTTCGGTCCGTAACATTGAGTTAGCACTTTAAGCTGATGTTCTATATTGGCAAGGTTTTGCTCGACATTTGGGCTCGAACACAACTGAATTGCGGTGAGCCTAGGTTTGACTTCATCCATAAAACGGCTCAGTTTTTTTTGGTTTTACAAGCGGTTCAAACAGGGCATTAGGGATGGTTAACCGGTGTTCTGCTAACGCGTCTTTTTGCAAAGATTTAGCCAGTTTAGAAGGCAAAACCAAGTTACCTTTTGATGCTGGCGCTGCCATCGCTTTTTGCTTAATTTCTTGCTCTGATAGTTGCTCTGATTTCGGTTCTGATTTTTGCTGTTTTTGGGTTTCGAGCTGTTTTTGGGTTTCGGGCTGCTGCTTTGTATCAGGCTTACTTTTGCCAACCGTTATGTCGCGGCTTTTACGATTTACTTCTTTAAATTCAGGCTTGTCTATGGTGCCAGTTAGCTCAAAATTAATGAATGAAATCACTTCGGCTTTTTGAATTGCTTCATCGGCCGCTAAAATGGCAACCCCCATAATGGGGTTTACCAACCAACCAATAATCACTGGTAAACTCGAGGTAACTTTAGGTGAAAACGACATTTTATAATCCAATCGTTTGGACACTAGATTGGTGTTTCCTTTCACGCTCAGGTTACCCGCGGTAGCATCCATACGCATGTTATCGGTATACACAACACCATCTACAAAATGGAAATTGGCCTTAATGCTGTTATAAAACATCCCTTTGGAGAAAACATCACGAAAATCTAGCGTCAGTTTCCTAACCAAAGATTGTAAACTAAACAGTGAAAAAATCCGTGCACCTTTGTCGCTAACGTCCGCAAGGTAGCCATCATCTAAGTCGATTTTTACTTTGCCGTTTAGCGTATCAAAATTAAAATTATCTGGTCCACCTTGCCAGCTCAGTTCTAAACTACTTTTCGCCCCGCTATCTTTAATGGTTGACTCAAAACCAAAGGCCTCAATTTCTTGTTCAATGTCTTTCACATTGAGCTTACCAACCAGACGTGTTGCATTTGTATCGGAAGATTGCTGCCAATCACCATTTAAGGTGAGTTTTGTGCCATTTCGCTGAGCGATAAAGTCTTTTAAGATTAGGCTTTCGTTACCTTCATGCTGTAGGGCAAAAGAGACCTCCCCCAGATTTAATTGCTTATACTGACAGCGGTCACATTGAAACAGTAAGTTCGGAATATCGGCTAACAACAACCTGCTATCGCGGCTTAAATCATTAGCCGTTTTTATGTTGTTAGCGGTATTTGCTTGTTCGGTTTGCTCTTTCTCGACAGTTTCTGTTTCTTCTAAGAAACTAAAAGCTTGTTCAAAATGAGCAAAGTCTGCTTCAATCGCTAAGCCTTTCTCTTCGAATTCGTGATAAAAACGAAAACGACTGCGCAATTGTTCTGAATTAAATTGCAACAACCACGAATCGGTTTGGTGCAATAAGTTAAAGCTGACATCGGATAAGTCTTGACCGTAAAACTTCACATTTGCAACGTTACCGCGGATCCTTTCCGGAATCGAGAACAGGGGCGGTTCAGCCACCGCTTCGGCAACCGTTTCAGCTGATTCAGGCAAACTTTCTAGGATATCATCGATGAGTGGGTACCACTGGCTAAAGTCGATGTCATCAAGTGCGGTGGTGATATGAAAGCCATCCATCGGTAACAACATTTTTTCATTGCCTAACACCAAATGCGCACGTGCAAAGGTAGGTGACTCATGCTTTAGATCACCATAGAAGCTTAAGTTGTCCCCAATATTTGCGGTAATATTTGAGGTATCGCCATTGCCCTGTGCTCGAGCAACTACGCTAAGTGATTGCCCCTGTGGCTTGGTATAGGGCGATGGTAACAATAACTGGCTTTGCGCTAAGTCGGATTGAATATCGACAGAGTAGGTTAATTGACCATCTTCAGGAATAAACAGGCTAAGATCGCCTTGCCAGTTTACCTCGCCATCAACATACTTTAATAACGATTCTGGAATTTGTGCTTGATAAGCTTCTTTAGGCCAGTCACCTTTAATCCCAATATCTACCTGGTAATGGGTTGTTTTTTGATCGGCAACCACATCAAAGCCCAATGGCATACCTCGCCAGAGCACCGCTAAGTCTTCGGTGGTGATACGTTCATTATTAAAACTAAGACGGCCTGAAACATCGGTAAATATCATTTCAGGTGCCGATAAATTTATGGTTGCACCTTCGAGTGTAAAATCCCCTTTAGCAACGGCTAAGTCTGTATCATCTAAGGGTAAATTTAATGAAAATAAACCACTGACTTGCCCTTGAGGGTTAATAAAGCTAATGGTTTCACCCACCGTTTCGGCCAGAGGGCTATTATTCATTAAAGTTTCAACGGCGGAAAAACTGCCTGAAATAGGGGTATCAACAGTTAAGATAGAGGTATCAAAATCATCAATGCCAACGGCAACATTGGTTAATTCAATCCCGGCTAAATCGCCGCCCGTAGCCGTTATTAACATGGAGTTGGCGGTAAAGTTAAGGTTGGCTTCTAGGCCATTAATGGCAGGCCATGATTCTTCAAATCGATATTTGGCATCTTGTAAGTCAGCATCAACAACAAATACGCCGCTTTTATCCGTATACGGAAAACTATCTACCGGTCCGTTGACAATAACGGCAGCCTGATTGACGGTGCCTGAATAGATCGCCTCGTTTAAATACTCAACCAGACTTTCATCCATAATGGATAAAGGCAGATAATATCGAGTCTTGCTCGCATCGACATTATTTAAAAAAGCAAAAATGCTTAGCTCACCTACCGAGTCTTGTTTCTGTAGATATTGAACATCAGCTTTTAACGAAAGATCGGTAGAGGTTAATCGCAAGTTTTCTACAGCTAAACGCCACTGAAGCGCTTGCCACTCAATTTTTACCTGACCAGATAAGTACTCATAGGGGATTGGCCTTTCAAAGCCTTCATTAAAGTCAATGGCACTATTGCTGGCATGTAAATTGATAAAAGCAAATTGATTATCAAAAAACACATCACCGTTAAGATTGCCAATACCGGGAATGCCCGCGGCGAAATCGGTGCCGACTTCAACAAACTGCAAACTGCCCTGCAGGCCTTCTGCGTTGCCTTGCAAGCGGATATTTTCAACTTCGCCCTGCAGATTTAGGTTTTGGTAGTCGGCTAAATCGGGAAAGTTTTCCAAAAACAATGGATACAGCTGCCAAAGTTTGGTTAAAGAAACCTTATCAATATTGGCTTGCCAACGGGTGTAGTCAAACTCAGCTTGTAAAGTTAAATCCCCCCAGTGCTCACCATTAAACTCAAAGTTTATTGGTGAGGATTGCACATAAAAGTGTTCTTTCGTGCCGTCTCGACTGAAACTGATTTGGCTTTGTGGGATAACTAAGGTGTGCTGCTGCTCAAAACTGTTCCAGTTAAATTGACTCTCTTCAAACACCACTTGCATGTCGGTGCTGCGTCCATCTTTAAAATTCATCCAAGACTTAAAATGAATATTAGAGTCGATTTGGTCGCCCTTTTCGCCGAGTACTTTGTCAAATAATGGGGCCAAATTTAAGCCATTGCCTTCCATATAGATTTGCCCATACAAATCGGTGAAAGAATCGCCGGTTAAATCAACGACCAGTTTAGCGGTGTTTTCAGGAAAATCCGCCGCCTGAACTTTACCAATCCCTTTGTGTTGGTCTTGTTCATTCAGCCAAGCCAATTTTTCAATGGTAAACTGATGCTCTTTATAAGGGGTTTTAAGAAGTAAGTGACTATCTCTTAAAGAAAAACGCTTGATTTGCTTAAGCATAAGATCAGAAATGGCGTTCAGATCGGTAGCCACCTGCTGTTGCTCATCTTCTTGCTCTGGTGGGTCTACAAAAAGCTTGGTTTGGTCGATAACAATTTCCGCACCAATCAAAGTAAAATTGGTTGCTTTGATGGCGCGCTCTTGTATGCTGCCCCAAAAATCCAGACCAATATCCATCTCATCAATAACAATCGAGATGGCGCTAGAATTGGTAAGCACCAAATCATTAACCACCAGAGTTGGGCCCAAATTGTGCCAACCTGCGGTAAGCTCGCCAATTTGTATTTGCCCCTGATAACCACTATTTAAGTAATCTTCAACGTCTTGCTTATACGTATGGGCATAGGGTAATAAAATGCGTAGTGAACTCAGTAGTACAGCAAATAACACCAGCAATATGGCCAGTGATTTATAAAGGCGATTAAGCCATTTATTTAAATGTACTACCAGTTTAGCCACTACATCATTACCACATCAAACTTCTCTTGAGTGTACATAGAGTCGGTTTGAACTTTAATTTGTTTGCCAATGAACACTTCAAGCTCAGCCAAATGATTGTAGCCTTCATTCATTAATGATTCGCTGACGGTGGGTGAACAATACACAATAAATTTATCGGCATCATACGCACGATTAACGCGAACCACTTCACGTAGGATTTCAAACGAGATGGTTTCAACCGTCTTAAGGTGGCCACGACCGTCACATACCGGGCATTCGTCACACAAAATATGCTCAAGGCTCTCGCGAGTTCTTTTGCGTGTCATTTCTACCAAACCAAGCGAAGTAAAGTTACTGATGCTGTATTTTACTTTGTCCTTAGACATGGCCATATCTAAAGAGTGCAACACCCGTTTTTTGTGCTCATTGTTGTTCATATCAATAAAATCAACAATGATAATGCCGCCTAAGTTACGCAGTCGTAACTGTCTGGCAATGGCCTGAGTGGCTTCAATATTGGTATTAAAGATGGTTTCTTCAAGATTACGGTGGCCAACGAATGCCCCCGTGTTAATGTCGATGGTGGTCATGGCTTCGGTTTGATCCAAAATCAAGTAACCACCCGACTTGAGCTCCACTTTACGTTGTAAGGCGCGTTGAATTTCAATTTCGGTTGCGAACAAGTCAAAAATCGGTTGTTCACCAGGGTAATATTCAATGATTTGTGCAATTTCTGGCACAAACTCTTCGGTAAAGTCTTTTAGCTCTTGATAAGACAACTTCGAATCAACTCGAATTCGCTCTAAACCGCCACCGACAAAATCGCGGATAATACGGCTGGCTAAATTTAAATCCTGATAAAGCGGCATATTAATTTGTTTACGGCGTTTACGTTGCTGAACCTTCGCCCAGACGCGTTTTAAGAATAAAGCGTCGTGGTTAAGTTCGTCTTCACCAGCCCCTTCTGCGGCGGTACGCACAATAAAGCCGCCCTCATCATCGCAGTGTTCAGAAACGATTCGTTTCAGACGGTGGCGTTCTTTATCACTTTCAATGCGTTGAGAGACACCTGCGTGGGTAGCATTTGGCATCATAACCAAGTAACGAGATGCGATGGTTAAATCCGTTGTTAAACGTGCCCCTTTTGTGCCTATTGGATCTTTAACCACCTGAACCATCAAATATTGCCCCTCATGAACTAGGGTACGAATATCCGCCACTTCGTTATCATTATTTTCTTGATTGGTGATCAGTCGGCTACGAATGTCAGAAGCATGTAGGAACGCCGCTTTATCCAAATTGATATCGACAAAAGCTGCCTGCATTCCGGGCAAGACTCTGATGACTTTGCCCAAATAGATATTGCTGACAATACCCTTTTTAGCGATACGTTCTACGTGCACTTCCTGCAAAGAACTGTGTTCGATTAGCGCAACTCGGGTTTCACTAGGGGTTACATTGATTAATAACTCGCCACTCATTTACTCATCCCATTAAATTATTTTTGCTTTAATCAGTAATTGCTCTGTTTCATACAGCGGTAAGCCCACTACCGCAAAGTAACTGCCTTCAATGTAGGTCACAAACTTGCCTGCACCTGCTTGAATGCCATAGCCTCCGGCTTTATCTGAAGGCTCACCCGACTGCCAATAACGTTGCATTTCTGCTTCCGAGATGTCTCTGAAATGAACCTTGGTGGTCACTAATTCAGTGTAGCATTTTTCTTCGCTGACAAGGGCGATTGCGGTCAATACCTGATGCTCCTTTCCAGATAATGAGCGCATCATCTGTAAAAAGTCATCATTATCTTTAGGCTTACCTAAAATGCGCCCCTGACTTACCACCACCGTATCTGACCCCAATACCCAATTAAGACCGTCCCTATCCATAACAAGTTTCAATCCAGCGTGTGCTTTTTCTAACGCCATGCGCTGCACAAACTCAATGGGTGATTCATTATCAAAAGGTGTTTCATCAATCTGGGCTGACAAAATTTGAAAGTCGCTTAACACGAGTTGTAATAACTCTTTGCGACGTGGTGATCCTGAAGCCAAATAAAGCATGGCTAAAGCACTCTAAAATGGCGACGTGTTTTACGCAGAAGCAAAAAGACAATCCACCATAGTAACGTAGTCGTTAATACGGGCTTCATATAGGATAAAGAAAAGTCCACTTCAAAAACAAAACGTTGCAACCAAAATACAATTAGATGATAAAAAGCGGTAAGTAAACACACAATCAACGATTGCTGCCAAATAGAAAAGTTACGTATTTTTTGAAAATTATTGCCCGTTACATAGATAACAATGGCACAGGCAAACGCATTAACCCCCAAAACGGAGCCGAGCAGCACATCAACAATAAGGCCCACAAACCAAGCACTTAAGACATTAATTCGGTTAGGCAGGGCCAAACACCAATAGGCTAACACAAGCAGAGCCCAATTTGGACGAAATGAATCCAGTAAGATTGGCAATGGCATAATGGTCAACATTAACGAAATTAAAATGGTTATCCAAATAATGTAGTTATTATTTTTTGCTTTCATATGTTTATTGTTTCACCACCGCATCTGGCCAGATCACCAATAAATAACGTAATCTATCAAGTTGCACTTCGGGCGTAATTTTCACTCGTGCAAATGCTCGGTCGGTATTCTCAGCAATATTCGTGACTCTGGCCACTGGATAACCTTCTGGAAATGTCCCGCCAAGCCCCGACGTAACCAACAAGTCGCCTTCTTTAATATCAGAAGAATGCGGCAGGTAGTTGATTTCCATAGTCGTTTGACTGCCCGTACCTTTGGCAATAACCCGCACACCATTGCGATGAATTCTTAGAGGGATGGAATGACTGATATCGGTAAGCAATAACACCCTAGAACTATTCGCACCAACATGTAGAATTTGCCCAACCACGCCATTTTCATCAATGACTGGCTGCCCTTCATAAATGCCTTCTTTCGTACCTAGGTTGATAAGAATTTGATGCGAATAAGGGTCGCTATCGACCGCCAAAATTTCCGCCACCATCTTTTTATGCTCCGCTTGCACGGGTGATGATAACAACGCCCTTAAGCGTTCATTTTCTTGCTCTAAAATATCCAATTGCAGCAATTTTTCTTTGAACAGCAGCTCTTGCTGTTGATACTTTTGGTTTTCGGCCATTAGCTGTTTACGCGAAACCAAATTTTCAGAGGCAAAGTCGAGAAATTTAAGGGGGGTGTTGGCTAAATATTGCAAAGGACTAACCATAGACTGTAAGTAGCCCCGAGCTATTTCGAAGCTCGCTAATTTATGGTCGCAATAAATGAAAACGCTTGATAAAACAAGCGCAATCAACATTCGCTTATGGCTTGAATAGCCATTAAGAAAAATGGGGTTCATATATCTCAATGGGCAGCATGCTGCCCGAATAAGCTAATTTAACGATTTATTCGTACGCGAATAAATCACCACCGTGCATATCAATCATTTCAAGTGCCTTACCGCCGCCACGAGCTACACAGGTAAGAGGATCATCAGCAACAATTACTGGAATTCCTGTTTCTTCGGCTAATAAGCGATCAAGATCCCTTAATAAGGCACCACCACCGGTTAATACCATCCCGCGCTCAGAAATGTCTGATGCAAGCTCTGGTGGAGATTGCTCTAAAGCAACCATAATCGCACTAACGATACCAGATAACGGCTCTTGTAATGCTTCTAAAATTTCATTGCTATTTAATGTAAAGCTACGTGGAACACCTTCAGCAAGGTTACGACCACGAACTTCAATTTCAATTAATTCTTCGCCAGGGTAAGCCGAACCAATTTCTTGCTTAATGCGCTCAGTCGTTGCTTCACCAATCAAGCTACCAAAGTTACGACGTACATAGTTGATGATTGCATCATCAAACTTATCACCACCAATGCGAACCGAAGAAGAGTAAACTAGACCGTTTAGTGAAATGATACCAACTTCAGTTGTACCACCACCAATATCAACAACCATAGAACCCGTTGCAGCTGAAACAGGCAGGTCGGCACCAATTGCCGCAGCCATTGGCTCATCAATTAAGTACACATCGCGTGCGCCAGCTCCCATAGCAGACTCTTTAATGGCACGACGCTCAACTTGAGTAGAACCACAAGGAACACATACTAATACGCGAGGGCTAGGACGTAGGAAATTATTTGAATGCACTTGCTTGATAAAGTGTTGAAGCATTTTTTCAGTCACAAAGAAGTTAGCAATAACGCCATCTTTCATTGGACGAATCGCCTCAATGTTACCTGGCGTACGACCTAACATTTGTTTTGCGGCAGTACCAACGGCGGCAACGCTTTTATTTCCGCCTGATTTATCCTGACGAATAGCGACTACCGATGGCTCGTCAAGAACAATGCCTTGACCTTTAACATAAATAAGAGTGTTGGCTGTACCTAAATCGATTGATAAATCGTTTGAGAACATACCACGTAAATGTTTGAACATGGGGTGAAAAATCCTATAGAAATCTATATGCGCGATTGAAATGTAACGAGCATATCTCAGATATTTTTTATAGCAACGCCAAGGGGTGCTAGCTGTTAGTCTGTCGTTTTAAAAACCAGAGGAATAAAACGCCAGACGCAAAATTCGTTTATCTCCCTATCATACCCGACATAAAACAAAAATGTAGTAGCCAAACATTAAAAACCGGGCATTTTTGTAATTTTTTTTGCAAACCTAACTGTCAATTCTGCTAATCGCTAGTTTTTCCCTTCAATTTCACGCTGATTGATAATGCGTTGACTGGAATCACTAAAGATTCCAAATACCATAGTGGCAAGCGGGTTGGCGTCTGTATCGTAGTTACTATCGGAGTTCCAAGGGTATTGTAGCCAAATTGGCGCCAGATATTTCACCCCGATGGCGCCGGATTTATTAGGTGCAGTTAAATAGAAATCATTGGATTTGCCTTCGCTGAAGAACTTATTTACGCCAACGTTATATTCTTCTATTTGTGTATCGGAAGTCGTTAATTCCTCAATATCCTTTAACTCTAACAAAGCGCCATCAATATTTGTGCAAGAATCGCCATTATTTGTGGCGGTAGTCTGGTTAACAACAAAGTTACTGCCATCAAAGTATTGCAGTTGCATTTCAATCGGCAGGTCCTCATCTTGCCCCTTGGTGTCACTCACAATAAACCAGCGGCCAAATTTCACCACCACATCACTGCCCATACTACTGTCACCTTGCAGGTCAAAATGTTGTTCACACTCGCCACTATCACAAACACAAAATTCATCATCTACGGCACATTGGGAAAACCCCACTCCATCCGAATCGCGTAACCCTGCAATTTGCATATCAAAAACGGCGTTAAAAGGCGCGATTTGACTGGCCAAATTTCTCTGGTAATAAAAATGATCATTCATTGAAAATTCAAAAAACAGTTCGCCCCTTTCATCGTCGTTTTGAGTAAACACCAAACCTTCAGAGCTGCTTAAGTTAGCCAGTAAAGAGACAGAATTCTTACTGGTAGCGGTCAAATTTACTTGCGTATTGCGGTCGATGTAGTTTTGGGTAATTTGCTCGGCCTCATTCTCTAACCGGTAAGCATAAGGGGTTGCTTTGAAAGTAGGCGCGACAAAGTAATTAATATCCCCTTCATCAGACAATAATTGGCCGGTATAAGTAAAGTTATCGCTACCGGTGAGCATATTGCAGGTACGGCTAATGATTTCACCTTCGTCAATAACACTGACTTTAAAATGGTCCGGAATAAAGCGCGACAAGGTTACTTCGCCTGCAATCGGCTCGTCCAAATAGGTATCTGCAACCGTAATGGTTAAATCCCCCACTTCCAGATAACGAGATTCAGTCGTTTGATATTGGCCATTTTCAAAATTTACCTGTGCCTCTATTTGCTCAGCATTAGCCATGTTAGAAATGTCCGATTCAAGATAGAAGCGCCCCAATCGATAGTCACCGCTTCCTTTCGTTAAAGTTAGATCAATTTTGTCATCTTCAGGTTGATAGCTAGGTGCCACTGTGCCAATTAAACTGGTATCGGTAGGATGTTCACAAACAGCAGCAACGGTAGTGGTAAAAGGTTCTCCAGCAACATGAGTAGCAACCATATTGGTTGACACATCAAAGCCGGCAGGGAAAAATTTAAGCGTTGAGCTGCCCGCTACGTACAAATCATCAGTGTTAGGTAAATCGCGGGTTAGATTAAATGAAAGTTGGTGTACCCCGACATCATTAAACTGAATATCAACAGCCCCATCACCATTATTAAAGGTCACATCAACAGTCTCCTGCAGCTCTTGACTGAGTGTTTCACCATTGACCTTAAGGCCAGCAACTGACGAGGTGAAATTAACCGGGATAACGCTGCTGTCGGTAAATAAACTAACACACTCTCCATCCCCGCCATCTTCTAAAGCCTCAAGAGTGTACGAACGTTCAGGCCCACAAACTGACGTTAAATCATCATTGCCGTTTAGAGAAAGTTTAAGTAGCGTTGATACAAACTCCGCCGGACACTCCTCAAGGTCGCAATTATCATCTTGCCCTGCCAGTGAAAGTTTAGTGACACCACTTGTCGCTTGATAAACGGTTGCCTGTCCAATCGTTAAGCCAGAAATCGTCGTTAAACTTACTGGAAACTGGCTTGTTGATGCAGAGCTAATTATACGCAAATCAGTCGCTTCTATATCCACATATTCAGTGCAAGAATCTCTGTCTTTACAGGCTCTAATTTCAACCGCCAAGCCATCACAGGTTAAGGTTGGGTTATTTACAAATGAAATTTTATAAAATCGGGCGTTTTTATCCGGATCGTTATAATCACCATGTGTGGGATCACAATCGGTCCAATTACTATTGTCATCAGAGGGGGCACAGATATTTCCACCTTTCTTTGGGGCAGGTGCATTTACAACATTATTACCAGTTTGTGGAGCAACTGCCCTATTATTATCTTGGCCATAGTAAAGATATTGGATGATGGAGCTAGGTACATTCACATCTACATAGGTATTTCCCTTTTTCTCTGGTTTTACAGTGTAGCCCTCTGAAAGCAATAACTCCTGATGCTCATTGTGTAAATCACCGCCATCGTAAAGAAGCAAAGTGCCAGTCGTGAAAATACAGTCGTCTTGTTCTTCTGGTGTTCCTCCTCCATTTGGAAAAACATTCCATAAATCATTTAATTCACCTTGAGCGTTACATATCTCGCCAAAATCGGCAATCTGACCATTACCCCAGCCAAAAATGTAGACGTTTTTATATGCCTCGCCAGCATTGTCATTTAAAACAATTAATTCAATATTGCCAGGGTTGCTATTACTTCCTTGTGCAATTTCATTAAAGGCTATAAAGCCTGGGTAGTTTTCAGAGTCAGGCAAAGAAATAGGCGTGGGTTGATTAGCTTGAGTATCTTTAGATAAAAAAAGAATGAGAATAAGTAGAACTCGAAAGAAATAACTCGCTGACATTTAAAGACTCCTCGCTTCTACTTGCAGGGTACGGCTTGTAGTCACAGAGCCTTGCTGACAAACGCCCGTTGAGGTAATGGTGAAGTAATCAACCGAATCATTAGAAAATTCAACACAAGCCAAACTGTCTATCCAACACCCTTGTAAACCGTTCAAACTAGATAAATCGGGTACAATTTTTGAAGAGATATTTTGATAGTCGCTAATATTCTCTTCACATGCTGCAAGTTCAATATCTTTAAGTGGAAATAATTGCTGCAAAGCCCATTCATTGCCGGTTTTTGCCGCAGCATATGCGCGAGTACCGAGAACTTCATAAGAAATGTTTTCAGAAGAGGTACTAATGATCTTTGCCAATACTGCCGCCATCATGCTAAACACCACGATAATAAATATGGCCATAATCAAAGCAGATCCAGAGTTGGTACTTATTCTTGGAGCTTTAAGGAACATTGGCAATATGGACCCCGTTATTAAACACAAGCTGTTCATTATTGTTATTAAAAATCAAGTCTATGGTTAGCATCGCATTATTTGGATCAAAACTAAAGCGGCTAGCATTAGCGACGATATGCTCTGCCATTAATTGGCCGCTATTATTTGGTAATTGCTGATTAGTATTAAAACCATAACCATGATAACGATAAAGCTTATCACCTTCGATGCAAAACGACACCGGCTGATCGATAATATATAGTCGTTCATTGGGCGAGTCAGCGGCAAATAGTGAATTGCTTTGCAAAAACACATCCCAAGTTGGTGAGCCTGAGGTATCTACACTTTGCAATGCCTTGGCCTTGCCATTATCAACATCATAAGCATCATTTAAATTTTCAGGAAATACAACCACTCGTTTGGAGGTTGAGTTGGTACTCTCAAACACCAAACTTGATTGGATTACGGTTATATTATTATCAGCCGATTCCGGAGAAACAGGGACATCAAGATAAATGGTACTTAAATGTACTGGAGCAAACTCCATACATTGCACTCCGGATTGATTTAACAAACGAACCGAGTTAGGTAATGCTTGACGAACCTCACGATTTAATCGCTCAACAACAAACCGAGCATCGGAAATAAGCACATCACGATAGTGAATGTTTTTATAGATATTGACTCCAGTCGTGATAAAACCGATTAATCCAGTTGAGATGATCCCCAAAATCATAATCACCAGAATTAACTCTATCAGGGTAAAGCCTTTGCTGAACTTCATCATTCGTAGTTCGCCCGATAACTGCTAAAGGTAACCGGAGTCCCCAAGGGCGTCGTTACCGTAATAGTTATTAATTTTGCCAACGGGTCATCCACATTAAATGAGGTATTCTCTATACCATCGTAGTTATTGTCGTAGAACACTTGAACACTTACCGTAAAGTCTTTGTATAAATCCCCTAGACTGTCGCCAATCAAACTCAAGCCATCATAATCATCAACATCATTAAATTGACTGCGGGTAGATTCACCGTCTGTACCTAAATTTCCCGGGCTTGTGCACGGAAAGGCAGGTTCTTCATTACAACGAGTTAAGCTTCCGGCCATGGTTAGTTCATCAAAGGGTTTGGCGGTGATCTCATTCATTAACGACTGACCAAGCTCGGCGGCCCTGATCATATGAATTAAATCAGCACTTTGCTTCTCTCTAGGTAGCATGCCCATTAGCACAACGCCCAATGCCACGGCTAGCACGGTAAACCCTATGACCAATTCAATTAAGGTATAGCCTTTAGCTAATGGCGTTTTAGGATAGCTGCGCTTAGAAAAATTAACAGGCATGGATATACCCCTGAGCTTCTATACAAAGTTGGGCGTTACTGTCTGACTGAAATTCAATACTACAGCCACTATCACATTCCTCTACTCGTCCCCAAGAATCAAACGTAAGTGGTCCGGAAAAATTAATTGTTGCAGAGGATTCAGCGGGTATAGAAAAGCCCGTATTTTGAGTTTGCCAGTCAGCAATGAGTGAATTCGACACACAGTTTTCGTTTTCGCTTTCCACCTCGCCATAACCAGAACTATTCACTAAAATACGGTGACATATGCTTTCACGAGTATCTTGCATGGCTTTTTGTTGCATGAGGCGTAATGCAGAAATCATTTGGTCGCGATAACTGTAAGCATTAAAATCGGTCACTCCGATGAATTTAGGTGCAATCGAAACGGCCAAAATAGCGATAATAATGATCACAATGATCATCTCAAGTAGAGTGAAACCAATATTTTTTTGCTTAGTTTGCTTTGCTAGGGTATTTGTCTTCATTAAAAAACTTAGAACCGCTCAACATAATGTTTTATTTGATATTTTGTTTGGTAAGTATACATGATCATAGTTTAAAATTGATCAAATAGATGATTTGCATATTACACTAAAATATCAGCTTGTGTCTTTTAAAAAATATTCATTATCGATAACCCGGACAGCCATGACAATTACTCGTTCTTATCAAATAACACTAGGCTTATTATTCATATTCAGTATGCATTTCTTTATGCCAACACCTGGTGGTTATGGTCTTTATTTGGCCTTCAACACCGTTAGCTGGATTTTTGTATCTATAATCATTGGCCTAGGTTTATGGAAGATTAGCCAGCAGCAAGGCTTTTTATATCATAAATTCCATCTGATTTTTTTAGCGGCCTTTATTTTACTTTGCCTGCCACTGTTTTATGGGGCGCCACATAGTGACTATGCTATTCCAAGGTTAATCGGCCTTTTCGCAGGTTTAGCGTTTAGTTTTACCATATTTCAATTTAAGTTAAGCCGTAACCAGCACCTATCCATATTAGCGCTAATTCTTATTGGTATTGCTATTCAATCGCTTATCAGTATTTTCCAAGTTATCGCTTTAAAGGCTGGTCATGAAAGCGTATTGCAAGTAATTAACGAATGGCCTATCGTGAAAGCGTTATTTCTATTTATACCACTATCTAAACAGCCTAGTGGGGTATTTTTACAAACTAATGTAATGTCATCATTTATGGCCACAGGTGTAGTTTTATCTTTATATTTGTCGGCACAAAAACAATGGCTTGCTGAACAACCGAAATGGCTTATTCTGATTTTTCTTTGCCAGTTTAGTTGTGCATTTTCGCTTTATTTCATCCAATCTAAAACAGGGATTTATGGCGCCATTGCTGGAGTGCTGCTACTAAGCCCGTATTTATACAAATTTAGACACAAGCATTTAATTACTGCTGCGGTGCTTATTATCCTTGGTATTTCTAGCGCCACGCTTATGAAGCCAGAAAGTCAAACCCAAGCTAATGCCCCACTTTTTGAAGCACAGGATGTACGGGTAGATATTTTTAAAGTGGGCTTCTCCATGATAAAAGAAAACCCGATTGCCGGTTATGGTTATGGCGGTTTTTCTAAAGAATATAGAGAGTTTCATTTACAGCAAAAATTGAAAAATCCTGAATTAGCCATGCCGCTAAAAAACTTAAATCATCCACATAATGAAGTGTTATTTTGGGGAATTGAAGGTGGGATAGTCGCAATACTCGGCCTAACATTATTAGCAATTGCGTATTTAAGTATTTTTTATAAAGTGCACTTGTTAAAAACAATAAGTTTCATTGGGTTAATTACCCCAATATTATTGCATACCCAAACTGAATACCCGTTTTATCACTCAACGATTCATTGGTTGGTGTTTTTGTTGCTGATAAATTGCAGCCTGTTTTTTTGCCAAGAAAAGGATACCTTAGTAAAAGCTTTCCGTTTCGATTTTATCGCTAAAAGTTTTGCTTTAATCGTACCTACGTCAGGAACTATTTTTATGCTTAGTACGCTGCAATCTTCTTATTACATTGAGCAATATGAAGCAGCAGGCGCTAAACATAGGGAGATTTTATTGAAAGCCTATAACCTAGTGGTATGGCGTGATTACCTTGAACAACGCATTAATAATCAAAACTTACTCATTGCCGTTATGAACCAAAACAGTAAGGGTATAAAAGATTATATCCACTGGGGAACAGATTATGTGGCAAGGAAGCCAAGTGAAAAAGTGTATAACAACATGATATTGGCCTTTCAATCTCTTCACAAAATGAAAGCCGAGTACGATAAAGAAGAAGGGGTAACTATTATTCGCGATGCAATGCGATTATTTCCTGAAAGGGATTATTTTTGAGAATATATTTAAATCTCTATCAAAAAAAATGCCTGCTACTGCAGGCACTTTCAAGAAAAACTATTATTAACAATTATCAGTATCTGATGTAATAGAAGGTCTTGTTTCTACATTATCAGACTCAACATATGTAGTAGTACAAGTATCAGTTGTTCCACCATGCTGAAAAATTACAGTGTCAGTGCCCGAAGTCGTAGCCGAAACATCACTTTCAGCACCCAATTCAATCAAATTAACGATACTATCAGCTGCTGGCCAGCCACTTTCAACTGAAATAGACACCCCTATATTATCAACCTCATCCAGAGTTTGGCTACCAGTTGTTTTGCCCTCAATTAAAGCTTTTGCGTGAACAATATCTGCGACTGAATTAAGAGAGCCTTGAACACCTTTCATCACAGACGCGCGTGCATCACCTGATAAATCTAAAAATTTAGGTGCTGCAGTAGCCGCTAAAATACCTAGAATTACGATTACGATTACTAATTCAATTAGCGTAAAACCTTTATTTCTCATTTTTTTAATATCCTTGAAGTTTTAAATTCATTACATTGTGAGCGATTATACTTAAATGTAATTTCACATCAGTAATTATTTTTATATATTTTGTAACAGCTGTCGCTAATTTTGATTAATATTGATAACCACAGAGCTTGTGGCTGGTAAATAGGTAAAATTGTTGCCTACATTTTCGTCTGTTGGTGCGGTGTATTGATCGTTTGTTTTATTTAGTGTTTCTTTTAAAAAGTAGATACAGTAAGCACTTGAACCAGTGCCGCCTCGTCGGACTAAATACTTGTAGCTGTCCCCATCAACACCATTAAGATCCGCTATATTACTTGTTATCAAAGGTGGTTGTTGAAGAATATTGTTCCAAACGTCTACACAGTCAGCTAATTGTAGAGAGTCATTTCCACCAGCTAAACCAATTGGGTAACCTGGACGTACGCCCTGGTTTTGGTTTTCGGTTGTTAGGATCAGGTTGCTGCCGTCGTAGTTGATGACATTGTAATTACCATCATTGGGGCGGCCTTCCGCTTCCCATTGTGAGCGGGCAAGCGATACACCCGTAGCAAAACCACCAGCCATGCCTTCAATATTGGCTTGTTGCGCTTGTTCAGTTAAATCGATGTATTTTGGCACGGCTATAACCGCTAATAGGCCAAGTAACACCACAACGACTACTAGCTCAATTAAGGTAAAACCGTTAACCCGGCTTGAATTTTTTACGTTTAAACATTTATCGTTATTCATATTTTTCTCTGATTAGCTGCCTACTACTTACTTTAATAAAATAATAAATTATTGCAATAAAAACCTGTCAAGCGACTAATTTTTATTGGTTATTTTTCCCGATGCACTATTATACTCGATGTAGTGTTTGGCGTTTAAATGATAGCGGCAAACCCTAGCTTCTACCTTTTGAGTACCTTTCACTTCAATAACGGCGATAGGTTGATTTACAACTTCCAATTCAATACCAGTCATTTTTTGCCATAATCTGGCGCAAGCATCATGGTCTATTGATAAATCAGGCCACCCAAATTCGTTCACTCTATATCCGATATTCTCTACCTTAGCTCCTGTACCCAAGTGACTTTCTTTTATATAAACAATGTCATCTTTGCCAGTCATTAACCATTGCGCATGCACCATCATGACTTTATTAGCAAAAACAGCGGCAGTTGACTCCATGGTGATGGCTAATATATTGGATTCATTTTTCTTAAACTTAAACCAAAGTACCGTTACTAGAATGCTGATAATAATAAAGCTGAGCAATATCTTGTACTGCGCAACACTATAACGCCCCATAGTTAACCTTGAACCACCGAGTACATATCCCACATAGGTAGGAAAATACCAAGCGCTAATATTAGAACAATACCAGCCATTAAGCCTATCAATATGGGCTCGATACGGTCTGTTAAGGTCTTTAAGTCGTAATCAACTTCTCGCTCATAAAAACCAGCAACCTCTTCAAGTAATTCATCGATACGGCCTGTTTCTTCACCTACTGCAATCATTTGCAAAACCAATGGGGTAAAAAGCTGGCTGCTAGTGGCTGTCCGCAATAAGGTCTCACCTTTTTCTACCTTTTTGCGCATCTCCAACACTTTGTCCCCCATATAGGAGTTACTAATAGCATCTGAAGTAAGGTTCAAGCCTTGCGTGATTGGCACGCCAGCCTTTAAGACGATGGCAAAGCTGTGTGCAAAGCGGGCAAGATAGGAGCGTTCAAAAATGTTGCCGATTAATGGCAACCTTAATTTGTACCTATCCCAGTTGTAACGACCTACTTTTGTCGCCAAAGAACGTTTGACCAAAATGATGGCGGCAAAAATAGCGAGTAGCATTACCGGCCAATAATTGATGAACAAATCAGAACTGGCCATTAAAATACGGGTGGGCAATGGTAATTCCGCTTTAAATTGAGCAAACATATCGGCAAAAACCGGGATCACAAAGATGTTTAAAACAAACATAGCGATTACTAAAGAAATGACAACAAAACTTGGGTAACGCATCGCTTGCTTTATGTTTTTCTTGGTTTCTTCTTCGCGTTCCAAATATTGAGCTAGCTTAGCAAATGACTCATCTAATTGACCGGTATTTTCACCCACGTGAACAATACTGGTCACTAAGTGGCCAAACACCTTTGGGTGATTATGCATTGCAGAAGATAAGGTAATACCTCGCTCTAGTTTTTCATTGATGTCATTTAATACATCGCGTAATACCGTTGATTTAGTGGTTTCAGATAAACCTTTAATCGCTTTTAATATGGGAACGCCCGAACGCATTAAGGCATACATTTGTCGACAAAACATGATCATATCGACAGAGCGAACTGTTTTAGGTTGCAGCAACTCGCCTATATTAATTTCTTTGCTCGCACGATTACTTTCAAGATAAGGCTTGATGGTAATAGGGATAATACTTCGTTTTGATAATTGCTCAGCCGCATGCGCACTGCTATTTGCTTCTAGCGTGCCATTTGTTTGCTGACCATTTTTATTGCGGCCTATATAGTGAAATTGTGCCATAAGGTTATTTAACGTCTGTTTTAGCTAATATCATTCATTTCAGTAAGGCGTAATACTTCATCAACCGTTACTAAACCTTGCTCTGCATAAGAAAATGCTGCTTTTGCCAAAGGCACATAGCTTTCATCTTCTCGAGCAATACGAGTAAAGCTTTCAGTGTCCTCTCGTTTAAGCGCATCCATCATGCCTTGGTTAAGTTCGAGTAATTCAAATACACCTATGCGTCCGTGATACCCAGTATTATTGCATGACTGACAACCAGCTCCACGATAAAATGTTTGATCTACTTTTCGCCCTATCAAATTTGATAACCAAAATTTGTCTTGCTCTGCTAACGTGTCTTCAACTTTACAGTTATTACAAATACGGCGGACTAGTCGCTGAGCAACAATGGCCCTTAACGCACTACTCACCAAAAAGCCCTGAGCTCCCATATCAATCAAACGAATGGCACTGGTTATGGCATCGTTCGTATGTAACGTAGACAAGACCATGTGACCCGTTAAGGCACCTCGCAAACCAATTTCTACGGTTTCAGCGTCACGCATCTCACCAATCATCAAAATATCCGGATCTTGACGAAGCGCCGTTCGTAAAATTCGAGAAAACGACAAATCGATTTTTTGACTTACCTGTACTTGATTGACCCTCGGTAATTGGTATTCCACAGGATCTTCAACCGTAATGATTTTCTTTTCTGATTTATTCAGCTCAGATAATGCGGCATATAAAGTAGTTGTTTTACCACTACCGGTTGGACCGGTTACTAACACCATTCCGTAAGAACGAGAAATTTGCATACGTAAGCGTTCTATTAGGTGAGCTGGCATCCCTGAATGTTCTAGACTAATGATGCCATCGGTTTGATCCAATAAACGCATAACCACTGATTCACCGTGCTGAACTGGCATAGTAGATAAACGCACATCAATTTCGTGATTCTTAACCTTTAAATGAAAGCGTCCATCTTGTGGTAAGCGTTTCTCGGAAATATCCAAGTTGGCCATCAGTTTCAATTTAAGCACAAGTGCTGACGCAATTTTGGCTTGATGAATGACGTTTTCTTGCAATATCCCATCTACACGTTGGCGTATTCTAAACTGATTTTTTTCAGGTTCAATATGCACATCCGATGCGCGCATTTGAACAGCATCTTCAAATACCGATTGCAAAAGCTTATCAACTGTTGCATCACTGCCCTCATCACTGCCCGTTAAAAACTCAATGCTTTCGCTATCAAGGTATTCTTCTTCAAGTTGACTGGCAAAAGATTCGATTTCAGCCGTTCTTCGGTACAAATTATCGAAGGCATTAAACAGTTGTGATTCACTTACTGCAGCAATATTTATTTCACGATTGCCCAGATAGGTTTCCAGCTGATCCAGTGCAGACAAGTCGGCGGGGTCACTCATCCCAATTAACACGCTGTGCTCATCGAACTCCAACACCAATGCCCGTAATCGCCGAGCATGAATCTCTGGCAGTAAATCAACAACGTTAGGGGCGATAAAGCGCTGTGCAATATCAATAAACGGTAAATCTAATTGCTTAGCCAAAAACTGCAGAAGTTGTTTTTCAGTAATATAATTTAAGTCGATTAACGAGTCACCCAGTTTACGGTGGGTGTTTTTTTGCATATTTAAGGCATGAATAAGTTGCTCTTCAGAAATAATATTCTCTTTTACAAGCAAATCACCTAAGCGAAGTTTTAAACGTTTAGGGGCCATTTTATTCTCCCAGTTCCATTAATCGGGTGTTAACAAAGTTGATTGAACTTTGTGATAACTGCTTACTGTGCAATGCTTTTTGATAGGCTAACGTGGCCTGCTGATACTGACCATCACTGTCTAGCGCAATGGCCATTCCTAACCACCAACGACCTTGTTCAGGGTTTAACACAATCAATTTCTGATAAGCCTTTACTGCAAAAGGAAATTGCTTGGCCTGACTTGCCATCGTTGCTAAAGCTTGTTGATATTCTACATTAATGCTGTCAGACAAGGGCTTTAAGGCATTAAAAGCCTTGCTAAACTCCCCTTGTCCTGCATATATCCTGGCTTGCATTATGCGCAACTCTTCACTTTTAGGCGTTAAAGCAATGCCTTGTGCTAATACATTTATTGCTTGCCCATTGGCTTGGCGACCAAACCAAAGCGCGGCAAGTTGTTTGCGAGCTTCCAAATGATGTGCCGACAAAATTAACGCTTCTTCAAGTAATTTTTCCGCCGTATGCGCATCTTTATTATTTATTGCCCGCATTGCTTGTTTGTATTTCTTATCGGCTAATTGCTTTGGCGTTAACTCAACGGTGGCAATGGTTAAGCTAGCCGTATCGGTATTAAGACTTTTCGTTACCGACTCTGGCGTCTGGCCATTGTTATGCGTCGATATGATTACTGGTTCAGGATCATCGACTACACGAGCATTTGTATTAGCGCTTATTACTTCAGGGGTCGCTTTATTTGAAGACACTTCTTTAGCAGCAACATCTTGTGTATTTTCTAATTTAACGATATTTGTGGCAGGTTGCTTTACAGCCGTGTTATTTAGAGGCACTGAAGTAACGAGAGTTTCTTCATTTATGGGCTGAACTTTCGATTGAACTTTCGTTGCTTGGCTTTGCGCTATATTATCCGTTACTTTTGCTACATCGGTTGTATCCTTCACAGTCTGAACGGTAAGCCCTTGAACCGGATTAGTGTCTTTGTGTAAAAAACTCATCACCGCAAAGCACACAATACCGGTGACTAATATAGCAATGATAAGAAGTTTATAATCAACGCCTTGCTTACCATGTTGTGTCGATTGCACATACACTTCATGCTCTTTTGCTGGTTGCTCGGCCGCCTTGCGTTTATCCAAGTCTTTTAGCATTTCATTTATAACGCTCATTAAAAACCTTTAAAATATATCAGGCTTGCTACAGCCGCTAAACAGATCAGCAATGCTAACCCTATAGGCAAAACTTTGGATGACGATGTTACCGACTCGGTATCATTAATGGCCAACTGCAAGTCTTTTTGGCTAATCGTAAATTTGCCCTGTCCGTATGCCAACATCAAGGCTTTATGACAAAGAATATTAACCAAGCGCGGAATGCCGCCACTGGCTTTGGCAACCTTTTTAGCAATTGCCTTGGTAAATAAACCATTGCCCTTATAGCCAGCTACACGTATGCGGTGTTCAATATAATTCTGCACTTCGGGTTTGGTCATTGCCCTTAATTTGTATGAGAAAGTGATGCGTTGTTTTAACTGTCTGAATTTACTTTCGTTCAATCGACTGTCTAACTCTGGCTGAGCAAACAACACCACTTGTAATAATTTACGGGTTTCTGTTTCCAAATTGGTAAACAAGCGTAACGCTTCAAGACTCTCTTCCGGTAATGCTTGCGCTTCATCTAGAATCAGCACAACTGAGTGGCCTTGTGAATGCAACTTTAATAAACGCTCTTGTATTCGCTGGCCTAATAAAGGAACGTTCATTCGTTGTGCTTGTGGAATACCTAATTCAGTCGCTAGCGAACGTCTTAATTCATCCGGGGTTAAATATGGGTTTGGGATATAAGCGGTAACAAAATGCTCAGGGATCTCATTTAATAGCTTTCGACAGATCAGGGTTTTCCCAGTCCCAAC
Organism: uncultured Thalassotalea sp.; assembly: GCA_947502355.1. GTDB lineage: Bacteria > Pseudomonadota > Gammaproteobacteria > Enterobacterales > Alteromonadaceae > Thalassotalea_A. Next base: position 116,732 of record CANMZP010000006.1, on the reverse strand, counting down.
CTCACCAATAACTTTAATAAACCCCTCACCATTTTTTAAAGCAACCAGCAAGACATTCAATGCCTCGCTGTGCGGCTCTAAGCCAACGTAAAAGCTGGTATTTGGGGTTAAAGTAAACGGTAATTCCGTAAAGCCATAGTGATATAAGTACATGGTTATTCTGTTTCAGGGAACCACTTTTGCAATAATGAGCGAGCTTCATCGATTTGATCTTGCCATGCACCATCACCAATAACGGTAGGCTTCATTAATATGATCAGCTCTTTTTTAACAATTGATTCGCTGCGGTTAGTAAATAACTCACCGACGACAGGGATATCACCTAAAAATGGTGTTTTTGACTCAATGTCTGATTTAGTTGATTCGATTAAACCACCTAAAATAATCAACTCACCAGATTTTGCCTTCACGATGGTATCCGATTCACGTACCCGAGATTGAGCAAGTGGCAAGATGATTTCTTCTTGATTGAACGTTAACGTTTTCTGCTGTTCTGTCGTCACCGTTACCGATGGATGAACGTGCAAAATAACCTCACCGTTATCATTAATTTGTGGAGTGACATCCAAAGCAATACCCGAGAAAAACGGCGTTAAATCAATTTCAGGTGTTACTGTCGTTGCGTTGCCTGTAATCGTGGTATTGGAAACATCAGTAACAAAATACTCATCTTCGCCCACCTTTATGACCGCTTTTTGGTTGTTAGTTGCCGTAACTCGTGGACTTGATAGCACTTGCACTTGTCCTTGCGTCGCTAACAAATTAATCAAACTCGAAACGTCACTGCCGGTAATTGATAAGCTACCACCACCACCAATTGCTGTCGTGATGGCATTACCGGTAATATTGCCTTGCGAAGAGAAATTAAATTTACCACTGTCCGCTAAAGCGCTCCAGGAAATCCCCTGCTGGTAATCATCATTCAAGGTTACTTCAAGAATTTTTGCCTCAATAATCACCTGACGACGTAAATGCTCTTCAGATTCTTTAATAAAACCTTCAATGGCTTTAATTTCATTTGGCAATGCGCGAACAGAAATTAAACCCGCCTGCGGAGAAACAATAACGGTTCGACCATCTTCTGAGCCGATTAACTGCTGTAAAGTGGTTTGTAACTCAGTCCAGTAATCTGACTCATTTTCGGTGTAGATATTGGTACCACTGCGTTGATTATCGCTATCATTACCACCCGAGCTGTTCGAGCTATTTGAATTACTGCTACTACTTGATGAACCCGAATCGCTGTCTTCATCGTTGTCGGATACACCACCAGAATTAACGCTGGTCATCGACAAGCCCATTCGTTTTAAAAACAAATAATCTAAGGAAATAGTTTGAGTACGCATCCCCGCAGGGTAAACCTGAATAATGCGATTGCTGCGACGGATATCGTAACCATATAGGTCCTGTACAATGTCTAAGGTTTCACTTAAGGTCACTTCCGATAAATTTAAGCTAATATTGCCCGTTACGTCTGGGTGCAAAGCGATTGAATACCCACTGTCTTTAACAATCGCAGCAAAAAAACTGGTCGCTGGAATTTGGTTGGCGGCAACATCCATGCGCTTTTCCATCATAATAGAATTGCGGGCCTGATTTAATTGCTGTTGCATTAAGTCTTGTTGCACACTCAATGGTACTTGGCTTAATGGTTTCGTAGGTTTTTTATTGGCTTGCCCAGTACGACTTTGCTCAGACTTACTTTGCTCAGTAGAACTCTGCGATGCATTTCTTGACGGTTCTGCACTTTGGGTTTGTGAGTCGGCATTAGTTGCGCAACCATTTAACATGGACATAGATAACACAATGAAACTTAACAATAATTGGTTTTTCATATTCTTCTACTTATTTGATCAAATCATTCGAAAACAACGACAAAGCTAGCGTTTCTTCCGAATTTGATAATATAACTTGGTTTTGTTGAATGTCGCTCACTTGGTAATCACCAATAAAGTCCCCCACCCCCAAGGTTTGCTCATTAATGATGGCACTTGCACTGCTGCCATTTCGAATGATCGAATATAAAACAAAGTGCTGGTTAATATTGGCCTGCTCCACCGATATCTGATTAAACGGTTTTGTTGGATCTAACTCTACGGCATGAACCAACGAACCACTTATCAACATCAATAAAACCAGTGATAATCTGTTAAACACCGATAAACTCCTGTTTGGTACTCAAGCTATACATTTCAATATCCAAAGTGGCTTCTGGATAACCATTTACCTGATAGTCAAATGCTTGCCAATAAAAAGCCCAAGGCAATTGCTCTATACTTTTTAGATAATTACGCAATGCGAAATAATCGCCTTTGAGAGTCAACCGTATGCCATGGCGATATAAATTAATCGCCTGTTCAGTTTGCTTTGAATTTTCGCTGTTATTTGCACTTTGTTGCTTGGCGCTAATTAAGGGTTGTGGTTGTAATGCAATAAAGGTTTGAATTTCTACGCCTGGTGCTTTGCTTAACAGATCTTGTAATGCCACACGCATTTTTTGCGGTGATATTAATTCATTGGTAAGTGACAACAAACGGTTATCGACTTTATTGAGTTGCTGTTCAAATTTTTTGATTTGCGCATCGATGGCCACATTAGGATCGTTAGCCATGGTGACTTCAGCCTGAGCAATGGCAACCTGAAATTGCTGATTAGTCACCTTAAGCTGACGAATGCTTTGTTTAACTTTACTTTGCTTATCGGTATGCACTTCAAAATACAGACTATTAAACAACATAAAGACAATAAAAATACCACTGAATAAAATAATATACTGTTCACGGGTGCTTAAATTGGCAAACTTTTCTTTCAATAAAAACCATTGGTTATTCATCATTGTCCTCCCGCGGTATTGGCGTTCGACGAAACGATAAAATGGGTAGTGCCGTCTTCCTGAATTTCAAGGTTAAATTGAGAAAACTGTTTACCCGCAATAAACTGACTTCCTTCAAACCCAGTTAACCATTTAGGCACTGATTCGGCAGTCTTAGCTTTGCCATATAAATTAACATCACTTTCGACAATAGAGATATGCTGCAAACTAATATCTTGATTATGATAGGCTGCTAATTCACTCATCACATTAGCAAAACCGGAGACTCGCACTTGCGTTTGGTCTGTTAATTGACGGTGAATAACTTGCTTGTTTTGCAACATAAACCTAAGGTTTTTCAATTGCTCTTGCTTACTTGGTAATACGGTTTGATTACCAATAATATCTTCAAGCCGCTCAAGCTTTGCGCTCAGTTGATTCTGTTTATTATTAAGGACATCATATTCACCTTGCAAAGAAGCCGTTCCTGAATATTGGTACAAAGCAATGATCAACATCAAAACAAAAAATGCTCCCCAAACACGGATAACATTTTTAAGGTTTAACCAGGTTTGACGATCAATTAATTCACCTTGAAGAAGATTAAGTCTTAACTTACTCATGATCTTCCTCCGCCAGAGAATTTTCGATATAACCACCGACACTGGCAGCACAATTTCGATGCTGAACGAAAGGTTCAGTTAATGGCAAAGTTGAAACCGGTACAAAGGTATTTTCAGCAAGCTTATCAATAATGAATTGCTCGTGATTTACAGGTAAAAGTAATTTTATTGCCGATATGGCTTTTTGCTTTAACTGTCGCTCAAAGTAGTCCATCGACTTTTGAATTTCGACACTCAAAGAATCACATACGCCACTATTAAGCTGCTCCTGTGAAAAGCCTCCTATCTCACTAAAACCACGTAAATAACGATTAAAATGAATTTTGCCCGCCACAACAATCAAAATTTGGACATCTTCATATGGCTGCTGACATAATAATAATATTGGGTCGTCTGATACCGGAATTAAATTAGCAAAAGCGACGGTTTCAGTAATAATACCATCGAGTTGAACATGGTAACGTTTAAAGCTACTGACAAAGTTTTTGAGCAAGGATAAGTGACTACACACAACATTGATTTTCGCCATGCCATTTATCAGTACAGGCGCATCGGTATAATCTACGATCATATCATCAGGTTCAATCGGGACGATATCTTTTACCAACCACTTAAGCGCGGGGATGATTTCCTCTTCAGGAAGGTCGGGTTTGTCAATTTGGACTTGCGAAAATAACTGGCTTGATAATACCAAGTAACCTCGACCTGAAACGAGACCAGAAGCCAATAACTCTTCTAACCATTCACCAACTTTCTCACTGCTGGAACCCGAAAATTCCTTAATGGTGGATGAGTTTATGCCTGACGGCTTGCCCTTAGATGAGGTCGAAGAATTAACCACGCAAAAACTGCCAATTGATTGGCGTATTGCAATCCCAAACGATTCTGGAGGTGCACTTTTATTAAAGAGTTTCTTTAATGAGTCTAACATCGACCTTGAATATACCTTATTATTCGTAATCAGCTTATTTGAAGCAGATAAGCTTTACACTTATTATCTATATTTTACATACACGTGATTAGATACTAGCACTTAGTCGCTTAAGAAATAAATAACCAATTTAGTGATTAACCGCATTATAACGTTTTTTTATTCTTAATTTCATTACCTAAACGTTTTAACAGTGCTAATGTCGGTATAGAATTACCATTTCATAACACTCTTATAAGTAAAGTCGTGTCAGTAATTATTAATAGCCCAATAAGCCCTCTTCAACGCATACATCACCCATTGTTCAAACACCACAATATCGACGTATTTATTAAGCGAGATGATTTAATTCACCCAATTATTTCCGGTAATAAATGGCGTAAATTAAAATACAATCTGGCGTATGCCAAAGAGAAAAACAAGACTCAAATAATCAGCTTTGGCGGGGCTTACTCAAACCATATACATGCTTTAGCTTATGCCTGCAAATTGCATAAGCTTAGAGGGCTCGCCTTAATTCGAGGTGAAAGCCAATACCAACACAATTTTACCTTGTCTTGGGCTCGTCATTGGGGGTTAGAGCTGCAATTTGTCAATAGACTCACCTATAAAGAACGGGCTAATCCTAGGTTCCTACAACAGCTTCAACAACAATACCCTGACGCGCTTATTGTGCCAGAGGGAGGCAGTAACCAACTGGCTTTACCGGGCGTTGGTGAAGTCATTACCGAACTTAATCAGCAAACCGATTTTGAGTATTTGCTTACCCCGGTTGGCAGTGGCGGCACATTAGCGGGTTTAGCACTGGCCGATAAAGGCCAACATACATTGCTTGGCGTTGCGGTTTTAAAACAAGATGGCTACTTAGAAGAGCAGGTTAATACATTATTAGCAGATAAACGTGAGCAAACCAATAACTGGCAAGTCTTAAATCAATTTCATGATGGTGGGTATGGTAAATACAGTAAAGACAATGCACAGCGAATAGCGAATTTCAGCAAGCAAACTGAAATTCCTTTTGAGCCTGTATATTCTGGGAAAATGCTAATTGCCCTGCTTGATTTGCTAAAACAAGGCTATTTTAAAGCTAATTCCAAAGTTGTACTTCTACATACGGGTGGGATTCAGGGGTTAGGCGGAATGTGCGAAAGAGGTATTTTAGATAAGGACGACTGGCCCGTACCAGAGCCAGCCCCATTAGCCTAAAACATGCCTGACAAGGCGTTAACTAAACCTTGACGTAGTGGCTCTTCGGCTTCAGCAAATTGCAAATTGGCTTTATTCGCGACTGAGACAACCCGTGTTTGATATTTCTTTCGATCGGTTAATTGCGAGCTCGTTTGCGTTTTACTGCCCGACTCGCCTTGGATGAGCACCGCACGCTCTGACTCACTTACATGCACACCTGGTTTGGCTTTTTCTGAAATTTGAATGTCGGTGACCATGGTGAATAAGTTATCGTCGACTAAAGCGTCAAAAATCACCCCTAACGCGGCTCCTGCAACACCCGCTGCAATTTGCCCTTTACCGTCTCCAAACTGCGCACCAGCAGCACCACCAGCAACAGCCGAACCAAAGGTACCGAAATTATTGCTGTCCCTTAAATCGGTACGCCCAACCTGCAACACATTGACTTGCAACCAATAATGGGCTTTTTCCGGATCATCAATGACTTGATAACCTTTGCTCATAATCGCATTGCGAACCTCTGACGCATATTCAATACCGGGCTTATCGGAGGTGTTCCTTAGTTGAAGATAAACGGTACGCTTATCTGCACTTACAGGGTCTAACCAGACGGTTGAAGACATTTTAGTTTGCACGTCTAGGTTGCGTTTTTTAACCGACGTATGTAATGCCCCACAACCGACAATGGAGATACTAAACAATACTAGCGTTAGCCAGCTGACCAATCGATTTCGTTTTTTCATTGCTGCTTACCTCGTGTAACATTCTGCTAATTGCTAAACCTATAAAAGCCCAGACATGGTTTGTACCAACCCTTTTAATAATTGCTGCTGCACTTCTTCAAAGCTAAGATTGACTTTATTGGCGGTTGAGGTGAGTCGTGTTTGATATTTTTTTCTATCAACCACCTCGGTACTGTTTTGCGAAACACGGCTTGCATCGCCTTGTTCTAACTGAGTATTCGTTGCTTCATTAACCCGAACCGTCACTTTTTCAGCGATTTGAATATCGGTGACCATAATATATTGCACGTCTTCAACGAGCGCATCGGTTACAATCCCGATAAGGCCACCTACAACCACCGCCACTTTTTGACCATCGCCACCACCAAATAAACCACCAATTTCAGCCCCTTGAACAGCTGCGCCAAACCCTTTATTGCCTCGGCCTTGCTTTGACCGTAAGTCTGTACGAGAAATCTGCAATATATTGGCTTGTATCCAAAAATGCGCTTGCTCTGGGTCTTCAACAATTCGATAGCCCTTAGCTGCAATAGCCTCGGTAAGTGGTTGTTGGTATGTTAGTTGTTGCTGATCTGAGGTATTGCGCAGTTGCAAATACACCGTTTTTTTATCCCATGACACGGGCTCAAGCATGATGGTCGATGACATATGATTTTGCACCACTAAATCGCGTTTTTTAACCGCAGTATGCAATGCCCGACAACTGGTCAGCAAAAATAGGGTTAAAACGATTGCAAGCAATGCAGTTCTTTTATAAGTGTGCAATACACAACCATAAGCAAACGAAAGACATGTGGTAAGTATAATCTGCTAAGCGGAGTTTGTAGGATTTTACGCGTAAAGTTTGTGTAAAGAGCTTTAAGTGTGATCAGGAATATTGTTGGTTATAGGGGCAGGAAGTTGCAATTATAATTAGCACCAGAGATGGAAGAAACGTTACCTTTGTTTTAGAAAATCAGATACAAAAAAGGCCGCGTAAAGCGACCTTTCTTAGCTCATTGAAAACGTCTTTTCAATTAAGCTTCAGCGATAACAACAACGTTAATCGTTGCGTCAACGTCTGCGTGAAGGTGGATAACGATTTCGTTAGTACCAGTTTCACGGATTGAACCTAAAGGAAGACGAACTTCTGCTTTAGCAACTTCAACACCAGCTTCAGTAATTGCTTTAGCAATATCGTTAGTACCGATAGAACCAAATAATTTACCTTCGTCACCAGCTTTAGAAGCGATAGTAACTTCAGCAAGTTCTGCTAATTTAGCAGCACGAGCTTCAGCAGCGGCTAGAACGTCAGCTAATTTAGCTTCAAGTTCTGCACGACGTGCTTCGAAGTGTTCAACGTTAGATTTTGATGCGATAACTGCTTTACCTTTCGGTAATAAGAAGTTACGTGCATAACCAGACTTAACTGTTACCTGATCACCCAGGCCGCCTAACTTGGCAATTTTATCAAGAAGAATTACTTGCATTTTAATAGCCCCTTTAGGTTACTTGTGTAAATCAGTATATGGTAATAAAGATAAGTAACGAGCACGCTTGATCGCACGACCAAGTTGACGTTGATACTTAGCTGAAGTACCTGTGATACGGCTAGGAACGATTTTACCACTTTCAGTGATATAGTTTTTTAATGTAGCGATATCTTTGTAATCGATTTCGCTAACACCTTCTGCGCTAAAGCGACAGAATTTACGACGTCTAAAAAAACGTGACATGGGATTTCTCCTAATATTTGGTGGTGCTTTTAGCTCGAATAATCGTGCTAATTAAAGCAGTCACCTAATTAATCATTTCAATCTGTTGGGCATGTAAGACCAAAATCGGGTTACCGCTTCTGGTTTCGTGACGGTTAATAAAACCAACCACTTTTACATTACAACCCGCAGTTAATTCACGAGATAAGTTTTGTGACCATTGTCCGCTGACAACAACCTGCATTCTTACGAATACTTGTCTGTTGAACTCATCTTCGGTTTGCATTGAACGATGTTCAATTGAAAACTTGCAATGAGCTAAACCAGCGGGGCTAATTGATAATTCCGGTTTTTTAACAACCGAACCAATTAGCGTAAAACAATTTTCAGTCACGAATTACTATTCTTCGCTTGCAGCTTCTTCTTTAGGAGCTGGAGCTTCTTTAGTAACTTCTTTTTTCTCGCGACGGTCTTCACGACGGTCTTCTTTAGCAGCAGCCATAGGTGATGCTTCAGTTACCGCGTTTTTAGTACGCATGATCATGTTACGAATAACAACATCGTTATAACGGAAAGAAGTTTCTAGTTCATCAATAACTGACTGTGGCGCTTCAATGTTCATAAGAACATAGTGTGCTTTGTGTAGTTTATTGATTGGGTATGCTAACTGACGACGACCCCAGTCTTCAAGACGGTGGATTGTACCTTCAGCGGCAGTGATCATGTCTGAGTAACGTTGGATCATACCAGTTACTTGTTCACTCTGATCAGGGTGAACCATAAATACGATTTCGTAATGACGCATTACGAGCTCCTTACGGTAGTAGCCTCTTTCTGGCTCAGCCAACACCAGTGTAAAGGCAAGGAACAAAACTTGCGGCTGAATTAAGGACGCGTATTGTAGGTAAAATAATCAATGAAAGCAAGCAATGTTTTGGTGGGTAGCAATTTATTACGAATTGGTAAAAACAGCAGTAACAATTCCATCACAAAAAAACCGTGATGCAGTAATGCTTTTGCACGAAGGCGCCTTTCGTTTTAAAGAGCCTTCGTTTAAGGCAGTATGTTAATGTTGGCGCTCCCACCCAGAGCAGGTGGGTAACGAAGCACTTATTGTTTAACGCGCTATTGGTTTTCTAACGCGCTATTGCTATTTAGCCAGTCGTTGACGGACAATTTCAAATAAACAAATACCTGAAGCCACCGACACATTTAAGCTCGATACACTACCAGCCATTGGAAGTTTTACCAATTCATCACAAGTTTCACGGGTTAAGCGACGCATACCTTTACCTTCCGCGCCCATAACCAATGCCATTGGCCCGGTCAGCTTACAATCATATAAAGATTGCGTGGCTTCGCCAGCCGTACCAATAATCCAGATCCCCTGCTCTTGCAACGCCTTCATGGTTCTTGCTAAGTTAGTCACTTGCACCAGCGGAATAGACTCGGCGGCACCAACGGCAACTTTACGAACCGTTGAAGTAATACGAGCCGCATTATCTTTTGGTACCACAATAGCCTGTACCCCTGCAGCATCAGCATTACGTAAACATGCACCAAGATTATGCGGGTCAGTCACACCATCTAAGATTAATAAAAATGGTTGTTCATTTTTATTTCTCGTTGCATCGACAATGTCACTTAAATCATTTTCAGTAAATACTTTGCCAGGTTTAACTTTGGCAATAATGCCTTGGTGTTGCTCGCCGCCACTCTTGTCATCTAAGGCTTTGCGATTCATGTATTGCATCGATACGCCATATTTTTTGGCCAAATTCATAATCGGCAACAAGCGTTCGTCTTCACGTCCTTTCAAAAACCAAAGTTCAATAAAACGTTCCGGCGCCCGTTTAATTAATGCACTGACTGCGTGGATACCGAAAACTAATTCATCATTTTTTGCCATGTTTATCTCTAATCTTTACTGTGTTTATGGTTGATTTTTGCTTGGTTTGTTTTTGTTTAGCTTATTTCTTTAATTTCTTACGCGCATTTTTGCCCGGACGGCTCTTAGCTTTCTTTTTACTTGCCTTGGATTTTATCTTTTTGCTCGATTTATTAGCGCTTGGCTGTTTATCGGCTCTCGCTCCTAAAACAGGCTTACCATCAGCTCGATGCTCACGCTTCTTGTCCGCTTTTTTGGTTTTCTGCTTAAGCTTACGAGAAGGTTGAGAAACTTCGTGCTCCCCCGCGAGGGTTAAATCGATTTTCTTCTCATCCAGATTTACGGCCGCAACTTGCACATCCAGAATATCACCAACATGAAAACGCTTGCCGCTGTTCTCGCCAACAAGACACATACGCACTTCATCATGTGAATAATAATCACGGCCAAGCGAACTAATATGAACCAGACCTTCAATGTGAAAGTCTTGCAAGCGCACAAAGAAGCCGAAATTGGTTACCGTTGAAATCACCCCCGAAAAGGTATCGCCAACATGATCGCGCATAAACTCACACTTAAGCCAGTCGGCAACATCACGGGTTGCTTCATCCGCGCGACGTTCGGTCATTGAGCAATGCTCACCTAACTCAGTAACTTGCTTATCATCATAGTCATAAAAGCCAATATTCACCGTATCGGTTTTTTGTTGCTCAAGCACGTTTTTAATCACCCTGTGGATAACCAAATCAGGATAACGGCGAATTGGCGACGTAAAATGCGAATACGCCGGTAACGCCAAACCAAAGTGACCAAGATTTTCCGCTTGGTATACCGCTTGTTTCATTGAGCGAAGCAGCATGGTCTGAATTAACTCTTGATCAGGACGCCCGGCAACCTTTTCAATAATTTCGCCAAAATCGGCCGGTGTTGGCTCTTCTTTTTTCAACAATTCAACCCCAAGCTCAGCGAGGTAACTGACCAAATTGTTGTATTTGTCTTCATTAGGCTTATCGTGCACACGATATAAGCCTGGCTTTTGATGCTTTTCAACAAATTTGGCGGTAGCAACATTGGCCAAAATCATACATTCTTCAATTATTTTATGGGCATCGTTGCGCACAACAGGCACAACCGAGTCAATTTTACGTTCGGCATTAAAGATAAAACGCACTTCTTCGGTTTCAAACTCTATAGCACCGCGCTCACGACGAGCCGTGACTAAGCTGTGGTATAAAGCATGTAACTGCTCAAGATGAGGAACCAGAGGTTTGTATTGATTTCTTAAATCGACATCGCCTTCTAAAATAGCGGCGACTTTGGTATAGGTAAAACGCGCGTGTGAACGCATAACGGCCGGATAAAACTTTGCACCACTTAGCTTGCCTTTAGCGCTAATGGTCATTTCACTAACCATACACAAGCGGTCCACATCTGGGTTTAATGAACATAAACCATTGGACAGCACTTCCGGCAGCATTGGAATAACTTGCGATGGGAAATAAACCGAGTTACCACGCTTTATTGCTTCTCCATCAAGGGCGGTGCCGTTACGAACATAATAACTGACATCAGCAATGGCAACCCATAAGCGCCAACCACCGGATTTTTTCGGTTCACAATATACCGCATCATCAAAATCGCGCGCATCTTCACCATCGATGGTGACCAATGGCAATTCTCTTAAATCGACACGACCTTGCTTAGCGTCTTCGTCAACCTCAGCGCCAAGACTGGCGATTTCATCCAACAATTGCTCAGGCCAAGTATGCGGTAAATCGTGTTGGTGCAACGCCACCTGTATTTCCATACCTGGAGCCATATGCTCGCCAAGTACTTCGGTAATTTTGCCTATGGCGTTACCACGCTTACTCGGTCTTTGAATAAGCTCAACAATCACCATTTGACCGTGCCTCGCCCCTTGGCGTTTCTCTTTTGGCACAATGATTTCATGAGTAATTCGCGCATCTTCCGGTATCACCGTGATTACTGAATGCTCGACAAATAATCGGCCTATGATCTTATCTTTGCGCGGGACGATAATATCCAGCACCCTTACTTCTTGCTTGCCTTTGGCATCATTGGATGCGGTTACCCGCGCTTCAACAACATCACCATGGAGTAAGTTACGCATTTCATGATAAGGAATGTATAAGTCTTTATCACCGCCATCGGGCGCTAAAAAACCAAACCCATCTTTATGACCAATCACTTTACCGGTAATGATATTAGACTCGGAAGCAATCGCGTATTGTTTAAACTTGGTAAACACCAACTGTCCAGCATTCTCCATCGCTCGCAGACGGCGCTTTATAGCAACCACCTGATCATGGTCTTTATAATTTAATTCTTTGCATACTTGCGAAAAAGACATTGGGTGGCCTTTTTCAGCTAGCAAAGATAATAGAAATTCTCGACTGGCGACCGGCTTGTCGTATTTGGCTTGTTCGCGCTTATGGTGGGGGTCTTTATGCTTCACAATGGGTTCTGTTGGCTATTTTTGTTAAGTATATCACTTTATCAAGTAAGCCATGTGATTAAATTTATTAAGCATTTTGTTACATTTTGCTATTGCATCTATTAACCATAAAATTACAATAGGCTTGTCGAACAATATACATATACTCAGGAAGCACCATCATGAAAAAAATAATTATGACCATCGCGCTATCACTTTTAACGTTATCAACCGCTAATGCAGCTCACCCTATGTGTGGTAAAACAGATTTAGCCGATTTAATGGACACCATGAAAGACAACATGAAAGCCATTAAGACAGCAACGAAAGCGAACGATACCGACAAAGTTAATGCCATTGCGCAAGAGCTTTTAACGACCGTTAAAAAAGCAGACCAATTTGTACCTCTTACCATCACCGACAAGCCTGAGCTAACCCCAGCGCAACAAGCAGACTTTGAAAAATACCAAAAAGGCATGAAATTTCTGGAAAAAGCGGTAACGGAATTAACCAATGCTAAAACGGCTGAAGAACAAAAAGCAGCGCTAGCCGTAATTGGCAAGTCTGCTAAAAAAGGCCACAAAGCATTTAAAATGGATTGCGACAAATAACCTATAGCACTCCAAAGGCATTAATAAACATTAAGTAGTACGCCATGGAAACCACCAATACACGTCCCATTACCATATGGGACAACTTCACGCGTATCTACCATATTAGCCAGTTATTATTACTGGCTACGTTATGGTATAGCGCCGAAGAAGCCAACTTTGAATTGCATTTTCAATGTGCATTCACCCTTCTTGGATTATGGTGTAGTAGGATAATCTGGGGGCTTTTCGGTAGCGATACGTCTCGTTTTTCACACTTTATCCGCTCCCCTCTCAGCATATTTAAAGCCTGGAAAGACAAAACGTTATCCAAGCCTTACCCCGGTCATAATCCAGTGGCTGGCTATATGGTCATGGCGTTGCTAATCACTTTAGGTGTGCAGCTTTTTACTGGTTTATTTGCCACCGACGATGTGTTGGCAGAAGGGCCTTTATATTATAGTTTTAGTGAAAGCTTTGCCGAAAAAATGGACTCATTGCATCACAGTAATTTTGATATTTTGCTCGTGCTAGTCATTATCCATGCTATTGCAGGCTTTGCGCATGTATTTAAAGGCGACAATGTTTTAAAAGCCATTTTCACCGGTAAAAAAGCATTGCCAGCACAAACCCATCAACCAAAGCTTAGATCATCATGGATAGCCTTACTTATCTGGTTTGGGGTCTCAGCAAGTGTTTATAACTGGGGCATGGCTGCTGCCAGCTACTAAAGAATTGGGGTCAGATGAAAATAAACTTGTTAATTTTCATCTGACCCCAATTAAATTCATCTGACAACAATTAAATTGCCAGCTTAGTTGAAAGGTTTACGGTAATTGTTTTACGCTATACCCTTTAGCTTTCAACTTATTCAACACCCCATCTTCACCGACCAAATGTAGTGCTCCAACCAAGACGATTTCCGTTTCTTTCGTTTTTAAGTACTGCTCTAAATGAGGTAGCCAATTGTCATTTCTTTCAACCAACATTTTATTATACGTCGAGGGAAATAAGTCTTTCATTTCCTGTGCGCCTTTCTCAAATAACAGTTCATTATTACCTGAACGCCAAGCCGATTTTAGCTCGCCCATTTCTTGAGCTAGACTTGCAATATCGTTTAAGGTGTATTGGATCATTTCATTTTCATTACCTTCACCAAGGCCTGCAAGGTAATCTAATTGTTGCTCCGGGGTTTCCAAGAATAAGAACGACTTTTTATCATTCGCGCCTTTTTGTCGGTAAAATTCATCTACCCCAGTATGCGCAAGCCCCAAGCTTTGCAGCTCTAGCATGGTTAAGTTAATGGCTAGCATTGCTGGCTTAAATACTTGCATTTGTGCTAATGGTATGCCTTTTTTCTGCATGTATGCTTCTAATTGAGCCACAGTCTTTGCATCAAGAACATCGGCATACGTACGACCGTCCTGAAACACCATTTTACTTACCAAGGACTGCTGAAATTCCATGGTTTGCATTTTGGACATATCGGTCTCAAAAACAACGACCTGGGCTTGTTGGTAAGCTTTTTCAAACGACTCTGGCAAGGGGTAATCTGACTGAGCAAGCACATGCACAGTGCCACCGATATACACAGAATTATTGCCGTCACTTACTTGCCACACCGGCGACTTTGCAACCACGGCAAAGCTTGTGAAAATACTGATTAATAGGGTTACTTTTCTTAGCGCGTTCATTAATTATCCTTCCATTTGATTATTAGCTTCTTTCACTGACATAAAAAAGACCGATATAAATCAGCCCCTTAAAGAGTTTAGCAATGATACATAGAAAATGGAAAAAACTTTACAATGCCGATTTATCGTAAAAAACACCATCCATTTAATCAAAAAGTGGCCAGCTATGTAATTCTTTATAGATCACGCCTTGGTTTGTCGAAATGGACTCAAATAAACAAAAACGCTCAAAATGAAATACCATCTCGCCAAATTCATCAACTCCGACTAAGTATTTGGCCTTGCGGTATAAGGTGATGTGTGGCTTGAATATTTTCGGTGGATGAAAACGTTCATTAATCTGTGGGAATTTTTCGAGTTCGCTTAATAACATCAGTTGAAGCTGTTTTATGGTCTCTGGGACCTTTTCTGCTCCTAAATATAACACTTTAGGTTTTGACCAATAGCCAATAAAATCTGCATTAAACTGACAAAATGGTGCAAATATTTTATCGCCCAATTCGACTAGCTGTCTATATTGCTCATCCGTAACTTGGCCGATAAAGGCCAGCGTTATATGGTAATTATTTGAAGAAACAGGCTTGCCAATGTTACTGTTCAAGTTGCTATCATCATGCAAATTATGAAGGGTAAAATCTGAAACTTGTTGTTTTTGTTCGGCGCTTAATGGCAAGGCGAAAAATAATCTGCGCATTGTGTTTTCCTTTGCTACGACCTATTACCAAGATAGATGTTTCGTTATCGCAAAGCAATGGCATGACCTAACCATTCATAAGCCGATGAGAAATGCTCAATGGCAACATATTTAAGATTTTTAAAGTCCAGACAAGACGTTTAGGAAAAGCAACCAAGGGCTTTTTGGCTTCTAAACCCTGCATTATTCTTTTACCAGCCTCTTCAACCGACATAAGAAATGGCATTTTAAATTTGTTTCTCTGAGTTAAAGGCGTATCGACAAATCCAGGGTGGATAAGGCAAGTATGAATGCCTCTGTCTTGCAAGCTTAACGACAAAGCTCGGGTTAAATAATCAACGGCGGCTTTGCTGCCACCATATGCCTCCGCTTTAGCAATGGGTAAATAGGTAACCGAAGAGCTTATTACTGCAAGGGTTGAACCCGCTTGTAATTTGGGCAATAAGGCTTCAACACAATGGCCAATAGAGTTGACATTTACATCCATAATTCGGGCAATAATATTGGAATCAAAATGGTCTAAATCGATATATTCACAATTGCCAGCACTTAAAATGACCACATCAATATTGTCTTCAATTTGACTTATTTTACTCATGCATTGCTGTTTATCGGTCACATCGAGCTTGATCGCACAAAAATTTTCAAATTGCTGGCTTAACGCATCTAGCTGTTGTTGATTTCGGCCTGCTCCGTAAACCCTTGCCCCCATTCGTAAATAGCGCTTAGCTAACTCCTCACCCAGACCGGATGTTACACCAGTAATAAACACGATTTTCATTCATTGTCCTTTTTTTTATGACGCTGTACATTACCCAGCAGCAAATGTGCATTCAGGCTTGGTTAGCTCAACCTTTTGCTTGGATTGTTTTTCGATAAATAAGGTTATTTCACCCACGGTAACGCCCCAATAGCGCATCTCGGTTTTATTTATAAGGTAATCTTCATCCAATAGAAACAGCCAATCATCTAGCGTTATGGTGTATTCGCTGCCATCAATAGGAACAACAAGCTGGTACTCCCAGTTTAGTGCATTACCCGAAGTTCGCCCTTTAGCCACACCAACCACATCACCTGCTGTGCCAGAGTACTTATCGCCATCTTTCGTTAATCGCCAGCAACGGTGGCTTATTTCACCGTTGTTAAAATAAAAGGTTTCATCCAATATGCCTAAATTACCTTGCCAAGCTGCTTTTATGTCCGCGTCAAATCGACGTGTTACCAAGCCAGAGTAATCTTGAACAATGCCTTTCACTTTGAGGGTGCCATTAAAAAATTGTTGTAAATCCAGCTTTGGGTTACCCTGTTTGTAATCTTCAAGACCGTGACTGCAGCCGACTAAAAGGCTAGAAAACAAGACAAGAATCGAAACCAGTGTGATTTCTTTAATCATTAGCGCTCCCCTCTTAATTTTTTGGCAAGTTCAGGATAATCACTGCTGTCGGCTAACCAGATATCCAAAAACCGCTGGCTAAATACATCCGACTCAATGCTACCGATATGCTTATTATTGAAATAGAAATGACCAACACCAATCTCGTCCCTATAAAAACTTAAAGAATCACCTTTTTGAATGTCGGGCCACATTGTCTCTAACTGTTTAAGCCAGGTTTGTTTTTGCTCAGGCTCTACCTTACCTTGCCATTGTTTATCGGTTTCTTCGAGTAAATCGTCAGCACTGATATTGCGAAGATAATTCACTTTCAATAGACATGGAGAATCTGTACGGTAAGCGCCGTCACGGCAATATAAGTAGGCTTTGTAAATATCAAACCACAACACTTCAAGCTTTGCCTGCCCTACTCTAGATAAATCAGTTGGCAACGCCGCAGCCTGCAGTGTTAGGCCGCAAGTCGCCAAACAAAAAAATATCAAATTACACCATATGTTTTTCATGATAAGACCTACGCAAAGAGCGCACTAAACCAAGAAAGATAGGCAATAACAGGGCCCAGATTATTGCGATAACAACACCACTAATAAAAACGGAATGAGGCAGTTGCACCGCCCCTAATGCGGCCGCACCTAAATAAGAGGCAGCCCCACCCGCTGCGCCAAGTAAGGCCTGCAACCAAGTGGATTGAGGGAATTTGCAAAAACAGGTGGTCAGCATTGTTGCAAACCCAGCCCATAACATAAATAGCCAAAATGGCGGGATAGCATTGGGGCTATTGGGGAATTCAAACCAGCCAAGATAGGTCAGCAATGTATCAACTTCAAAGCCAATAGCGGCAATGAGCAATACTTTAATAAATTCGGCTTTAGGGGTACTGTGATAATAAAAGTGCAACATCAGCATGATGAACAGCGCCGGAAGGGCTCGTTGACCATAAACAATAGCCAACCACCAATATATCTCGAACCCTAATAAATTAACCCAAAGCTTTTCTGAAATACCCATTGCGCTCACCACAGCTCAATACCTTTGTCTGTAATACGTGATGAGCCCAGTTTATGATCACTTCATTGACAACAAAGTCTTTATAAAAGTCTTTATAAAAGTCTTTATAAAAGTCTTTAAAAGCGCTTTAGCTTACTTTAGATCACCGGTTTCTAAATAGATGGTGGTTACTCTATTGGCCGGTAATTGAAGTTGAGCAGCAATGTCTTTATCGGCCAATGGTTCTTCTGACATGTTAATAAAGAAATGATCCGGCAATAATATACGAGAATCGTCAGCATGTTCGATTCGAATAATTCTATCCATGCCTGGGCGTTCTTTGATGAGTAAAGCATAAAACGACACCCCACTTTCACCTTCGTTTATGCGGATATATTGGCGTTGCGAGAGTTTTTCAGGAGAAAGTATATTGCGTAATTTTGACTGTTGAAATTGTATGAATTGATGGCTAAAACGCTTCTCTCCGCCTCGCTCAAAGTGCCCTTGGTAAAGGTCTCCATAAAATGCCTGCACAGCGCCTTCTGTCTCTTGTCCAAGTTTCGTCAGGTCGAACTTTTGCGGCGCGATGGTCCAGTAAGTTTTGCTATAAGCGAGTAAATCGATGAGCCTTTGTTCAAGCTCTTTATCGCTTAATGTAAGACTGAAAACCAATTGAACATCATGTGGGGAGTGATACATGGGTAAGTGCGAAGCAAACAGTGCTTGCCCATCAGAAAATAGCAACATGCCATGCATGCCCATTCGTGCTTGTTCAGTAGCAGGATTGTGACCTTTTGCCAATCCCGTACTTGGAAGAAACCCACTTAAACAAAGTAACGTAATGACACCACAGAGAATATTTTGCATATCAACCTCAAATAAATATTAGTTAAATAAATTGAGGCCGTCCCCGATGAAATATTGCCGTAAGGTCGTCCTTACTTTCGCTATGATAGCCAAATCATTGCCTGCCTGTACACAAAAAAGACGCCGAAGCGTCTTTTTTATGCATGTTAATTTTAACCTATGAGGTTTCTTCTAACTGGTTAAGGGGTTGTTCTTCATCAGGATTTTTCCCTTTTAGCTTTTCCCTCGTACGCTGTATCACCACATACAATGGTGGAATTAACATAATACCGACCGTTGATGCAGCAATCATCCCACCAAATACAGCGGTACCAACGCCATTACGACTTAGCATACCCGCGCCATCAGCAACTACCAATGGTATAAGGCCAGCAATAAAAGCGAAACTGGTCATCATTACCGCTCTAAAACGCAATCGGGCTCCTTCTACAGCGGCGTCAATAATCGATTTGCCACTTTCCCGCTGCTCCTTGGCAAATTCGACGATGAGTATGCCGTTTTTGGCGGACAGCGCTATCAGTACCACAATACCTATCTGGGCATAAAGGTTCATTTCAAGCCCGGTCACCAGCAACGTAAGCAGCGCCCCTAATAAACCAACCGATACCGATAATACAACCCCAATCGGAATACTCCAGCTTTCATATAAAGCGACTAGGAATAGGTATACAAATAACAATGCGGCGACCAAAATAGGACCCGTTTGCCCTTCAGCACGTTTTTCTTGCAATGCTGTTGTAGTCCACTCAAAGCTATAACCTGGTGGTAAAGTCGTTTCAGATAACTCTTCCATCGCGGCTAAGGCATCACCAGAGGCATAACCTGGAGCAGCGCCACCATTCACCGTTAAACTGCGGTTGTTGTTATAACGCATGATGTACTGTGGACGTAAGACTAGCTCAGGCTCGGCAACACTGCGTATTGGCACCATTTCGCCCACATTATTACGCACGTGTAAGCGGAAAATATCTTCTAACTCGTTACGGTCGGTTTCTTGTGCCTGTATATTTACTTGCCATGTACGGCCGAACAAATTTAAGTCATTCACATAAACACTTCCCAACATGGTTTGCATCGTTAAGAATAAATCGGAAAGATTAACCCCTAGGGTTTGCACTTTTTCTCGATCAATATCTAGATAAATTTGCGGAGTATTAGCTGAGAATGTCGTAAACACACCTGCTAATCTAGGATCCTGATTGGCGTTTATCATCAAACTACGTCCAAGTGCAGCCAGATCGGTGGGGCTTTTACCCTGCAGATCTTGAAGCTGATACTCAAAACCAGACCCTGTCCCCAAGCCAATAATCGGCGGCAAATTGAATGGGAAAATATTGGCATTTTCAATAACGGAGTATTGACCATAAAGCTTTTTAATCAACGAATGTGCATCTAAAGATGGATCTTGACGCTCTTCAAACGGGTCCAACACTACCGTGAGGAAACCAGCGTTTGACTTAACTATATTGTCAATCAAGCTAAAACCAACAACTTCCGTCACTTCTGCAACACCTTCAAGATCCATTGCCATTTGTGCCGCTCGTCTAACAACAGCATCGGTGCGGTTTACAGATGTCCCTTCAGGTAACTGGATTTCAACCATAAAGGCACCCTGATCTTCATCTGGCAAAAAGCCCGAAGGTACGGATTTACTGACCATTGAAATACTAAAGAAAATAGCGATAACAGCTGGAATGCTGAATATGGAGACTCTAACCAAGCGTCGTACTATAGAGACATAGCCATCGCGCGCGGCATCGATTCCAGCAAAAACCTTCTTAATAAAGCCATTAGATTTACCATGCGAAGGTTTAAGGAACAAGGCACAAAGTGCCGGACTCAGGGTCAATGCATTAATGGCGGAAATCACCATAGAGCCAGAAACCGCAACAGCGAACTGTTTAAACATTAAACCCGATATCCCTGGAATAAAGGCGACTGGCACAAACACGGCAAGCAGCACCGCCGTAATTGCAATAATAGGCCCGGTAATTTCACGCATCGCAATTTTTGCAGCCTCCGCGGCGGTTAAGCTTGGATCTTTTTCCATAACCGCTTCAACGTTTTCGACCACAATAATGGCATCATCAACGACAATACCAATGGCGACCACCAATGCCAGCAACGACACCGTATTAGCGGTAAAGCCAAAAGCGAGCATCACCACAAAGGCACCAAGGATTGAAACTGGAACAGCCACAATTGGAATAATCGTCGCTCTGAAATTACCTAAAAATAGATACACCACAATAACAACCAATAGCAGTGCTTCTACTAAGGTATGTTTTACCGACTCAATACTTTCTTTTACGAAGCGAGTGGTATCGTAAGAAATATTGTAAGATAAATCTTGTGGGAAACCTTCGGCAAGCTCCTCCATTACCTTCTCTACGGCTTCAGCTGCACCAATGGCATTTGCTCCAGGTGATTGGAAAACACCAAGTACAGCAGTCGAACCACCTTGATAGCGTCCATAAGCATCTAATGCCTTACCACCAAGTTTTGAATGGCCAATATCTTTGACCTTAACAAATGAACCATCGGGATTGGCACGAACAACAATATTGTCAAATTCTGCCGCCGTGGTTAACCGGCCTTTAGTTTGAATATTTAATTGGAAGTTTTGATCATCAGTCATTGGTTGAGCACCAATACGACCAACAGCGGCCTGAGTATTCTGTGATTGAATTGCACCAATGACATCATTAACCGTTAATTTATAATTGGTTAATTTATCGGTATCTAGCCATACACGCATACTGTAATCAATACCATATAGATAAACATCACCGACACCCGGAATTTGTTTCAGTCTATCAAGGATATTTATATTGGCGTAGTTACTCAAAAATAGGGTATCAAATGACTCATTAGGTGAGTTGATGGTGATCATTTGCATTAAAGCTGCTGATTGCTTTTGCACACTGATACCAATTCTTTGCACTTCAGAAGGAAGCTGGGCTACCGCCAAATCCACTTTGTTTTTGGTGTTTACCGTATTAAGATCTGGATCTGTTCCCACTTCAAACGAAGCCAACATTGTATAAGAACCATCGGAACTACTGGTTGACTTCATATACATCATGTTGGAAACACCAACTACTTTGGCTTCAATGGTTTGTGCAACCGTTTGCTCTACAACCTCGGCGCTTGCCCCGGGATAAAAGGCAGTTACTTGAACCTGCGGAGGTACAATGTCTGGGAATTGGGCAACCGGTAAGGCCTTCAACGCAATAGCACCGGCTATCGATATCACCAGAGAGATAACAATCGCAAATCTCGGGCGATCAATGAAAATATCTGAAATCATTAGCTATGCTCCTGGCGCTAAATTGGCGTTAACCTTGATGCCTGGACGAACTTTCTGCACGCCCATGGTGATCACTTTTTGACCACCACTTAGGCCATTCTTAATCACCACAAAACCATCAACATCAGCACCGACTTCGATGCGCTGCACCACAACCGTGTCCGTTTCATCAACCAACAGCACATAACGACCTTGTTGGTCAAACTGTATGGCTTCTTGCGGAATTGTTAACTCTTCTTGTGCGATTTCTTCTTGTAATTCAACGTTTACCAGTTGTTGATGAACTAACATACCATCTGGGTTAGCAAATTTCGCTCGCACCAAAATGGTGTCAGTTGTCGGATTTGCCACCACATCAACAAAGTCAAGTCGCCCGACCTTGTTGTAATAACTGCCATCGGCAAGTTTAACTCGAACTTCAACTTGCTCAGGTGCGGCATCATTACCTTGTGCTTCCTCGGCAAAGCGCAATAAATCACGTTGTGAAATAGGGAATGAAACGTAAGATGGATCCTGACTCACAACCGTTGCCATCGGACCGGATGCGGGTCCAACAAAATCACCTTTTGAAAACTTCGAAATCCCCATTTTACCAGTAATAGGTGCTTTTATTTCGGTATAACTTAAATTAAGCTCAGCACGTTTCAAGGCGGCTTTTTGAGACATGATTTCACCATTAACTTCAATCAGGTTGGCATCGGCAATATCCAATTGTTCTTGCGAAATAGACTTTGTTTTAACCAACTTAGCACGACGATCTCGTTCTATCGTCGCTAATCGTTTGGCACCACGCAGCTTTTCCAAAGAACCTTTTACCCGATCGACTTCGGCAATATAATTGTCTTTTTCGATTGAGAATAATAAGTCACCTTCGGCGACGTCAGCACCTTCATCGATTAATCGCTCAATCAAATAACCCTGTACACGTGCGGTTAAATCAACGGCATCGACAGCTTCCACGCGCCCAGTAAAACTCGCGGAACGCTTAACGTTCTTCTTGCTTGCTTCAACAACGGTGACACTTGGTGGTGGACCCGACGCTTGAACGTCCTGCTGTTGGTTACAGCCAGTTAAAGCGAAGAGAGGCGATAGTGCAAACACACTTAATAAAATTGAGCGACTGATATAGGCTTTCATGTATTCCTCTTAGACAATAATAGTAGGCCAATTGAAACCCGATTAAGAGATATATTGCAGAAACGACGTAGAGAGGTAGCGCAACATTAACAATAGATTTTTTTTCTGACCAATAAACAGTTAACGAACTTTATTAAGCATAGGTAAAACAAACGTTAAAACCAAGTAATATAGACACTTTATATAGATTTAAAACATTTTGTTTACATAATCTTGTTATATAAAATCAATAACTTAAATTGGTGTTGTACAGAAATGAGGTAAATAGAACGGTTTATTACAAGAAAGCAGCTAATTGCTCGACGCAATCAAATTGGGCATTGGGTAAGAGTTTTAGGGGTTTCTTCTTGATGCTGAAATTCGCGTTATCAATCCAGATGGTTTGACACCCAGCGCGAAGCGCACCAAAAATATCAGCATGAGTGCAATCACCAATATGCAGTAATTGTGATGGCTCTATGCTCAAACGTTGACATGTTTGTCGAAACATATCCGGTTCTGGTTTTTGTAAATTACCGGCACCGGCAAAAAAACTGTGTTTAAAATATTTATCGAGACCGGTTTTATCAAGCCCGACATTACCATTGGAAATCGCCACCAAGGGGTATTTTTCGGCCAAACTGGCCAGCAAACCTTTAACCGGTGTACTTACCGTAATTTGATTACGATGAGAAAGAAAAAAATCAACTGCGGCTATGGCCTGTTCGGCGGCGTCTTGCTCTTGGTAGCCTAAGGCGACCATTCCTCTTTGTAAGGCAGCTAAGCGCAGTGCGGTAACGTCATGCTTTAGTTCAGGGCTATGCTGCAAACAAGCGGCTCGCTGCTTAAGCCAAAAAGACCGCCCAAGCTCTCGGCTTAGCGGGATATTTTCATGCAAATAATGCTGTAGGGCACGCTCGGCCTTACGAATAACCGGGTGGTTATCATATAAGGTATCGTCCAAATCAAAACTTATTGCCTTAAAAGGCTGTAAGCGTCGAAAAAAGCGCACATCAGCTCCTATTTACAGCGGACTACTTACTAAGCTGTTTTACTAAAAGTTTGCCAACCACATCACGAAACTGGCTCAATAACAACACGTTCATAGATGGTTGAAAGTGTTCTGGATCGATGGCATTTATGGCAATAAAACCAACGCATTCTTGACGATTATGCAGTTTAATTAACACCACAGAGCCTACGTCCTGGTCACCAAAAATTTGCGCTTTCTCTGCTTGTTGCAACCGACCAAAATAAAAGTCACTGTGCTCTAAACGCTTTGCCAAAATCGTCTGACAATCCTCCTCAGCAAGCATCGGATGGTCAAGGCTTTGTAAAAGCTCAGTGCTTACCACGTCGGGATTTAAGTAAATTTTACAATCCGCCAAATTCAACAATTGCGTGGTGGTTTGAAAAATGCAGTCAAAGCTACTTGGTAAATCGTCACAATCGATCAAACTCAGGTATAAATCGTTATAAACGGCAAATAATTTTTCGTTATAGTTGGCCACCGTCATTAACTGGGTAATTTCTTCTTCTAAACTATGAATTTTTTGACGTTGAATTTGTTGCTGACGTTCAACCAATGACACCGTGCCACGGTTGCTATCGGAAAATTTTAAACTTGCCAACAATTGCGGGTTACGAGTGAAAAAACCTTTATCATTTTGTAAGTAAGTACATACCAACTCATCATTAAGTAAGGCTTGTTCATCAAAACTTTCGTCAAGCTTAATATCAAGGTTTTTAGTGTCTAAGCCGTTGCTCATAATAATAATTGTCCATCAAAAACATGTACTGCAGGTCCTGTCATTTTGACCGGAAAACCTGAACCTTTCCAATAAATTTTCAGTTTGCCACCGGGTAATTCCACGGTCACATTATTGGCTAATTTATTTTGTATAATCCCCACAACGACAGCGCCACAGGCGCCACTGCCACAGGCAAGTGTTTCAGCTGCACCTCGTTCATACACACGAAGTTTAATGTATTTGGGTGAGACCACTTCCATAAAGCCAACATTGGCTTGTTCTGGAAAGCGCTCATGATGTGATAACTCATTACCTAAAGTCTCAACCGGGGCATCGGCTACCGAATCTACGGTAAGCACACAATGTGGATTGCCCATGGACACCACACCACAAAGAACCGTTTGATTTTCACTGCGTAAAATATATGTCCCCTCGACCTTTTGCGCGGTAAATGGAATTTTAGCCGGTTCAAGCTTCGGGATTGGCATGGTCACCGTCACCTGACCATCACGCTCAATATACAAGGTCATTTTACCGGAAGCGGTAGATACCCTAACCTTATTTTTATTGGTCAGGCCTTTCATGCGCACGAATTTGGCAAAACAACGTGCGCCATTACCACATTGGCTTACTTCACTGCCATCGGCATTATAAATTCGATAATGAAAGTCCAAATCAGGATCATATGGGGGTTCAACAATCAGCAATTGATCAAAGCCGACACCAAAGTTGCGGTCGGCTAAGCGCTTAATTTGCTCTGTTGATAAATACACATTTTGGGTGACGTTATCCAGCACCAGAAAATCGTTACCCAATCCGTGCATTTTTGAAAAATTTACTAACATATTGCTGTATTTTCCTCTAACTATTTCAGTCAGATTATTATTTTAAACTAGTCTTGAGGTATCAATGATTCGCCCTGCCAAAGGGATTCAATCGTTTCTCGTTGGCGTATAAGGTAATGTTTATCCGCATCAACCATTACTTCTGCAACCCTGGGTCTTGAATTATAATTTGAGCTCATTGTAAAGCCGTAAGCCCCCGCACTCGATACCACCAACAAATCACCTGGCTTAATGGCAAGTGCTCTGTCTTTACCTAAGAAATCACCGGTTTCACACACAGGACCTACGACGTCATAAACTTTTTCAGGTGAATTTTGATCAAGTATTACGGGTTTAATATCTTGCCAAGCTTGATAAAGCGATGGGCGAATTAAATCATTCATAGCCGCATCCACAATGGCAAAATTCTTTTCTTCGTTACTTTTTAAGAATTCGACTTGAGTGACCAAAACGCCAGCATTGGCCATAATGGCTCTGCCTGGTTCAAAAATAAGCTTTAATTGATAGCCCGTTAACTTTTCGGCAACCGCTTTCGCATATTCGCTCGGGTGCGGTGGTTGCTCGCCATTATAAGGTACACCGAGTCCGCCACCAATATCTAAATGGGATAAGTGAATGCCCACCTCGGTCAGTTTATCAACTAACAGCAATACACGGTCTAAGGCATCTAAAAACGGCTTTACTTCGGTTAATTGTGAACCAATATGGCAATCAACCCCTTTAATGTCTAGGTTCGACATGGCTTGCGCTTTTTGATAAACCGCCAAAGCTTCATGAATTGAAATGCCGAATTTATTGTCTTTTAAACCGGTTGAAATATATGGGTGAGTGCCGGCATCAACGTCTGGATTAACCCGCAAAGAAATTCGAGCTTTAACTCCCATCTCTAATGCAACCTGATTAATTCGGTCTAACTCGGCACTGGATTCCACATTAAAACACAAAATATCGTGTTCAAGCGCATAGCGGATTTCTTCCGCGCGTTTTGCAACACCCGAAAACACCACTTTTTTAGGATCGCCACCGGCTTGGATTACACGGGCCAATTCGCCCATAGAAACAATATCAAACCCAGAGCCTAATCTCGCCATCAAATTTAGAATACCTATATTGGAACTGGCCTTAACCGCATAACAGACTAAATGTTCCATTCCTTTTGCGGCCGAATCAAACGCATGCCAATGACGTTCGATGGTCGCTCGAGAATAGACATACAAAGGTGTACCATAAGCATTTGCTAAGTCACTAATTGCACAATCTTCAGCATATAAATGTGCATTTTTACGGTTAAAAAAGTCCACAGTATTTCAATACCCTAAAATTTAAGTTGAGTTTATTGTGTGTTTACTATTGAATAATTCACTGTAACGGGTGTTTATATCGATTAAGATGGTGATGACCCGTTGGTTAATTTGTTTCGCTGTCTTTAGGTTTTTCATTTTGACTGGCAGGCGGAGCCTCATAAAGCGGGCCTTTTTGACCACAACCAGCGAGTGTACCTAAGCACAATGACACGAGGATAAAAATCAGTTTTTTATTACGCATATTATTGATCGCATTGTTACATTACTCGTTTTATAATCGCATGCACAACAACAAATACCAAGTTGTTGCCGATAAATATTTAGAATAAATTGTAATTAAACAAAATTTTCCAAAAATAAGGGTCTTTCATGAACGATAGTCAATATAATTTACTTGCCGATGAGGTACTTTTAGCCGTTGAAGAAGCAATTGAAGACTGTGGTGTTGATATTGATTACGAAAGTGTTTCCGGTTTATTAACCCTTACTTTTGTCAATGGCACCAAAATCATCATCAACAAACAAGCACCACTACACGAAATCTGGGTTGCCACTAAGTTTAATGGCCACCATTTTGCGTTTGCCGATAACCAATGGACAGATAAACGCAGCGGCGATGAATTTTGGCAATTCCTATCTTCAGCCGTTAGCGTTCAAGCTGAAGAAGAAATTACCTTATCAGAACAGTAGATCAGTTAGAGAACAAAATGACACAACACACATTAAAAATCGCAACAAGAAAAAGTGCACTGGCTTTATGGCAAGCTGAATTTGTTAAAGCCAGACTTGAGCATTTCCACCCTGAACTTACTGTTGAATTAGTTCCAATGGTTACCAAAGGCGATATTATTTTAGACTCACCCCTTTCAAAAGTCGGTGGTAAAGGCTTATTCGTTAAAGAGCTGGAAGTGGCAATGCTTGAAGGTCGTGCAGATATAGCCGTTCATTCAATGAAAGATGTACCAGTTGAATTCCCTGAAGGCTTGGGTCTTGAAGTCATTTGTGAACGAGAAGACCCACGCGATGCCTTTGTATCCAATACCATCAATAGTTTTGCCCAGTTACCACATGGTGCCATTGTGGGTACGTCGAGCTTACGTCGACAATGTCAAATCAAAGCCTTGCGTCCAGATTTAGATATCCGTGATTTACGGGGTAATGTCAATACTCGCCTTGCTAAATTAGACGACGGTCAATACGACGCAATTATCTTAGCGGCAGCCGGACTGATTCGTTTAGAAATGCCAGAGCGTATTCAAGAATTTATTGAACCAGAAACCATGTTACCAGCCAATGGCCAGGGCGCAGTAGGTATTGAATGTCGCACTGATGATGAACGCATTAAAGCGTTATTAGCCCCTCTAGAGCATACTGAAACTCGCCACAGAGTCATTGCAGAACGAGCTATGAACCGTGCCTTAGAAGGTGGTTGTCAGGTACCTATTGGCAGTTTTGCCACAATCGAAGGTGAGCAAATTCATTTACGCGGTTTAGTCGGTGCGGTCGATGGCAGTACCATTTTGCATGCCGAGATCAATGGCACCGTTGGCGAAGCCGAACAAATGGGCCAAGCTCTAGCGCAAACCCTACTCGATAAAGGCGCAGACAGCATTTTAAAACAGGTTTATGAACAACAATAACATTAATGTTCTTCTAACAAGACCGCTAGAAAAATCTCAATTATTGGCAAAAGAGTTAAGCCCTTTTGTCAATCATATTGAGATTTCCCCTTTGTTCGACTATCAAGTCGGAACCGACCATTCTAAATTAAAACAACTGCTTACTAATACAAAGATAGATGCTATTATCTTTGTAAGTCAGGCTGCTGCTCACTTTGCATTGCAAACAGTACCCATAGAGTCTCTCAACAATATCGCGATTCGAATTGCCGTAGGTACTGCTACAGCAAATGCATTGCAAAATGCTGGCGTAGAACAAATAACCGTACCCAATGAGCATACAACGGAAGGACTGCTGGTCCTGCCTGAGTTGCAAGATGTTAAGCAAAAAAGCATTCTTATTATCCGAGGGAATGGTGGCCGTGAAACCCTAAAACAGCAACTTCAATTACGTGGCGCAAATGTTGCCTATAATGAAGTATATAAGCGGGTTTGGTTTATAGATAAAGCAAGGCAAAGTGTCCACCAATGGCAAGCTGAAAAAGTCAATTGTGTGGTAGTTACGAGCAATGAATTACTCGAAAAAGCCCTGTCATTAAGCGAGTCGGCCCATTGGCTAAAGCAATGTATTTGGGTGGTTGCCAGTGAACGAATTGCCAATAAAGCCAAAATTGCCGGCCTTAATCATGTGCACAATGCTCAGGGAGCAAGCAACATAAGCATAATTAAGGCAATAATGAACATAACGCATCCAGTGGATATTAATTATGACTGAGAAAGAGCAAAACAAAAAAACTTCAGCAACATCCGGCAGTGATGATAATGCAACATCATCGTCCACTGACAAGGATGCCGCGGCACAAAATAACACCATTTCAGCGGCTCAAGCGACGAAAATAGCCGCTAAAGCCAGGGCTTCGAAAAAGCCTACGCAGGCTAACCAGGAAAAACCCAATAAAGGGGCCCCGTCGACGCCTCCATCAGCTAAATCGCCAACGAAAAAGCCGGCAACAAAACCGGCAAGGCAGTCGACAAATGAACCCGGTAATAAAATATCAAAAGTGGGTGTATTGGCCTTACTTATTGCCCTCACCGCCGCAGCGGGCACTGTTGGTCATTATACTTTTCAGCAACAGCAAAACCAATCCATAAGTTCAACCGCAAATCAGGCCTCGCTTGAAAAATTAGCACAGCTCGAGCAACAACTTGCCCGCCAAATTCAACAAAATAAACAGCTATTTACTCAACAGCTAAACGACCTTGGCAAAGAACTCGGGCAGAAAAAAGATCAAGAAATTGCAGAACTCCAACAAGCCCTGACCGAAGTCATTTCGCAAAAACCTGATAACTCAGAAGTAACCGAAGCGGAATACCTAGTACGTATGGCCGGCAGAGTACTTTGGTTAGAGAAAAATGTCGATACCGCCATTGGGCTATTAAATGATGCGGATAATCGCCTAAGTCAGGTAAACGATCCTCGCATGTTATCGATTAGGCAGTTATTACATCAAGATATTGAACAACTTAAACTGCTACCAAGGCTGCAAACGGATGAAATTATCCTTACCTTTATGGGCCTAGCCAAGCAAGTCGGCAACCTACCCTTAGCAAGCTTGCAATTGCCAGAAGCCACGGACCAACCAGTCGATACCGAACTGTCAGATGATGTAAATGACTGGCGAGAAAATCTAGCCAAAACGTGGCAGAGCTTCAAAGAAGAGTTTATTACCGTACGCCGTCGTACCGGCCAGGTTGAAGCGCTAATGGAGCCACAATTCCAACGCAACCTTTACCACAACCTGGAATTAAAAATACAACAAATACAATGGGCAGCAAGCCAAAAAAGCACGAAGCTTTACGCTCAGTCTATCACCGACCTAGAGTTGTGGCTAAATAGCCATTTTGATATGAGCGGCGCCAGTGCCAAGCAATTTAGCAAGCGCTTGAGCGACCTAAAAGTTATGCCTGTAAATGTCGAATATCCTAATGCCCTAGCTTCCTTAACGGCTTTGCAAAACATGCTAAGCGATAAGAGCAAACAAGCCCCAGCACCACTTTCCAAACCAGAACAAACAGAGCAGACGTTATCACCAACGGAGCAAGAAAACGCTGTTCAAGAGGAGAGCTTATAATGTTTAAAGTTGTCCTTGTTTTTTTGTTGTTATTGCTTGTTGGCTCCAGTGCTCCATTTCTCATTGAAGATAAGGGCTATGTCCTCATTTCCCTTGGAAGTTACACATATGAATTAACCGTGGTGAGCCTAGTTGTTCTTCTAGTTATGTTTCTTGTCGTTACTGGCATTCTGATTTGGGGCTTAAAAATTGGCTTTAAATTTGGTCAGGTTGCCTGGTTAAAAGTCCTGTTTAGTAGCAAGAACAAAGCGATTAAAAACTTCCAACAAGGCATTGCGGCATATCTGATTGGCGATTTTGCGCGAGCGGAAAAACTCATGGCAAACTCCGCAGATCGTTGTGGCATGACCAATACGGCATTATTAATTGGTGCCGAAGCCAGTCATAAGCTCAACGACACCGCCAAAACTGAAAATTATTTAAAACGTCTAGAAAGCGATGAACAAGCCCAAAAGAATTTCAGCTTTGAAACGTTACTTGCTGCCGGACGACTAAACCTAGCGGACAAACAGTTTTTAAAAGCACGCACCATATTAGATGAAAACCATAAACTGCTTGGCCACGATCATCGCTTACAATCGTTAGACATTGAAGTGTCCATTCATGAAGAGCGCTTTTTACCAGCCATCGAAGCACTGAGAAAGCTACGAAAGAACAAACACGTAAACCAACAAGATTTATACGATTGGGAATTCCGCGCTTTTTCAGGCCACTTTCAAACCTTGATTGTTGAGACTAACGTCGATGCCGTGGTTAACTTTTTTGACGGCTTAAGCCGAAAAGAAAAACGCAGTGAAGGGATCGTACTGGCCTATATTCATTGTTTAAATGAACATGGTCTGACCGACAAACTCGAAAAGGTGATAATACCGCTTATTAAAAAAGGTGCATCACCAAGCTTTATTAACCGCATCAAAGTATTGCCAATGTCGCATAGCCAGCACAGCATTGATGCCGTACAAAGAATATTGCTCAAAGATCCACACAACGTCATGTGGTTAAGCACCCTTGCCCACCTATGTGCTGAAAATCAAGATTATGACAAAGCCCAAAAAGCCTTTATGGCCTTATTTAAAATTGAACAAAACGCATATGATTTAAAACGCTACGCCCGATTATTAAACGATATGGGCGAATTTAGACAAGCGAGTGAAGTTTACCAAAAAATCATTTAAAGCGACTAAAGACCAAAGGCATTAACTTTGCATTTTCAGCAAGGTTTAATGCTATTGGTAACAGCACTTTTTTGGCATACCCAAACATATAAACCGTAGCTTTCTTAGCTTCTTAGCTTCTTAGCTTCTTAGCTTCTTAGCTTTCAAAAGCAGGAGTCGTTGCATATAACTGCAAGTCACCCTGTTTTTTCTATTTACGGTTTACAAAGAAGTGATTTCATCCTTAGTTAGCCGTATATAATGGCTTAGGTTGATTCATGCTCCAATCCCAAAGCCAATTACCTTGGAGTTGAACACGGTTTAAATCACGTGCCAATAGCCAACCTTGGGACAAACTCTTTCGAGACATCTTCTCTAGGTGTTTCAAGTAAGATTTTTTACTTGAATAACGAGCCTTAATCCGTTGTGTAGGCCATTTTTTAACGGCCCCGGTAAAATCAGCCATTTCATTATTGGCGAAGGTGTTACTGCGTAAAACCCAAGGTAAAAACGTTGCTATTGGCGCTTTTAATAAGGGGTGAATAATTCCACCAACTTCATTGCCATTGGTATCGATGTTTGGCACCGCTGGGGTTGTTTCTGCAAGAATGATTGGTGGCTGAACTTCGATGATCCCTTGTGCCCACTTCTCACCTAAATCCATCTCATATACCGTATGCGGCTTATAAGGCTTTTCTATACCAAGCCATTTGGGTGGTTGGTAATGCGAAAAATTAATTAGGGTCTGTTTAGCAAAGCTTGGGTAACTGCTGCCCGGTGGTTTTTTATACGTTATTACCCAATCGGTTAAATGTGATAATAGGGCGCGTAAATGCAACTTAAAATTCAGCGGGTTGCCTTGATAAATATTATGCTCTTTATCAATAAGCTTCATATTTGCCGTACTGTGCACATAGTGCTGAGTAGAAGCAAAATGATAAATTCGCTCATGCGGCAAAGGTTTGATGTCATGGATTTCGTTGGTATGAATTAAACTTGCCGCTCTGCCCCAATAATCATAGCCGGTATTGGTATAAAACGTCTTGGGGTAGAAGTCTTGGTGATAGCGCTTTAGCAAGCCTCGTTTTTTATTGGTGTATGGTGAACGTACTCGCTCACTGGTGAAAGGAAATAAGTCCGTAGGATATTGAAATGCACTCATTCGATGTCCATCTCTAGAGGGTTGCGCAAAGCGGTGATTAAAACTGCCTCTACCCGCACCTGCGGTGTGGATAAACATGCCATCGAAGGCTTTAAAACCCAGTTCGGTTTCATTAAACCCTTGGTGTAAAAAGTGACGTAAGAATCGCCCGGTTTGCGACACCCCAAACGCTAAGGTCTTAGGTGCATAATAAGAGCTGCCTTTGGTTTTCACATATTCTGCCGTATCACGAACAATGGCAAGGCCCAATCCAATAACCATTGGGTCTTTTGCCGGATACACTAACTCGTATATTCCCGGCGTAAAATTACCAACAATGCGACTTCCATCCGGGCTAAACTGCCATTGAGAAGCTGGCACGATATCTTTCAGCCCTTCTCGTCCCATGCGATGGGTGAGATACGCTTGTTGTTTTTGACTTTTATCTAATGGGTAAATGGTGGCTATACTGTCACGATGAGCAATCGATAACATAGATTTGGTTTGTTCAATAGTCCAGTCGCTACGAACTTTGCCGGTTACGCCTTGTGCTCTTGGCAAATCAGCATATAGCAGATCACTTTTGATTGGTACATCACCTTGCCACCCTATCCACATAAGTGACAAGCCTAAATCTTGAATTAAGCCATCTCCCAGTGCAGCGGCGGTATTTGGCACCGCAGTACGTTTTGCTAAATTAAAATAGTTCAAAGAGGCTTTAGAGCCACGATTACTTATTTCAACCAGCGCGGCTTTACGTTTACTGGCATCTTTAGGCTGGATAATAAAAAAGCTGGCCTGTGCTTCAACCATACCTTGTGCGTTTGTCGCGGCATGCTCTATATCAACAATCGTTTGATTAACTTGCAGCAGGGGATCGAATTCGAAATAAAAAACACCCGAAATGGCTTGCAGCTCAGTCCCTTTAAACGGGAATGTTTGGTTCGTCAGAATTTTCTGATTAACGAGCGCAGCATGAGTGTTAAAACTGATCAGCAGGATAAAGACACTGATGATGAAGCATTTAAAATTTTCCATTTTTAAATCTTATTGTTTTTATAGCAAAATTATAACGAAAACTTCGCATTTAGTACTTATTTGTAAGCTTACTATTGCTAGCGTCAAATGCAAGCAGATTATGTTTAAAAATGGCGCACCAAAACGCAGGTAATGCTTTCATCACCTGCCAAATAGCGAGCATACTTTTTGTAAAATTATTCTGTGCGTTATTCGTTATTATTAATTTTTCGCATAAAGAAATACACATAAAATGCGCATATCGCTATTACGGTAATTAAACCACCAGCAGAAATAAGTACGACAGGGTCTGTAAGTAATGCTTGTAAATTGTCCATTGCAATCTCCCATGTTTGGTGTGCTTAAACAATAACCAAACATGGCGGGATGCGTGCTGATCCAGATCAAACACTTGCTTACATTTCATTTACCACTGGTTACAAATGTAATCAAAGCAGTTGTCGCGAAGAGACCTTATTTGAAACTCGCTGGCCTTGCTCCATACCACCAATGGTGAGCAATTGGTTTTTATAAATAATCAGACCACGATGGTCCATTGTTGCAGGATAAAGCTTACGATCCTGCTTTTGGGAGAGTTTGAGCCAGCGATGTTCGGCAATATTATATTGCCACACTTCATTCGAGGGATTTGATGGCACTGTATTATAACCAATGCCATTATAGTTATATGGGTTATCTGAGCCACCAACAAAAAACACCGAGCCCTTTAATGCTGCTGCCGCCATGCGGTATTTAGCGACACCCGTTGGGTGATCAATCAATTGCCAATCAACTTTATCTACTTGTTGGGCATTAATTTTTCCGATATAGCACTGAGCAATGTCATCATATTTTCGACGTTTAAGCCGTTGCGGTACAACAATTACCCCATCACAAATAATCATATTATTACCTGTGATGGCACCACTGTGGCCAAACACTGGTTGGCCTAAAAATGGGGATCCCTGTTGCCAGCTATCTGTTGCTGTATCATAAATTTGCACCAGATTAACATTACCCGCATTATGCCAACCACTGACCAAGTAGATATAACGGTTTTGATAGACTAACGCGACACTGTCATCGACAGGCACCGGCATGGGGGTAAGCTTTTGATATGTATCTTGGCTAACATCGTAGCGAAACACATCGGGACTGGAAATCTCTTGATGATCTTCAGCAACGGTATAGCCTCCAAATAAATAAACGTGCTCATTTACCGTTGCGGCAATGGACGCTAATCGCCCCTTTAAAGTCAGGCTACTTGGCACCGGGCTTTTCTGTTGCCAATGCTGATCACCAATTTTTAATGCCCACACTTTGTTGTGTACGGCTTTATGATCTTTATTTTGACCTAGGCCCATAAAGCTAATTAAGTAATCCCCTTGCGAGGTATTAACCTGAGCGACGGCATTATTACTTACACCTTCGGGTAAGTCTGGGAAGGTAATAGCTTGTACCGAAAAGCTGCAAAAAATAAACATCAGAAAAACGCTAAGCATTATAAAAAGCCCTTAAATATCTTGTTATTAGTATGTATTTTACCGTAATAAAAAAGCATAACCACCTAACTTAATTTAAGCCAGACAATTATGCTCTATACTTTTACTCTCGTTTTAGCGTTTGCTTGCAACTGGTCGCTTAAAACTTGAAGCCTTACGAACTCATTATGCTTTGTTGAACATCACTATCAATTAAGTGGTCAACAATTTCCTCAAGCTGAGCAATCGACTCACTCGCAACAAAGCCACCACTATCATTCGTTTCAATGTATGCGTGTTCACGTAAAGCATTAACAATCGCCGCTTGTGATTTTTTATCAACAAATTCAGGTGCATGAATATTGTGTAATGTTGACATACGTTGAGCTAATGTTGTTGCATCCGTTTCCAAATCACTTCGACTGATTGGCGCTTTATCACGAATCAGTTTCAGTACAATGGCATAACGCTGCACGGTTTCACTAATACAACCAGAGATAATATTGAGTAAGTGAGCATCCTTGTGCTCAGCATCAAGACTCCAATAACCCGCTTTGCTTTGCTTAACCATACCTTTATCGACAAGTACCGTTAAGATATCAACCACTCGGCTTTCTAACTCTGACGATTTAAGGGATAAGAAAAGCTCTTCTTTAATCAGCTGTGCTAGTGTTTCGGCCTTTACACAAATCTCTTCAGTCGTTAGCTTTTCATAGGTGATCAACAAACGACAAACAAGCGAAGCCATCATATATGAATGCAAAATATTATTGCGATAATAGCCCATTTCCAAAGCTGCACTTTCATCTAAAGAAATGATCTCACCTAAGCCATCACTGGTTACATCAACCTTATTTAAACGAATAACCGCATCAACTAATTCGGCACCATTCTCTTCTGGAATAATGATATCTTTACTAAATGGGGCTTTGCGTTGCAGTTCTAGGAAGAAATCCAAATGTTGCTCTAACTCTTTACGCGTTAAGGCATGGTTTTCTACCGTCAATAAAATCAATGCCGTTAGCGTTACCGAATTTAATGCAACCGCTTTGTTAATTTCTAGCATGACCTGGTTAGCCATTTTATTGACAACCGGGTTTAACCACTGAGGTTTTTGTGGATCGATCGGGTCGATGGCGTCTTTCCAGTTGGGCTCTTCTTGGTTTAAAAATTCATTAATATTGATCGGCTCACCAAAGTTAATAAAGCCTTTACCATAGTTACGTAACTTACGAATCGCTTTAATAATGCCAAAGGCCGACTCTTTCTGCTTTGAGCTACCTTTTAACTCTTTATGGTAGGTGGCCACTTCCATTACATGCTCATAGCCAATGTAAACAGGGACCAACGTTAATGGTCTATCAATCCCCTTAAGCATGCTTTGAACGGTCATGGCCAACATGCCGGTTTTCGGTGCTAATAAACGCCCCGTGCGGCTTCGGCCACCTTCGGTGTAGTATTTCACAGAATATCCACGTTCGAATAACAAGCCTAAGTATTCACGGAAAATGGTCGAATACAGGCGATTACCACGGAAGCTGCGACGGATAAAGAAGGCGCCAGCTTTACGGAAAATTGGCCCCGCTGGCCAGAAGTTCAAGTTAATACCCGCGGCAATTCTTGGGGTAACCAAACCTTGATGGTAGATTATATAAGTAAGTAACAAGTAATCCATATGCGAGCGATGACAAGGCACATAAACAATTTCATGCCCTTCTTGTGAAAGCGTGCGTAATCTATCGGCATTTTTAACCTCGATTTCATCGTATAAACGATTCCATAACCAGGTTAAAATCCGCTCTCCAAGACGAAGCGTCACATCACGATAGTCTGCAACGATCTCTTTCATCATTGCCAATGCTTTGGCTTTCACCTGAGCTTCGCTTAGGCCTTTTGCTTTGGCTTCATCTTTGACTAGGCGTTTTAATGCAGGTGACGCAAATAGCGCCGTATAAATTTGCTCACGATCCATTAATCGTGGACCGGTAGCGGCAATTTTTTGGCGGTAAAAATGAAAACGTGCCATACGAATTAATTTTTTCGCGGCGACTTTATCGCTGCCCTGAGTTCTAACCACTTCAGCAAAATCAAAGCCTTCACTGAAACGCACCAAGGTATCTCGCCCTAAAAACAAGACAATCCAGAATTTGCGTAAAAAATTAGGTGAGGTTTCATCTGCCAAAACCATGCCGACATTGGCTTTAGTTTGCTTAGCAGGCGAGCGTCCCCATAGGAGGTTAACCGGGATCAGTTTGGAGTTCTCTTGCGGGTTTGCAGCAAAATGCTTCAATAATGCCAGACCATGTG
Organism: uncultured Thalassotalea sp.; assembly: GCA_947502355.1. Lineage (GTDB taxonomy): Bacteria > Pseudomonadota > Gammaproteobacteria > Enterobacterales > Alteromonadaceae > Thalassotalea_A. The sequence goes on along the minus strand of CANMZP010000006.1, from coordinate 78,996 downwards.
CCATGGCATTGGTTTTGCTGCGTCTACCCCAAGGAAAAACCGAATCGGGCTTTGATAAACACAAACAACGGCGGTAAGGCTTACCGTCCAGCATGACCTCTTCTAACGGGTCTGGCAAATTCAGTTGTTTACAGGCAATTTGCAGCGCCAGTAAATCACTTGCTGACTGATAGCTGGTTACGTAAAAAATCGATTTGGTATCGCCCGATGCCAGCTCATCAATGGATTTGTCTGGGATAATTTTACAACGCACCAATAATTTGATTGGTAAGGAAAGTAAAAAATAAAACAAAGTTTTCATACTGTCGTTAACCTAAAGGGTCAAGTTATCAAAATTGCCTGATTGTAACATCAATGATCAAGCTTGTACTATAGAAACCAATTGGATAGCCAATTTTTAAAAATTCTTTAAAGACTTTTACATACTCGCAGTATAAAGTTAGTTCATTGGTGTAAAAAAATATAATAATTCAGGGAGATATCATGAAGAAAATAATGGCCACACTCCTGGCTAGTTCCATCGCTTTATCCACAAGTTTTGTCCATGCCGAGCCGATAAGCTCGGTTATAGAAAAGGACTACCAACAACATTTAGGTGCACTTTGGGATCACTTCCATCGCAACCCAGAGCTATCGCTTATGGAGCATAAAACGGCAAAACGATTAGCAAAAGAGTTGTCTGGCGCAGGCTTTGAAGTTACACAAGGTGTTGGCGGTACCGGTGTTGTCGCGATCCTAAAAAATGGCGAAGGCCCTATGGTCATGGTACGTGCCGATATGGATGGCTTACCGGTTAAAGAACTCTCTGGTTTAGACAATGCATCCAAAGCGGTCATGACCGACTGGGATGGTAATGAAGTTGGTGTTATGCACGCTTGTGGTCACGATGTCCACATTACCAGTTTAGTTGGTACCGCACGCTACATGGCAAACATAAAAGATCAATGGTCTGGTACGCTCATGTTAATCGGCCAACCTGCCGAAGAACGAGGTCCTGGCGCACAAGCCATGATGGATGACGGTATTTGGAATACCTTTGGTCAGCCAGATTACGCATTGGCATTCCACGTTAATGCCAATGCTGTGGCAGGAAAGATCACCATTGATGAAGGCTCGCCTTATGCAGGTGCCGATACCGTTGATATTATTGTGCATGGCATAGGTGCTCATGGTGCATCACCGCACCAAGGGAAAGACCCTATTATGATAGGCACGCAAATCGTCAGTAATTTGCAAACCATTATCAGTCGTGAATTAGCCCCAAGAGACTCTGGTGTTATTACGGTTGGTGCGTTTCATTCAGGCACCAAACACAACATCATTTCTGACAAAGCCCATTTACAACTTACCGTACGCAGCTTAAACCCTAGAGTACGTAAGCAATTGCTTGATGCCATCGAGCGAGTTGCCATAGGCACGGCAAAAACCGCAGGTGTCCCAGATGATTTATTACCCGAAGTTAAGGTGAGTGAGTTTTCATTTCCACCGACTTTCAATGATAAAAAATTGGCCCAACGTCTAAAAGGTGTGGTCGTAAATCAAATGGGTGAGGAAGCACTTATTCCTCCGGCAACATTAGGCATGGGCGCTGAAGATTTTGGCTTCTTTACCATGAAACCTTACATTCCAAGTGTGTACTTTTCAGTGGGCGGCACCCCTGCAATAGACTTTGAAAACGCTAAAAATGGTGGTCCGCAAGTACCAAGCCATCATAGCCCTCTATTTAAAATCACGCCAAAGCCCGCGGTAACGGCAGGTGTCGAAGCTACGGTTCATTCACTACTTGAGTTGATGCCAAGCTCGTAAACTTTGCTAAAGCAACCTAAATCAAACAGGGGCTCATTCGAGCCCCTGTTTCTTTAAAATTAGATGACTCTTTAAAAAGATAGGTGTATGGTCAAAACCCTCACTTTATTAGAGTTGTTCCATTGAAACTTGAAGATCTACAATTATTTCATTTAGTCGTTGAAACGCAAAGCTTTACCTTAGCCGCCGATCAGGCAATGATCCCGGTGGCCAATGTGAGCAGACGCATAAAGGCCCTTGAGAAAGATCTTGGCGCAATATTAATTCAACGTACCACTCGTCAGTTACGGATCACCACCGCCGGCAAAGCGTTCTACCAGAAAACTCGCTTGCTCAGTAATGAACTTGATAATGCCGTACAAGACCTGCAGGGCTCACAAACCCAAATCCAGGGGCTGATCCGGATTCAGGTATTGCCAGATAATAATTTGTTAATACCTTTATTAGTTGAGTACCAAAACCAAAATCCGAAAGTAAAATTTGAAATCATTTCATCTAGCCGGGATTTGGATTTAATCGAACATGGCATTGATATTGCTGTTCGCATAGGCAAACAGACGGACTCTACACTCATTTGTCGACGCATTGGCACCATTTACCGTAACGTTGTTGCAAGCCCGACCTATCTTGAAAAATATGGTCGTCCGAAGTCCCCACAAGATTTGGTCAACCATAACTGCTTAGTGTTTCGTATGCCCAATGGCAACTTAGATAATCAGTGGCAAGTTAATGGACAAATGGTTAATGTGAAGGGAAATTTCATTCTTAGCCAAACGTCACAGTTAATCGAGTTAGTCGCATCGGGTTACGGGATAGGCTATATTCCTATGCTGGAAATTTTAAACACCACCGACCATAAGCGCATGGTACCGCTGTTTTCTCAGCAGGATAACCGTCAAGAGGACATCTGGTTTGTGTACTTAAAATCGCAATTACAAAGCCGCTTGCTAACCAACTTTGTGGACTTTTTGATTGAAAAAACTCGGGATACCGTCCTCAAATAATTACAAACAGCAACACAAAGCCACGTATTATTACACTTTTGGTAAAAGTGTTTTTGATTTTACCCTGTTTATTTTCACATTCTGTTTTTGCATGATGATCCTATCCCTTAATATCATTATCAGGCAACACAGATGTTTACAACTTTTGCTAATCGAATAGCATTTACCTTTCTTATTTTTCCTCTATTATCGGCATGTGGACAATCCGCAAAAATTACCGCCGATAAAACACCACGTCCTGTTAAAGTGCAATATGTCGAACGTCAAACAAACACGTCTATCGAATCTTTACCCGCCCGATTAGAGCCAATAAAGCAAGCCGATGTGGCTTTTCGCGTACCTGGTACCATAGCTAGCATCAATGTTCGTGAAGGCCAAAGTGTGAGTAAGGGTCAGTCTTTGATGTCGCTCGACCCACATGACTTTCAGGTTCAGGTCGAAGAATATGAAGCACGATTAATTGATGCGAAAGCACAATTAACACAAGCAATAAGTGAACAAAACCGCCTGTTACAAGCCGCCCAAGATGATGCCATTGCCCGTGTCGATATCGATCGAGCGAAAACGGGGGTTGAACGAGCTTCCGCTAGCGTTGAAGTGGTAGAGAAACGTCTCACCATCATGCAAGACGCCCTTAGATACAGTCAATTAAAAGCCCCATATGATGCCCTAGTTGCGCAAATAAAAGTGGAACCGTTTGAATCCATTCTACCTTCTATGGGGGTAATCAAATTGCATGGGTTACAAGGTTATCAAGTCACGTTTGATGCGTCGGAATCATTGGTTAAACAGCTTAACATAGGCATGATAACCTCTGTTGAATTTGGTCAAACAAACCACATAGAAGCTACCATCGTTGAAATCAGCCACAGCCCAAATATGTTGTCGCAAACCTACCAGGTCGTTGCCGAGCTGGCTCAACAGCCCGAGCATGGAGTTGCCGGTCAATCGGTCAGGATCTTATTAAATTTACCAACCCAAACAAACAATCAAATGTTGGTTGCCAGCAGCGCGGTAAAAGGTGACAGCATGGGTCAATATGTGATGATTGCAACCCCACCTAAAGCGTTATTGGTACCGGTTAAAGTACATGGCTATCGTAAAGGTAAAGTGAGTATTACTGGCAATGTTAAACCCGGAGATATGGTAATAACCGTCGGCAGTCAGTTTATTAATGATGGCGATAATATCGGTGAAATATTGGTTCAAAATGACAAGGTGGTATTGTAATGATGAATGCTTTTAATCCTGCTTTATGGACCATAAACAAGCGGTTTTTCGTGTCGTTTACCACAACCCTACTCTGCTTATTGGGGCTCTATGCTTATCACGCATTGGGCAAACTTGAAGACCCTGCTTTTACCGTTAAAAACGCCGCGGTCGTGACCTTATACCCCGGCGCCAGTGCCGAAGAAGTCGAGCTTAGGGTCACCGACGTACTGGAAAGAAAATTTCAGGAAATGGGGAAGCTGTGGAAATTACGATCGATTTCTCGTCCGGGCCAGTCCGTAGTTATCATCGAACTGCAAGAAACCCTTACCGGTGACGAGCTACCTCAAGAATGGGACCTGTTACGTAGAAAAGTAAACGATGTCAAACTGGAGCTTCCGATGGAAGCACAAATAAGCATTGTTATTGATGAGTTTTCTGAAGTTTACGGCATGTTATTTGCCATGTCAGGTGATGGCATCGCCCCACGCGAGTTAAATCATTATGCCCGAATGCTACAGCGCGAATTAAACGCCGTGCAAGGCATAAACAAAGTGGTACTACATGGTTTGTACGAGCCACAAATTGTTATTGAAATTGACAGTCAAAAATTAGCACAATTTAACTTAAGTCCGGCCCAACTGTATAACCTGTTGGTAAGCCAGAACTTATCCATGTCACCAGGATATATGACGGTAGGTTCTGAACGCATAAGATTACGCCAAAGTGAGCAGCTCAACTCCGCCGAAGACGTCAGCAACCTAGTCATCAATGCCGGAATTGGTGACACATCAAAGTTTGCCAACATAGAACAAAGCCGTTTTCGTCTTAAAGATGTCGCTCACGTTTACGAAGACGTCAATGAGACACCAAGCCTAATTAGCCGCTTTAACGGTAAGCGTGCCATCACCGTAGCCGTAAACCCTAGAGATGGGGTAAATGTTGTTAGCCTTGGACAAGTATTAAAAGACACCTTAGCCGACTTCGAGCAAAAGTTACCGCTTGGCGTAAACATTGAGACCATTGTTTTCCAACCCGATGAAGTACAAAAAGCCGTTGATAACTTTATTGGCAACTTGTTAAGTGCGATCGTTATTGTTGTGGTGGTTCTAACCTTGTTTATGGGCATACGACCTGCTGCTATTGTGGGTGTCAGTTTATTAACAACCCTATTGCTCACCCTTGTATATATGCTGGTTGACGGCATCGATTTGCATCGTATTTCCGTGGGTACGTTTATCCTAGCACTGGGCATGTTGGTTGATAACGCCATCGTTATTACCGACCTTTACATCAGCAAACTGAAAGCGGGTATCGACAAAAAACGTGCTGCGACCGAATCGGTAAGCGAAACGGCAATGCCTTTACTTGCCGCCACGCTAATCGCCATTTGTGCCACCATGCCGGTGTTGTTCAGCAAAACGGCGGCAGCCGAATTTGCAATGGACTTAGTCTTAATTATGGCCTCATCTTTAATGCTAAGTTGGGTTGTGGCGATAACCATCACGCCACTTACCTGTTACCTTTGGCTGAAACCAACAGATGAAGAGGTTGAACAACCTAAATGGCAGGCAAAGGCACAGCAAACAATTATTTATGTGTTAAACAATCGTAAGAAAGCCATAGTGGCAGTGATTAGTGGTATTGCCGTTACTGGGGTTTTAACCTTGTGGTTAACGGTAAACTTTATGCCGACCTCCGACCGGCCAATCACCTTTATCGACTACTGGTTACCTCAAGGTGGCGACATAGATAACACGGCACAAGACATGGAAATCATCGAGCAATGGTTACTAGAGCAACCTGAAGTCACCAGCATTGCCAGCTTTATTGGCGCAGGAGCCCCACGCTTTAGTGTGACTTACGAACCAGAACCTAATGACAGTGCTTATGGGCAAATCATCATCAATGTGCAGCATTTTGAGCAAATCCCGGCCTTGCGACGCCGCGGTGATGCCTTTTTAAAAGCCACCTTTGCTCAGGCTGAACCGCGCTTTCGCCCATTAAAACTGGCTACGGTAGATAAGTTTAATATTGAAGCCCGCTTTTCAGGCCCTGATCCTCAGGTGCTGCGTACTTTAGTTGCCAAGGCAAAACGGATCATGACAGATCATCCAAACCTAACGTACATTCGAGATGATTGGCGCCAGCAAAGCAAAGTCTTAACCCCAATATTCAATCAAGACAAAGCACGCCTGGCTGGGATCAGCCGATTTGATGTAAATCAGGCGTTGGCAAAAGCTGCCGACGGGCAATTACTTACCGTGGTCTATCAAGATCAGGATGCTTTGCCATTACTGTTTAAATTGCCAAAAGCACAGCGCAGTAATATGGATATGCTTTCTTCCATTCCAGTTACGCCAACCCTTGGCGGACCTTCGGTGCCATTGTCGCAAGTTACCGATGGTTTTGAGCTCGCGTTTGAAGAAGGGATGATCCACCGCCGCAATCGAATTCGCACCATGACCGTACAAGCGGATGTTGAAGGCATCTTTGCTTCTCAAGGTCGTGCTGAAATAGCCAAAGACATCGAAGCAATCACGTTGCCAGACGGTTACAGCCTGCAATGGGGTGGAGAATATTATGATGAATATCGATCCATTACAGACATCTTTGAACAACTCCCCAAAGCCAACATAATGATGCTGCTATTAATGGTGCTGATGTTTAATGGCTTTAAGCAACCACTGGTGATCATTATGACCATCCCGTTAGCCTTTATCGGCGTTGTCCCTATTTTAGTCATTGCCGGTTTCCCATGGGGTTTTATGACCTTAGTTGGGGTGATCTCTTTATCGGGCATGATCATTAAAAACGGCATTGTGTTAATGGATCAAATAAATTTAGAAATCAAACGAGGAAAAGAACCGTTTGATGCGCTTGTCTCGTCCGCAGTTAATCGTACCATGGCCATTTCCATGGCGGCATTAACAACGGTTTTGGGTATGGTTCCCCTTTGGTGGGATCCTCTCTTTGGCCCAATGGCGGCCACCATCATTGGTGGATTAACGGTCGCCACTTTTTTAACTTTACTGATCATGCCGGTATTTTACGCGGTGCTTTACAAAGTACCCGTTCAAAATGATAACCAGCTTGCGTCTAAATAAACGAGGGATAGATATGTTCAACTCCAAAACCACTATTGCAACATTTTTAACCCTGGCGTTATCCGGGTGTAGTCTGGCTCCTGATTATCAACAGCCCGATAAACCACAATGGCTAGACAGCAATTGGCAAAGCGAGCAACACCCAAACGGGCAATGGCATAAAAAAGCCTTGTTTACCGACCAGAGTGAACCGTTGTGGTGGCAACAATTTAACGATCCCATACTGAATCAGTTAGTGGATGAAGCAATCGCACAAAACTTACTGCTACGCAGTGCCCAGCAGCGGGTAAAATTGGCAAGAAGTTATCAACAAGCCGTCAGCGCCACCAGCTTGCCGCAAATCCAATTAGGGGTGGGATATACTGCCGGTATGCTGTCAAAAACCGGTCCGTTAGGCGAGCCGGTGCACGCCCTTAATGGTCTTGGTCAATCCTTAGGTATGCCTGGTGTATCAAGGCACTTGGATGCCGCTTATACCGGACTAGCTATTGGTTGGGAACCCGATATTTTTGGGCGCACAGAAAATTTAATAGAAGCATCTAAAGCCAGAGCCGAACAGGTTGAAATTTTGCGAGATGCAACGCAGCTGATGGTCATTTCTGCCCTTGTTGAGAATTACTTACAGCATCAGGGGCTGATCAATCAACAACACGTGATAATCGCCCAGCAAGAAGACTTACAGGCGATGCAAAATATGGTGGCAAGCTTGCATAAAAGTGGCTTGGCTACGGGCATAAACCTTAACGAAATAAACAGTAAACTTGCAGAAATAGACAGCATTCTGCCACAGGTAAACACCGCAATTACCGCGCATCATAGGCGCTTAAGCATTTTGTTGGGCAAACCTGATCTCGATACACGTTTGTCCGACAAAAGCCCGAAACTGCTTAATCTAGAACATGCCATTCCGGTCGGACTAGCAGCGGACTTATTAACGCGTCGTCCAGATATTCGTTTGGCTGAACGGGAAATGAAGGTCGCTAATGCAGAGCTGGGTGTGGCGATTGCTAATCAATACCCAAGTTTTTACTTAACGGGGAGTCCTGGCGTGATAGCGTCTGATTTTTCAGACTTATTTCACCATGGCAGTGGTGCATGGCAAGCAGGTGTTGGCGTTAACTATGCCTTATTTGATGGTGGCTTACGCGATGCTCTTGAGCAAGTGGCAAATGCACAGGTAGAAATAGCGGCAAATAACTATCAGCAAACCCTAATTAGTGCTTTTGGCGAAGTAGACACATTACTGATTGCTTATGCCAATAGTCAGCAACATCTTGATGCACAACATAAATCGCAACAGGAAGTCGCTAAAGCCAATAGCAAATCACAATCCTTACAGCATGCGGGGTTAATTAGTCAGCTGCAGTATTTACAAGCCAAATCGGCTCTGCACCAGTCCGACTTAGCGGTCCTGCAAGCGCAAAACCAACATAATGTTTTAGTGGTTGCTCTGTATAAGGCCCTAGGAGGAAATTGGCAACCCCCGGCGCCAATGTAACGGGCGCCAACGTAGAGAGCACCAATGTAACGGGCGCCAAAACTTGCCGGCGACAAAGCGACATTATACAAGTTAAGCTCTTAACGTTTATGAGTGCATAAAAAAATGCTCAAGGGACCATTTATACAAATTGGCCTTGAGCATTTTTATTTTTTGCATTTAAGTCTTTAGCGTTATTAGAACTTAGCTCGAATACCTAAAGAGTAACGGCTGTCTGCTTCGGTCATTTTCCACGGGCTACCTAACTCAGATAAGAACACTGAAGGCTCACCCAACACGTTGGTACCATTAGCAATAACGGTAACGCTTTCGTTAATATCCCAACTTGCCGACAAGTCTAATTGACCACGATCATCACGGTAGTTGTTACCGTAAATTGAGTCTTCATCACCAATAGAACCGTCCGAGTTAATACCAATAACACGTTTTTCATTCTCTGTGTCTAGGTACTCATCACGGTAGTTGTATGCTGCACGAAGCGCAAACCCTTCATATTCCCAGAATGCTTGAATGTTATAAGTATTCTCAGAAATATCTAAAAGTGGATTACCATTTGGCTGCTCACTATCGGCGTAAGTGTAGTTTAAGTTAACCCCTAAACCAGACCAGGCACCTGGTAAGAAATCAAAGAATTGTTGGTAACCAACTTCGAAACCTTTTACTTCACCTTCTTCACCATTGGTATCTTTTTGGGTATCAATACCTGTTAGACCATTAGCGCGTAAACCATCAACAAGTGCGAAGCCTTCTGCATCTGAATAAGTATTTGTGCTAGCATAAACCATTTGCGAGTTATCGCTACCTGCGCTTTCTAATTGACAAACACTGTACCACTCGGTCACGTTTTGCCCCGACGTTGTTGGGTCGGCAACACACGTTGAAGAGTTTGTTAAGAATGATTCAACGTCTTTATAGAATACGGCAAAAGACACCATGTTACCGGTTCCAAAGTAATGCTCTAGTGATAAGTCATACTGAGTTGCACGGTATGGGTCTAAATCTATCGAACCCTGAGTTGCTTTGGTTAAATCATTGTTTACATCAAATGCCGGACTTAATTCACTAAAGTCAGCACGACGCATTACTTTTGCTGCGGCAAAGCGCAATATCGTGTCTTGGTTTAATGCATACGAAACGTTCAAGCTTGGTAAAAAGTCAGAATAATCATTTTCACCATTTACTTTTTCGCCATCACGCATAACAGCAGACTCAAGATCGGTTTCAATGTAACGACCACCAACGATCGCAGTTAAATCACCAAAATCTAAATAAGCAGATAAGTAAACGGCAATGGTGTCTTCGCTAATATCACGGTAAGCACCTTCATTGAAGTCTTGGTTATCACGAAGGCTACCCGTTGTTGCTAGGTTCGTTCCCGCTAATAATTGCTGTAACTCACCATAGGCACGCCCAGGGTTAGATAAACCGTTAAAGCTCGCAAATCTTAATAGATCGTTTTGACCAGTTTTACCCGATTGGTCAAATGAATTGCTGTGGCTTAAGGTGGTGAAGCTATCTGCAAACGCCGCATTGTAATCATCAATCCACAACGCACCACTTGAGCCATCTGCAAAAGATGCATTTTTGTAGATATCTTTGATTTCTTCTTTGTACTCTTCGTACTCGTAGTCACGTTTGGTTGCACGTACACCAGTTTTTACTTTTGAAAGCCAATCAATATCTAATGGCTCATCAAATTCAACATCAAAGCGAACCGCAGTTTCTTCGTTATCGGTATTTTTTAACTCACTTTTAAACGTACGTAAGGCTAAGTTTTCTGCCGCAATGTAAGCATTTGGGTCAGAGTGAATAATACTCGGAAGTTCATCACCATCTTGGCTGAATTGACCATCGTACACGTGCGTTACTAGAGACTCATCGACTAACCATGGCGCTTTTTCAATTGGGCGTAAGGTAAATTCTGAATCTGGACGATCACTGTCTGACGACGCATAAGAAATTTCACCAGAGAGTTTGATTTTATCGGTTAGGTAGTACTCACCACCTAAGGCGTGTGACTCAGAGTCGGTTTCACGAAAATCACTGTATGTTTTTGGGATAGCAAAATCATTAACTAAGGTGTAGTTATCTAATTGGCCATTGCTATCTTGTGTTGTATTGGCATTAGTTTCTAATGAACCAACCACACCAAGAATTGAGTTACCATGCTGCTCACCTTCACGTTTAGTCGCGCTCAGGTCTAAATAAACCATGCCGTCGCCAGATGCAGGAGCCCATTGTAATTGTAAACTCATTGCCGTACGTTCACGGTCTTCTACGTATTGCTCAACCGTATGTTGGTCACGAACAATAAAGTTACCACTATTGGTATTCGCTGTCATACCGTTTACATCAATGTCTTGTGGTAGCACACGACTCATAAACTGATCTTGGCGAATTTCACGATCCTGATAGGCAATCATGGCAATAGCACCAAATGAACCGTTATCCCCTAAATCCCAATTTTGACCCATTGTGGTATTAATAACCGGTGCCCAGTTTTCGGTTTTATCCGAATACTCACCATCTATTGATACCGCACTGGTAAAACCATCCAGCTCAAGAGGACGAACAGTACGCATACTTACTGTACCACCAAGCGCACCTTCAATCATATCGGCTGTCGGCGATTTAACTACCTCAACCGTTTTAAGAAAGCTTGACGGGAAATCTTGTAAGCTAATACCATCGCGAGAATCACCAATGGTAGAACGACCATTTAATTCAACTCGGTTTTGCGGTAGACCACGAATGGATACACCATCACCAACACCGAAGTCAGTTGTAATTGATACACCAGTAATACGCTGCAATGCTTCGGCAATGTTGTTATCAGGTAGTTTACCAATGTCTTCAGCAACGATGGCATCGACAATTCGACCATCGGTGCGTTTTAAACGCGTAGCGGCTTTCATACTGCCGGCCATACCCGTTACTTCAATGATTTCCATTTCTTCTGTATCTGCAGCGGCTTGTGCTTCTTCTGCATGTACTGGCATCATGAACATCGCTGTTAATGCCGTACCAAAAATGGCGACATTGGTGTTCATAAATTTCTTGCCGTTAAATATTGAGCTGATTTTGTTGAGTTTCATTCTTCCCCCTACACATTGCTGTGCGTGACTTAGTTACCAAAAAATAGCTGTCTCAATTACTTATTTGAGTATTGGTAATACCAATTTATTTGTAATGTAATACGCGACAGCTGTTAATAAAATGTAATAGTACTGTGTAATTTATAATCCACTTTCCCATGTATTACAAGTTTAACTTACATTTATTTTACATTGGTATTACCAATGATTTCACGAAATTCAAAAGACCAATCTCGATACAATCACCAATCCGGTAAACCAATAAATCAAAAACAACAATAAAAGAACATAAAAAACAGCAACTTAAGCTAACACCAAATATCCTACCGGAAAGTGTGGTTTTAATATCTTTTTGTCAAAGAGGTTGGGAGGCCAATAAAAATATTTTTGGTCCGATGAGAGACACTTAGCTAGAGATTGCGAAAAAATGAAAAAAGTACAAACCAAAATCCAACAAGGTTAACCGCTTGGTAAGCAATCGAGAGAAAAACAGGGGACTAAAAAACAAAAGAGCCAATTACCTAAAGTAATTGACTCTTTGATGATGGCTTATTTAAAAAGAAAATAAGCCTATTTTTAACCAGTAGTGATTAATTATCAGCAGGTCTGTCAGCAACAACCGCTTCACTTGAACTGCTGTTGTAGTCATCACCTGTACCGTCACCAAGCACTTCACCTACAACGTACCCTTCAAAGTCATCAGCAAATACTTCTACCGTACCCGCTTCATCAGAGTAAATCGCTAGGTTGTCAACGTAAGTGGTACCGGTATTAACCGAACCATTATCACCCATACGTAGCGCGACTGTTTGAAGGAAAAACTCACCATTAGCAGCTTGTGATTTAAACGAACCTAAATCGACACCATCTATCATTAACTTGATATCTTCACCGTTAAAGGAAATATCTACATCAACCCACTCACCCAATACGAAAGTTTGAGCAATGACAGCAACATTATCACGAATTTCAAATGTACCATCTTGATGCAATCTTAAATCGATGTATGAGTTAGAAGAACTCGTTGAACTGTTGTATAAAGACACATAAGAATCTTTAGATGGTTCGCCAGTATCCTTTCTGATTGAAACAGATACTTTACCCATCGTTAATGAGTCACTTAATTTATAACGTAATTCAGCGGTATCACCATCATCGGTGTCAGTTAGCTTAACAACATTTAAGTTTACAGGGCCTGGATCTACCGGAGGATCTGTTGGGTCGTTAACCGCAACACCATCAACTTCTTTAACCATAGCTTCGCTCGTACTGCCATCGTAGATGCCATTTAAGTCGGTATCTAGCGCATAGCTTTCAAAATCATCTTCATGATAAACCGTTGAACCATCAAGGTTTGAGAACACAATGTTATCTACCTGATACGTTTCTGATGGGTCCATTTGCGTACCCGTATCACCTAGTTTAAAGATAACGGTGCGTACAAAGTTACCTGATCCAACCAATGCATTTTGACTGTTCGTTGAGTAGGTACCGGCATCCTGACCGTCAATGGTAACTGAAATTTCAGCAAGTTCTTCACCACCAGCAACTTCATCGGTCGTTTCCCAAGCCATTTCAACATCAAACCAAGTGCCAGGCGTCACCATGATGTTTGGTACTTCAATATCATCTTCGCCAGATGCGTTTGGACGAATATATAACTTACCATCATCACGAATTTTCAAATCAATTATTGCGTTATAGGTACTGGTAGAACTGTTGTATAAACCAATGTATGCATCTTTACCCGCGACATTTGGGTTTTTCAAAACAGATACGCTCAGCTTACCTTCGGCAACTTCATCACTTCCTTTGTAACGTAGCTCACCAGCATCATCACCTTTGGTATCCATAATGACAGCGGCTTGCGTTTTTGGAATAACAACTGACGAACCTAAAACGGCTGAAGTTGGCGCAGAGGTCAACATTTCGTCATGATCCATATCATCGGTATACGTTGCTTCAACGGTGATGGTTTTACCTACTTCATTATCAGTAAGTAGAAGTTCGGTGCCACCATTGCCAATTTCAACAGCGCCGGCATCATCGTTAGCCATCCACTTATAAACAACGCTCGCATTTTCTAAACCGTTATCATCAGCGAGCACGGCCGTTAACATCTCACCAGTTTTAGCTTCACCCGTAACAACTAAAGAGCCTTCGATATTAGCGAATGGGTCAAACACCGCATCGGTACTTTGTGAGGTAATGCGTTCCTCATAATCGTCATTATCGACATATTGAACTGAGACTGAAATGCTTGAGCCAGCAAGTGCCTCTGTAAGCATTAAAGAACTTGATGATGCATCTGCGATCGCGGTTCCGTTTGCTAACCAGCTGTAAGTTATAGCAGACTCATCAATACCGTTCGCATCAACTATCGATGCAGATAGCGTTTCGCCAACAATGGCTTCACCGGCAAGCGTTAGCTGACCAAAAGAGTTACCGTTCTTATCCGGCAATTCATCATCGCTACACCCAGCAACCGCCATAGCAAGTACCGACATCGCAATCGTTTTCTTCATAGTTAAGTTCTTCATCGTTATAATCCCATCGTTTTGGTAAACCAATTTAAAGACACTGGTTTTATTTTTCATAGTAAAATTTATAACTAACTCTTCAATACTACTGTGATTCAGAGTTAGTCAGGTTATACGTAAAGATGTGCGCTATTTATTGCACCTTATCTTTAATTTATTACTCTAAATAGCCATTATGGCTGTTTTCAATTTTGTAAAATGTGGCTTTAACATAGTCGTGTTGATCACCTGAGTTATTTAGGTGATACACGCCCGCTTTAAAATACATGTACTGACCGCCAACATCGTAACCGCTTGCTGACATATCGACCTGCTTTTCAAATTTAGTGCCATCATTTTTGGTAATAATGACACTCAATACATTACCCTCAACGTTTATCGAGTAGCTAAAAGGTTCATTAAGGGGGATGCCATTCTCTGGGTTGTCGGCGTCATTGTCTCGACTGCCAATCATTTCAAAATTAATGTCATCTCCACCTTGAATTTCATGCGCAAAATAGACAGAGCCATTGGTATTGTCAGGTAGCTTGCGATAATAGAGCCTGATTGGCTCATCATCATTGGCGTGAATTTGGCCAATAACTAATCGGCCAACTTGGTAAGCCTCACCGGTTGTGGTGACATGGTTGACTTCTAATTCTGCTTCTAGCAAACCGTCGATACCGCCGGCATTATCTAAATCACTCTGCGGTGCACTAGAAAACACCCAATTATTTTGGTTCACGCCCTGGGTTTTATAGCTGGTATTGCCCCGACGCAACATTTCTCTTAATTCAGAACGCACGTATTTGGTATTGGTTGACGTTTTATAGCCAGACACCGATGTGCTAAATATTAAACCACCCGATTCGGACAGACTAAAAAACCTTGGATCGAAGTAGCCATCAGCTAACGCCGTTTCGCTGATGCTATCTGAGCGACCATTTCCATCTTCATCCGTTGGCACACTTAAGTACCAATCAATTAGCTCAATATTATGTGCAACTTCTTTTGCACAACCAAACGCTTCAATTTCAACCAGTTCGCTTGGCATAGACAGTTCATTACCGGCTAACTCTAACTTGATATAACGCGCTGTTGGTGCGTTCGAACCATTGCCATCAAATTGCACTAAATCGGGTATAAGCTGTTGTTTTTGCGATTGTCCTGGGCCATCAAGTAAGTCCCAATGTTCGGCATCTTTCGATGCATAAACCTCGAATAGATGGCTAACATTCATATCACGCCAGGTTATTACCAATTCTTTTAATTGCCCGGGTTCTTCTAACTCGACAACAACCACGGAATCAGCATTCGTTGCCTGCCAGCTTGAATCATTCGTCTTAATAAGATCATGCAATGCTGGCAAACTGGTCTTATTGGTTTGTTCATAAATATCGGTAATGGCTAGTGGGTAACTAACCGAACAGTCAATATCTTCAATGGGCGTTGGTGTAACAATAGGATCGGTAGGCGGAGCTGGTTCGTTATTTGAACCACCACTGCTCCCACAACCAGCTGCACTTAACAAGGCTAAGTGCAAAACAGTTAATGATAAAACGTTATTAATTCTCATATAAACTCTTGTAACCCATTGAATATAAGGACAACTTCATATTTACAATTAGTTTTACCTAATCCATTTACACCTTATTTCAAAACATAAATTCACTATGTTAAAACAAGTAACATTGGTCCATTGCCTTTAAGCCACTTCTCTTAGGTATGACCAAAACAATAACAACTATCCTTTATTTCTCATAACATTTGTAAACCATCTTTTAAGCTAAGGTTTTCATTATGTACTTTAAAACCTAACCCAATAACCAATAATCGTCAATGGTCAAATCCATTTTTTTCAATTGGTAATGGCAAAAATTAATTTATCATCAAATTTGTTTTACCAAAATAGTTGACAGAAGTTACATATATTGCTTGAATGAATACAGAAAATAAAAATTACGAACAATTGGATTACAATTTACTCAGGAAACAAAAATGACTATTGAAAAGTTAAACACAATCAGTCGTGTCTTGCGTGAGCAGCGCGGCTTCAGTAGACAACTTCTGTGTACATCAACGCTGGTTTCCATGCTTGCGTTTCCTGCGCTAGCAGAAGAAGCTCAACCGGCTGAAGAAGCTCAACCAGAAATTGAAGTCATTGAAGTGAGAGGCATGCGTGGCACCATGACTCGCTCATTAAATGAGAAGAAAAACAATACCGCCATTGTTGATGCGGTCGCAGCCGCAGATTTTGGTGAATTACCAGGTTTGTCATTATCCGATGTTATTGAAAACATCTCTGGTGCTTCCTCTCACCGTTTGAAAGGTAGCCAAAACGAAATCTCAATTCGTGGTCTAGGTTCATACTGGGGCTACGCAACATTTAATGGCCGAACCATCACCAATGCGGGTCCTGGTCGTGCGGTTAACTTTAAAAAATTCCCGTCAGAGCTTGTTGATAAAGTCGTTATTTATAAATCACAACAAGCCGACTTAGTAGAAGGTGGTACATCCGGTACTATCGATGTTAACTCACTTCGCGCCGTAGATTACGGAGAAAATCAAACAACGGTACAAGCTACTGGTATTTACAATGATTACTATTCGGATGTTGACGGTGGTGATACAAGCCCTTGGGGTGCAAAGTTTGTTGTCTCAACCGTACAGCAATGGGAAACCGATAACTGGGGTGATATGGGTTTCACCTTAGGCCTTAACTATACTGACTCTTCTAACCCAGAAGAAAACTACGGTGGTAGCTCACAAATGGGTGTTTGTGCCTTGCGCGCAGCCGATGGCACAGCACTTAACGGTGGCGATAACTGTGCTACGAGCCAACAAGGGGTTAGTTCGGGACGCGTTGGCCGTTCTCCACAATTAGGCAGTGATACGGATTTGGCAAATTATGACCCAAGCAGTATTTTCTATGTGCCTAATGACGCTTACTGGCGTACCGGCGAAGACGAAGATGAACGTAAAGGCGCAGTATTTACCTTTCAATGGGTACCTAACGAAGACTGGAACATCAACTTCGATTACGAATACTCTGATCTTTACTACAATGAAAAACGTATGGAGATGTCTTTAGACTCTCGTGGTGATAGTTTAACTGATCATATTATTTCTGACGATCACACCTTACTTTATGCCAAAGGCGAAGCTCGCCCGGCACTATTAGGTGAAGATCGAAGCCAACAAGATGATTACGACGGTTTAGGTTTAGAAATCGAATACTACGCTACCGACGACTTAAAATTTGGACTAGATCTGTCTTTCTCCGAATCATATCGTTACCGTTTACGTCACCGTACCAAATTCCGTTCAACCGAACACTACAATTACGCCCTTGATTTTAGAGGACGCAATGTACCAACATTAACATGGTTAGATAGCGATCGTTTAGGTCCAGACGATGCCGGTTTTAAATCGTGGGAAGCATTCGATGCCAGCCACATGGGCAATTTTGTAAACGATGATCACGCCTACGTTGAGTATCGCCGCAACCATGAAGAACGTAACGATAAAATTTGGGCTGTAGACTTTAATACCGAATACACCCTAGATAACGACTACATTTCCAGCATTAAAGCCGGTATTCGCTACTCAAAAGAAGAGTTGGATGACTACGTAACGAACGACGTTTCATTAGTTATTGCCACAGGCGAACAACGTAACGGTGCCAGCGATAACGAAGATAACAACTGGGATGACTTAAACCCGGAAGCAAACCTTGAATTAATTAACGGTATTATCAACAACTGTGCAAACGATCATGACAACGATCGCCAGTTTGTTGAAGAGCCAGGCGAAGGTGGTGATGCCACACGCTACGCAACCTATGATCACAAGTGTTTTATTGGTCAAGTTCTTGGTCAACTACCAGGCGCCACCAGCACCGACTTTTACGATATTGGTGAACGTGAAGATGGTCGCGATGGTGGAGACCGTCACGTAAAAGAAGAAATTACCGCACTTTATCTAATGGCCAATATTGATACCGAGCTATTCAATACGCCTGTTTTTGGTAACATTGGTATACGTGCCGTTAAAACCGAAACCGAATCGGAAGGTTGGGGTGACAAAGTGTATATCACCTCACGTACTAACGAAGATGGTGATATTGTTTGGGATTCTGTTATTAACCCAACGGGTGAAATCGAACGTGTTTACCTTGAGTCTGATTACACCGAATACTTACCAAGTTTGAATTTAACCTGGGTTGTTACCGACGAGTTCTATGTACGTACTTCGGCATACCGTTCACTGTCTCGCTTCCAAATGAATGCCATGTCAGCGGGTGTAAGTTACGAAACGTGTGAAGATGAAGACGACACCGTATGTGATCCAGATACCAATACCGATTTCAGTGAAGTTATCGGAAGCGGTGATGCAAGTGGTAACCACTTAGACCCTTACACGGCAGACAACTACGACCTTTCTTTGGAATGGTACCCATCTCAAGATGCGACGTTTGCTGCTGCACTTTACTACAAAGAGTTTACAGGCGGTTACGAAACACTCACCGAACAACGTGATATCATTGTAGACCTTGACGGTCAAGACATCACCTACCCAGACGTTAGCCATTTGGTAAAACAAACATCTGATGATACGTCTGTTATTAAAGGTGTGGAATTTACCGGTCAGAAGCATTTTGTTGAATTACCAGAGCCATTTAATGGCTTAGGAACGAAATTCGCTTGGAACTGGGCGGATTCAAACTTTAACACGGCCGAACCAGCAAGTCCGGGTATTGTGCCTGATGCCAACTTATTTGGTTTCTCTAAAAACACGGCGTCAGCGTCGGTTTACTGGGAAGGTGATAAAACCACGGTACGCTTGTTATGGAAACATAGATCTAAGTATCTACAACCAAACAACTTGCCATTCCCAGACCGTTCACACCGTTATGTTCAAGAAGCTAATTACATTGATATGTCAGCGAAATATAAGTATGACAAAAACATCAGCTTCTTTGTTAAAGGTTTGAACCTAACGGATGAGCCACAAGTAATGACCCGTGGTAATAACACCACCATTGCCGACTACTCGCGTTCAGGAACAAAATGGGAATTCGGTGTAAAAGCTAAGTTCTAATAACACGAAACATATTACCTAGGTCATGCTGACCTAACGAACACTTAGTGAGTTTCATTAAAAACCAGTGCGATTGAAACTCACTTTATTAAAAGTTTAAAAAGAGGTTGCAGCAATTTAGGCTGCACTCATTTTCCTACTTATACAAGCATTGGCAAGATTATTTGGAGAAAAAAAATGTCTAAACCAACTATCGGTTTTATCGGACTTGGCCTTATGGGCGGTAACATGGTTGAGAACCTACAAAACAGAGGTTACCAAGTTACAGTGATGGATCTTAACAAAGATGCTGTCGACAAATGTTTAGCGCGTGGCGGTAAAGCAGCAAGCACAGGTAAAGAATTGGCTCAAGGCAATGACATAGTGATGCTTTGTCTTACGACTTCAGCGATTGTTGAGAAAGTAATGTATGGCGATGAAGGCATCCTTGCGGGTGTAGAAGAAGGCGCTGTTGTTGTCGATTTCGGTACGTCTATTCCGGCTTCGACTCGTAAAATTGGTGCCGACCTAGCCGCTAAAGGCGTAGGTATGATTGATGCACCACTTGGTCGTACACCAGCTCACGCTAAAGATGGTTTATTGAACATCATGGCGGCAGGTGATATTGATACCTTTAATAAAGTAAAACCAGTACTAGAAGAGCAAGGTGAAAATGTATTCCACCTAGGCGCTTTAGGTGCAGGTCACACAACCAAATTGGTAAACAACTTCATGGGCATGACCACAGTTTGTGCTATGTCACAGGCGTTTGCCGTAGCAGATCGCGCAGGTGTTGACCGTCAGCAATTATTCGAAATTATGTCTACTGGTCCTTCTAGCTCTCCATTTATGCAGTTTTGTAAAAACTACGCTGTAGACAACGTAAGTGACCTTGGTTTCTCAATTGCTAACGCAAACAAAGATTTAGGTTACTTCTTACAAATGGTTGAAGACTTAGGCACTCGTTCACAAATTGCAGAAGGCTCGTCAGCAAACTTACAAGCGGCTTTCGATGCTGGTTTAGGAAATGGCAATGTGCCGGAAATTTTCGATTACTTCCTTACATTAAATAAGTAATCTGAACACGTACAGTACGAGGAATTATTATGAGCGAAAGTGCCCATTTTACCTTTGGCAACGAAGCCGAAATTGAAGACTTAGGTAACGGCCTAAAGCGTCAGATGCTAGGTTACAATGATGAATTAATGGCGGTTAAGATTTACTTCTCCGAAGGTGCTATTGGTTATAACCATGCGCATCGTCATTCACAAGTAACTTATGTGGTTGAAGGTGAGTTTCACTTCAATATTGCTGGGGTAACTAAGGTGTTAAAGCCTGGGGATAGCTGTTTTATCCCACCGCATGCAGACCATGGTGCGACCTGCCCTACTGGCGGTATTTTAATTGATACCTTTAGCCCAGCACGTCAAGACTTTCTCGAGGAGTCATAATGCAAGTTAAAGGCTTACGTTGGTGGGTGATTGCCTTAATCGCCCTTGCTACCATTATTAACTACATTGACCGTCAGGCTTTAAGTGTGTTGTGGCCAGCGATTGTTGAAGATTTATTCCCGGATGAATCGGCGCTGGAGCGTAAGCAAATTTACGCGAATATATCGATTATCTTTGTATTCGCGTATGCCTTTGGTCAGGCTATTTTCGGTAAGATTTTCGACTGGGTTGGTACCCGTTTAGGCTTTGTTCTTTCTATTGGTGTTTGGTCATTGGCAACCGTTGCCCATGCCTTTGCCCAAGGATTACTGAGCTTTGGCTTGTTTCGTGCCATTTTAGGTGTTGCTGAAGCCGGTAACTGGCCAGGTGCCACGAAAGGTAACGCTGAGTGGTTCCCGACGAAAGAGCGTGCTCTTGCTCAAGGGATCTTTAACTCTGGCGCAGCCATCGGCGGTATTATTGCCATTCCATTAATTGCCTTTTTAACCATTTATTTCAGCTGGCAAATGGTTTTTGTTGTGGTTGGTTTAGTTGGTTTACTTTGGCTTATTCCGTGGGTGGTTTTAGTTAAAGCACCGCCCGGTTCACACCCTTGGATCACTGAGGAAGAAAAGCAATATATCTTAACCGGTCAACGCCCTGCCGATGCTGTAGAAGGTGTTGAAGTGGAAGAGTATAACCCTTCAACAAAAGAGTTATTGTCGCGCAAACAAAGTTGGGGTGTGATTATAGCCTCCGCAGCGATTGATCCAATTTGGTGGTTATTTGTTTTCTGGATCCCTATTTACCTTAACGAAGTGTATGGCATGGATGTTAAGTCCATCGGTATATACGGCTGGGTACCTTATGTTGGTGCCATGTTCGGTGCTTGGTTTGGTGGCTTGCTTGCGCAAAACCGTTTAAAGGCGGGATGGAATACCGATAAAACCCGTAAGTTTATAATCACCTTAGGTTGTTTAATCATGCTTCCGGCTTTATTGGCGATGGCAGATCCTGGCGCGCCAGCTACCGCGGTATTAATCATGGCCGTTATCTTATTCGGTTTTCAAACCGCCATTGGTAACGTGCAAACACTACCTAGTGATCTATTAGGCAAAAAATCGGTTGGTACCTTAGCTGGATTCTCAGGCATGGCTGCAAAATTAGGTGCGGTAGGTTTAACCTCGCTTGTACCAATTTTAACGGCCGATGGTAACTATACACCAGCCTTCGTTATTGGTGCATCGCTAGCGGTGATTGCTATGTTGTCAGTTTGGGTGTTAATTCCTAAGGTTGAACAATTAAAAAGTAAATAGTTTAACGCCATTTACTTATCCTCCTTGGTAAGAAATAACGCCTTATACTGCATGTTTTACTTGCGATATAAGGCGTTTTTTATGTTATTAGAGACAGTGACAAACACAACCAATGAGCATTTGTGGTAAACAAGTAACAATTATTCGATAGACACCAACAATTTCTTTGCTAAATGACCAGTTAGTCGATATTATAGCGAAATTGTAAGACCAATTTAGTTTTTATTAAGGAATCAACTATGGGTAACAGGCGCTTATTTTGGCATATCGTTGATCAGATAGAAGCCAAAATAAATTCAGGACAATTCTCTGCAGGCAGCAGACTGCCGCCGGAAAGAGAGTTAGCAGAAACGTTCAATGTCAGTCGTCCAACCATTCGTGAAGCGATTATTGCATTAGAAGTTCGTGGTAAAGTCGAAGTTAAAACTGGCTCAGGTGTATACGTATTAAAAGGTGCTGGTGGAAAAAACCAAATCGAGATCAACGCTTTTGAAGTAACACAAGCGCGTGCATTAATTGAAGGCGAAGTTGCCGCACTCGCTGCTGCCAACATAACTGAAGAAGAATTAGATCAATTAAAGCAAACACTTGTAGCAATGAAAGAAGGCGAGTACGTTGAAGAAGCGGACCGTGAATTTCACCACATTATTGTTAACGCAACCCGTAATAAAGCGATGATTTTATCGGTAGAGAACCTTTGGGAACTTAGACGTTCAACGCCTAAAATTGTCGACGATTACAACAGTGTATGCAGTAAAGACAATAACAAAACAATCGCTGAGCATACCGCAATTTATGAAGCGCTTAAAAAAGGTGACGTGGCTTTATCAAGACAAGCCATGCACAATCACTTTAACCGTTTGATTAATGCGTTATTCGATGCGGTCGAAGCCAAAGCATTGGAAGAAATCCGTCGCCGCAATAGCGAGAAACGTGATAAGTACTCCATTACCAATTTGGTAAACTCGCACATCTAATCGCAATTGATTTAACATGCATTCAAAAAGGCCGATATTAGTTACCCTAATATCGGCCTTTTGTTAATTCACTGTTTTACATACTTATTTGGTTTTAGGGATTAAAGCGCAACACCAAACCACATTCCAACAATAACTGAATCATCGATATCGCCTGTACCTCCAGGGTCAACAACGTACTGTAGGGCTGGCTGAACATAGTAAGCCGCATCTAGCTGCAAACGGTGGCCAAGTTCAAACACCATTTCATAATCGACATCTTGTTGTGTTGACTGGCCATATTCGTCACTTAACTTGCCATAGGTAAAGTGGACAAAACTGCGATCGTTTTGGCGCGCGTCGAAAAGGCCTTCTATATTCACACCTAGGTTTACCTGAAAAGGCGTTTTGGCAATAGCGTCATCATCGGCATAGGTTAATGCCGCAAAGATACTTGTATCTTCAGTCGCCTTCATTTCAGCGTAACCATAAATACGGGTAAAGCTATCGGTTATATCGGTGGAATTAAACTCTTCAAAGTCATATTCGGATTGCGCGATACCAACATAGAAACGGGCATCACCATGGGTAAGTGTTGGCGTCCAATCGTATTGCGCCATCACAGTGAAACCATCATCACCGCTGATATCAAAGTTGGTGCCATGATCCTGATACTTCCACATATCTTCACCAATTTGGTATAACCCAAATTGAAATTGATGGTCGTTATCAGCCGTGTGTTTTAAGCGTGCACCCCATACGGCATAAGGGAAAGAGGTAATGCTATTTTCCAATAACATGGCTCGGGATGGGCCGTTAACTGAGGTACTAGACGAGTATCTGAATAAATCTGAGTTCGCAAAGTCGGCATCGGCTGACACTCGTCCGAACTTTAATGCCCAATCATTTTCCCAGCTTTTTTCAAGCCAAGCTTCATATAAATAGGTAACCTGACCACCATAAATGGTCATAGGATCATAAATGCCGCCCACGGATGGACTGATGCTATCGCCGTGTCGGTCAACCATGGAAACTCGTGCTGCTAAGGTGCTATTTAAGGTTAGATCAACACCAGCATAAAGCTGCCCCGTATAAGCTTCGTCAGATTTAAGCCCACCCGAAACATTGGTTGCGGCAATGGCGTCATAATAGGCAAATGGACTAATGCCTGATTTTGATAATGAAGTACGTAAACCGTTCCAATCGCCGGTGAGTTTATCGCTGTTATCAGCAAGTGCAGGCGTACAAGTTAGAAGCAGACTGATGCATCCCGCTAATGATGTTGCTTTTGTTTTTGCTTTCATAATAATCACTTTTTTATATTTGAATTTGAAATATGAATAAGATAGTAAGCACAGGCAAAGCAAGCATGAGCCAAAACTCTGCTTGTGTTTATTTTATAATTGAAGGGTATCTGGCGTTCGACACTACACGAGCAAGTGGCCAGTGTAGTGCCGGATTTATCCAGAAGGTTAACCTGAGAAGCTAACGTGTTGGATCGATAAAGCTTTGAATTTCAGCCATCGACAATTCTGGTGTCGCGCCTTTATTTTTGGCAACAAGCGCACCAACAGCACAGGCAAAATCTACCGCATGTTGCGCATCATCTGATGTGGCTAATTGATAAATCAATGACCCCAAGAATGAATCGCCTGAGCCAACGGTATCAACCACATTTACTAGGTAACCCGAGTTGTAGTAGTACTTGTCTTCAATCTTTAACAAGGCACCATGGCGACCTTTGGTCACACACAGGTATTTAGTCGAGGTTTTCTCGGCAATAAATTCCAAATTTTGCTCTAGCGAGTGATACTCAGAGCCTAAGTCTTTGGCGATTTCATATAACTCATCGTCATTTAACTTAATAAAATCGGCCCGATTCATAAAGTCGATTAATAGTGAACGGCTATAATGCGGGGCACGCAAATTGACGTCGAACACTTTAAAGTTGGCGTTATCGATTAAAGTCGATAGCGTATCTAAAGACATTTGATTACGTGCCACTAGGCTGCCATAAACAAAAATATCAGACGTCTTTACTTGGTTTATTAATTGCTCAGATAACTCAATATTATCCCAGGCCGTATCTTGTACGATCTCGTAAGATGCGGAGCCACTTTTATCCAATGTGACTTCAACGGTACTGGTTTTTTTATCTGCAGAGCGGTTAATGAACGCAGTGGAAACATTTTGCTCACGCACAAAGTCGATAAGTGTATCACCTAGGTTATCTTGACCAACCGCACTGATAATATCGGCGTTTATGCCTAAAGCGTTTAAGCGGATACACATATTAAGTGGCGCACCACCAACACGTTTCCCGTCGGGAAAGACATCCCAAAGCACTTCGCCAAAACAACTAATTTTAACGTCTTGACCTTGGCGTTTGTTGAGTAAAGTAGGGTTCATTATACCACCTCTTTTTCCAATGCTAATGTGTCTTGCATTAACGCCATAATGTTTAGGTTGTCCTGATATAAGCTGTCGATAGCACGTTCATAAACTTGGGTGAACACATCGTTGTCTCTTAGGTCGCCAAATAAATCGGTTAACCCTAAGAACGCCAGTTTATCTGTAGCCGTTTGCGCAGCAGTGCTATGTAAAAGCTCGGCCATTTGGTCACTGATTTCAAGCGCATTGCCATTTTGATCTACCTGTTTGTCACTGTATAAACACCAGGTAGCAAGCACTAGCGTAGCAAGTTCAATTTGACCATCTTGCTTTTCAAGGTTTTCAGTAACTGTGGCAATTAAAAACTTAGGCAGTTTTGCCGAACTTTCTAAACAAATACGGGCCAAGCTATCTTTAATATTTGGGTTAGCAAAACGCTCAATTAACGTATCTTTGTACTCGGTTAAGTCAATGCCATCGAGATTATCTAATAACGGAGTCACCTCTTTATCCATAAACGTACGTAAGAATTTGGCAAATAATGGATCGCTTACTGACTCATCAATGGTGGCAAAACCGTGAATTGAACCAAGTAAACCTAACACCGAGTGACCGGCATTAAGTAAACGTATTTTCATTTTTTCAAATGGGGTCACATCAGTTACAAATTGTGCTCCGGCTTGATCCCAGTTTGGACGACCTTGACAGAAGTCATCTTCAATAACCCATTGCGTGAACGCTTCACAAGTAATTGGCCACTCATCATTAATGCCTAAATCATTTAAGTGAGCAATGTCCGCTGGTGTGGTAACTGGGGTAATTCTATCCACCATGCCATTTGGGAATGCCGCATTTTGAGCTACCCAAGCGCTAAGCTCAACGTCACATTGATCAATAAAGGCCAATAACATTTTCTTTGTCATTACACCGTTATGTTGAATGTTATCGCACGACTGTACGGTAAATGCTGGCATACCAGCTTCTTTACGGGCTTTTAATGCTGCCGTTAAGTAACCAAAGGTCGTTTTTGGATCGCTAGGGTTGTTGATGTCATGAAGGATCTCTTCATTAGTTAAATCAAACTCACCGGTTGCTGGGTTAAAGTTATAACCGCCTTCGGTGATGGTTAACGACACAACTTTAGTATCACTGTGCGCAAGCTTATCGATTACCGCTTGTTTGTTTTCTGGCGCGTATAAAAAGTCGATCATTGAACCGATCACTTTATTTTCAACCTTGCCATTTGGGTGACGAACAATCAGTGAGTATAAGCAGTCTTGCTTTTTCATCACGTCACGTAAACCTTCGTTGGCTTCAAGTAAGCCAACACCACAGATGCCCCATTGCTCATTGCCAGGTGTTTTTAATAGTTGGTCAACATACATTGCCTGATGGGCACGGTGGAAACCACCGACACCAATATGCACGATACCGGCTTTTACTTTACTGCGGTCGTAATTTGGTAGTTCAATATCTGCAGGTAGCAGTGCTAAGTTTTGTTCGTTTAAATCAATCATGTTAGTCATAACGGTGTCCTAAAATTTTAAATTTTGTTGATGGTCGGTTGTTTTGTGTCAAACCGACCGGTCAGTAATTAGTTCGCGGTGCACGGGGTACTACTTGCCAGCTTTTTTGATGGGCATACCTGCTGATTGTTTAACGCTTTTTCGCGTCTTAAGGCTAAGTACGAGCATAAGAAGTAAACAATGGTGCCAATAAAACAGTACTGTTCAAACGTCGCTTTATTTGCAGCGTACACTTGCATATCTGGGCTGAAAAACATCACTTGTGCGGCCAAAATGGTAATCACAACGAGGGCTGTCCATGCGGTAATATTAAGTAACTTGCTTAGTGCGCTGGTGTCTTTTACTGGCTCAGCTTCGTCAACAGCCAGTCTTTCTTGGTAAAGGGCAATTTGAGCAAGCTCTAATTGGTCAGCAGCAATCGCCTCTGCGTAGTCACCATCTGCACCGTATTTTTTCGCTAATAGGGTGTACACAACAATGGTGAAGAACCACGTTGGAATAAATAGGTAGTAAAAAGAGATTACATCCATGGCGTTTAGGCCAAAACCAAATACTAACGCTAAGCCCCAACTCGCAATCGCTGGTGTGCTTTTGGTCAATTTTTGATACTTTGCCCAGTAACGAGTTAAGCCAATTTTTGGAAATAGCACGTGCTCGGCAAATACGATAGCACCAACAGGCACCACAATAAGACCTGCGTAAGTTAATAGCGGTAGCATTTGTGAAAACACAAACGGGAAACAGGCAATAATAACCGTAACCACACCCACGGTTGCGGTAGAGCGTTCACGAGAAACATTAGTAAAAATAGACTGAGCCGCTAAACCTGCGCGGTAAAGGTTGGCGTTTGCGGTTGTCCAACCGGCAATGATAATAATAACAAAGCCTGATAAGCCCAACGCATGGTAGGCCACATCGCCTGGATCAAGTTGAGTAATGGTTGTCTTTAATAAAACGGCCGCACCAGCACCCATAATACCTGCTGAGATCCACGCTAGGTAATGACCAAAGAACATACCAAAACCCGAGAATAAACCGTATGACTTGCGCTTAGCAAAACGTAAGATGGCCATATCGATTAAACCAAAGTGAGTAATAGAGTTTGCCGCCCAGGCAAAACCAATAACTTCTAGAAGACCAATGCCCGGTTCGCCTTTGTCATTCACACCGGTCCATATGGAGGTGTCCCCTATTTGCAAGAAATCCGCCCAGGATCCTGCCGAGGTTACCCCCAACACATGATTTGAAATGGCTGGGAATAAAGCAAATGAGCCAGACAAAAAGATCACAAACAACCAAGGGGCACAAATTTTTGAAAAGTCCGCTACGGTCGTAAAACCATACATAGCCACCAATACCACAATTGAGCCAACCGCTAAAACAATAAGCACAAACCAGAAGTTACTTGGGTACCAGTTAAGTTGCGCAGGAATGTCGAATAAGAACCGCACGGCGGTAGAAGAAACCGTGATCATCGCCGCCGATATGACGGAAAATATCACCACATTGGCCCAGTTATACAACTTGGTCATGGAATCACCGGCGATTTTGTTCAGGTAGTTATATAAACTCATTCGCGTTTCAACGGCGATAGGCGTCGTAATTAACCACCAAGAGCACATGGCTAATAGGTTACCAATTAATAAACCTAACAGGATATCCATTGTTGTTGCCCCTAAGGCAACAAAAGTGGCACCAATAACAAACTCGGTGGCGGCAACGTGTTCACCAGCATACAAACCGGCAAAGTGTTTCCAGCCATGAAGCTTATTTTTGGCAACAGGCATCTGTTCTTCATTCACGTGCGCGAACGAAGGCGTTTGTTGTTCAATTGTCATAATGTAATACTTCTTGTTTATGGACTTGATTAACGTGCTTTGCACGCTATCGAAATCTCTGTTTTTACGAAATTGCGTTTTATAAGTTAACGATGAGAGAAGGAATCCTCATCCATTAAGGGGAATTTTTTACTAGGTTCAGAATCCGTTGTGCTGTGTATTCATTGGTGATCAAGGCATTGATCAACTTACCCTTTAATGCCGAATAAATGGCCGGAGCCTTGTCTTCACCGGCGGCAATACCATAAACGGGCTTAACTGAATTAATAGAAAGTGGTGCACTAGCAACCCGTTCATTAACGGTGTTTGTTAATAACGTGCCATTGTCATCGTATACCCAACTGATGATTTCGCCTCTGGCACCAGAGCTTAATAGCTCATCCAACTCGGCTTGTTCAATAAAGCCGTCCACCAATAACGGCGAGTTTTTACCAATATGGCCAATACCGACAAAACTGGCATCGGCTTGTTGCACTAACCCTAAAATGCTGTCGACAGGTTTTAAGTTATGAAAGCTGTGCTTTTCTTCAACCGAGCTGGCAACCACGGGTAATGGCATTGGGAAATGTTTGCTTTTTACCCGATCAGCCATGCTTACTACAATGTCATATGGCGATGCTGAGCCATCGGACATCATATTGCCAACCAAGGAAATAATTTTATGCTGAGGACATTGCATAGATGGCAATTCGTCGATGCAGCTTTTTAATGCACGGCCAGTACCAAAGGCTAAGGTTTGTGGCTCTTCGGATTTTAAATAGCGCTCTAAGATGGTTGCACCGCGTTGCGCCAATCCAAGAATCGCCGATGGGTCAGCCGGATCGCTTGGTACAATTTCACACTCAATTAAACCAAAGGTATCTTTAAGTTGCTGGGCAAGGTCCATGCACTGCGCAATAGGGTGTTCTAAACGAACTTTAATTAACCCTTCACTTACCGCTAAGGCAACCAACCGTTGCGCTGACTGACGTGATACCGATAATTTTTGAGCAATTTCATCTTGAGTATTTTTAGCAACGTAATATAACCAACCGGCACGTGCAGCATCTTCAAGACGTTTAATTTCTGTTTTTGATTTGGTATTCATAGCGAGCTCTTTTTATGCTTTGCAAAAATTAAAAGGTAAAGACGCAAAATCACGCCAATGGTTAAGCACGGGAACATTAGGATATTGCTTGGCAACCGAGTTCTCTGCATTATCATCACTGGCCGTTTTATCTGCATTATCATCACTGGCCGTTTTATCTGCAGTAGCGCTAATGTGCTTGCCACCTTTGTAATGCACTACCGACATTTCAGCTCGGATTGCTGCTGTCACCCCAAAGAAGCTGTCTTCAAATACTAAGCATTGCTCCGGGGTAAAGCCCATAGACTTAGCGGCATGTAAAAACAAGTCTGGAGCTGGTTTACCGTTTACGACTTCTTCAGCGGTAAATATGTTACTGCCAAAACTTTCTGTTAAACCAACCACGCTAAGTGCCTTAGCCGTACGTTTAGCACTGCTGCTTGTGGCAATGCAATACGGAACACTGAGTGTAGAAAGCATTTGCCCGAAACCATCAGTAAGGTTTAACAGGCGTTCAAATTCCGTTAATAAAGCGCTGCGGTAATATTCTTCAAAACTTTCTGGTAACTCGGTGTGCAAGTTCTCTTTGATCTTTTGCTTAACAGAAGCAAAGTTACAACCTAAAAAATGCTGCTGCACGTAAGCAACATCAATATCAACGCCAAACTCGGCAAGTTTTTCGATTAACACCTGCGCACTAATAATTTCACTTTCGATGACCACACCGTCACAGTCAAAAATGATGAGTTCAATTGGCTTGCTCATATATCGCCTCTGCTAATCCTAAAAACTAAAATTGATCTAGAAATAAACTAGAATCAAAACGTATTCTAAAAGTATGGTTGAAATAGTCCAAAATACCTTTTGGGCATTCGCCCTCTGCATGAGCATATTCCCTCCTGGCTATTTTTAAGTCAATATTGTTTTGTCTAAACTTACAATTTGAAGAGGGATCATTGATTTGGATCAGCTAACTTGAACCAAACCGCTGCTTAACGAAACCATTCGTTAACAAATGTTATTCGCTACAGATTCATACTTATTATGTGACGATTGTGAGCGCTGGTGAGAAAGTGCCATTATTAGCCTTAACTTTATGATGCCTGTTAAGGCTAATCCTGACAGTTTGTTGCGATCGATTAACAGAGTGTCGCGTATTCCAGAAAAGATTTTACCTAAGCTCTAAAGTAGCCTTTGTGATAAATTTGAGTTTGAATACGCAGGTGATGCGAAATATGTCCAAGGCTATGTTGTTCAAAGTGCTTGGGAAGCTAAATTTTTCAATGCCGACCTAAATTGGGTTTAGGCGTTGTACATGAATATACGCCCGTAGTCACAGTGACATTCAATAACTACCCACGTTAGTTATGGGAGGCAACCGCTATTTATGAGTCTGCTCGACCACCAATTGCAGCTATATCTAGCCTTAAATATTTTCAGAAGCATCCTTTGCGACCTTAAAAAGCTCGGAACGAAATCCTCTCAATATTTACCAGGTTGGCTACTTTTTTTACGGGTTTAAACATTTCAACAAGGGCTAAAATAGCGGGCTGTTCGCTTCCCACCATTTTGGCCCGTTAATTGGGCGATTACTATTCGCTACGCACAAAATTTAGAATGTGCCCTTTGAAATCATTGTCTAGATAATCGGTATTTTCAGGTTTAGAGAACGTAGATATATAGCCAATTTTTAATAGTGTTTTGGCGAGTTTATTTTTCCTTCCTCGGCCAGGGTCTACAATTATTACTTCGCAATCTGGGTTTGAATGCTCTTGAATAAAATTTGAAAGTAATTCGACATGTTCGTCTTCATACAATAGATCACTACCAATGATTAAATCAAAGCGACCTAAATTATCATTGCTATCCCCCCAGCCTGTTCGCTCAAAAGGGATCAGTGCGTCTCCATTAAGCTCAGAGTTTCTCGTTAGAAAGGCCTCAACTTCAGGGTGGTGATCCGTTGCCGTAATATCCACGTGCCGTTTATTCAGCAGTAAACTACTCAGGGCTGTACCACATCCAATCTCTAGAACACGTTTAAGGCCGATGTCATAGTTAGAAATATGGTGCGCCAGAACCAAACTGGATGGCCAAACGATCCCAAAAATAGGCCATGCCGCTGAAGAAATTCCCAATTCTTCAGCAATTCCTTCCGGGTCGTGGAATTCTTGCTTATTGCGAAGTGTGCAAAGGTGAATATCAATGTTGCCAAACTCAATGGTTTGGTAACATAATCGTAGATCTGTCATTTGGCCGCCTCAATGATTGAGCGCTCAGCCAACTATCAAGGATAAATGACAAAACGAAAGACTACAGCTTATAGTGAATAGCAAGGAAAGGAAAGCATTTAACAATTCAAGCAAGCGAGAGGCGTAACCGGCGTCCCTTCTTGCAGCGTTATTTAGAAGCATAAAAAAGCCCTTAAGAAATGCGACTTAAGGGCTGAGGCATACCAACTACCATCATTAGCTATTTAATAACAGCTAACGAATGGAATTGGGATTAGGGAGAGGAGTAAGCTAGATTGCTTTTTTACACGCTTCAGTGATCTTGTCCCACTCTTCGTTAGCAACCCATTCTTTGTTACATACCCAAGTACCACCTACGGCATATACGTTACCTAGCGCTAAGAACTCGTCTTTGTTTGCTACGTTAACGCCACCCGTTGGACAGAAAGACACGTCTTGGAATACCGTTGAGATTGCTTTTAAGAAGTTAACACCACCAGCTAAGGTTGCTGGAAACAGTTTTTGCTCGGTAAAGCCGTACTCTTTAGCCAATAAGATTTCACCGGTATTTGACACCCCAGGGATAACCGGAACACCGCACTCTTTTAATGCTTTTAACAGCTTGTCAGAAACCGCTGGTGTTACGATAAAGTCAGCACCTGCTTCAATAGCTGCTTTTAAGATTGTTTCATCGGTAATGGTACCTGCACCCACTTTTAATTCTGGATGAGCTTGCTTAATTGCGCGTACAGCATTTAAAGACTCAGGTGTTCTTAGTACCACTTCAACAAGGTTTAAACCTGCTTTTGCCATTGCGCCAGCGATTTTTACCCCTTGTTCTGCTGTATCAGCCAAAATGATTGGTAATAGCTTTTGTGAACCCATGATTGAATTTGTTGCTGTCATAATATAATACCCTTAAATTTGTATGACCGGACAAAGTCATTTGTCCTATCTGTAGAAAATCTACGTGTGTTATGTAATGAGGACTCCCGTCCCCAATGTTTAAATCCATATTGAAATAGTTCCTAGAATCGACGTCAAATCGATAATAAAATCTATTTCATTGTCCAAACTTTCATTACCCAAATTAGTTAAATTTGTCGGCAAAAATATCGGTGGGCACTATGGCCCCTTTATGTTGAATAACAAAACCGGCAACCGATGCAGCAAACTTAATGGCCGAAACCGGATCTTGGCCTGCCATTCTAGCGCCCAAGAAACTGCCGTTAAATGAGTCCCCAGCGGATGTAGTATCAATCACCTTTTCAACCGGTGTGATGGCCACACTATGCTGCTCTTGATGGCTAAAGTACATGACTTCATCAGGTCCATTCTTAAGAATGATTTCTTGCCATGGGAACTCATCCATAAAGGCTTTAATATCGTCTAGCTCGCCGATATCAAACAAACTTTGCATATCTTCCGCCCCTGGTAATAGCAAGGTTGAATGGGCAAATGCTTTTTGTGTTAGCGTTCGAGCCTCATCAATCGATGCCCATAAGCGGGCACGATAATTCATATCAAAGGCAATGGTAACCCCACGCTCTTTAAGTGTGGTTAAAAGCTGCCAGAAGGCGTCTAAATCACCTTTATCCAGAATAGCTAGGGAAATTCCCGAAAAGAAAAAGATATCGCCTTGCGACAATTTACTTACGGCGGCATCATCAATGTGCTGCATCACTTGCTTTGCAGCAGCGTTATCTCGCCAATAAGTAAAGCTACGCTCGCCATGCTCGTCAAGTTGGATGGAGTACAAACCTGGAATTCTAGTATCCGACTTGAATACACAATCACATTCTAGCTGCTCTTTTTCAAACAGCTTGATCATGTCGGCGCTATAGCTGTCTTTACCGACGGCGGTTACTAAGTGCACATTCATATCGTTAAACGTACGCTTTAAATAAACTGCGGCGTTAAATACATCCCCAGCGAAAGACTGGTTGATGGTATGAGCTGAGCTATGACTGAGTTCAATCATGCATTCGCCCAATAAATAAATGTTCTTCATGTAGATGCCTTATCTTTTATTCGCTACTTTTTATGTACTATTAACGACTTATACGCTTTTCGATTCGGTCAGCGAATGTTTCGCCGGTAGCTTCTTCAGTGGTTCAATTTTTGGAATTAAGAACCACACGGCCGCCATAGCGATTACCGCTAATGAAGCACCAATAACGAATGCTGGTGTGTAGTTACCATCGGCCGTTAAAATTGGTACAAGAGAGGTTAAACCTACCGCACCTAATTTCGCTGCCATACCCGATAAACCAGACAATGTACCAACCGCTTTCTTACCGTATAAATCACTTGGTAATGTTTGTACGTTACCAATGGCTGTTTGGAAGCCAAATAAGATCACCGCCATAATCAGAACGGCCGTAACCGGAGAACCAGGGTTTGCCATCGCTAATAAAGAAGGCAACATGATTAAACAACCTAAAGTAATCGTTAACTTACGAGTCTTATCGGTATTCCAACCCGCTTTGAGTCGGTTTTGCGCTAATAAGCCACCAAACCAGGCACCAAACATAGCCCCAACATAAGGAACCCAACCGTAGATACCAATAGACTTAACATCCATACCATAAACTTCGTTCAGGTAAATTGGGATCCAGAATACAAACAACCACCAAATTGGATCAATTGCCGCAGACGCAATAATCACACCCCAGCTTTGCTTACGAGAAAGGATTTCCTTGGTTGTTGGGTCGTACTCTTCTTCGGCCTCTTCAACACTTTCACCTTGGTCAGTTACACGTTGGCCGGTTAAAATGTATTGACGTTCTTCTTCTGTGATCCAAGGGTGTGAGCCTGGTGGAGCTTTAACCAGAATCATCCAAGGAATTAACCATAAAAGGCCGACTAAACCCACCACAATAAAGACCATTTTCCAGCTAAAATATACCGTTAAAACAGCAATAAGCGGGATGGCGATGATGCCACCAATAGCCGCACCTGAGTTAAAAATCCCCTGCGCTAAGGCACGTTCTTTTGTAGGAAACCATTCCGCATTACTTTTTGCAGCGCCCGGCCAGTTACCCGCTTCTGCCACACCTAAAATAGCGCGGAACAAACTGATGCTTAGCATGCCTTGTGCAAAGGCATGTGCGGCCGTTGCAATAGACCACACACCAATAGACAAAACAAAACCTAAACGTGTGCCAACCCAATCAAATATTTTTCCGAAAATGGCCTGACCAAATGCGTAAGAAAACACAAAAATAATAGAGATATTGGCATAGATTTGCTTACGCTCTAGTGCCGACTCATCGGGAAATAAGTCTTCAACAATATCTGGCCATAGAACACTGAGCGCCTGGCGGTCAATGTAGTTTATGATCGTGGCCAGAGCGATTAATGCGATCACCCACCAGCGTAAATTTTGTACTTTCATAATCTTACTTCTTATCATTAATGCCTGCTGTTGCAAGGCGGTTGTCAAATATCTGCTGTGTGGTTTCTAAACTGGAAAACGCTTCCCCTTCGGGTTTCCACACAGCATACCTTGTTCTAATTCGGTTAATTAAATATTGTTTTCGCTCAATAACTTGCTTTATTTCTTTGCCATTTTGCTTTTCTCTTCACTGAGCAACAAATAAGGCTCTGTGAAGGTTTTAACTTGGCCATTTACGGTAACTTTATGGCTTTCTGCCGCAAAGTTATCGGTTACGATGGCCATACTAAACGCAAAGCCTTCAAGCTCAGCATTAATTAGCATGACATCACCTTGTTGCTCATAATCAAATACACTTAACTGACTGTGACTTGCTAAGGTAAACTCTTTAGATGGATTGTATTCGCCGTGCAACTCAAGCAAACTAACAAAGGTATGGTTTTTCGCCTTATTGGCACGCAAGACAAAACCACTTTCATCACGTAAATTAAAATGAGGATCCGTTGCCCCTAACTTGGTAAATAACACATCGACTGGCTGGTCTTTTTTGATAGCCGTTGAATGGCTGTAGAAACGGTTATTGTGTAACCACGTTACCTTAGCAATATCGCTTTCTGGACTCCCAGAGCCTGCTAACCACAAATGCTCATAGCCGTTATGTTTACCTAATGGTTTTAACGACGTGGTTTGGGTATTAATGGCAAAATTAGTGTCCATTAACTGACCACGGTAATGAACGGGTAAATCATATTGGTGAGCTTTATTTGAATCAACACTAAGCACATCAATCACAAACGGTCGGCTTACCTGTTCAACATTAATGAGCGCTTGCGTACGGGTAAATTCAACGCCTTTGTAGGCTTTATCCATCGTTGCCGAGGCAATGGTCAGCTCATCGTTTGATACAAAATAATTCACGGTAGGAAAGTGCTGGTTAGCCACTTTCACCTTGCCATTAAAATGACTGGTTTCATCTACAACCAAGGTGTTATGTGCTACCGTTTGTTTCGCGTAAGTATTGTTTTCTTTGAGGTAGTGACCACCGTATTTCGCCTCGACATTGAGGAATCTGGCGGCACCATAATCCATAACAATCTCTTCGCCTTTATCAAAGAAAATCCAATTGAGTTTGTCGAAGTGACCATGCCCCATGCCTTGCGCAGTCGCTTTAAAAACAAGCGCTTGATGATCGGCTTCTTGGTTGGTACGCATAATGACCAAGCCACCATCTTTACCCGAGTCACCATCACCAACTACCATAGATTTGAATGGGTAGGTTTTTGCCAGTTGCTTATCCAGCGCTTGCGCGACTTTTAAGCCATCAGCGGTTAATAAGATTTGATCTTGTTTTTTGGCAATATCAAGTAATCGCGCATCGCCAGTTAAACCGTAAGCTATCGCGACCCCATGCACTAATTCAATGGTGTCGATGCCTTTATCTTTAATGGAATCGTTGATAGGAAAAAATAAGTCGTTATAACTTAACTGTATGGTGGTATCGATGGCTTTTAATAACACCGAGTCTCGATACTCAAAAATTTTACGGTTCGGCTCGTTGATTTCAATGGCTTTTGCAAACGTTACAAAAGGTAAAAGCGCATAACGTTGGTAATAAGGCCCTTCGGTGTAATACCCTTGCGGCGAAAACAATTTATCCAATTGCTTTATAAAGCCACCCTTACCGGATTTATCCAGTCCGTATAATGCTTTTTCAACCCACTCTGGTTCGTTTAATACATAGCCGGCCATACCCACACCAGCGGTTGCCCAAGTGCCATGGTTATGCACCTTGTTAAATGAGGCCGCCGATTTTTCGGATAGAAAATCCACCATAGGGTAAAACAGGCCTTTCTCGATGAATCGACGGTCTTCATCGCTCACGCTATTTCGGATCATATCGTAACCTTGAATACCGTAAACTAGCCAAACCGTTTCATTAAGGCTTTGCCAAAAAAGTTTACCTGGCGCTAACTCTTTTTGCTCTGGATGCAAGCCTAAGGTAGGGTACATATCCGCATAAAGTTTCAGCATTTCAACAACATGATCAGCATATTTCGCATCACCAGTAAGTTGATATAAGGTACCTGCCTCATAAATAAACTGGTAGTTTTTCTTATGTTTTTCATGGGTGTAACCACCACCCGCATCTTTTGGCATTGGCACTTCGATTGGCAATAATAATTGCGCATCGACCGCGGCTTTTCTTTCGACAAACGCTTTCGAGAAAGCATCGGAAGTCTGTAGTGCCGACTTCATTTGTGCCACATCATTTTTGGTTAATGTAAGGCCAGGATGCTCAGCAAGCACACTAGCACTAAAGGCTAAAGCAACACCGGCAGATAACATTGTTAATGGTTTTTTCAAAGTTGAGTACATTGTAAAAAGCCCTTCTACATTTGCTTATAGTGATTGTTTTCAATGATGCCAGTAGGCTTTTCTGGAAAATTAATTTCGGTAATAAACACTTTATCCATGTTTATAAAGGTGTTGTCTGAAACCATTGTTTTCGCTTCACCGACGGTATGATTAAGGATAACTTTTGCGGCATTTTTCATGGTGTTGTTTTGAATATCAATCACCTGTGCACCGTGCACCAATAGGGCCGTTTTTTCTTTATTGCGCTTACCTAAGCCAACGTTTTCAATGGTATTACCCTCAACATAAATATGCGGTCCAAAGGTCGACTCATCGGTACCACCTCGGTATAACTTAACAACCGCACCTTTTATGTTGGTGAATTTATTGTTGGTCAAATAAACGTACTCAGCGTTGTAAATACCTAAGTCTTCTACTTCTTTATTAAGCTTTAATACATCGCCAGTAATGTTATCAAACTCAGTATTTTCGATTTTGATATGGTCTGCAAAACTGTGCATTGCCACATCTAGGAAATGGAATGAATGGTTTATATCAAAGTCTTTTACTTGGCTGTTTAATAGCTCAAATCGGTAGTTCACCAACATTGGTAAACGCGAAGTACGAACAAACACATTACCAGTGGAATCCGGGGCATTTTTACCAGAAATAATCACCCCATCAAATTGCAAGCCACCGTTATCTCGAATTTCAAAGCTGGTACTACGATAGATATCTAACTGTGCTTTACCTTGGTTTTTCGCTTTAAAAGAAACCACTTTATCGAGTGCCGTGATTTTTTGTAAATCGTAAACACCATCGGCGAGTAACAGCGTGTCACCGGTATGTGCTTGATTTAAGGCTTGGTAAAAGTCATCTGAATTTGCATTTACCGCAATCACTTTACCGCTATTAAAGGCGACAACAGGATCCGCTTTTGGATACCACGTTGTCCCTACATCTTGTTTTTGCGTAACCACAAGGTCTTTACTAACGCCTTTGTCTGCTAAGGCTTTATCACTAGGGTAAAGCAAACCGTTGTTGGCTCTTTCTAACTTAAACGACTTATCGCTAAAGCCTGTTTTAATCACTTTTTTATGATCTTTTGATAGCACGTTACCTTTAAACTCATTGTCTGACACATCATCAAACAAGGTAATGGTGTTATCTAGTTTACTGTGGCTAATTAGGTTATTGGCAATGGTGCTGTTAACCGGTGTTGCACTGCGCTCTTTATCAGAGCCCGCGGCAAAATGCACATTATCAACATTGACTAAGGTATTGTTTTCAATGAGTGCATTATCTACTTGGTGATAACGGTTAATAGACGAATTTGGTACACCATTCATAATGGTTAGGCCGCTACCAAAGCGGTAACCAGTTAGGCCTTCAAGGTAGTTATTACGAATAACTTGATCGGCATTAATCACACGGATACCACCGGTATGATCGACACCATTACCAAAGAAAACGTTATTTTCAACAATATTGCCATTGCCATGACGTAAGGTTAGCGTGCCACGAGATTCGAAGAAGGTATTGTTTTTAAATTGGTTTTTACCCGACTTATTGGAGATAATTTCCACTTCACCATCACAACGGTCAAAATAGTTATTCTCTACAATGGTAAATGAGTCAGATAACGAGTAATGACTGGTACCAATACGTAATGTTTCACCACCATTTGAGCCTAAAATAGGGCGTGGTCCAAAGTAGTTATGATCAATTCGGTGATGGTTTTCACGGCTTGCCTCAGTATTTAGACGTACCGCCATAGTCACCCCTTTGTTGCTCTTGCCTTCTAAGTGGTTATGGTCAAAACGGTTATATTTGCCGTACATTCCAACCCAATAGTCTGACTCAAACTTGAACGGGATATTGTATTTATCAATAACAACTTCGGTAACCCGAGAGTGATTGGCTAAATCGTCTTTGTTACGCCGAAACGAGATTACTTCACCTGATGGCGAATAACCGTCTTTAAAAACAAGCCCTGAAACCTCAAGGTATTCACCGGCCATTTTTAAATTGGACTGGCCCGATAAAATCACTTGCCCTTTCGTTTGCGCGGTTAACCGTATTGGCTGCTTTTCGGTGCCTTTACCGGTAAAGGTAATTTCAAAATCTTTGTAAACGCCATTTTTTAAGACTATTTCATCTCCGGGTTGAAGCGATGATAAGACATTCTTATAAGAAGCTTGAGAGTCAACCAGAAAGCTTTCGGCCTGTGCAGTAAATGAAGAAGCCAGACCAAGGCTTAAACTAAGTAAAACGGTCATTTTTGTTTTCATAAAAGATTTTTTATTAACCATATTGTTCTCATTAAATCTTTGACTGCAGCCTTTAGCTTAAGAAAGCCGCAATCGAGACATTGCTTTTTAACTTAGTGATAAACATTTGCGAATCTATTTCACACCGAAAATTACATGTAATACCACCTACCTTTGCAACTTAATGTAATAGACAAGTCCAAATGTGTCAATAAAATCTGTATTACCAAATTAATATAAATCAATAAAACCTACCACACCACAAAAATACAAAGTGGTATTACCGATTATTATTGAACAAAGACCAAAATACTGTTATATATTTTACAAACCATCATTACCACCAAGAAAATAACCGCTTGAGTCGTTATCTCAAAGGTTAATGTTTCAAGGTAATCGCAAGGTTTAACGTGTTAAACAATATACAAACTCATACTTTTCATATGGTATGCAATTGAAATAAATGGATTAAACGAGATTAATCATGAGTAGCAAAAGATTATTCTGGGATATTTACGAAAAAATAGCCTCAGCCATTCAGTCAAAAGAATTAGTAGCAGGTCAAAGATTACCTTCTGAACGTGAATTGGCAGAAACATTTAATGTAAGCCGCCCGACCATTCGTGAGGCAATCATTGCCTTAGAGGTAAAAGAGTTGGTTGAAGTAAAAACCGGCTCAGGGGTATATATATCAAATAAGGCAAATACACTTTGTCATACCAAACAAGTCAATCCATTTGAACTTACCCAGACCCGAGCGTTAATTGAAGGTGAAATAGCAGCCTGCGCTGCCAGTTCGATTAACAAAACCGAGTTGGATCAATTAGCGCAAACTTTGGTGGATATGCAAACCAATTCAAAAGTACGCCAGGCCGATAGGGAGTTTCATCAGATCATTGCATCAGCCACGCATAACAACGCCATGATCCAGGCGGTAGAATCGTTATGGAAATTACGCTCTGAGCAAACCAATAACACCAATGAGTCAGATGATATTTGCATTAATGAAAAGCAAAAGACCATTGAAGAACATAAAAATATTTTAACCGCATTAAAACTCGGCGATGCCAACAAATCCAGACAGGCTATGCATTTGCACTTTAACCGCATGATAAATCAATTGTTTGATGAAAGTGAAAGCAAAGCGTTTGAAGAAATTCGCCTGAAACATTCGGCCAAGCGTGGAAAATATTCGATTGATCAGTTTACCAATCGCAGTGTGTAGCCTTTTTAAAAATATGCTGCCCACATAAACTGGTAGAGCAGTGCGTTAAGCTATTCGCCTTTAGTGTCAATGTCACTGTTCTACAGTAGCTAAATCCCTCTATTAGAGGGATTTTTTTTAGTCTTTTCTTAAGAAGCGTTAATATATGTTGCAATATAAGCTACGGCAAAACTTGCTTATTAACGAAAAATTGGTTAGAACTATAACCATACCAATACAAAACAACTGACTTACCAATGGTTAGACCAAGATATATTAACCCTAGGTTAGAAATTGACATTAACGAATATCTTTACGAGGGAACCATGTTCAAATCGATAAACAAAAAGCATTGTGTCGTCACCTTCGCACTTGGCATGCTTTGTATACCAACAAGCTTTGCTGCCGTTCCGGGCGATGCCTTCAACCTAAAGCAATGGAAAATAACCCTGCCGTTAGATAACGATGGCAATGGCAAAGTCGATGAGATCGGCGCCGCTAACTTATACAAATATGAACACCCCGACTTTTTCTACTTGGACGAAGAGCAAAACATGGTGTTCGTGGCCCCAAACAAGGCTCAGACATCACAAAACTCTTCGAATACACGTAGTGAGCTGCGCCATATGATCCGTGGTGCCAACACCGATATTAAAACCCATGACCGAAAAAACAATTTTGCCATTAAAGCCAATAAACGCGCGAAAAAGTTTGCTTCTGTTGGTGGGCAGTTACAAGCCGTACTAAAAGTAGATCAAGTATCTGAAAATGCAGGACACCCAGATAAAAGACCGGCGTTCTCAGTTGTTGTCGGTCAAATCCATGCCGGCAAAGATAAAAAGCTGATGGCCCAAGACGGTGAATTCGGCTGGGGTAACGAGCCCATAAAGATTTACTACAAAAAGCTACCGAACCACAAACATGGATCGGTTTTCTGGACCTATGAAAGAAATCTTGCCAAGGACAACCCTAATCGTACCGATATAGCTTATCCAGTTTGGGGTAACACGTGGGATAACTTGGAAGATCCAGGCGAGCAAGGCATCGCTTTAGGGGAATATTTCAGCTACGCCATTTTAGTTCATGAAAATACCATGTACGTAAAATTTGTTGCCAATGGTCATCCTGAAGTAATCCACAAAATCGACTTGTCAAACAATGTCGATGCGAATGGCGATGTTGACCCATTAGATAACCCTAAAGGCTATAGCCAAGACTGGCTCTACTTTAAAGCGGGTGCTTATAACCAATGTAGCACCAAAGACTCAGAACACTACTGGTATACTGCGTGTCCTGGCACCGGTGACTGGAAGCAAGATAAAAAAGACGGTAACTACACACAAGTAAGCTTTAAGAGTTTATCTGTGCGAACGATGAAAAAATAACAATATACACCAAGGGTGATTTAACCCCATTGCCACAAAAAAACGTACACTCACTTTGGTGGGTGTACGTTTTTTTTGTTTAGGTAAAAAATGATATCAAAGGACTCATTTTAAGGTTAGCTTGCCGCGGTTTCTAACTCCATTACGTCTTGTTTTTTGCTATCTAAGTGCTTAATAACCACACCATAGATAATTAACGAAATCGCTGAACACAATGCAATGCCCGCAAAAATATACCAGATATAATGCGCGTTAGCTGATGCCGCTTCCCATTGTGCTTGTGTTTCAAATAAACGAGGATCTGGACAGTATTTGCTAAGTAGGTAACCTGACAAACCAAAACCTAATATCGAGCTGAAGAACGAATGCAGATGCGAGAACCCCAAGTATAAGCCTTCTTCACCTTTAGGCGCCTGCAACGAGAAGTATTCTAAAAAGCGCGGAGAAATAAACGATTCGGCCAAACCTTGAAAGATAATACCCACAATCATCATAAAGGCGATTGGGTGCATTTCCATAAACCCTAAATCAAAGTTGCCATCGATTAAGTTACCCATGGCCATCATTAGCGCCGACACCGGCATAATGAACATGCCCGTTGTCATCGAGAACAAGGCACTTTTGCCACGCATCATCGCCGTCACCATGGCAACGGTCGTAAAAACAATAAATGGATTGACGTTGGCATACCAAGAAGGCGAAGCCCCCTCACCGGCCATACGTAACACGTATTTAGGCATTGTCGCGTAAAGCTGATGTTGTACCATCCAAAATCCCGTAATAATAAGGATAAGGGTGATCAAACGACCGTTGCTTAATACCTTACCTAAAACCGTTAAAATTTCAGAAAACGACTTACTTTCACTATTACTTTCTAAATCTTTAAAGAAGAAGAATACCGTTACCAAGGCCAGTAAGGTCATTGCGCAAGCAAAATAGTTTAGGTTAATTAATCCTAAATCCCCCATTGACTCACGCAATGGCTTAACGATGGTTTTACCAGAGAACGCACCAATATTAACCATCATGTAGAAAATAGAAAAACCAGTTGCGCGGTTTAACGTGGTTGTCGTTCTGGCAACGGTACCAGTGATAACCGCTTTAATAAACGAACCACCAATCATAAT
Source organism: uncultured Thalassotalea sp. (assembly GCA_947502355.1). GTDB lineage: Bacteria > Pseudomonadota > Gammaproteobacteria > Enterobacterales > Alteromonadaceae > Thalassotalea_A. Next base: position 35,190 of record CANMZP010000006.1, on the reverse strand, counting down.
CACCAACATAATTGGCACGATAACCCAGCGCAGGTCACTTTCAAGTAAGCCGGTAAACTCAACCGTTTTACCATAGCTTACCAAGCCATTTTGTTGTAATAGCTCAGGGAAAATACCTAAACCAAAATAACCAATGCTCAGTAAGGTAAACGCCAGCATTAAGGAGCGTTTAAAACCAATTTTATCGGCTAGCGCACCGGTAAAGGTCGGTAAAAAGTAAAGACCGGCTGAGAAACAACCAGAGATCCAGGCGGCTTGAATATCATCAAACCCCAAAATACGGGATAGGTATAGTGTAATTACAATAAAGACACCGTAATAGGCGGCACGCTCTAATAACTCGACGGTATTGGCAATCCAAAACGCTTTCGAGAACGACTTCATTGAGTCAGAAAGTTGACTTAATTTCATAGGTTACTCTTTAAATAAATGAATTCCAGCAATTCGAATTACGCCAAGAAAGGAGAGGTATGTCCCTCTAATTAAGCATAGCGCTGGAAAATGACGCAAAATTTATAGCAAATCCATGCGAAAGGGGTGTTAATTTCAATCAAATTATGGCGAAAATATCTAGGAGGGTACCGATAAGTAGGTAAAAATCGTTCCCATCGTTTTGCTCTAGCTCTGTGTGAAATCCCCCGAAAAGAGATGCATTTATCACTATAAGAAATCACCACAAAAAAACGAAACCTGCCGCTTACCAACCATACACAAAGCGCACAGCCAATTAACAAAGAACACAAACCATTCAAGCCCCCAACAATTTGTAACCATTTAACTGCAATTGGTTATTTTAGGGTATTATGGCAGACAGCATGGCTAAAAAAATGAAAGTAAGCCGATAATAAATTTATAACGGAAATAGAAAATGAAAAAAACAACATTAGCTTTATTAAGCGCTGCTTTACTGACCACATCGGCTATAAGCTCGACCGCAAATGCCACCATCGTGTTATTTAAAACATCTATGGGTGATTTTGAAGTAAATTTATTCGATAAAACAACACCACAAACGGTACAAAACTTCCTTCAATACGTTGAAAATGAAGATTACACCAATAGCATTGTTCATCGTGTCGCTAAAGATTTTGTTGTACAAGGTGGTGGCTTTACTTTCGATAGCACTTTGGATGAAGATGGCCAAATGATTGGCGTTGATGACATAGAAGATTTAGAGTCCGTTGAAAATGAACCGGTTTATTCGAATGTTCGTGGCACCATTGCGATGGCGAAGCTGTCTGGTGACGAAGATAGTGCAACCAACCAGTGGTTTTTTAATGTCTCAGACAACAGTGCCAATTTAGATAATCAAAATGGTGGTTTTACGGCTTTTGGTACCGTAGACGAGCAAGGAATGGAGATTATTGATGCAATCAACGACTTAACGGCTTATTACATCACCCCTACTTTCTCTTCAACACCACTTCACGATGTACCTGCTGAAGGTGAATATATAACCGATGAGCATTTTGTTATGGTCGAATCGATTACTGTCGTTAATGCTAATGAAGACACCGAGCCTATGCTGCCTCCGTTATCAACCGCCAATAACGACACACCACAAGATCCAGTTGACGAGACACCTGTCGATGATAACCCTGGTGATGACGATGACGGCGGCTCTTCAGGTGGTTCATTAAACGTATTTATCTTACTTGGTTTATTTGCCGGCGCTTGTAAAAAAGCCTTAAGAAAGTAAGGTTGCAATAAAAAAGCAATCATTATAAGTACCCCAATAGTTTGACTTTCGAATTATTGGGGCTTTATATATCCCAACAAACATAAAGTACGTTAACAACGTTACTTCAATCAATAAATCCAGATCATATTTACGCCGACCTACCCCATTTATCAGGTAGCCTAAATAATCCACCCCATTATCAACTAAATCTAAAAACTGTTTTCGTTTAAGCCAGTCTTAAATCCCTGCTGGTGATCCCCTAAAATGTTAAATAAATGTGATATCACCGTATTTGATATCCTTTCACTTAAACCTGTTAGGGGGTACGATGGAATATAAGAATTTTCAAACTTTTAGCGTTGAGGTAAAAGCAGGCGTCGCTTGGGTAACGTTCGATTTTGGTCCGGTTAATGTGCAAGGTCAGGAAATGCTGGCCGATTTAGGCAGCCTGGCCTTGCGCCTTGAACGTGACCGCTCTATAAAAGTTGTGGTCTTTCAATCAGCGAACCCTGAAATTTGGGTATGTCATTATGATACCAACCTCCTTCGTGATATGTCAGAAGAGGCCGTATCCCGCGAAGAGGCCAAGTTACTTGACTTGCAATCGGTTTGTGAACGCATTAGTAAATTACCGCAAGCGACCATAGCTAAAATAGAAGGCTATGCCCGCGGTGGTGGTCATGAATTTGCTTTAGCCTGTGATATGCGCTTTGCGGCTCGAGGTAAGTTTAAGTTTATGCAAATGGAAGTTGGCATGGGCATACTTCCTTGTGGTGGTGGTGCATCTCGTATGGCAAGACAAGTTGGCCTTGGGCGTGCATTAGAGATTATTTTAAGCGCCCGCGATTTTGATGCAGACGAAGCAGAGGCCTACGGCACCATTAACAAAGCATTTGAGCCAGAAGAACTTGGTCCATATGTGGATAACTTGGCAAACCGAATTGCCCAATTTCCGGCGGAATCGATTAATGCAGCCAAGCAAATGGTGTATGAGTCAATTGATAAGCCAATTGATGAAGCCCTAAAAGCAGAAGCTTACTGGCTATATCAGGCCACCAGTAAAACGGCGGCAATTAAGCGTTTTACTTGGGCTGACGAGCAAGAAGCCCAGTTTAGTATGGAAAGTCAGCACAATTGGAGCGACATGGTCATGCAAATTCAGAGCATTGAAAGAGATGACTAACACTGCAGTTAACACTCAGCAGTAAAGCGCGACATTAACAATCAATACAAAGATTTTATTTAGCACAGGATTTTATGCATGGGAAAAATAGTATTAATTACGGGTTCAACAGATGGCATTGGCCTAGTTACCGCTAAGTCATATCTGAAGTTGGGCCATACGGTATTGTTGCATGGCCGAAGTGCTGGCAAGTTACAGAGCGCCAAACAGGAACTTAGCCAGTATGCAGCCTCAGCGGATTCTTTAGAAACCTATCAGGCAGATTTATCCATTTTGGCCGAAGTGGCCAAGTTAGCCAATGACGTGAAGCAAAAGCACAACAACCTAGACGTACTTATCAATAATGCGGGGGTGTATGTTGTGCCAGAAACCGTATCTGCTGACGGGTTGGATGTTCGATTTGCCGTAAATACCATTGCCCCCTATTTACTTACAACATTGTTGTTACCGGTGATGACCACCCAAGGCCGAGTTGTCAATTTATCTTCAGCGGCGCAAGCGCCGGTGCAAGCAACCGAATTAACCAAGCCAAGTACCTTGCCAGATAATAGCGTTTATGCGAAGAGCAAACTGGCGATTACCATGTGGTCTTTCGACTTAGCAAAGACCCTGATGAGCAAGGGACCGGCCATTATTGCGGTTAACCCTAAGTCATTGCTAGGCAGCAAAATGGTTAAAAAAGCTTACGGCATGCAGGGGAGTAACATCCAAGTAGGGGCCGACGTGTTGGTTGCCGCGGGGCTGTCAGATGCCTTTGCATCAGCATCAGGTAAATATTATGACAATGATATCGAGCAGTTTGCCCCTCCTCACCCGGATGCATTGAATACACAAAAAACAGCGGACATTGTTGCCGCTATTGAGCCCTTAATAAAAGCCTACCTGTAGTGCTTTTACCCTAAATGAACATGACGAATAAGGTGTTGTTAAATTAATCAATAAACGTGCCTTATTAGCTATGTTATTTTTCAAAAATATCCTTTATTATCAAGTTACCAGGTGGATAATTTTTACTTAAAACACGTTTTATTTTGAATCATTTGCAGGTCTGATATTCGCAATTTAATGTGATATTAAAAAATTAGCCTCTGGGATACTATTTGTTATCCGCAAGTTCAGGTTAAATATTAACAGGAGTACTTTATGCTAGGCGAAGATCATTCATTATTATGTGACTTTCCACAGTTCAAAGAAAAAATAAACGCGTTAAATGCCTCTGACCAATCATTTGCAGCACAAGCAAATCGTTACCATGAATTGGATGCCGAAATTAGAGAATTGGAGCTCAATGAATCACCTATTGGTGATGAGCCCATGCATCAGTTAAAGCAAGAGCGTGCCGCGTTAAAAGATACACTTTATCAACGTTTACTTTAAAGAAATACGCTTATATCAGATAAAAACAAGCCCTAACTACATTTTGTAGCTAGGGCTTTATTATATACAAAATATAAATTCTGATTACTTATTTACCGCTATTATCAACCCAGCACATATAAAATAAACTGATATCTTCATTAGCAACACCAAAAAATGCGCACTGATACGTGTTCATTGGAGATGTCACATGCAATACGAAGGAAAAATATATCGCCCTTGGCCAGAGGCCGAAAGTGTCCTTATTCAAGTAACGATTGGCTGCACCATTAATACCTGTACTTTTTGCAGTATGTTTCGCGAAAAACGTTTTCGGGTAAGAGACTTAGAAGATGTATTTAAGGACATTGAAACAGCCAGATTATTACACCCTAGAGTTGAATCAATGTTTTTGATTGATGGTGATGTTATGGCGGTAAGAACCGATCATTTACTGCAAATTTTAGAGAAAATCACCACGACTTTCCCTGAGATAAAAAACATAGCTTTATACGCAAGTTATAACAATATTCGCCGCAAATCGGTGCACGAATTAACGCGCTTAAAGAATGCCGGGCTGAGTATTGTTTATACGGGACTGGAGTCGGGCGACCGAGAAATTCTTGAATCAATCAATAAAAACACCACCCCGGAAAATATCATCGAAGGCGCCGCCTTATTAAAAGAAGCAGGTATAAAAATGTTAGCTTCCTTTATCTTTGGCTTAGGTGGCAAAGAACGATCAGAAGAGCATATTAAGGCAACAACAGATATTCTCAATTTAACCAAACCAGAAGAAATCGCGCCCATGATGTTAGCCATTCAGCCCGGTACCGAAATGGAACAAGATGTTCGAACTGGTGCGTTTACACGTGCCACTCCATCGCAGTTATTGCTAGAAGAAAAATACCTTTTAGAAAACCTTAATTTTGAAACGTATTATTGGGGCGATCACGGTAATAACATCGCACCTATGAAGGGTTGGTTACCACAGCGTCAGCAAGATTTTAAAGCGCATATCGATGACCATATAAAGCATAACCCAATTACGCAAAGTCATGTTATTCAGACCTTTTCTTGGTAGCGATGCGACGTCCATCAACCCGAATATGGAGTCGTAATTCCGAGCGAGCTAATAAGATACGAAATAGCCTGATGAGTCTGGTAGGGTAAGGGCTCGCCATATCCTGAGGAGCCTCATAAGATAAGCAATCATCACCCTTAGGAGCCTCCGGCGAGCTAAGGATCTCCTGCAGATTTCATGAGCTTATATTAACGCTTTCTCCCAATAAGGCTCATCACCAAAGTAATCATTAAAAAAGTCGATAAAAGCGCGCACTTTGGGTGCCAATAACCGGGAGCTTGGATACACCGCCCAAATCGCAGTATCAGACTGCAAAGGATAATCCGCTAATACTTCAATTAATTTGCCACTAATGAGCTGTTCATAGGAACACCAAGTTGATGTTAGGGTAAGCCCAAGACCTTCGCAGCACACATCTCTAACCATTTCTCCATTATCGGCCTTCATAACCGTATTGGTTTTAATTCGCTCAATACCACTAGCTGTTTTAAATGACCAAACTTCAAGTCCAGTTAAATTAACACAGACATGATCTTTTAAATCACTCGGGATCTTTGGGGTACCAAATTTTTCAAGGTATTGTGGTGAGGCACAGATTATGCGTTTATCGGCAGCCAGCTTTCGCGCAATTAAAGTGGAATCATTTAATGAAGCGTCTCTGATGGCGACATCAAACCCTCCTTCAACCATATCAATCATGCTGTCACTTAAGCGAAAGTCGATGCGCAAATCCGGATTTTTAGCCGAAAATTGTTTTAATGCTGGGGTTAAGTGCATTCTTGCAAATGAGCTTGGTGCGGCCACTCTTAACGTACCTTGCGGCGTAAAGCTGCCTGTCCCGACCGAAGATCGAGCCAACTCAATACTGTTTAATACGTCTTCCGCATGGGGTAAAAACGCTTCCCCTTCTTCGGTAAGGGATACTTTTCGCGTAGTTCGATAAATAAGCTTTACCCCCAGAGTATCTTCAAGCTTGGTGATGTATGAACTCGCGACGGCTGGTGACAAACCAAGCTCTTTACCTGCCTGGCTAATGTTGTTTGTGATCGAAATTCTGGTAAGTAATTTTATGTGCTGAATGTTCATTATCAATAAAATCTAAAAACTGAGGTTGATTATAAGCATATTACCAAACATTTATTTTACAAATATAATGCTCGCACTAGCAGTTCATCAGTTACAAAAATGAAGGCCATAATCGTAAACATCTTTGGTGCGCTAGAAGTATTTGAATTAACGGATGCCCAAAAGCCTACCGAGAAAATTCCCAAGCTAGGTTAGCGAACAAAACACTCTTTTTATTCAATTCGCAGGGTTTTAAGATTCTGATAACCGAACTTTCAACTGTTTTGCAATGTCTAAAGCTGCGATAAAGTCGTAACAATCAACTGATTGGCTAATTTCTTTCAACGATGACGAAACATGCGCTGGATGTGGTTCGGATAATAATGTATTGACCAATTCAACCACCTCAGTATCGGATTCCTCAAGCATGGCAATGACATGATTTAAAGATGAAGTAAATCGCGTTGAAGAGGCTTTTAAGCCTGCTACTTTGCTGTCTTTAATGCCTGAATCGATGTCTGAGTCGATGCCTGAGTCGATGCCTGAGTTGACTTCTGCGCTGCTGTTATCGTTCAGGTTTTTCTGATTGTGGTTAATTGCTTGGACCACCAGCGCCACCGACACATCAAGTTCGCGGATTAATTCTTCCATATTTTGCGCTGGCTCACTTTTGTAAGCCAACTCAACTGACTGGGCTGCTAAAAACACACGCTCGGCGCCTAAACTTCCCGCATTTCCCTTTAAGCTATGTACGAATAATACTTGCTCTTCGACGCTATTTAATCTGCTCAACTGCTCCTTTACGCCATCATAAGTTAAGGCAAATCTTTTCAATAACCGAGCAAACAAATCCAGATTATTATTCATCCGAGGTAACGCCGCTTGTATATTGAGCTCCTTATACTGAGTTGTAAATTCAGCATTCGGGGCCTCGCTTTTATTATGAACAGCCTTAGCTGCCCGCTTCTGTGAAACGTTAATCCACTTAGCCATGGTCGCAAACATTTTATCAACGTCAATCGGCTTACTAATATGGTCATTCATGCCAATAGAAATCACCTCATTTTGATCGCTTTTCAGCGCACTTGCTGTCATGGCAATTATCGGAAGATCTTTATATTCAGGAATGCGTCTGATGGCTTTCGTCGCTTCAAACCCGTCCATTACTGGCATCAGGCAGTCCATCAAAACCCCATCAAACGTTTGCGACTCTAATGCTTCTAGCGCTTGTTTACCATTTTCGGCAAGCACCACATTAATGCCTGCTTGTTGAAGTATTTCAACAGCCAACTCTTGATTAATAAGGTTGTCTTCTACCAGTAATATGTTGGCGCCAATTAAACGCTTATTTTCAGAAGCATCTTTTGCTGATAAGCCTTGTTGATGGATGTCAATCGGCGTACCACTTTGCATGACCGATTGCATAATTGCGCTTAAATCTGAAGGGCAAATAGGTTTCACGATATGCGCATTAATATTTGCTTCTTCATTGCCTGGCTCAATGGCGTCATACGTGTATGCCGATAACATAATAATATAAGGCTGCTTTTGAATGTTATTGGATAAGCGGATGCGTTTACTGGCTTCAATACCATTCATTAATGGCATTTTATAATCCATTAAAACGAGGTCGATGCAAGGCTGCGAGTTATCTTCCAGCTGTGAAATAGCCGCGTCTCCTGAGCTAACCGCAGTTACAGTACAACCAAATGAGTGTAAATAGCTGGCAATAATTTCTCTGGCGTTATCATTATCATCAACAACAAGCACATGAAGATCGCTTAAATGTTTCGACTCAACATGACTTAAGTTTTCACCTTCTTCATCACGTAAATGTTGCGGTGCTAAGGTTAAATCGACAGAAAAACAAAAACGACTGCCAACATTCACTTCGCTTTGTACAATAATTTCTCCGCCCATTAATTCAACGAGGTTTTTGGCAATTACCAAGCCAAGGCCTGTACCGCCATATTTGCGTGACGTAGATATATCCGCTTGTTCAAATGACTTAAACAACTTACCTTGCTGCTCCGGTGTCATACCAATACCAGAGTCAATCACTTCAAATTTAATGGTCAATTGGTCTTTTGAAGCAAGAGTGTTTGATGCCTTTACTATAATTTCGCCACCCTCAGGGGTGAATTTTATGGCATTGGTTACAAAGTTCGTGAGCACTTGGCCTAACCGGAGCGAGTCACCCAAAAATGTTCGATTAACTTCTGGTTCAAGTTTAAAGTTAATTTCAATGTCTTTATCTTCCGACTTCACAACGGCGATTGTCGCTAGGTTTTTAAAGATATCTTCCATTGCAAAAGGAGAGTTTTCGAGTTCTACTTTGCCTGCTTCCACTTTTGAAAAATCTAAAATATCGTTAATAATACCGAGTAATAACAGGGCGCTGGCGTTTGCTTTACTTACATAGTTACGTTGTTTGTTATCTAAAGAGGTTTTTAACGCGAGGTTACTCATGCCAATAATCGCATTCATGGGCGTTCTAATTTCATGAGACATATGCGCTAAAAAATTACTTTTGGCTTCATTAGCACTGTCGGCTGCAATAGCTAATTCTTGGGCACGTTCGCGTTCTTGTCGAATGATGCGATTTTTACGGCGCAATGTTAAGCTGTAAAAAGCAATAAAAACCAGCAGCAATAAAATAATCGTCATGATGCTATATTGAATAAATCGTTCTTTTTGTTGTGCTAACAACAACTGTTTTTTCTGTTCACTGGCGAGCGCTTTACCTTCAATAATGCCAAGCTCTCGTTTATTGGTGGACTCAAGGGCCTTTTGCTCTTCGGCTTTTAATTTATCGGCATAATCAAGCGCTAATTTATAATCGCCTTTTTGCTCTAGCACCTCACGATACGCCGCAAAAACACGTTGTTTTTCTTTTCCCGCGGTAGATTTTTGTGCTACTTCTAGTGAATGTTCTAATGTCGAAAGGGCTTGTTTAAACTGTTTTCTACTGGCGTAAATTTGCCCCAGAGCATTTAATGCCATTGAACGATATTCTATTTCATCCGTTTTCTCTAAATAGCTAATCGCTTCTTGTAATGTGGCAAAGGCAGTATCAATTTTTCCCATCTTTCGTTGCACCGTGCCTAATTCTGCTAACGCTTCTGCCCTTCTCCTGGGCTGATTAATTTCGCTATAAAGTTCAGCCGCTTTTATAAACGATGCTTCTGATTTCTCATAGTCCAATAATTTGTGCTGCAAACTTGCTAAGTTAAATTCATTTAACGGTAAACTATTTTTATTCCCACCAAGCAAGGTGTTTTCTCTAGCCGCAAGGTAGTACGTCATCGCGTTATCAAACTCTTGTAAAGCAGAGTAGATGTTTCCGGTATTTGTTTGATATGCAGATAAATTCTTTAACCTTTGTTTCTCGTCACCATTGTTTTTATCTTTGTTACTAAAAGCCTTTACTAATGCCAGGTTAATTTCTAATGCTTCTTGCAGGCGAAACGTTCGTTTATAAACAGTGGCTAGAGCGCCTTTTACATTATTTATAAATCTTTCATCGCCTAATTCAGTAAATATTCTGAGCGCTTCGTCAAAATCTTGTTCGGCCTTAATGAGATCTCTAATAGCATATTCATGCCAACCTATCGCTTGACGACATCGAGCGATAGAGTGCAAATCATTAATGTCCAGTGCGATCTTCATCGCTTGCTCATTAATTTGCCTGGCTTTTACGAGGTCTGTTTGGCGTAATTTAATGCCAAGGTGGAGTAGGTGAAGTATTCTTTGCTTATCCGATAATTGCTCGGTTAATAGTTTTTGCTCTAGCGTTGCTATGGTCTCTTGCGCCTGACAAAAACTTGATAGCTGTAAGCATGAAAAAATGAATAAAAAGATTAATAAGTTTTCTATTTTCAATGAATTAAACTCAATTTCGATGCGTATTATCTAAACTATACTACAAAAGTTTGGTTTGTATTATTCTCAAACTATTTAAATTTAATAAATGCGCACTGCACAGTAAAAATAGGGACCAGTTCGTTATAGTACAACCTCTATTCGCCTACTGGATTTGCCTTAAAAAATACAAAGCTGTGGCCAGATTTTCTTGACCACAACAGGTCAAGCGCATGAACGTTTAGCCAGCGGTCAAGGGATGGGTAAAATCGTAGTTGATGTTGCCTAACATTAATCGTTAAACAGCTTGTTGTAATACCCAGACTTCTGCTTTAGTGGTTATTATTAATAGCCACTAAAGTGAAAGTTTCGGCTGTATAAAATCAATAAAAGCTGAAATCCGCTTTGCCACCGTAGAAGACTTATAAAAAACCGCATTTACCTGCTCCCTCGCCGTATTCGGTTGCCTATGCGCTTCCAATAATGACACCAACCTGCCCTGCTCTAAATCTTTCTTTACCATAAACCCCGATAAACACGCGATACCATGTCCAGCTAAAGCCAACTGGCGGACCGTTTCACCATTACTTGCACTTACACTAGCCTCTTTGGTTTTAAAGCCTTTTAATGGCCATAAATTCAAGATCTTTGGTCCCGTAAATGCGATGGCGCTATGATCTAGTAGGTCTTGTACTTTGGATGGCACGCCGCAACGCGCTAAGTATTCTGGGGAGGCGACAATATACAACTGACTTTTACCCAATGATCTTGCATAAAGTGTCGAGTCTTCCAGCTGACCAATACGAATCGCCAAATCGGTCTTTTTTTCTAATAGGCTAACAAACCCTTCGTTGGAGCTAAGCTCAAGTTGAATGTCGGGGTACGCTTGTTGAAACTCATTTACCAAAGGGACTATTTGATGAAACACAAAAGGACTGGCGGCATCAACACGCAAACGCCCTTTCGGTAATTCGCCTTGCGAGATCAAGTCTTGTTCTGCCTGTTGCATGTTTTGCAAATTCACCCGAATCGACGCCACAAAATGACGCCCTTCCTCCGTTAATTCAACCCGCCGAGTTGTTCGGTTTAGAATGGTCACACCAAGCTGTTGTTCTATTTTATTAACGGCTCTAGATACCCTAGCAACTTGAATATCTAAGGTATCAGCCGCGGCAGAAAAACCACCACTGTCAACTACGCTAAGTAATATTTCTAAATCATCAGAACGGGTAAGCACAATGAATCTCCAACCAAAAAATTACTATCATTTATAACAAAAGTAATTTGCTAAAGACACTATTTTTAACAACAAACAGTCTTGTCATAATTCACTCATCAACGCGCAACAGCACCAAATATTGGTGAACGCGTAAACAAACAGATTAAACAGAGAGAAATATTATGCCTTTAGCATTACTTGCATTAACGCTTAGCGCGTTTGCAATCGGTACCACTGAGTTTGTTATTGTAGGTCTTATTCCAACGATGGCGGCCGACTTAAATGTATCATTACCTTCAGCGGGTTTATTAGTAAGCCTTTACGCCCTTGGTGTTGCCATTGGCGCCCCTGTTTTAACCGCCTTGACCGGCAAGTGGAACAGAAAGCATGTGCTTTTGTCTGTAATGGCTTTATTTGTTGCCGGTAATCTACTTGCTTGGCAAGCCCCAGGTTACAACACCTTAGTCGTTGCCCGTATATTAACCGGCCTTGCACATGGGGTGTTCTTTTCCATCGGCTCAACAATCGCGACAGGGTTAGTTGCTAAAGAAAAAGCAGCAAGCGCCATTGCCATTATGTTCACTGGTTTAACCGTGGCTTTAGTAACGGGTGTGCCATTAGGTACCTACATTGGTCAATCATTTGGCTGGGAAGCGACCTTTCTAGTGGTTGCCATCTTAGGTCTAATCGCCTTAATTGGTAGCGCACTGTTAGTACCCAATAACCTAAAGCAACCACCTGCGGCAAAACTGTCAGCACAATTAAAAGTCCTTACACAGCCACGTTTATTGCTTGTATATGCCATTACTGCACTAGGTTACGGTGGTACGTTTACAGCCTTTACATTTTTAGCCCCCATCCTTGAGCAGGTTTCTGGGTTTAGTTCAAATGCCATTGGTTTGATCATGTTGGTGTATGGGGTATCGGTAGCCGTAGGTAATATCTGGGGTGGTAAAATGGCCGATAAAATGGGCCCAATAAAAGCCCTAACCATTATTTTTAGCGGGCTTGCAGCTGTGTTAGTAACGTTTAATTTCGCCGCTTTCAACCCCATCACCGCCGTATTAACCATTTTAATATGGGGTGCATTTGCGTTTGGCAATGTACCGGGTTTACAAGTTTATGTTGTTAAATTGGCAGAAAAATATACCCCAGATGCTGTAGATGTTGCCTCAGGACTCAACATTGCCGCCTTTAACATTGGTATTGCCCTTGGCTCTTGGGGTGGCGGATTGATTGTTGAGCAAGCAAGTTTAATGGATACTCCTTGGATTGGCGCGGTTATTGTCCTTATCGCTTTAGGTTTAACTCGTTTTAGTGGTTACCTAGATAAAAACAAAGCGCTAAATGCGGCGTGTCAGCTAGCGTAATTACCTTACAAAATACACAGGCTAACCATTGTAGGTTGGCCTGCCTTCAATTTTAGCCTGCATAGACAATAACCGCTCTGGTAGTCACGATAGTTGCCGTGCCCCTAAAGCCGTCTAATACTTTGCTGGTATTGTTAACTTTATGTCTTCATCTCACACAAAAAAATTTTCAAACCTATATATTTGTTGCGTTTAGCATTTAGCTGTATATACTGACAGTATATTGTACTGTGTAAATAAACAGGATTACCATGCGACCATTAACCAAGCGCCAGCAGCAGATATTTGATTTAATTAAGGAAAAGATAGCAGAAACCGGTATGCCACCAACGCGTGCTGAAATTGCGACTTTTTTTGGCTTTAAGTCGGCGAATGCCGCCGAGGAGCATTTAAAAGCACTTGCTAAAAAGGGCTTTATTGAAATCATTCCAGGCACCTCTCGTGGTATTCGCCTTGCCGAAGAGCATATTGAAGAAGAAGGTTTGCCTTTAATTGGCCGTGTTGCCGCCGGTGAACCTATTTTGGCGCAAGAGCATGTGGAAGATCATTATAAGATTGATGGTAACTTGTTCCGCCCTAATGCCGATTACTTACTTAGAGTAAACGGTGAAAGTATGAAAGACATTGGCATAATGGATGGCGATTTGCTTGCCGTTCATCAAACCCAAGATATTCATAATGGTCAAGTTGTGGTTGCTCGTGTCGAAGATGATGTAACAGTAAAACGCTACAAACGTGAAGGTAATGTGGTGTATTTGCACGCCGAAAATGAAGAGTTTTCTCCGATCGTCGTCGATCTTGCTAGCCAGCATTTCAACATTGAAGGCATTGCTGTTGGCGTTATTCGCAATGCCGACTGGATGTAAATAGACGCAGTCTGTTTATACCAAGTCGCTATATTAAAGAACTTTTTTACCATTTAATCACTAGGCCTAATTTTTTAAATTAGGCCTATTTTTATATTTATTCTTTACTCTCAATACCTTAAAAGCTCTGCTTTTGCTCCTTATCAGCCCAACCAAAAACAACCACCTATTAATGCTTTTTTAACTTTTTTATTACAAACCACTGGATATTGTTCGAAATTTAAGTAATTCTAGAACACGAAGTAACCAAAAATAATAACGTTAAGCCTGCTCTTCCTTCGATGTAGGTTTGTGGTACGTAAACTAATAAAAATAATAAATTACGGAAATTAGAGACATCGAGTATGCCATTCGGTGAGATGTATCTGTCACTTTTTTCTGTATTTTCGATGCTTAATCAGCAGAGGAGATGTTTAGTGAAAAGACGTAACCTAGGTTGGCTGTTGTTGGGGGGTTTACTTTCCTTATCAGCTTGGGCCAGTCCAGCTTTAGCGGACTCGCAATTGAATTTGACGCAAGGGGTGACGGATGTCAGCCAAAATGTCTATGAATTGCATATGATGGTAATGTGGATTTGTACCGTTATTGGCATAATCGTATTCGGTGCCATGTTCTGGTCAATGATATTCCACCGTAAATCCAAAGGCGCTAAAGCGGCCAGCTTCCATGAGAGCACCAAAGTCGAAGTACTTTGGACCGCTATTCCAATCGTGATCCTTGTCGGCATGGCTTGGCCTGCGACAACCACCCTGATAGAAATGGAAGATAATAGTCAATCCGATATCACCATTCAGGTTACCGGTTCACAATGGAAGTGGCACTACAAATATTTTGATCAAGATATTGAATTCTACAGTGTACTTTCTACACCAAAATCTCAGTTTGATAACCGTGAAGGGGATACTGGTGAAAAGTGGGCGAATCCAAATTACTTGTTAGAAGTGGATAAGCCGTTAGTTATTCCGGTTAATCGCAAAGTCCGCTTCTTAATCACCTCTGATGACGTTATTCATGCTTGGTGGGTTCCTGCGTTTGCAGTGAAACAAGATGCCAACCCAGGTTTTATTAACGAAGCTTGGACCAAGGTTAACGAACCGGGTATTTATCGCGGTCAGTGTGCCGAGCTATGTGGTAAAGATCATGGTTATATGCCAATTGTTGTCGATGTTCGCAGCGAACAAGACTACGAGCTATGGATTAATGAACAGAAAATTGCCAAAGCAGAAGCCGCTAAAGCAGAAGCACAATCATTAAATGCTTCCATGTCGATGGATGAGTTAATGAGTCTTGGTGAAACAATTTACACCGGACACTGTGCTGCGTGTCACCAACCAACAGGTTTAGGTTTACCGCCGGCTTTCCCAGCCCTTAAAGGCAGCCCTATGGCGACAACAGGCCCAATTAGTGACCACATTAATATTGTCTTTAATGGTCGTGCGGGTACTGGTATGCAAGGTTATGGTAAGCAACTATCACTGAAAGAAATTGCTGCCGTTGTCACTTATGAACGTAACGCCTGGGATAATAATACCGGCGATATGGTGCAAGCAAGTGATGTTAATGCCGCCGCAGGTGATTCATCGGCAGCGCCTGCTTCACAGCAAGATTCAGCTCCTGCACCAACACCAGCAGCACCGACAGAAGTCGAAGCGCCAACAGCAAGCCTTGATGACTTATCTATGGATGAGTTAATGGCTATGGGTGAAGAGGTTTATGTTAAAAGCTGTCTTGCATGTCACCAAGCCAATGGTGCAGGTATGCCACCTGCCTTCCCTGCCCTTAAAGGCAGCCCAATTGCTCTAGGACCCGTTGATGCGCACATCGATATGGTTGTAAAAGGCAAGCCAGGCACCGCCATGATGGGCTTTGCTGCACAATTAACGCCACAACAGATGGCGGCAGTAATTACTTATGAACGGAACGCCTGGGGTAATGACACCGGCGATGTAGTCCAAGCGACTGCTGTTGTGAATAAATAGGGGACACAGATATGACGACTGCAACAGATACTATCGCCGACGTTCATGATCATGGTGATGATCATCACGATCATAAAATGACCGGCATCAAGCGTTGGATACTAACAACCAACCATAAAGACATTGGTACTTTATACCTATGGTTCTCGTTTATTATGCTTTTAACCGGTGGTGCAATGGCTATGGTGATCCGCGCCGAGCTATTTCAACCGGGATTGCAAATTGTTGAACCGGACTTTTTTAACCAAATGACCACCGTTCATGGTTTGATCATGGTGTTTGGTGCCATTATGCCAGCCTTTACAGGATTGGCGAACTGGATGCTTCCCATGATGATTGGGGCGCCAGATATGGCCTTACCACGATTGAATAACTGGTCATTCTGGATCTTGCCATTTGCCTTTGGCATCTTGCTTTCTTCGTTATTTATGGAAGGCGGCGGTCCTAACTTTGGTTGGACATTCTACGCACCATTATCGACGACCTACTCAAACGGTAGTACCGCATTCTTTGTATTTGCGGTGCACATTATGGGTATCTCATCGATTATGGGCGCGATAAATATCGTTGTTACGATCATGAACTTACGTGCACCAGGTATGACGTACATGAAGATGCCATTGTTTGTTTGGACATTCTTTATTACCGCTTACTTGTTAATTGCGGTTATGCCAGTGTTGGCCGGTACGGTTACCATGGTATTAACCGATACCTACTTTGGTACATCCTTCTTTGATGCCGCCGGTGGTGGTGATCCCGTCATGTTCCAGCATATTTTCTGGTTCTTTGGTCACCCCGAAGTTTACATCATGATATTACCGGCTTTTGGTATTGTATCTACCACCATTCCTGCATTTACTCGTAAGAAGCTATTTGGTTATAGTTCAATGGTTTATGCAACCTCTTCAATCGCATTTCTATCGTTTATTGTATGGGCTCACCATATGTTTACGACAGGTATGCCTTTAGCTGGTGAGCTGTTCTTTATGTACTGTACCATGCTGATTGCCGTGCCAACGGGAGTTAAAGTGTTTAATTGGGTGGCAACCATGTGGCAAGGTTCAATGACGTTTGAAACCCCCATGTTGTTCTCCATTGCCTTTGTGATCTTGTTCACCATTGGTGGCTTCTCGGGTTTGATGTTGGCCATGACACCAGTAGATTTCCAGTACCATGATACCTATTTCGTGGTCGCGCATTTCCACTATGTTCTGGTTACCGGATCGTTGTTCTCCATCTATGCTGCAGCTTATTACTGGCTGCCTAAATGGACCGGTAATATGTACAGTGAAAAACTGGGTAAATTTCACTTTTGGTGTTCACTCATCTCAGTAAACATTCTGTTCTTCCCGATGCACTTTTTAGGGCTAGCAGGTATGCCACGTCGTATTCCAGATTACGCCCTGCAATTTGCCGACTTTAACAAGTGGGTAAGTATTGGTGGCTTCCTGTTTGGTTTATCTCAGCTTATCTTCTTGTACGTGGTCATTAAGTGCATTAAAAGTGGTGAAAAAGCCCCGGCTAAGCCTTGGGATGGTGCAGAAGG
This sequence comes from uncultured Thalassotalea sp., assembly GCA_947502355.1. Taxonomy (GTDB): domain Bacteria; phylum Pseudomonadota; class Gammaproteobacteria; order Enterobacterales; family Alteromonadaceae; genus Thalassotalea_A. Next base: position 17,980 of record CANMZP010000006.1, on the reverse strand, counting down.
TCTAGAGTGGACCGTACCGTCGCCAGCCCCGTACCACACATTTAGTACACCACCAAAAGTCGATTAATTGGGAGCCAGCAAAGTGCAAAATAACCAAGCGAAGTCAACAGAACAGGTAAGCAAGCAAGTAAAAACCGGTACAACCAAACTGGTGTTCACGGTAATTGCCATGTTTGGTTTCGGCTTTGCCTTGGTGCCTTTGTACGATGTATTTTGTGACATCACCGGTTTAAATGGCAAAACGGCTACAGAAGCCACCACCTATAAGGCCGACCACATTGATAAATCCCGTTTAATAACGGTGCAATTTATCAGTCGTACGGCTCAAGGTGCTGCCTGGCAATTTAAACCGGAGATGAATTCCATACAAGTACATCCGGGTGAAATGAAGTTTGTAAAATTTTATGCGAAAAATGAATCTGGCCAACACGCCATCGGTCAGGCAATACCCTCGGTATCGCCAGGCATTGCTGCAAATTACTTTCAAAAAATTGAATGTTTTTGTTTTAACCAGCAACCCTTAAAGGCCAGTGAAGATGTTTGGATGCCGTTGCAGTTCTATGTTGATCCCGAACTACCAGAAGATATCAACGAGTTAACGCTGTCTTATACGCTGTTCGATGTAACAGCGAGCAAAGATTCATAAAGAAGCGCTTAGGAGCAAAGCGATGACGAGTAAGTCTACAACAACAAATGAATATGAAAACTATTATGTGCCAGCGCAAAGTCACTGGCCAATTGTCGGAGCCATAGCGTTATTTTTAATCGCTGTTGGTGCCGGAAACTATGTCGCCAACATCGATACCGATGAAGGCATTGGCGGTTGGGTATTAATTGCCGGTATTGTGATGATCATCTGGATGGTGGTTGGTTGGTTCGGCAATGTCATTGATGAATCAATGGAAGGACGATACAGCAAGCAAATGGATGCCTCGTTCCGCCAGGGGATGAGTTGGTTTATCTTTTCGGAAGTCATGTTCTTTGCCGCGTTCTTTGGCGCCTTATTATACGCCCGCGTATTCAGTGTGCCGTGGTTAGGTGGTGACGGTAATAACCTGGAAACCTTTCAAGTACTTTGGCCAGAGTTTCAGGCAGCCTGGCCGTTAACGAAAACACCAGATGGCACGACAACCGAAGCGATGGGCTGGGGTGGTTTACCACTCTATAACACCATCATCTTATTAGCATCATCGGTTACCGCCCATTTTGCCCATGTGGCACTTGAGCAAAACAATCGTGGTGCACTAAAAGCCTGGTTAGGTTTAACCATTTTACTCGGTTTAGGCTTTTTGGTTTTACAAGTTGAAGAATACATTCATGCCTACTCAGCGATGGGCCTAACATTGGCCAGTGGCATTTATGGTAATACCTTCTACATGCTTACCGGCTTTCACGGTATGCACGTAACCTTAGGTACCATCATGCTAATAGTGATGTTCTTTAGGGTATTAAAAGGTCATTTTAGCCCAGATAACCACTTTGCTTTTCAGGCCGCAAGTTGGTACTGGCACTTTGTTGATGTGGTGTGGGTATTATTATTCTTCTTTGTTTACGTATTATAAAGAAGAAGCGTTAAGGCTGTAGTACGGCAGGCAGAGGATAAAACCAATGCCTGCACAATAACCCGACTGCATTATCGCCTTGTCATATTAATACGGGCGAGGATTTGGGGTAATAAAACCGAATGCTATGCCGATAAGCAACAGCAACACAATAAAGACTGAAAACATTACCCGGCGACCGATATATTTTGACATAGGCGGTTTATCCGAGTCGTTTTTGTTCATTAAGAACAGCGCTCTAAACAGATTATAAATCATAAAGACTAGCGCAATGAAAATTACGAGTTTGTATAGTTCCAAGACAACTCCCACGTTTATTATTAGTATTTTTTTTCGTTCAATTTAAGGCATTATGGACGCAATTAGTAAAAGCTCAAACATCCTGTCACTGTTTTCAACCTGGCGTTGGCCATGGGTTATTTTCACCTTAGCGGTATTTAGCCTTTTGTTCAACCTTGGTCTTTGGCAAGCCAGTCGCGCCGAAGAAAAACAGCTTCGCCTCGATAAAATCGCCGCTATGGTGGGTAATGACCGCTTAAGCCTTCAACAATTACTAAGCCAAAAAAATAAAAATGATTTGCCCGTTGCGATACAGGGTAAATTTAATAACGAGCAAATTTTGCTACTTGATAATCAAACCAACCAGGGCCGCTTAGGCTATCGGGTGTTGCAAGTATTTAACGTGCTGAACACAGATCGCGCCGTGCTCATTAATATGGGCTGGGTTGAAGGCTCCATTAACCGTACTGTTTTACCGCAGCTTTCCACATTTCCAGGTCAGATAACGATTAATGGCAACGTCCGAATTATTGAGAAAGGCATTGTTTTACAACAACAAACATATCAACAAGTGCAATGGCCATTACGCATCCAACAAATTGAAATCAATGAAATATCACAATTATTTAACACAAAACTATTGCCCTTTGTCATCTACTTAGATACAAAAGAAGAGATAGGTTATAAAAAAAATTGGCAACCCATCGTTATGCCACCGCAAAAACACCTAGGCTACGCTGTGCAATGGTTCAGTTTAGCGTTTGTCTGGTTAGCATTAATGATTTGGGCCAGCTACAAACAACAAAATAAATTACAGAATAAGTCCGCTAATAATAACAAATAAACACAAGGCAGTTTTATGAGTAAGGCAGCAGTATCACGAAAGTCCAGACGAAGCCTATTATTGCTTCTACTGGTTTTTATTGTCCCCATCTTATTGGCCAAAATGGCACTCGATAATCAATGGTTTAATTACGGGGTAACGAATCAGGGGGAATTACTAGATGAACCGTTAACACTAAGCGATGTGGATATTGAAGCATTCACAGAAAAGCAATGGTTGTTGCTCTATACCGTTCCTCAGAACTGCGATCAGCGTTGCATAGAAACCCTAAAAGGTATCGAGAACACCTATTTTGCACTTGGTAAAGAAACGCCGCGCGTAACCCCGATTGCCTTATCGCACTCGCCGTTTAATGCCGAGCAATTAAAACAATTAAATCAAAAACACTGGCGCATTCAATCGACGCCAGAAAAAGCTCTGCAGCGATTAACCGAGCAAACCGTTTATGTTGCCGACCCATTAGGCAATATTATTTTGCAATATAACACACCAGAGAAAACCCAAGAGCTCACCACTTTTGGTAAAGCCATGCTGACCGATCTTAAAAAACTATTAAAATATTCAAGGATTGGCTAATGACGATGCAACCAAGTAATACCACACGCAATCTCGTGCTTGTCGCCATCCTTCTGTCTATTCTGGTGATAAGTCTGGGTGCATATACTCGCCTAACCCATGCAGGCCTTGGCTGCCCAGACTGGCCAGGTTGTTATGGGTTTATTGATGTGCCAGAAACTCAAGAGCAAATATTAAAAGCAGAACAAGCCTTTCCTGAACGTCCGGTAGAACCGCAAAAAGCGTGGAATGAAATGATCCACCGCTACTTTGCCGGATCGTTAGGTTTGCTCATTGGCATCATCTTTTTACTGTCCATTAAAAACCGCCAGCAAGGTGGGCCTATTTGGTTACCCCTTACCCTATTGGTTACGGTAATTTTTCAAGCCGCTTTAGGCATGTGGACCGTGACCATGAAGTTAATGCCCATTGTGGTGATGGGGCATTTGCTCGGTGGATTTACCACCTTGTGTTTATTGTACCTGTTGTATTTGAGGATAACCCCTTTTCGAGTGCCTGGCGGTGATTATCACATACGCAAATATCAAGTGTTTGCCTTTATTGGCATAGCAATTCTAGCGGCACAAATTGCGCTTGGCGGTTGGACATCTTCAAATTACGCCGCTCTGGTTTGTACACAACTGCCAATTTGTCAGGATGGTTGGATACAGCAACTAAGTTTCAGCAATGCTTTTGAGCTTATCCCGCCCGAGCGGGACACCTATGAATTTGGCTTTTTAACCCATGCCGAACGAGTCACCATTCATGCCATGCATCGTATTGGCGCGATTATAACCACACTCTATTTAGGTTGGTTAGCATTAACCATTTTTAGCAAAAGCCAAAGTCGATTCTTTAAAACCAATGCACTTGCTATTCTGGTGATCTTGGCCTGTCAGGTAGGTCTTGGGGTGAGCAATATTGTATATAATTTACCATTAAGCGTTGCCGTTACTCATAACGTAGTGGCCGTGCTATTAATGCTGAGTGTGATCACTTTGACGTACAGTTTAAGGCGGAAAGCGTAATGACTAAAATGGCAACACAAGTAAGCGAAATCATCGAACCGGTTGGTCCTGTTTCATGGCGTGAGTATTATGAAATAACCAAACCACGAGTGGTTGCACTATTGGTTTTAACGGCTTTGGTGGGGATGAGCTTATCCGTGCCTGGCGCCCTGCCTTGGCAAATATTACTGCCGGCTATGCTTGGCATTGGTTTGCTATCGTCAGCCGCCGCCGCTATCAACCACATTGTTGATCAACGCATTGATGCAATAATGGCTCGCACCCATAACAGGCCGTTACCTAATGGCCGGATCAGCAACAAGAATGCCATTTTGTTTGCCACTGGGTTATCGGTAATTGGCTTTGCTATGTTGTATGCCTTAGTAAACCCGCTAACAGCCTGGCTAACCTTTTCGGGCTTGGTTGGTTATTCTGTTATCTATACCATGTATTTAAAGCGCGCAACGCCGCAAAACATCACCATAGGTGGGTTAGCCGGTGCCATACCACCGTTATTAGGTTGGACGGCAATGACCAATGAAATACACCCTCATGCCCTACTGATGGTGCTATTGGTATTTACTTGGACACCGCCGCATTTTTGGGCATTAGCCATTCACCGTCGTGATGATTATGCCAAGGTTAATATCCCTATGCTGCCAGTAACGCATGGCATTGAGTTTACCAAAACCCAAATTTTGCTTTACACCGTACTGTTGTTTGTTGTTGGTTTAATGCCATTTTTAGTGGGCATGAGCAGCTATATTTACCTGCTTGGCTCAAGCGTTTTAAATTTGATGTTCTTTTATTATGCATGGCAGCTAAAGTTTAATCCGACAAAAGACACAGCAATGAAAACATTTCGCTTTTCAATTGTTCACTTAATGCTGCTTTTTATCGTATTATTGGTAGATCATTACCTATTACCGGGCACACTTTAATCCATGAATAAGCTGTTTATCGTCATTATCGCCGCCATTGCCGCCGCCTCAGGTGGCTTTGCTTACAAATATTATCAAGCCAAACAGGCTGAAGCTGCAAAACTTGAACTGGCTTTGCTTTACCCGCAAGAGCGCTTATTAACTGAGTTCAGCCTTACGGACCATAAAGGCGAGCGCTTTGGTAAACAGCAATTACGAGATAAATGGACCTTGTTGTTTTTTGGCTATACCTCATGCCCAGATATCTGCCCAACCACCTTGTTGGAATTAAATTATGTTTATCCTAAACTGCAAGAAATCACCAATAACAATGTTCAGATCATTTTAGTAACCGCCGATCCAAAGCGTGACTCACAAGAAAAACTCAACGCTTACATTAACTATTTTAATAAAGATTTTATCGCCCTACGTGGTGGTCATGACAAACTGTTCCCGTTTGCGCGTAATCTTGGCTTAATGTATGCCATAACCGAAAACACCGACCAGGAGTATTACTTGGTCAATCACAGCGCCTCGATTGTATTAACCAATCCTAATGGCAATATTCAGGCCATTTTTAAACCCGTTCCGCAAACCGATCCCGGCAGCGTACCAAGTATTGATGCCGAAATCATGGCCAAGGACTTTGCTAAAATATATCAGCAAGTTGCGGGCTAATCGCATAAATCATCTAGGTTAACCCCTTGAAATATCTGCCACTAGCCCCTATTTTATAGGGATATGTGGCTAGATATACATTTTCAATGCAATATCACTTGCGCCAGCACAAATGGCACTAGCCAAAAACACGTTATTATTGATAAAATTATCCGATTACATTTTTAAGTTAAGAAAGAGCGAATTCAGATGGGCAGAGCTTACCAAAACCGTAAAGCCGATATGGCAAAAACTGCGGGCATGAAAACCAAAATTTACTCAAAATACGGTAAAGAAATTTACGTTATCGCCAAAAACGGTGGTATTGATCCTGATGGCAACCTTGCCTTACGTCGTTTAATTGATAAAGCAAAAAAAGATCAAGTTCCTGCGCACGTAATTAAAAACGCACTAGATAAAGCCAGTGGCGCAGGTGGTGAAAACTACGAAGCGGCACGTTACGAAGGCTTTGGTCCTGGCGGCTGTATGGTAATTGTTGACTGTTTAACAGACAACACCAACCGTACCATCAAAGATGTTCGTCAAGCGTTCACCAAAACCAATGCAAAAATTGGCGGTCAAGGCTCAGCATCCTTTATGTTCGATCACCAAGCAGTATTTTGTTTTGCCGGTGATGACGAAGACGCTATATTAGAAATGCTTATGATGGCCGATGTTGATGTAACGGACGTTGAGTTAGAAGACGGCATCATTACCGTATATGCACCACACACTGAGTTCTTCAAAGTAAAAACCGCATTATCTGAAGAAATGCCAGACATTAAACTTGAGATGGAAGAAATTACCTGGGTACCTCAGGATTACAAAACCATCACCGATGAAGATGACAAAGCGGCATTTGAGAAATTCATGGGCATGCTTAACGACAGTGACGATGTGCAAAACATCTACCACAACGCAATCGTTGAATAATCGAATAATTTAATAATTGGGGTCAGATGAAAATTAACGTGTTAATTTTCATCTGACCCCAATTTTTTTTACCAGGTGTACCAGCTGCCATCGGCTTTTGGCACAAACCAAGGTCTTGAGTACCAATAATAACGACCCGGTTTACTAATACTTGGCGCGGTACAATTAACTCGAGTTCTTCCTGCTTTTAGCGGCTTATCAAACCTCATTTCTACAATATTTTCAGCAGACCAATTCATGTCGGTTTTAATACCACCTGATGCAAAACATTGCAGCATGTTGCTATAAAAGTCTTTTACTTCGACTTCTATTTGAGTATTAAGCAGTTTTGTTTGATTAGCGGGTAAAACACTTTCCGCTAACTGACTGGCCTTACTTACCTTAAATGGCAATGAGTTAAGCTTTGTTTTTAAAGTTTTTAATTTGTCATAGGGCTGTGATGCTGGAAATCTTGGCACCGCCGTTAATTGGGTTTCAATACCCACTGCCCCAGATTGCTGAGTAAACACCACAAAATCCATGGCTGCCAGACGTTGAAGGGCGTATTGCGAATATTCACCATATGGCAAAGCAAAATAACGCCAGTCTTGATTCAATTGTTGCTTCAATATGGTTTGAGCTTGCTCTAGCTTAGATAATTGCTCATTTACCCATGTCTTGGCATCTTGGCCTTTTGGTACTTTGATAAGCGATTCATGCTCAAGGCCATGATTTGCAATCATCACCCCGTCTTCACTCATTGCTTTTAAATCGGTCCAGTTAAGAAACCTGCCCGTCTTTTTAGGCACAACCGCTGGGTTTATAAATAAAGTATAAGGAAAGTTATACGCTTTAAGGAGTGGATGGGCATTATGATAAATATCGCTGTACCCATCATCAAAGGTTATTGCTACGGTTTTATCGGCTAATGGGGTTTGGTTTTTAATGCTCTGAACAATTTGATTTAAAGGCACAACGGTGAACTGATTATCGTTTAAATAATCGAGGTGTTTTTTAAACTGTTCGGGGCTAATCGTCGTACTTTTTGGGGTGTCTAAGGCGACATGATGATAAACCAAAATGGTCGCAGCCTGTGCACCAATTGACCCAAAACCGAGTAATAACGATATACTTAACAACAAACAATACAACCAATTTGACTTCATAAAGGGCAACAATTCTCCAAGGTGTTGTGATCTTCTATGATATCATCTTTTCTATAAAAACAATCAGGTAGAGTGTATTCATTGAAATCAAAGCACATTAGCGAGCGCAATGCGTTATTTTCGCTTGCCATCCCCATGGTCTTATCCAATATTACTGTGCCCCTGCTGGGCTTGGTCGATACGGGGGTTATTGGCCATTTACCACACGCTTATTACCTTGGCGCAACGGCCGTCGGCTCAATGATCATTACGTTTATCACCTGGTTCTGTGGTTTTTTACGGATGTCGACATCCGGTTTATCGGCGCAAGCGTTTGGCCGAAAAAACGCCAGTGACAGCCTAATAGTATTAACTCGTGGCTTATTGGTTGCGCTGGTGATTGGCCTCTTGCTGATTATTTTTCAGGTACCTTATATACAAATGTCTTTGTGGCTATCAGGCGGCAGTGAGCAAGTAACCACTTACGCTGCACAGTACAGCTACATTCGAATTTGGGGCATGCCCGCCGCTTTAGCCAACTTGGTGATTCTTGGCTGGTTGCTTGGAATGCACAAGGCCAAATTTGCCATGTGGCTGTTAATTGTCACCAACCTGGTTAACCTGAGTTTAGATTTGTTGTTTGTGCTGGGTTTTGACTGGCAAGTGATGGGGGTCGCAACGGCAACCTTAATCGCTGAATATAGCGGCTTATTGCTGGGGATGTATTTTACTGTTAAAACACTGGACTTAACGCCGCAAGCGCTAAAAGCCAAACTGCTGGACATTAAACAACAGTTGCTTAGCAAAGCAGACTTTATGCCTTATGTAAAACTTAACCGAGACATTGTTATACGTACTTTGTGCTTAGAGATATGCTTTATCTTTATTACGTTCCAAGGGGCAAGGCTTGGCGATACGGTGGTTGCTGCCAATGCCATTTTAATGAATTTTATTTTGCTGATTTCGTTCGGCCTTGATGGCATAGCCTATGGCGCGGAAGCACGCGTTGGTCGAGCTAAGGGGATGGGCAGCAAAGTCGCCATGCAAACCGCTGTACAAACCTCGCTTGTGTATAACCTAATTTTCGCCGGAATTTACAGTCTATTTTTCTATTTCTTAGGCCTTGAATTCATACGTCTGCTTTCCGATATTCCTGAGGTCATTTATTTTAGCAGTGAGTTTATGCCTTGGATAATTCTATTACCGGTCGTTGCCTGTTGGTGCTATTTATTTGATGGTATCTACATTGGCTTAACTCAGGCTGCTGCGATGCGTAATTCCATGCTGTTTTCGACCTTTATTTGCTTTTTCCCTACGTGGTTTCTGCTAAAAGGCTATGGCAACCACGCATTGTGGGCTGCACTTTTAATTTTTATGGCCAGTCGCGGCATTACCTTAATGTGGCACTACTACCGTAATATCGAACAATTCACCGCTGCTGAGCCTAGTAAGGAAAACGCATGCTAATCACTTTATCTCTGGTGCTTTGTGCGCTGGTATTTTCAGCTTGGGTGGTAGGTAAATTCTTAAACTTCCCTCGAAACATCTGGGTGTTGTTTCTTACTCAGCCGTTATGGATGTGTATATCGCCGGTAATCACCTTTATTGGAGGCTTATTAGCAAGTCAAATTGCGCCAAGTGCTAGTTTAGCAACCTTACCGCTTGCTCTCCTTATAATTGGCGCAGCTTCGGGCAGCATGTTGTCAGCCAAATTAGCCAATAACTATGGTCGTAAAAAAGCCACCTATATAGGGCTTAGCCTGGCTTTATTAGCGACCCAATTAGCAATGTTTTCCGCAATTTTCGCCCATTTTAATCTTTTATTATTGGCGGCATTTTTATTGGGTGTCAGTTTAGCATTCTCACAGCAATTACGCTTTGCGGCGATTGAAAGTGTGCACGCTGAACAAGCGCCTAAAGTACTTTCAACCTTGATGCTTAGTGGTATTTTTGCAGCCTTTATAGGCCCTGAAATCGCTTTATTAGGGAAAGATTGGATCCCATCACCACATGGTTATGCAGGTTCTTTTATGGCACTCAGCGTGCTTATCATAGTTGCGGCGGTGGTGTTCATAAAGTTTACCAATCCTATCGACCATATTAAAAACGAGCAGCATAGCCCGAGTCGACCATTATCACTCATTATTAAACAGCCTTTGTTCCTTATTGCTCTTGCCTCCGCCGCCATTGGTTATGGGTTAATGAGCTTTTTAATGACGGCAACGCCTTTAAGTATGCATGACATGAACGGCCACAGTTTAAGTGATACCAAATGGGTCATTCAAAGCCATATCGCCGCGATGTTTTTACCATCATTATTTACCGGGGTGCTTATAAAGCGTTTTAGTGCGAAAAAAGTACTCATTGTTGGTACCATTTTATTTGCTGCGGTTGTCGCTGTTGCACTGCGAGGGCAACAAGTGGTTCATTACTGGTGGGCACTGGTGCTATTGGGTATGGGCTGGAACTTCTTGTTTATTACCGGTACGGTGCTTTTACCGCAAAGTTATCATCAAAGCGAACGCTTTAGAGTTCAGGCGATTAATGACTTTGTGATTTTTGCAACTCAGGCTGTGGCTTCGTTGCTCGCGGGTTGGCTGTTGTTTAATGCCGGATGGGCGACGCTCGTTTACAGTACCGTGCCGTTTATTATCGTGATGTTTGGCATTTGTTTTTATTACCGACCGGAAACACACCGACCGGTAAATAAACCTTAACACCTATTATTTTTTCTTGGGTGTTGCGCTTAAGGGCGAACACCTAAGGTATGACAAATAGCATAGGTTAATTCAGAGCGGTTTAAGGTATAAAAGTGGAAGTTTTTAACCCCTTCACTGCGTAAAATTTTAACTTGCTCCATCGCAATGTTGGCACCAACCATGTTTCGCGTGGTTGGGTCATCATCTAGGCCTTCATACATTTTTCCCATCCAGTCAGGTACGTGAACGTTGGTTAATCCGGCAAAGCGTTTTAACGTGGCAAAGTTCGATACCGGTAAGATCCCCGGCACTATTTCCACATCAATACCAACGGCCACACAACGATCGCGAAAACGTAAATACGAGTCCATATCAAAGAAAAATTGACTGATAGCACGGTTAGCACCTGCGTCGATTTTGCGCTTTAAATTAACCAAATCAAATTGTGCATTTGGCGCTTCTGGGTGCGTTTCTGGGTATGCCGCTACCGAAATATCAAAGTCGGCTACGCCTTTTAATAATTCAACCAAATCATTGGCATACATATCAGGCTTTTCATTGCTGTTGGGTAAATCACCACGCAAGGCAACAATATGGCGTACCCCACTGTCCCAGTATTCCTTGGCAATGTTTACCAGTTCATCACGGGAGGCATCAATACAGGTTAAGTGTGGAGCGGCCAACAAACTGGTTTCTTTTTGAATGCGTTTGATCACCCCATGAGTACGGTCACGCGTACCACTACCCGCACCATAAGTAACCGAAACAAAACTTGGTTTAAGTGGTGCCAATCGTTCAACCGAATTCCACAATGTGGTTTCCATTTGCTCAGAGTTTGGTGGAAAAAATTCAAATGACACTTGCAGATCATTATTAATATCGCTTAAAGATTGGTTTAATCTGTCCAATTGCAGAGCTTGTGCATTCATCAATTATTTCCTCTGTAGTTGTTGGTTTTCTGGGTGATTGTCTTGGTGATTATTCTGGTAATTTTGATATACATTGGTATTGAGCTGTCGGCATAAATGGACTAAATCAGAATGCAGTCCACCTGCCGTTACATCACGCCCCGCGCCCGGACCTCGAATAATTAATGGATTTTCCTGGTACCAATTTGAGCTGATTTGAAAAATATTGTCACACGGTGCTAAGTTAGCAAATGCATGATTTTGAGGTAATACTTCCAGCCCTATTGTGGCGGTAAACTGGCCATTACTTTTGCCTTTAAAGCGGGCAATATAGCGTAATGCACCTTGTTGCTCACGAGCCTTGTCGAGTTGCTCTTGATAAAACGCATCAATGCCTTCGATTTGCTCAAAGAATTCCCCTTTGCTTAACGGACGTGCAAACTCTGGGACTAAATTTTGACAATTAATGTCATCAAGCGACAAGGTAAACCCTGCCTGACGTGCCAAAATTAACAGTTTACGTTTTACATCCAAACCGGAAAGATCATCTCGAGGATCCGGCTCGGTAAAGCCTTTATCTAATGCTTGTATTAGCAGCTTAGAAAAGGGTTGTGTACCATCGAAGTTCGCAAATAACCAAGATAGCGTACCAGAAAAAATACCCGAAATTTCTTTTACGGTGTCGCCGCTATTTTGCAAATCATCCAAGGCATAATTGATTGGCAAACCAGCCCCTACCGTGGTGTTGGTCAACCATTGGCTGTTGCCATTGTGCTGCGCATATTTTAAAGCGCTATAACGTTCAAGAGAGGCTGAACCGGCACATTTATTGGCGGTGATAACATGCAAACCTAACTCAAAGAACGGCTGATAAAGACGGCTAAAATCATCACTTGCAGTAATGTCCACAATAATAAGCTCGTCATAAGGATGTTGCTGCAACCAAGTCAGTAAATCTTCGGTTTTGTACTCAACACTGTTTTGTTTGAATGTGTTTAGAGCCGTTTCGGGTTCGATACCGTCATTGGCAATCAATAATTTTTTCGAACTGGCCATGCCTACAAGATGCACATGTGCAAGTTGCGGTAACTGACTTAACTGTTTTGGCAACATGTCAATAAAACGCTCACCGATATTACCTAGGCCAGCAATAACTAAACCGATATTGCGACAATCTGCAGTTAGCTGGTTATGAACATGATTTACCAGTTCAACACTGCATTCATCCTTTAAAAAAGCAATAATGCTGTGCTCACCGTTCGAGCCAATCAAGTTAACGGCATCGGTTAATTGCAATGCACGTTTAAAGCGTGCCTTAATTTCGGCACGTTTGGCCACTTGAAAACCGACCATAGCGATTAGTGATACCGGCTCTAATGTATAGTCAATATGGCGGTGCTTTAAAAATTGCTGAGTTAAGTCAGCGAACTGCTGACTAACCACAATGCAGGTATGATCAGGGCAATGGTAAATGGCGCTAAATCGACGATTTATTTCGTTAATCACGTCACTGTTTAATTGCGCTGAACTGATTTTGATTAATTCATTGCTGTGCGTTACCGATAGCTCTTGTTTTGCGATGTCGCCAAACTCTCCAATTTCCGTACCCGAATTTTTAGCATGAAAGCTACTGGCCACATGTAGGTGAATATTTTGTTTAGCCAGTGGCTGCAATGTTTTGGCATGCAATACAGGGTTACCTAAGCGGCCTAACTCTTTCGCTACCGAGTTTTCGATTCGGTGCAGTTTACGAGCATTGCTTACAATGCGAGGATCAGCACTATAAATACCATCGACATCGGTCCATAAAATGACGTTATTGGCGTTAATCAAATGCGCCGCAATCGTTGCACTGTAATCGCTTCCGTTACGGCCAAGGGTGTGGCAATTGCCATCGACATCGCTGGCAATAAAACCGGTAAATACATTTAACTGATTTGGTGTATTAAGCGCCAATAATCGTTGCTGACTTACTTGCTCATTAATTTGTACGTTGTCCGTAGATTCAAGCAGTAATGCCTGTCTTGCATCAATCACCTCACTTGCATAGCCATTTTTTTGCAACAGCGCCGATAATAACCTTGCAGACCAGACTTCACCAAACGCCAACACATTGTTGGCTTGCGCAGACAATTGCCCTTGCTGTTGCCATTGGGCTATTGTGGCAATATCCGATGTAAACTGTTGCGTTAGGACAATAGGAAAATCGTCGTTCAACATCGCTAAGTGGCCTTGTTTAATGCCTTCTAAAGCGACAAAAAACTCATCATTTTGCTCAACTAGACTTAGTAAGTGCAATAATTTGTCGGTAGTTTTGCCGTTAGCCGATACCACAATCAAATCGCCTAGTTGGGCATTATCTTTAATAATGGCCAACACCCTAAGCAAACTTTCGGGATTTGCTAGGCTGCTGCCGCCAAATTTATGAACGGTGTTGACGATAATCTGGTTTTTAAGTGCAAGATTGGTTAGTGCCATGATCTCTTATACCCTCTGACTTGCCGCTAATGCGTTGTCCAAATCAGCTAAAATATCTTCTACGTCTTCAATGCCTACCGAAAGACGAATTAAGTTTTGTTTAATACCCGCAGCAATTTGTGCTTCGATGGCCATGCCAGCATGCGTCATACTGGAAGGGTGCGAGATCAAACTCTCTACCCCCCCTAACGACTGAGCCAGGGTAAACAGTTCTATATTGGCAAACAGTTTTGTTACCGCTTCATCACCGCCTTTAATTTCAAAGCTCAGCATGCTGCCAAAACCCATTTGTTGGGCTTTGGCAATTTCATGGCCAAGATGGTCTTCTAAACCCGGATAATAGATCGCTTCAACAGCCGGATGCGCTTTAAGATAGGCGACAACTTTATCGGTGTTTTCTTGGTGTTGGCGTAAACGAATTGGCAGGGTTTTAATGCCTCTTAACGTCATAAAGCTATCAAATGCACTGCCGGTGATACCGATACAATTTGCCCACCAGGCCAGCTCTTCGCCCAACGAGTCGTCTTTCGTAACAACCGCTCCACCAACAACGTCACTATGGCCGTTGATAAATTTGGTGGTGGAATGAATCACAATGTCAGCACCAAGGGAGAGTGGCTTTTGCAGAAAAGGGGATAAGAACGTGTTATCGACAGCAACCAAGGCTCCCGCTTGTTTGGATTTGGCACAAATGGCCTTAATATCGACTAAGCGCAGTAATGGATTACTTGGCGATTCAAGCAGAATAAGCTTTGGTTTTAAGGCGAGCGCACCGGCCAATTCATCGGCATTATTTTGATCAATAACGATTAATTTAAACTGACCACGTTCGGCTAAATGGGTAAACAAGCGATAGCTACCGCCATAGCAGTCATGTGGAATAACCAAGGTGTCATTGCTTGATAATATCTGACAAATTAAATGCAGTGCTGACATACCTGTCGAGGTAATGATACCGCGTGAACCACCTTCCAGTTCAGCGATGACTTCCGCTAAGTTGGCACGCGTAGGGTTACCCGTGCGTGAATAATCGAAATCACGTTTTTCTTTAAATCCTTTAAGGCTGTAAGTCGTCGATAAATGCATGGCAGGCACAACAGCACCATGATGTTGGTCTGTATTTATACCGGCTCGTACGGCAATTGTTGCTAATTTATCTGTTTTCATTTACTTGACCTTATGAATTTAGATTGTTTACTCTATAACCAATAACAGGTCACAAAGAAAAACACTAGATGTTTAGACGTCTACAAATCTAAACGTAAACAAACTTAAGGTCAAGCCCAAATCCATTTTTTTAGCCATCTATACATCTTTGCATATAGATGTTGACTCCCAATGCAGACTAAGTACAATTTAGCTAGCAAACTTTATTGAATAACAAGGAACATCCATGGCTGAATGGAACGGTGATTACATAAATCCGTATGCTGAGCATGGCAAGAAAAGCGAACAGGTAAAAAAAGTAACCGTATCAATCCCTTTAAGGGTTTTAAAGGTACTGACTGATGAGCGAACACGCCGTCAGGTAAATAACTTACGACATGCAACAAACAGCGAATTGTTGTGTGAAGCATTTTTACATGCCTTTACTGGCCAACCACTACCAGATGATGAAGATCTGGCCAAAGATAATGAAAACGTTTTGCCGGCAAGCGTTCGTAAAATATTAGAAGAAAAAGGCATCACTGACTTTTCTGAATACGAAGATTAATCGCGCATTAAACAAAAAAGGGCACTCAACGATGATTGAGTGCCCTTTTTGTATGTAAATTCTTACTCTTCTATACCTGCAACACCAGAATCAATTGCGGCTTTGGCTACAGCTGATGCAACATGATCCAATAAACGAGGATCCATTGGTTTTGGAATGATGTAGTCTTTACCAAAGCTCAATTCTTTCTCACAACTTGCCGCAAGAACCGATTCAGGTACCGGCAATTTAGCCAACTTACGGATGGCTTCTACTGCGGCCAGTTTCATTTCAATGTTAATGCTTTTAGCGCGCACATCTAATGCCCCACGGAAAATAAATGGGAAACACAATACGTTATTCACCTGGTTAGGGTAATCACTTCGGCCTGTAGCCATAATTAAGTCATCACGAGTGGCATGCGCAATTTCAGGTTTAATTTCTGGATCTGGGTTTGAACAAGCAAAAACAACTGGCTTAGGGGCCATTAGCTTTAACTGCTCAGCAGATAATAAATCAGGACCTGATACACCAACAAACACATCAGCACCTTTTAGTGCGTCTTCCAGGGTACGTTTATCCGTATTGTTCGCAAACAGCTTCTTATATTCATTTAAATCGTCACGACGAGTGTGCACAATGCCTTTACGGTCGAGCATATAAATGTTTTCACGTTGCACACCACACTTAATAAGTAATTCCATACAAGCAATTGCTGCCGCACCTGCGCCTAGGCAAACGATTTTAACTTGTTCAATGTCCTTACCCTGAACTTCTAGCGCGTTAAGCATACCTGCGGCTGTAACAATCGCTGTACCATGTTGATCGTCATGGAAAATTGGTACTTTACAACGCTCAATCAAGGCCTTTTCAATAACAAAGCACTCTGGTGCTTTGATGTCTTCAAGGTTAATACCCCCAAAACTGTCGGCTATGTTAGCAACAGTATTAACAAAGTCATCAACGGTTAAATGTTTTACCTGAATATCAAACGAATCAATGTTGGCAAAACGTTTAAATAGTAACGATTTACCTTCCATAACAGGCTTAGACGCTAGCGGTCCTAAATTACCTAATCCTAAAATAGCAGTACCGTTACTGATAACGGCAACGGTATTTCCTTTATTGGTGTAGCGGTACACATCATCTGGATTATTTGCTATTTCTCTGACTGGTTCAGCTACCCCTGGACTATAGGCTAACGCCAAATCTTTGGCGGTTTCGGCTGGGGTGGTAATTTCCATCTTGATTTTACCCGGGCTTGGGTATTCGTGGTAATCAAGGGCTTGCTGTCTAAAGTCAGTCATGTGAGGTTCCTGCAGGTGTTTTGAATAGGGGTAAGAAAATTTGGCGCCATTCTACCCTATTTACATAGCTTTTATATTAGACAAATAGAAATTTTTTGTTACTTATTCACGATTATTAATGCACTGCCTATACGAATATGGAATAAAGCCATAAACACAACGTTCATTTGAGTAATTTACGAGGAACCTGCTCTGTAAGTAGGTAAAGGATATAAAATTTCACTTACAATTTATTTGAAATACACCATAGCTAGTGTAGAAACTGTACATCATAATGCCCTAAACAGTATCAGAAACAATACAACATCATCCCCCACGAGCCAAAGCGAGATGAGGGACCTCCTTCCGTCACAGCGAGCATCAAAAACAACACGCCATAAATGCGAAAAAGCCCTTCGCGTTAGCGAAGGGCTTTATCTGAATAGGAGCCTAGCGATGAAGAACATGGATGTTCAAATGCCGGCAGGTTCATGGATGAACGTTGTATGCCGGTGACCTACGAGTAGGAAATGAGCTGGCTCTGAAATGAAAAAAGGCCGTACAGTGTACGGCCTTTAGAATAGGAGCCTAGCGATGACCTACTCTCACATGGGAACTCCCACACTACCATCGGCGCTGTTGCGTTTCACTTCTGAGTTCGACATGGGATCAGGTGGTTCCACAACGCTATTGTCGCTAGACAAAATTTGTTAAACAATTTGAAAGTCGATATTAATTTCGTTCATTGTCCGAATGAATTCGGACCTACCGTTACTCTGTTAACGGTTACTCAAGATTCTTTTAAATACGTGATGTTATCAGACATACAAAACCTCTTGGGTGTTGTATGGTTAAGCCTCACGGGCAATTAGTATCAGTTAGCTCAAGGCCTCACAGCCCTTACACACCTGACCTATCAACGTTGTAGTCTCCAACGACCCTTTAGGGGACTTAAAGTCCCAGTGAGAACTCATCTCAAAGCCTGCTTCCCGCTTAGATGCTTTCAGCGGTTATCAGTTCCGAACGTAGCTACCG
>CANMZP010000005.1 GCA_947502355.1 uncultured Thalassotalea sp. | reverse complement strand
TCGAACCTGCGACCGCCTGGTTCGTAGCCAGGTACTCTATCCAGCTGAGCTACGCGTCCGCGGTCATCATTTGATTTTGTAATTCAATACTATTTAATTACCAGTATGTTGACATCATACTGCCTCTATATTTATCCACTTAGAGAAAAGTGGCGGACGCGGCAGGAGTCGAACCTGCGACCGCCTGGTTCGTAGCCAGGTACTCTATCCAGCTGAGCTACGCGTCCTTAGGTCTTGCCATTTCCTTAAAAAGAAAATGGCGGTGAGCGAGAGATTCGAACTCTCGATACAGCTACAAACTGTATACTCCCTTAGCAGGGGAGCGCCTTCAGCCACTCGGCCAGCTCACCGTTTCTCATCTCAGCGATGTCGTGCACCGCTTCGATGGGGTGCATATTAAGGGATTCGAAAAATAAGTCAAACGATTTTTTGAAGTTTTTTCATCTTTTTTTCTGTTTGCATCTTTTTCAATCAAAATGCACAGTTTTCACCCTAAAACATGCGATAAATCGTACATGAAAACCTACTGATTTCCGGCGTTATCGCTATCACCTTTTTCAGATTGGATTCGCATGTAAATCTCTTCACGGTGAACCGACACTTCTTTTGGCGCATTCACCCCAATTCGTACCTGATTTCCCTTAACTCCTAGTACAGTAACGGTCACGTCGTCACCTACCATAAGAGTTTCACCCACTCGTCTTGTTAATATAAGCATCCTAATGCTCCTTTTAAAATAGAAATCAAATGTAAAAAAATATCTCTTTACCGTTACATACTAACGATAAGGGATAAAAACTCAATTAAAAAATAGAAATTCCTTAAGAAATTTTACCCTTAACTAAAACTTAGCAAAGTTTTGATAAATTACTTTAAATTCACAACCTTATTTTAGATAAAGATTGCAAAATTAAGTAACCAAGTGTAACCAGAAAGGTAAATTATTCCATAATTTAAAGTAAAATGATAATAACAATTCAAAAAAGTTTCTCTTGTCTCTGCTTTTTTGAAATTTACTTCCAAATTAATTTATCTAATTTCTCGTTGATTTATTGTTATCGACCCAACAACACAATACCCTTTGCATTATGAAAAAGATCAATATGAAATAAATCAATATGATAAATTCAAGCTGCGCTTAGCCGGTTTAATCAGTCAAAGTATTATGATGCCAAATGCGTTAATAAAGAAATGGGGAGCAAATGCTCCCCATAATAATGTCGTTTATCGATGATTATAGTTTTTCTGATAACCAAGGAATCACGGTAGCTAGTGCTAACTCAAGGTTTTCTGGTTGGGTACCACCGGCCTGCGCCATATCTGGGCGTCCACCACCTTTACCACCAACTTGCTCGGCAACCATTTTAACTAAGTCGCCAGCTTTAACTTTACCAACTAAGTCTTTAGTAACACCCGCAATCAAATTAACACGCTCGCCATTTTTAAGGCCAAGCAATAATACCCCTGAGCCTAGCTTCACTTTAAGATCGTCAACCATTTCACGTAATGCTTTCGGGTCACTGCCTGTCACGTCAGCAACAAGGGCCTTAACACCATTAACATCTGCTACTTGGCTAATTAAATCGCTTCCCGCTTGTGCAGTAACTTTTTGCTTAAGCATGGCAATTTCTTTTTCAAGCTGTTTATTCTTACCAATTAGCTGCTCTACCTTGGTTTGCGTATTTGCTGGCTCGGTTTTAAGCATGCTAGCGACATCAAATAACATGTCCCCTACTGAATGGATCCAATCTAATGCTGTTTCGCCAGTTACTGCTTCAATACGGCGAGTACCTGCAGCAATACCGCTTTCAGCAATTAATTTAATAAAGCCAATATCACCGGTACGCTCAACATGAACACCACCACAAAGCTCGATTGAAAAATCACCTAAAGTAACGACTCGAACTTCGTCGTCATACTTTTCGCCAAATAGCGCCATTGCGCCTTTTTCCTTGGCCTCTTCGATATCGAGCAATTCAGTTTGACGTTCAAAGTTACAGCGGATCTTCGCGTTAACTAGTGACTCAACTTGTCTTAACTCATCTAACGTACACGCTTCAAAGTGAGAGAAGTCAAAACGCAGTTTCTCGTCATCACATAGTGAACCTTTTTGCGTTACGTGCTCACCTAAAACCGTGCGTAATGCTTGGTGTAATAAATGCGTAGCAGTATGGTTTTTGATGATTTTGTCACGACGAACGGCATCGACTTCAGCGTGCACACGTGAGTTTAATTGCAAGTTGCCTTCTACCGTACCGTGGTGGGCAAATGCATTACCCAGTTTTACAGTATCGGTTACTGTAAACGTTCCCGACTCGGTAGTGATAACACCCGTGTCGCCAACCTGCCCACCAGACTCGGCATAGAATGGTGTGTGATCCAAAATAACCACACCTTGGTCACCATCTTCAAGCTTAACCACTTGGCCTTCATCATTGAATAATTCAACAACGGTTGCATTGCCGCTAGTGTGAACATAGCCATTAAAACGAGTGACTTTATCCGATTTTAACTGGTTGTTGTAATCGGTACCAAAGTTACTGGCTTTTTGAGCACGTTCACGTTGAGCCTTCATTTCACGATCAAAACCATCTTGGTCAATGGTCATATTGTGTTCACGCGCAATATCGGCGGTTAAATCGGCAGGGAATCCGTAGGTATCGTATAACTTAAATACGTCTGAACCAGAAATAACAGAACCTTCAACACCTTCAATACCCGCTGTTAGCATGGCCATACCACGGTCAAGGGTACGACCAAATTGCTCTTCTTCCAATCGTAAAAGCTTTTCGATTACGGCTTGCTTTTGCACAAGCTCAGGGTAGGCTTCGCCCATTTGCTCAATTAAGGCTGGTACTAATTTGTGGAAGAAGTGCGACTTGGCTTCCAATTTGTGTCCATGACGGATAGCACGACGAATAATACGACGAAGCACGTAGCCACGACCTTCGTTTGAAGGCATAACACCATCGGCAATCAAGAAGCTACATGAACGAATGTGGTCGGCAATTACCCTTAAAGACTTATGCTCTAAATCCTTATATTCAAGTAGCTCTGCAGCGGCTTTAATTAACCCTTTGAAAATATCAATTTCGTAGTTCGAGTGAACGCCTTGCATAATAGCAGCAATACGCTCTAGACCCATACCCGTATCAACCGATGGTTTAGGTAGCGGCTCTAATGAACCGTCAGCCAATCGGTTAGATTGCATGAATACTAAGTTCCAGATCTCGATGTAACGATCGCCATCTTCTTCAGGTGTGCCCGGAGGTCCCCCCCAGATTTCTTCACCGTGATCATAGAAAATTTCGGTACATGGGCCACATGGGCCAGTATCGCCCATTGACCAGAAATTATCTTTCGCGCCAATGCGAGATAAGCGCGCTGGATCGACACCAATTTTATCCAACCAGATTTTTTCGGCTTCCATATCCAGTTCAAATACGGTTACCCATAATTTTTCTTTCGGTAATTGCAATACTTCAGTCAAAAACTTCCAGGCAAAGGTGATTGCTTCTTCTTTAAAGTAGTCACCAAAGCTGAAGTTACCCAGCATTTCGAAAAATGTGTGGTGACGAGCTGTGTAGCCTACGTTTTCAAGGTCATTATGCTTACCACCGGCACGCACACAACGTTGTGATGAGGTAGCACGGGTGTAACTGCGTTTTTCTGCACCCAAGAATACGTCTTTAAATGGCACCATACCGGCGTTGGTAAATAGCAAGGTTGCGTCATTGCCAGGTACCAAAGAGCTACTTGAAACGATTTGATGTTGCTCGCTAGCATAGTAATTTAAAAAAGCCTGCCTGATTTCGGCACTCGTTTTGACCATGTTTATTTCCAATTTTGGTTAAAAATATTATTCATCTGTACCCAATACGGCGCTGATTTGTTCAAAATCAAAGCCTCGGTACTGTAAAAAGCGAATACGTTTCGCTTTATCTTTTTTAGTGGTCATTTCGCTATTGCCAAAGCGTGTTTCACACACGTGCCTTGCTAGCTCAAACCAATCAATTTGTTCATCTCGTATTACACGAGAGATAGTATCCGTCGCTAAACCCTTTTGCTCTAGCTCAGCAACCACGTAATTTAATCCGTAACCTTTATTTATTCGCTTACGCAGCACGGTTTGCCCGTAGCGTAGGTCACTTTGTATGTCTTGTTCAGCCAATGCGTCTAGCACCGGTTCAATATCGTCAATATTAAAGTTTTTATTTAATAACTTTAATCGCAATTCGAGCTTTGAATGTTCTCGCTTAGATAAAAAAACGTAGGCGGATTGTTTCACATCTTTATTAAACACCTAGCGTTCCTTCTATACTGACTGCAGCAAATTTTGAACACCTTGCAGCAATAGGGGTTAAAAAGCTTAAACCTCTATATACGGCATAAAATTAGCCCGTGGCTATTTTACCGACTCTGCCAGAAATTTAAAGCAAAAAAGGTATCTTAATGGCTTAAGATACCTTTTATTACAAGATGATGCTCAACGCGATTGCATCCAGAGGCTTAGCTTATCACTTTACGCCATATTCGGCTCAAGCCACTTTTGTGCGACCTCCTGACTCCACCCCTTGCGCTTGGCATAACTGTCTACTTGTTGTTGGTCGATTTTCGCTACGGTAAAGTACTTACTATCTGGGTGGGCAAAGTACCAGCCGCTTACTGCAGCCCCAGGCCACATGGCAAAACTTGTTGTAAGTTGCATGCCGATGGCGTTTTCAACATCAAGCAAATCCCACAAACTTCCCTTCTCGGTATGCTCAGGACACGCCGGGTAACCGGGTGCTGGGCGAATACCTTGATAGCTTTCTCGAATAAGCGCTTCGTTATCAAACGCCTCATCGGTAGCATAACCCCAGTATTCTTTACGAATGCGCTCATGCAAGTACTCTGCGGAGGCTTCGGCTAAACGGTCGGCAACCGCCTTAATTAAAATCGAGTTGTAGGTGTCATGTTCTTTGTCATACTCAGCGACTAACTCATCAGCACCAAAACCAGCCGATACCGCAAAAGCTCCTACGTAGTCTGCAATGCCTGTACTAGTATCAGCCACATAATCACTTAAACAACGGTTGTATTGGCCAACCTTTTTCTTATTTTGCTGACGAAGATGACACAGGGTTTTACGCACTTCGTTACGTGATTCATCAGTATATATTTCAATATCATCGCCTGTGCTATTAGCTGGGAATAAGCCAAATACGGCTTTGGCTTTGAGCTTGTTATTCTTAATCACATCGTCAAGCATGGCATTGGCATCGGCAAAGAGTTTGCGAGCTTCCTCGCCAACAAGATCATGATCTAATATTTTCGGGTATTTGCCCGATAACTGCCAAGTCATGAAAAACGGTGTCCAGTCAATGTAATTACGCACTTCATTTAAATCGAGCGCATCAAGTGCTGTCACGCCAAGTTTGTTTGGTGTTTTCGGCTGATAGTTATCGAAACGTAATGGGTATTTATTGGCTTGCGCTTCTGCAAGTGAAACCTGCTCGGTTCTAGGGCCTTTATTAAAGTGGCGAGTACGAATGGTTTCATATTCTTTTTCGGTGCGAGCCACCAACTTCGGCTTTAATGTTTCGGATAATAAAGCATTTACCACCGACACTGAACGCGAGGCATTGGCAACATAAACAACGGGATGATCGTATTGTTGTTCAATTTTAACCGCGGTATGGGCTTTAGATGTTGTTGCCCCGCCAATTAATAATGGCAGGTCAAAACCCTGACGTTGCATTTCTTTGGCCACATGCACCATTTCATCAAGCGATGGCGTAATGAGTCCGGATAAACCAATAATATCTACGTTTTCTTCTTTGGCGACTTGCAGAATTTTTTCACAAGGCACCATTACGCCTAGGTCAATTACCTCATAGTTATTACACTGTAAAACCACGCCAACAATGTTTTTACCAATGTCGTGCACATCGCCTTTTACGGTGGCTAATAATATTTTACCATTGGACTTAGCCTCTGTTTTTTCCGCTTCAATGTAAGGTTGTAAATGCGCAACGGCTTGTTTCATTACACGGGCAGATTTCACCACTTGTGGCAGGAACATTTGCCCTTCACCGAATAAATCACCAACCACATTCATGCCATCCATTAATGGCCCTTCAATGACATCTAGAGGTCGCGTTGCTTTTAAGCGTGCTTCTTCGGTATCTTCAACAATGAACTCATTAATCCCTTTTACAAGGGCATGCTCTAATCGTTTATTTACTTCGAGCTCTCGCCAAGCTAAATCTTGGGCATTATTTTGGATGCCACCTTGGCCCCTGTATTTTTCGGCAACGTCCAATAAGCGCTCAGTACCTTGACTGTCTTTGTTTTGAACAACGTCTTCAACGGCTGCCAATAAATCTTTTGGTATGTCTTGATAAATGGCTAATTGTCCGGCATTAACAATGCCCATATCCATACCATTTTTTATGGCGTGGTATAAAAACACCGCATGAATGGCTTCTCTTACCGGGTTATTACCACGGAAAGAGAAAGATACGTTGGACACACCACCGGAAACCATGGCATGAGGTAAGGTGCGCTTTATTTCTTCACATGCTTCGATAAAATCGACGGCATAATTATCATGCTCTTCTATACCGGTGGCGATGGCGAAAATGTTCGGATCAAAAATAATGTCTTCAGGTGGGAAGCCTATCTCATCAACCAAAATTCGGTAAGCCCGCTGACAGATTTCGACTTTTCGGGCTTTGGTATCGGCCTGGCCGACTTCGTCAAAGGCCATCACGATAACCGCGGCACCATAACGACGAACAATTTGCGCTTGCTCGCGAAAGGCCTGCTCTCCCTCTTTTAAGCTGATGGAATTCACCACGCCTTTACCCTGAATGCATTTTAGGCCAGCTTCAAGAATTTCCCATTTAGAAGAGTCGAGCATAATGGGCACTTTCGCAATATCTGGCTCACCAGCAATCAGGTTAAGGTATTTAACCATGGCCGCTTTCGAGTCCAGCATACCCTCATCCATATTAATATCGATAATTTGTGCGCCGTTTGCCACTTGTTGCAGTGCAACGGCAATGGCTTCATCGTATTTTTCATCGGTAATAAGGCGTCTAAAAATGGCTGAGCCGGTTACGTTGGTACGCTCACCAACGTTAACAAATAAACTATCGGCATCAATCGTTAACGCTTCTAATCCTGACAAACGACAAGCCACAGGCCTAGCTTCAATAGCCCTTGGTTTAATATTGGCAACCGTATCACTTATGCCTTTAATATGTTCAGGCGTGGTACCACAACAACCGCCAACAATATTTAAAAAGCCCGACTGTGCCCACTCCCCAATATGTTCATTCATATCGTCAACGGTAAAGTCGTATTCACCAAAAGCATTCGGTAAACCGGCGTTAGGATGAGCAGAAACCGCACAATCACTTATGCGTGCAAGCTCTTCAATGTATTGTCTTAATTCAACTGGCCCAAGTGCACAGTTTAAGCCAAAGGATATCGGCTTGGCATGACGCAGCGAATTATAAAAAGCTTCGGTTGTTTGACCTGATAACGTACGTCCTGATGCATCGGTAATGGTACCGGAGATCATTATTGGTAAGCGCTCGCCATTTTGCTCAAACACTTCTTCGACAGCAACGATGGCTGCTTTTGCGTTTAGGGTGTCAAAAATGGTTTCGATAAGAATAATATCGGAACCACCTTCGATTAACGCGTGTGTGGACTCGATGTAAGCGTCTTTCAATTCATCAAAGTGTACATTTCGAAACGCTGGATTGTTCACATCAGGCGAAATCGAACACGTACGGTTTGTAGGCCCTAACACACCCGCAACAAACCGCGGTTTATCTGGGTTAGCGGCTGTATATTCATCAGCCAATTGACGGGCTAACTTAGCGGCTTCAAGGTTAATATCCGCACTAATATCTTGCATATCATAATCGGCCATCGCAATGGTGGTCGAATTAAAGGTATTGGTTTCAAGGATGTCGGCACCGGCATCAAGAAACTGGCGATGGATGTCTTTTATCACCTCGGGTTTGGTAATAGACAGCAAATCATTATTGCCCTTTACATCACAATGCCAATTGGCAAAACGTTCACCACGAAAGTCTTCCTCCGAAAAGTTATACTTCTGGATCATGGTCCCCATTGCCCCATCCAATACCAAAATGCGCTGGGCGAGTTGTTGTTCTAATCTGATGGTCGTTGCTGATTTCACTTGATACATCCTAGAGTCTGATTATCGCTACAATTTATTCTTGTTCGAGCTGATAAGGGGTGATTTGGTAAACATAATAATTTAGCCAGTTGCTAAATAACAAGCAGCCATGACTGCGCCAACTGTTGGTTGGTGTTTGTTGAGGGTCATTGCCGGGAAAATAATCGATAGGTACTTGCGAGTCTACGCCTGCATTGATATCACGTTCGTATTCATCTTGTAATGTCGAGGCGTCATATTCTGGGTGACCGGTAACAAAGACATGTTTTTTATCGTTGGTTTTAATTAAATAGGCACCCGCTTGTGGCGAGTCGGCCAAAACCGTTAATTCCGGCTGATTATGATAAACATTAAGCGGTACTTCACCATAGCGAGAATGCGGTACTTTAAATGTTTCATCAAAGCCTCGGGTTAGTGGCTCCATGTAATCTCGGGTATGATGATGATATACACCGGACAATTTTTCCTGGCGCAAATTGCGGTTAATATCATAAAAATGATACAAAGCCGCATGGGCTGCCCAACATGAATACATGGTTGAAGTTACATTGGTGTTCGCCCAATCAAAAACTTGCTTAATTTTTTCCCAATAACGTACTTGTTCATAATCAAGTTGACCTAGCGGCGCACCCGTAACAATCAAGCCGTCATAATGTTTATGCTTAATGTCATCAAATAAACAGTAAAACGCATCCAAATGCGCTTTGGGGGTGTTTTTAGATTCGTTTAAATTTAAGCGCACAAATTCAATATTAATTTGCAATGGCGTATTGGATAGCATACGCAGGATCTGAATTTCGGCTTCAATTTTATTCGGCATTAAGTTAAGAATAGCCACCTGCATAGGACGGATATCTTGATTAACCGCACGGTGCTCTGACATCACGAAAATGTTTTCATTAGCGAGCACAGCAAGTGCAGGTAACTGATCGGGTATTTTAATTGGCATAGCGAGTCTTTCTAAATACTGATGAGTTCATACTACTCAAGCCTTAGAGAAAGTCAACATCTAAACGTTTAGACGTCTAAAATAGATTACTATACTGTAGACTATAAATTCATCAATCTAGTAATTAGCCGTTTTTTCAGCGACAATGCGCCGCGTGATCACAAAAAACACATAATAAGAGCAAAGCATGACCAGTGAATCTTTCTTACCCCGTATACGACAATTTCCTAAACTGATGTGGATCCTACTTATCGGCTCATTTTTTACGCGCGGTAGTTATTACATGGTGTGGCCATTTTTGGTGGTAATTTTATACGACAAGTTTGCCTTACCGGCGTATGAAGTTGGCGGCATTTTATCTATTGCGGCCGTTATTTCGGTTGGGGTGAGTTTTATCGGCAGCACCTTGTCTGATAGACTTGGCCGCAACAAGCTCATATACGGTTGCGGCATTTTATACATCATTTCGTTTGCTCTATTGGCACAGGCACAAACCATCACTGCTTATGTACTGGTGATCACTTTGTGTTCTATTGCGACCGCGCTATGGCGACCGCTGGTTTCCGCATTGATTGGCGACATTCTGGATGAACCAAAAGACAGAGAGTTGGCGATGCAATTGCTTTACTTTATGGTAAACGTTGGTTGTGCTGTCGGCCCTATGGCGGGTGTATGGTTAGGCTTAACGGGCGAGCAATCGAGTTTTAATATTACCGCCTTTACCTTCGCCATGTTATTGCTGGCCTTGTTTTGGGGCTTTAGACAGCAAAAGTCATTGGAGTTGAAAGCAAAGGTTAAAGCAAATACTGAGGACGTAAATCCAGCCGTAGTAAATATAGAAACGGGTATAGAAACAGAAACTAACCACACAGTCGCAAATCAGTCATCGTCAAACGAAAAAGATGACGGCTCTATCACCAGCACGCTGCGAGTATTGTTTAAAGATAAAATGCTGCAATGCCTGATTTTGGCCAACATAATCTGCATGTTTATCTACGCACAAATGGATACCTCGTTAATCCAATACCTAAACCGGGCCGATGTGCCTGAGCTCGTCACTTTGGTTTCCTCGCTTATTTTTACCAATGCACTGGTGATTATTTGCAGTCAATTTGTGTTGCTAAAAATGATGATTGGCTTATCCATTATCAATCGTATTCAAATCGGTTTACTCTTACTGTTTATCTCACAAATATGGTTGGCAGCAAATCCGCTTACCTTCTTTTGGGGTTGGGTTGGCGCCATCGTATTTATGAGTTTAGGGGAAGCGATATTATTTCCGACCATGAATGTGCACATCGATAAAATTGCTCCGAACCATTTACGCGGGGCGTATTTTGGCGCAGCTACTTTTTATGAGTTAGGTTATGCGATTGCGCCACTTGTGGGGGGTATTGTGTTAGATGTTTTATCTGGTGGTTGGTTATTTACCATAACCGCGGTATTGACGCTCGTGGTGATTTATTTGTACCGAGTACTTGATTCTATGCCAAGGCCAATTATTGATGATACAAAAATGGCACAGAGCTAAAAAATATAGGGCGCTTTCAGTATAACGACAAGCCCTCATTTCTTTTAGGTATGCTTTAGACTTAGCTACGCCAACAAAGGCCGCAGCAAACAGTAAGTAAACCGCACATAACAACATAGCGATTATGTTTAATCCCATTTGGGTAATGGCAAAGGCAATGGCTAGACCACCAATAATGTCACCCAACGCATACAAATAAGCATTTTTAGCGCTGATGTCTTTGTTGGACTTTATTGACCAAAGACTCAGCGCCGTCGCTAAATACGCGCCACCTAGAGTTCGAGTCATCATTTCCCCTGCTGAATTAATACTGGTACCAATCAGCATAAAAAAACCTTGAGGGTAAATAATAAACAGAAAGGCAAATAACATGGTTGCCAGCGCTTTCGGTTTAGTAAATAAAATAATATTCATCAATTATTCCTTTAAATTATTATTGTTTTAGAATTTAGTAAAATTAGCACCGGGTCTATTAGGGTGCTCTTTTAGACTGGCTTTATAGTTACTTATCAGCTTTAAATATGGTCCTAATGTCCAGGCAAACCCTTCAATGGCAATATCTACTCGTTCTTTGGGAGCCGCTTCTATATTGTATATTTGCGGAAATGAGGTGGTTTCACTCATAAGTTGAATGCCCTCTTTTGCCAATTGATCAATATTGGGGGGTTGCATACCGCCCCGTATCCCACCGTTGTATATTGATAAGTCGCCATAACCTAAGTTATCGGCCAGCATCAATACCACATTGGGTTTATTGTTATTTGCAAAAGAACTGGTAGAAACCATGACGACCATGGTTAAAAAACCTTAAGATATTTTGCATTGTTTTCTTCTTTTAAAATGTACTGGTTAGGTGTTTTTCTGCGCTAATAAATAGCAAACCAATGCTTGCCTGTCAGCGTCATTTCGCAGCCCACCAAAAGGCATAGTCGTACCGGGTATGTAACTCATCGGTGACTTTAAAAAATGATTTAGTGAATCCTGATCCCAATGAATATCACTGTTTTTAAGCGCGTTAGAGTAGCGAAATTTTTGCACACTGCCAGCTTTGCGCTCGGCTAAATTGTGCAAACTGGGCCCCATCATGTGTTTATCGGCGGCAAGGGTGTGACATGCTGCACACTTGCTAAAAAGGCGTTTCCCTTTTTCTAAATCACAGTTGTTTTCGTTAGCAAAAGTAGCGCCGCTACTAATGAATAAAATGGAAGCCATTAACTTAAGCATATTATTCATGTCATTATTATCCTTATAAAGAGTGGGAATGACTTGAAAGCCATTCCTAATAAATTGAACGTATTATTAAGCCAAGAGCTTACGAATTTTATCGGCCGCTTTTATGCCTGAGCCAATCGCACCACTCATATAACAGCGCCACCCTTCGGTAAACTCAGAGCCCGCAAAATGCACCCGCCCTTCTGGTTTTAAAATGTCGTCAAGGTAGTCTTTGGTCCAGTTTTGTTTATATAAACTGTATGGCCCTTTTGAGTAAGGATCGGATATCCAGTCATAAGCAATACTGCTAAGAACTTCAGCTTCGGGTAAGAATTCTTGGATTGCGGCTTCGATCGCTTTATCGTCCTGAACGTCTAAATTGCTCACATCGCCAACGATACCATTAACAACCGTATGCTCGTCTGTTCTGGCATAAGTGCCAAAAAACATTAAGGGTGCATCACTCGAAGCCATGCCCATAACGGTGCCAAGGTCGCCCTTTAACTCCGCGTTAAACATAAGCCCTTTTGAGCCAGAGTGTTTTTCAGAATAGGCAGCCATCTTGCCTTTGCTTAAAGCGGGTCTGAATTTCACGTCACCAACCACATTGATGGGCAAGGCACTAACTACGTAAGCGGCACTAATGGTTTCATTTTCATATTCGGTGGTAATTAGAGCATGATCGGATTTACTTTCAATGCTAGCAACAGGTGTCCCCATACGGATTTCAAAACCACCATCATCGACGATGGCGTTCACTAAAGTCTGGGTGCCACCTTTGATTTTATAGCGAGCAACCGAATCAAAAAACCCATCAAGATTCCAGTTCCCCAGCGCCCATAATCGCAGCAGTTCATTGTAGGCTGCATCTTTTGTTGAACCACAAGCTAGAGTGCCTAAAAATGAATCAACCGCGGTTTTTTGCACATCCGTTAGGTCAAGCTCTTTAAAGCGATCATAAGCCGATTTATGGTCATTGGCATCAATAAGCTTTTTGGTATGATAGGTATCAAAAGGCGCTTCCCAGTTCGGTTTTGCTTCAGCCATATATTTATGAAACGCTTCAACAACCGATATCATTTGTTCCATCGTTGCTTCGACTACCTTGCCATCATCGGTTTTTATTAAGGTCCTATCTGCTGAAGCGAGATTGGCATCAAAAATATCGATGTCATAGCGCTGAATTTCATTCCATATATGGGGTTGTAACCAATGGACTAAAGAACCACCTAATTCCAACTCATGACCGGCAAATTCAGTTGTAAACGTGCGACCGCCAAGACGATTTCGAGCTTCAAGTAATAAGGTTTTCAAACCTGATTTTTGTAAATCTCGTGCCGCAGTGATTCCAGCAAATCCACCACCAACAACCACAACATCATAATCGTATGGCGTTTTACTTTTAACGTTACCTTGCTTATCTTCTTGACCAGCCTGGGCAACGCCTAACATCGCACCACTCGCTGCAAGTGCGCTTACCCCTGAGCCTTTTAAAAATTTACGGCGACTCAGTGACATCGACGAACTCGTTTTATTTGTCATGGCTAAAATTCCTTATTCTGTTTTTTATTCTTATTATTTTTGTATTTACAAAGACTTCTTTGTTCCTCAGAAAATCACTAAGGACATCCAACTAGGGAGAATAGCTAGATACCTTGGTGGCAAATCATATCGGTGATTTTTCACAAGCAATCACGGCAGGTAAATTCAGCATGGGAGAATGACTAATTTACCTAGCGTAAATGCTAGTTAGCGTTCAGAGTAACGTAGGCATCATTCAACCCTACAAACTTTTTACGCCATTTAATTGACCTTTTAGGCCAAATTAAATTACAGTAAACAACATATTTACAAATCAATTACAAAAACAAGAAGCAAAATGAGTAATCACGCAGCGGCAATTCCAACTCTTTGGCTTGATAGGTTTATCGTTAATCAGGGCCTATCAAAGCAACAATTGTTTATCAACTCAGGGATAACAGGCTACCAGCCAAATCAGCCCTTAGCCCATATGGGGTATTTAGATTACTTAAAGTTGGTCGACCATTTATCTTGCCTACTTGAAAAGCCGGATATTGGTCTGGATTTACCTAAAGTGATTGATGAACATGATTGGGGGCCGGTTTTTTTAATGGTACTACAATCACCCACCCTAGTAATTTTGCTTGAAAATTTAAAAGAGTTCTTACCATTGATTTCCACCGGGGTTTTTGCCGAATTTGATGTGGATTACCTACACAGTGAATTTGCCATTAATTATGTGATCCCAAATCGACCAGGTATTCGAATAGACACCGATATCAACTTATGCACCGTGCTAGAAATCATTCAAAGCTTTGTTGGTGATGACTGGCTCCCTGTTAAAGTGAACATGAGCTATGCAAAACCTGAAAATCTCGATCGACTGCATGCCACCTTTGGTCCTAATATCGCATTTGACCAACCTCAAAACTCCATTGTTTTTGAAAGCTGCCTACTAAATAGCAAACACAATGATGAAAATCCTGAGCTATATAGTTTGCTTAATCATGAAACGTTCTTGCAACTTAAACAACTTACTCAGAAAAAAGATTTATTAAGTGACATTAGAGCATTCATTACTTCGACCATAGGAAATGAGCAGTGCAACTCAAAAAATATCGCCCAGCAATTAAATATGTCACAACGCAGCATGGTTCGGCATTTAACCAAAGCAGGCACAAGCTTTAGGGAACTAAAGCTTGATATTATCGAGCAAATGACCAAGTTAGCACTTCGAGAATCGGAAGTGAGCGTCTATGAAATTGCTTTACGCATGGGCTTTGCAGAAACGAGCCCGCTTAATCGAATGTTTAAAAATAAAACAGGTTATACCCCTTTACAATATCGAGAACTTTCAAGACAAGAAAGCCAACTAAATCAATAACCTACAAACAACCGCCTCCCCCCCCCCACACAAACAGTTCACCCGTTCAATAAACAGCTCACAAAAGGCTGTTTAACGGGATCTTTTCCTCTGATATCCCTCGACATCAAACAAACACCAATTAAACACCCCAGAAACCATAAACTAACAAGTTGGCGTAAAAGGTCAATAAGTTGGCTTGTTATGTCAACTAAATAATAATTATTTGCGATTACTCTGAATATGAGTTGTACACAAAACCAACAAGAAAAATAATTACTATAAAAATCAGGTGAACAATGAATACTCAAAAAATCAACACGCCATTTAAATTGAGCTTATTAAGCTTAGCCCTAGCTGCTTCAACGCAAGTGCAAGCTGATGACTCAAAAATTGAAACAATCGAAGTTACCGCAACAAAACGAGTGCAAAGCATTCAAGAAATTCCAGCTTCAATTTCAGCCATATCAGCAAACGATATCAAGGGGCTTAAAATTCGTAGCGGGGGTGATATCGCAGCGGCAATCCCTAACCTTCAAAGCACCAACATTGCCGGCGATGGTTTCCCTATTTTCAGTCTTCGTGGTGTATCCATGAGTGATTATAGTTTCAATCAAAACAGCCCCGTCGCCAGTTATGTTGACGAAGTATACAAAGGTAGCCCCGCGATTCAAGGGGTGCAAATTTTTGATTTGGAACGAATTGAAGTATTGCGTGGCCCACAAGGAACACTTTACGGTAAAAACTCTACCGGTGGTGCTGTTAACTTTATTACCCAAAAGCCAGATTTAGCGACAACTGGTGGTGGTGAATTTACCTTTGGCTTAGGCAGTAATAACCGTCAAGAAGCAAATGGTGCTGTCGACTTACCCATTATTGCTGACAAGTTAGCGGTTCGAGTTGCCGGTTCCTATGTAAAAGCTGACGGATGGCAAGAAAATAAACTTAAGGGTGTGGATGACGGCAGTGCAATTGATGAATATGGATTAAGAGCGACATTTGCCTATCAACCAAACGACGATTTAGAAGTTGTTTTGCGCTTGGCAACCAGCGAACAAGAAGCCGTAAACTACGGTGTGGTGCCTTTTAACATTTCTGAAGGTGGTGTTGGTGGCGGGGTTTATGGGCTATATAACGCGCTAGGCGGTACCGATAAAACAGATGACTACAGAGAAGGGCTTGATTACCATGAATTTGAATCAGAAACCGACTTAAAGCGTAAAATAGAAACCAAGTCTGCAGTATTAACCATCAATTATGACATTAACGATGAGCTCACGTTAACCTCGATTAGTTCATATGATGACGGTGATATTCTTAATCCGGAAGACGCTGATGGAACCTCCTTAGAAGTTGCTACCACACGTTATTATGCCGACGCAGATCAATTTACCCAGGATCTTCGCATTACTTCCAATTATAAAGGTGACTTTAACTTTATTGCTGGTCTTTATTTCAGCAATGAAGACTCGTATAACCAAACTTCATTAGGCTTTTACCAAGATATTGATTTAAACCTTGATGGAAACCGTGACTACATGGACTGTCTTGATGTCACTTTCACCGCTTTAGCGGGTGCGCCAATGACGGACGCAGGTGTTGCAACAGAGGCCATTTTAAATGATTTTGGTTTGTCGTTAGGTGCTTTAATGCCAGCCGGTTGTTCTGTTGAAAATGAGTTTGATCAAGAGCGTGAAAGTAAAGCGATTTATTTTGATGGTAACTACGACATCAATGAGGCGTTAACACTTAGATTTGGTGCGCGTCACACCGACGATGAAGTAACAATAACCAACTTTTCAGCTCGTTTACGTGGTAATGATGGCACACCACTGTTAAATACTATCCCTTATGATGAAGCAGACCCTTTTGCTAAAATGCCTAGTGACTCCATCGATGATAAAAAATGGACCGGTAAACTAGGCGTCGATTATAAAGCCGAAGATGGTACCCTTTATTATGCCTCGTATAGCACAGGTTTCCGCTCGGGTTCTTATAATGCACAAGCATTCTTCGACCCATCAGAGTTCAATAAAGTGGACTCAGAAGAGCTTGATAGCATAGAGCTGGGCTTAAAAACCAACGTGTTTGACGACAAGGTGCAGTTAAATATGTCGGTATTTGACTACAGCTACGACAACCAACAGTTTTTAAATGTCGATCCACAAACACTGGCGCAAACGTTAGTTAATATCGATGAATCTTCTGTACAGGGTTTAGAAATTGAGTCAAAGATCTTAGTAACATCGAGTACCATGCTAAACATTGGTCTTGGTTTACTTGATAGTGAAGTTGATAAAGGTATGCTCAGTGGCGTGAACTTAAAAGGTAACGACTTAATCATGTCACCATCGGTTGATGCCAATATATCACTTGATACTGAGCTGTTTGAAAATGACTACGGCTTCGCTAAATTACGTCTAGAAACGACCTATACAGGCAGTCAAAATTTTGATGTGTTTAATCTTGACCGAATGGAAGAAGACGGTTACTGGTTAGCAAATGCCCGTTTTGAATTTCATGCAACCGATAATTGGTATATTGGGGTGTGGAGTAAAAACCTAACTGACGAAGAATACAGAACCTCGGCTGTGGATTTATCATCACTTGGTTATGACTATGGTCGTGTTGGTCAAGACCGTTCATTTGGTGTTGATTTTTCTTATGAGTTTTATTAACCCATAAAAATTAATTTAAAAGGTTATTTAGACGATCCCGCAACGAGTCTGTGATGACGTGGACCTGTTCGGGATTATGATAAGCTGTGCAGGAGACGCTTACCCTAATTCGCACTTTTAGAATAATGGCCTTCCATAAAAAAACCTCTTTTACTGTTTCAGTAAAAGAGGTTTTATTTTTAGCGTTAGTAAGCTGCGCTAAACGAATTATGCTTCGCTTTCTTCTTGCTCTGTTTCCGCTTTTGCAGTGGTTAGCAATAAGCCACGTAACTTCGCATCGATGTCTTTTGCCATTGCAGGGTGCTCTTGCATGTACTTTGTTGCATTTGCTTTACCTTGGCCGATACGCTCGCCATTACAGCTGTACCATGCCCCCGCTTTTTCAACTAACTTGTGCTTAACACCTAAGTCGATTAGCTCACCAAAGCTGTTGATACCCAAGCCGTAAAGGATTTGGAATTCAGCTTGTTTAAATGGTGGCGCAATTTTGTTTTTAACCACTTTGACTCGGGTTTCGTTACCAGTGATTTCATCACCTTCTTTAACTGCACCAATTCTACGGATATCTAAACGTACTGAGGCGTAGAATTTAAGGGCATTACCACCCGTTGTTGTTTCAGGGTTACCGAACATCACACCAATCTTCATACGGATTTGGTTGATAAAAATTAACATGGTGTTGGTTTGTTTTAAGTTAGCCGTTAGTTTACGCATTGCTTGCGATAACATACGTGCTTGGAGACCCATGTGGCTGTCACCCATGTCGCCTTCAATTTCAGCTTTTGGTGTCAGCGCTGCTACCGAATCGACTACGATAACATCTACCGCACCAGAGCGGCTTAACATGTCAACGATCTCTAATGCTTGCTCACCGGTATCTGGTTGAGAAACAAGTAGTTCATTGATATCTACACCTAATTTTTCTGCATAGATTGGATCAAGTGCGTGTTCAGCATCCACGAACGCACATACTTTACCGTTACGCTGTGCTTCAGCAATAACTTCTAACGTTAAGGTTGTTTTACCACTTGATTCTGGACCGTAAATTTCAACAACACGCCCCATTGGTAAACCGCCTGCACCTAATGCAACGTCCAGTGCCAATGAACCTGTTGAAATGGTTTCAACATCCATGCTACGGTTGTCACCCAATTTCATAATAGAGCCTTTACCAAACTGACGTTCGATTTGCCCAAGTGCTGCAGATAACGCCTTTTCTTTGTTTGCGTCCATTATAATCTCCAAAATTTTTATCGTAATGTGGTAAGGTTTGAAAACAGTATACTGTATAATCGTACAGTATCAACAGTTTTTTTATTGTTTTTTAATTAATACTCGCAAAAATCACCACAACCCATTGTTTTTATTAATTAAAAAATAAAGCACCTATCTATTGTAAAATTCTTAATCGCAATCCACACAGTAATACACAGTGGTTTTAACCAGTACTTTTTGTGCGGTTATACAGTAAATTTTCCGCCCGATTAAATTGATAAACTTTATTCGCAGAACGCGACAGTTTAATTGACAATTTTACTGCCGATGATGTTATCATTTTACCATCATCTTTGACACGAACAATGGCTATCCCTTGTGCATTTTGCACTGTAACTGCAATTAAAAGTAATGATAAAGCAAACGAACACTAGCCATAACTAAATTATAAAAGAATTCAAATGACAACCGATCCATTTTCACAAACCAACCATACCCCAATGATGCGCCAATATTTAACAATAAAGGCGGAGTTTAAAAACATTCTATTGTTTTATCGTATGGGGGATTTCTACGAATTATTCTTTGATGACGCCAAAAAAGCAGCTGATTTACTGGATATCTCGTTAACCGCTCGTGGTAAAACTGGTGGCAATGCAATTCCTATGGCAGGAGTGCCTTATCATGCGGTTGAAAATTATCTGGCGCGTTTAGTACAAATGGGTGAGTCGGTGGCGATTTGTGAACAAATTGGCGATCCGGCAACCAGTAAAGGTCCGGTAGAGCGTAAAGTTGTTCGTATCGTTACCCCTGGTACGGTTTCAGACGATGCCCTACTCGAAGATAAACAAGATAATTTATTGGTTGGTGTCTTTCATCAAAAAGAGCGCTTTGGTATTGCCTACCTAGACATGAGTTCAGGTCGATTTGTCATTTGTGAGCCAAATACTCTTGAGCAACTGCAAGCCGAATTACAGCGGTTAAACCCGGCTGAGTTGTTATACCCTGAATCATTCGAATACATAGATGTCCTACAGCAGTATAAAGGCATTCGCCGTCGCCCGGATTGGGAGTTTGATATAGAAACGGCGGTTTCTATCTTGAATGAACAATTTCAAACCAAAGAGTTGAGTGGCTTTGGTATCACCAACCAGTATCACGGACTTGCTGCCGCGGGTTGTGTATTGCAATACGTTAAAGATACCCAACGCATCGCTCTTCCGCATATTCGCTCGATTAAATGCGAATCGTACGCCAGTGGCGTTATTCTGGATGCGGCAACGCGTAAAAACCTAGAGCTTACCCAAAACCTAAGCGGCGGCTTGGAAAACACCCTTGCTTCAGTACTTGATAAAACCGCTGCACCTATGGGTTCGCGTTTGCTTAAACGTTGGTTACATTTTCCGCTTAGGGATCTAGATACACTAACAAACCGTCAAAATGCGATCAGTGCAATTATTGAAGAAGATATAAACGCAGACTTATTCGATGTGATTAAAGTCATTGGTGATATCGAACGTATTATCTCTCGAATTGCGCTAAAAAGTGCCCGTCCTAGAGACTTTGCCCGTTTAAGAAATGCCCTTGGTCAGTATGAAGAGTTACAGCAATTACTTAAACTTTGCCAACAACCGTTTATTGCTACATTAGCTTCTCAATGTGAGCCTATTGAGCAATTACAAACCCTGTTAAACAAGGCGATTATTGAAAACCCACCTGTTTTAATTCGTGATGGTGGGGTGTTAGCTCCGGGATATAACAGTGAATTGGATGAGTTAAGAGACTTGAGCCAAGGCGCGACAAACTTCCTTAAAGAACTAGAAGAAAGAGAGAAAGAACGTACCGGAATACACACCTTAAAGGTTGGTTATAATAAAGTTCATGGTTTCTATATTGAGATCAGTCGTGCCGCTTCGTCCGATGTACCAAGCGAATACATTCGCCGTCAGACACTGAAAAACAATGAGCGCTTTATTACTGAAGAACTTAAACAGCACGAAGAAAAAGTGCTGTCGGCACAAGGCCGATTTTTAGCGTTGGAAAAGCGCTTATACGAAGAGTTATTTGAGTTGTTTGCCCCATTTATTGAACAACTACAAAGATCAGCCGACGCCATTGCCACATTAGATGTGCTAAATAACTTTGCAGAACGGGCGCAAACATTAAATTATCATAAACCAAATTTAACCGAAGAGCCGGGGGTGCATATTAATGCGGGTCGCCACCCAGTGGTTGAACAAGTCAGTGATGCGAGCTTTATTGCCAACCCGGTTGAATTATCGACGCAGCGCCGTATGCTAATTATTACCGGCCCGAATATGGGGGGTAAATCAACGTATATGCGCCAGACAGCCTTAATCGTATTACTCGCGCATGTGGGTTGTTTTGTGCCGGCAGATTCGGCTCAAATAGGCATTGTTGATAGGATCTTTACCCGTATTGGGGCTTCGGATGATTTAGCCAGTGGACGCTCTACCTTTATGGTGGAAATGACCGAGACGGCAAATATTTTGCATAATGCCACAGAGCACTCTTTGGTGTTGCTTGATGAAATTGGTCGTGGTACCAGTACGTATGACGGCTTATCTTTAGCTTGGGCCTGTGCTGAGTATTTAGCCGCTAAATCACAAGCATTTACCTTATTTGCCAGTCATTACTTTGAACTTACCCAATTAGCCGAGAGCCTGGACAATTTGGCTAATGTGCATCTAGATGCCATTGAACACGGTGATTCCATCGTCTTTATGCATGCCGTACAAGAAGGCGCTGCAAGTAAGAGTTTTGGCTTACAAGTTGCGCAATTAGCTGGGGTGCCTAAAGTGGTTATTAAGCGAGCCAAACAGCGCTTAGAAGAGCTAGAACAACAGCAGACACCGACGATAGTAAAAAGTAAACCAGAAGCCGTACAGGTAGATATGTTTAACCAACCACATCCTGTATTGAGCAAGCTTGAGCAAATTGATGAAAACGATCTGACGGCCAAACAAGCATTAGATCTGATTTATGAGTTAAAGAAAGGCTTATAAAGCTATTTTAGGACAGGAAACAGAAAGAAAAAGAGTTAGGCGCAGACCTAACTCTTTTTTTATTTTCAGCGCTAAACGTTAATTTAGATATTACACCTGAAACAGTGCCTCAATAGACAAGTCTTGTGATGACAAAATATCACGTAAGCGTTTTAATGCTTCTACCTGAATTTGTCTTACGCGTTCTCGGGTTAAGCCGATTTCTGAGCCAACATCTTCTAATGTGGCAGGCTCGTAACCTAACAGCCCAAAACGGCGGGCAAGCACTTCTCGTTGTTTTGAGTTTAACTCGTTTAACCAGTACACAATATTTTGCTTGATGTCGCTGTCTTGCAAATCGGATTCTGGGCCGTGATTTTTCTCATCGGCAATAACATCCAGTAGGGCTTTTTCAGAGTCACCAGCAAACGGTGTATCTACGGATGTGATGCGTTCATTTAACTTAAGCATTTTGCTTACATCGGCAACCGGAACATCAAGCTTTTCAGCGATTTCTTCTGCGGTTGGTTCATGATCAAGTTTTTGGATCAGTTCTCTGGCCGCACGTAAATATACATTTAATTCTTTTACCACATGTATTGGGAGTCGAATTGTGCGAGTTTGATTCATGATGGCACGCTCGATGGTTTGTCTTATCCACCAAGTCGCGTAGGTTGAAAAGCGAAAGCCTCTTTCGGGGTCAAATTTTTCAACAGCACGGATTAAACCAAGATTACCTTCTTCAATAAGGTCTAACAATGGAAGACCACGGTTATTGTAGCGACGTGCGATTTTTACAACGAGCCGTAGATTACTTTCAATCATTCGACTTCGTGATGATTCACAGCCTCTAAGCGCTTTACGAGAAAAGTAAACCTCTTCTTCTGCCGTTAATAGCGGTGAAAAGCCTATCTCACTTAGATACATTTGTGTGGCATCTAAGTTAGACGTAGATTCTTCTGCAATGACGTTACCAGATTCTTGCGTTACCATTTTCTGTGCTTTTTTAGCAGCACTTGCTTCAACAACTTTTTCCATTGATATCTCCCAATATTCACCGGAACTGTTTCCAAATTAATTATTCACTCTTAGCCTCTTTATGTAGCGTTTTTATTTCGGCAAATACCGCTGTGGATTTACCGATTTACCCCTAAATCGAATTTCAAAGTGCAACATGGTTCTGTCTGAACCTGTGCTGCCCATTTTTGCAATCACCTGCCCTGCTTTTACTTTGGCTTGCTCTTTAACAAGTAAAGTGTCGTTATGGGCATATGCACTTAGATAATCATCATTGTGCTTTATTATAATTAGATTGCCATAACCACGCAGTGCATTTCCTGCATAAACAATGAGTCCATCAGCCGCCGCTTTTATTGATTGACCATGCGAACCAGCAATATCAATCCCTTTATTACCTTGTGCTGAATTGGAAAATCTGGAAATCATTTTGCCTTTTGTAGGCCATTTCCAAGCTTTCACACTCTGTTTTAAGGAAGGTACTTTTACTTGACTAAATTTCCCTCCCTTATCTTCACCATACTCCTGTGCCCTTTTATTTGCAACAGTTTTACCATCAGATTTTAACGGTTTTTTAACATTTGTTTTCGGTTTTGTCTTGCTCTTTGTATTGGAAGCCGCATGATTACTGGGCTTCGCCTTTAATGAAA
The DNA here is from genome assembly GCA_947502355.1 of uncultured Thalassotalea sp. Classification (GTDB taxonomy): domain Bacteria; phylum Pseudomonadota; class Gammaproteobacteria; order Enterobacterales; family Alteromonadaceae; genus Thalassotalea_A. Next base: position 155,118 of record CANMZP010000005.1, on the reverse strand, counting down.
TGATTTGATCAGGAAAAATCTTATACGGTGGTGATAAATTATTCAGTTTTGCTAAGGTGTTTACGTTTTTTCCAGCGCGAAAAGCAATGGAATAAAGTGTCTCCCCTTTCTTCACTTTATAGCTCTGACTGGAAATGGAGTCACCCTGAGGTTGATATACCGTTGGTTTGTTTTCTAAGACAACAACTGGCGCAGGCCGGGTTCGCTGTGAACACCCAGTGATAACAATGATCAGTAAACAGCCTGTAAAAAACCTATCGAGTTTCATCCTATTCCTTTATAAACCGCATTTATCTGAAAATAAAATACAAGATAACCGCTAGTACAACAACCATCCAACCTATGGTATCGACACTGTTACGAATTTTCTCTTCCATTTTAGCGCCACCGGCTTTAATTAATCCAGCAACGAGAAAAAACCGCATGCCGCGTCCTACTGCTGAAGCAATTAGAAATGGCAAAAACAGCATTTGGAGAAAGCCGGCACTCAACGTAAATACTTTATAAGGGATAGGCGAAAAGCCCGCTAAAAAGACCACCCATACGCCGTATTCATTAAACCAACTCATGGCTTTTTCAAATTTGGGCATATAACCATACTGCTGTAGCAGCGGTTCAATAACCGGTTCAAATAACATGTAGCCAAGTAAGTAGCCAACAACACCGCCAATCACCGAAGCGATGGTTGTTAGTGTCGCCAAGCGCCAAGCTCTATCTGGTTTCGCTAATACCATAGGCGCTAATAATACGTCGGGGGGAATTGGGAAAAATACCGATTCACAAAAGGTTAAAAATGCCAATGCATGCGGCGCGAGTTTGTGCTCGGCCCAGCGCATGGTCCATGTATATAATGCGGAAAAAATTTTCATAGTAAACTGCCAGGTACTAATGGGACAAAGCGCACGGCTTCGATTGTTTGTTGAGAAAAGCTATCACCACGACGGGTGATAAGTTTTAGTTCTTGTGATCGTTCCCCTACCGGGATGATCAATTTACCACCATCAATGAGTTGATTTAATAACTCTTGTGGTACTTCACTTGCTGCGGCTGTCACAATGATGGCCTTAAACGGGCCTTTATTCTTCCAGCCTTTCCAGCCATCACCATGCTTCATGGATACGTTATGTAAATCCAGATTTTGCAAGCGACGTTTTGCCTGCCATTGCAGCGTTTTAATGCGCTCTACCGTGCAGACTTTAGTAAATAACATGGCTAAAATTGCGGTCTGGTATCCAGAACCCGTGCCAATCTCTAACACCGTGCCATTGTCCTGCTGTGCATCGAGCAATAACTCGGTCATTTTCGCCACAATATAAGGTTGCGAAATGGTTTGGCCTTGGCCAATAGGCAACGCGGTATTGTCATACGCTTTATGAGCTAAAATCTCCGGCACAAACAGATGCCTTGGGGTATTAGCTATCGCTTGTAAAACGCTGTTATCGCGAATACCTGCGGCATAAAGTTGCTGCGCTAAGAGTTCCCCGCTGCGTCGTGATTTACCACTGATGCGTTTGTTCATGATCATAATGTTAAATCACTTATCCACTCGTTAATGTTCTTCATGCTGTTATAGGCGGTCATATCAACCGTTAATGGGGTAATGGAAGCAAAGCCATTGGCAATGGCATGAAAGTCGGTACCTTCACCGCAATCAAGCTCGCTGCCTAATTTTCCATACCAGTAAATATCCCGATCCCAAGGATCGGTGGTTTTTTGCATGGTTTCCGCTTTATGACGATTTCCTAAACGTGTTACCTTGACCCCTTTTAATTGCTCAATGGGCAAATCAGGCACATTAATATTAATGATTTGATCGTTAGGTAACGGATGCTGTTGTAGGCGCTTAATGAATTTGCTTACCACAATGGCTGCGGTATCAAAATGCGTATCACCTACTAATGATACAGCAATAGCCGGCAAGCCCATGTGTCGGCCTTCAGTCGCTGCGGCAACCGTACCTGAATACAGCACATCATCGCCCAAATTAGCACCATGATTGATACCCGCAACAATTAAATCGGGTTGACCATCAAATAGCTGACTTATGCCTAAATGCACACAATCGGTGGGTGTGCCATTTACCGAAACAAAACCATTTTCCAACGTTTCTGCGCGTAACGGGTTCATTAAGGTTAAAGAGTTGCTGGCACCGCTGCAATTCCGGTCAGGACCGATCACCGTAGTTTGGGCAATTTGTGCTAAATGTTGGTTTAAAATCTTGATGCCAGATGCACTGACACCGTCATCATTACTGATTAATATTTTCATCTATTGACCGCGTTATTGTGATTTAGGTTCGTCGCGTACGGTTTTGTCTTGGTAACACACTAATTCTCTTAAAATGGTTGTCGCAAAACTTCCAGCAGGTAAAAAGAAACTCACCGTAACCAAATCATCACTGGCTTCAAACTTACCTGCCATTAACCTTAGGGTGATATTACGTCTTTCCTGTTTTAGGCCAAACTTGCCCAAACCTTTGGTAAAACTGTCATAAGGTTGCGTAACGTGATTTTCCATCAAACTTGCCTGCTGCGTTGTCATTAATTCGCCAGCACCCCAAAGCGGTGCGGTCATATCAATGTCTTGCTCTTTTAAGCGACGAATGATGTCCTCATCAATTTGTTCAGTGGCAAATACCGAACGAGAACCGGCCAGCATAAACACATCACCTGCTAATGGCACTGAAAATACATTTTGACGAATGCGCTGTGCCACAACTTGATTGAACAAAAATGAACGGGCTGCGGACAAATAAAAGCCACGTTTTTTCTTATCTTTTATTTTTTTTCCGGCAAATAATTGCTGTGCTGCGGTTAGGTTTTGCCCTTCAATACCAAAGCGTTGCTCACCAAAATAATTGGGCACACCGTTTTCGACTATGTCCTGCCAGCGTTGCTCCATATCAGCAACATCGGTCACGTTACGTAGGGTAATTTCAAATCGATTCCCAGTAAGTGCCCCATTTTTTAGTTTTTTATTATGCCTTGCATAACTTAAGACTTCGACCCCTTCAATGACTAAATCGCTTAGGTCATATTGTTTTTTGCCCGGTACATGCACACCAAAATATTGCTCGGTTACCGCATTTCTATCTTTTAAACCGGCGTAAGAGACTAGCGCCTCTTTCACTTGGAAATACTTGGCCAACTGCCTGGCAACAAAAACCGTATTAGCACCCGTTTTGCGAATATGAATGATTAAATGTTCCCCTTCACCACAGGCGGTAAATGGCAACAATTCAAATACTTTAAAATCTTCCACCTGACTACGTAAGTCGGCTTCACTTTTAGGCATACCGTACAGGTAGGGTAATTCGCCAAGCTCTATGGGCTCTATCAATAATGGATCTGACTGTCTTGATTCTGGCTGTTTAGATACCATAACGGCTATGCCTCTGCTTGCATCAGTAAAACAACAGAATGTACTGACACGCCTTCTTTACGACCTTCAAATCCCAGTTTTTCAGTGGTGGTCGCTTTTACATTTACGTTGTCAATGGCGGTTTGCAAATCTTCACTTAAACAGGTTCGCATCTTTAGTAAATGCGGCGCAATCTTTGGTGCCTGAGCAACAATGGTAATATCCACATTGCCAATTTTATACTGCTTTTGTTGCATTAAGCCAACCACATGACGCAGCAGGATGCGGCTATCAATGTTTTCATAATCTTCATCGGTATCGGGAAAGTGATTGCCAATATCGCCTAGACACAAGGCCCCTAATATGGCATCGCATAATGCATGAATGGCCACATCGCCATCGGAATGGGCAATAAATCCCTGCTTGTATTCAATCGGTACACCGGCAAGGGTTACGGGCCCTTCGCCGCCAAATTTATGAACATCAAAACCATGACCTATGCGCATGCTTCTTCCTTTTGTTGAGTTAAAATAAACGACGCTAGGGTGACATCCGAAGGTCGGGTTATTTTTATGTTGTCTTCACGCCCGCTTACCACATCACACGGCTTACCAATAAGTTCCATTGCCGATGCTTCATCGGTAATGTTTTGGCCCGTATTTATGCCTTGTTCTAAAGCCGATATTAGCGCTTTGGCAGCAAACATTTGCGGGGTTTGTGCATGCCACAAATTATCCCGATTTTCGGTATGATGAATATGCCCCTGCGGATCGGTACGTTTCATTGTATCGCGTACCGGTGTTGCTAAAATAGCCCCTTGTTGACTTTGCACACAATGCTGTATCAGCTGTTCAATATCAGTATGCGTTACACAAGGTCTTGCGGCATCATGAACCAGAACCCATTGCTGCTCTTTAACCATGCGTAACCCGGCTAGCACAGAGTCATAGCGCTCTTTACCACCTATCACGGTTTCGACCTGCGCATTGCCAGCGATAGGCAAATTGGCAAAGTAATCATCTTCAGCAGATAAACTCACCACCACTTGTTTAATTAGGGGATGCGATAACAAGCGCTCAATGGTGTGTTCAATAATGGTTTTGTTATTTATCAGCAGGTATTGCTTAGGTTTATCTATTTGCATCCGCTTACCGACGCCGGCAGCAGGTACAACAACCGTATACTGTTGCGTATTGGTCATGGTATTCAATTTAATTCTCGTTTGGAATGACGCGGAAAAAGGTCTCACCTTCTTTGACTAGACCTAGCTCATTTCTGGCGCGTTCTTCAATGGCCTGCAAGCCATGCTTAAGGTCGTCGATGTCGGCAAAAATGAGCTTATTGCGTTGCGTTAATTTTTCATTTATCGCTTGTTGGCGAATGACGTTGTCTTTTAACGTTAAATAGTCCGATACGCTATTTTTACCAAACCAAATACGGTATTGCAGCAATACAAAAAATATCGTTAAGATAATAGTGACAATACGCATAATTTACCGTTTCTTATTTAAGGCCACAAGTGGGGCGCTGTTTTTATGGCTCGTAAAAAGACAATGTTGACTAATTAATAGATCATTATAAGTGGCAACGCCTGTGAGTAAATAAAAATTTGGATATTTTACCAAATTGCTCATAATTTCCACAACTGTAGGCTTTATTTGGCAGGAATGGGCTTTTTAAAATTTGGCCAATTAATCTGACAAGACAGTAACAACTCTCTTAGTGACAAGGTAAACGGAATGGTTCGGGTTTGGCCATGCCATTGATGCCCACAACACGCCGATAAAAACACTTTTTTGTTGGGTTTTAACAAGGTAAATTCAGGCGAATGTTTGATCGACTGATTAATGGTTTGATGCTCATAGGCAAACCAACCACAAAAATTGGTGCGAAATCGTTTATTGTCGATATCGGTTCGGTCCACACAATCAATGATGATGCGTTGTAATTGATCTTTTTTATATAACACCGGGACTATTAATCCAGGGGCTACTGGATTTTGCTCATACCAACTGGCACTAAGGTCAGCCGATTGCTCTTTAATGGGCGGCGTATGCGCCTGCTTCATTGACCAACTCGCATTTTGCAAGTCGAGTAATAAGGGGGTTTGGGTTTTAAGCATACTGCCGGCCGTGCGTTTAATATAATAGGGCAAACTTTTCAAACGGCTTTGCAGTTGCTCTGGGCGTTGACTTGGTTGATTGGCCAGGTTGCGTAACTCGCGCTCATACAAAGCATTGCACAATTCTAAAAATTGTACCGAATGCGCGGATGTTTGCGATAGCAAGTCTTCGATCATTACCCAGCTTATTCATTATTATATTAATTACTTTTAGCTTAGCAAAAAAAAGCCACTCTGTTGAGTGGCTTTTCTATTTTGTAAATTAAGGACTTAACTTAAAAAGTTATTATTGACCTTTAATTTCGCTACGACCGTTGTAAACAGCGTTGTCGCCTAAGAACTCTTCAATACGTAGAAGTTGGTTGTACTTAGAAACACGGTCTGAACGACATAGTGAACCAGTCTTAATTTGACCAGCTGCTGTACCTACCGCTAAGTCAGCGATAGTTGCATCTTCAGTTTCACCTGAGCGGTGAGAGATAACAGCAGTGTAACCAGCTTCTTTAGCCATACGGATTGCATTTAACGTTTCAGTTAAAGAACCGATTTGGTTGAATTTGATTAGGATTGAGTTAGCAATACCGTTGTCGATACCACGCTTAAGGATCTTAGTGTTTGTAACGAATAAGTCGTCACCAACGATTTGAACTTTGTCACCTAAAAGTTTAGTTTGGTATGCGAAACCATCCCAGTCTGACTCGTCTAAACCATCTTCGATTGAAACGATTGGGTATTCTTTACATAACTCACCTAGGAAGTCAGAGAATTCGTTTGAAGTGAATTGCTTGCCTTCGCCTTTAAGGTCGTAGATGTTTTTGTCGTTGTCGTAGAATTCAGAAGCAGCACAGTCCATCGCTAATGTGATGTCTTTGTCTAACTCGTAACCAGCAGCTGCAACAGCTTCTTTGATTACTGCTAACGCGTCAGCGTTTGACTCAAGGTTTGGAGCGAAACCACCTTCGTCACCAACAGCCGTGTTAAGACCTTTACCTGAAAGAACTTTCTTAAGAGCGTGGAATACTTCAGCACCCATACGTAAAGCTTCTTTGAAGTTAGGCGCGCCAACTGGTTGAATCATGAATTCTTGGATATCAACGTTGTTATCAGCGTGCTCACCACCGTTGATGATGTTCATCATTGGTACAGGTAGGCTGTAAACACCAGGAGTGCCGTTTAAGTCAGCGATGTGCTCGTATAACTCAACACCTTTATCAGCAGCAGCCGCTTTAGCAACAGCTAAAGAAACAGCTAAGATAGCGTTTGCACCAAAGTTTTCTTTGTTTTCAGTACCGTCAAGGTCGATCATGATTTGATCGATTTCTTCTTGAGCTAATGCACTTTTACCAAGGATTGCAGGAGCGATGTTTTCGTTAACTGCAGCAACGGCTTTTAATACACCTTTACCTAAGTAACGAGCTTTGTCGCCGTCACGTAATTCTAGCGCTTCGCGAGAACCAGTAGATGCACCAGAAGGTGCAGTTGCACGACCAAAAGCACCAGACGCTAAACGTACGTCAGCTTCAACTGTAGGGTTACCACGTGAATCCATGATTTCGCGTGCAATCACTTTAACTATTTCAGACATTAAAACCTCAACTTTAAAATATTAAATTTAACTTTCTTGTCATCACTAATAATGGAGCAATGACATATAAAATCTGTTCGACTGGTAGACTATTTTCAACCTACATAAATAATAGACTTATTATAAATATTTGCTGTTAATTTTTGTTAACACGCCGTTAATTTGGCAGAAACACCGTTCTTACTATTTTTATTGAGAATAAAAGTAAAATCGTCGCGCCAATGACGCTTTTTTGTTTTATAACCAAACCACTTAAGTGGTGTAAAATTCGAACCAGTCAATGAATAATTCGATGTAAGTAATGTAGTGCACTTTGTAGTAAAATTACAAGATTTTTAAGCGGAAATTTGCGACTTTTTGTAAAAAGTCTGATTAGAAACAATAAATCAAGGAAATAAAACCAAAATCGCCCCAATGAAAGGGGCGACTTTGTTAAATATATTTTAGCAAATTAGCTCTCGCTATTTTTTTGGCTTGTAAACGCTGCGGCGATAAAGCTTTCAAATAAAGGATGACCATCTCGCGGTGTTGAATTGAACTCAGGGTGGAATTGACCCGCCACAAACCATGGGTGCTCTGGGATCTCGATCATTTCAACTAACTTCTTGTCCGCAGACAAACCAGAGAAAACCAAACCGGCATCGGTTAATTGCTCTCTAAAGTTGTTGTTTACTTCATAACGGTGACGGTGACGCTCAAACACATTACCACTGCCATAAATCTCTGCCGCTTTTGTGCCTTCAATAATGTGACATTGCTGAGAACCTAAACGCATAGTACCGCCAAGATCGGAATTGCTGTCACGCATTTCAACCTGACCGTCTTCATCTAACCATTCTTCAATTAAACCAACAACCGGGTATTGTGTTTGTGGGTTGAATTCGGTTGAATGGGCATCGGTCATGTTGGCAACGTTACGTGCGTATTCGATAAGCGCAACTTGCATACCTAAACAAATACCAAAGTATGGCACGTTGTTTTCACGAGCATACTTTGCGGTAAGAATTTTACCTTCCACACCACGTTCACCAAAGCCACCAGGTACTAATAAAGCATCAACACCTTGCAGTGCTTCATCACCTTTGGCTTCGACACTTTGTGAGTCAATGTATTTTATTTTTACCGACAATTGATTTTTAAGGCCGGCATGTTTTAAGGCTTCGTTGACCGACTTATAGGCATCGGGTAATTCAATGTATTTACCGACCATACCAATGGTCACTTCACCTTTTGGATTTGCTTCTTGGAATAACACTTTTTCCCATTCGTGCAAATCGGCAACAGGTGCATCAATACCAAAACGTTTACAAACAATTTCATCGGTTCCTTGAGCAACAAGGTGGGCTGGAATTTTGTAGATGCTGTCTACATCGCGCATTGACACAACGGCTTTTTCTTCAACGTTGGTGAACAAGGCGATTTTAGCTCGCTCATTCGCCGGAATTGCCATTTCGCTACGACAAACAAGAATATCGGGGAAAATACCAATGGAACGCAACTCTTTAACCGAGTGTTGGGTTGGTTTGGTCTTGATCTCACCCGATGCGGCTAAATAAGGCACAAGCGTTAAATGCATGTACATGGCACGTTCACGACCTAGCTCAACCCCCAACTGACGGATGGCTTCCAAAAATGGTTGTGACTCAATGTCACCTACCGTACCGCCAATTTCTACCATGGCAACATCAAAGCCTTCCGCACCTTCAATAACACGACGTTTAATGTCGTTAGTAATATGAGGAATCACCTGAATTGTGGCACCTAAAAACTCACCGCGACGTTCGCGGGCAAGAATGTCTTGGTAAATGCGTCCCGTGGTAAAGTTATTTTTCTTAGTCATCTTGGTGCGAATGAATCGCTCATAGTGACCTAAGTCCAAATCAGTTTCCGCGCCATCGTTGGTTACGAATACTTCACCGTGTTGGATTGGGCTCATTGTGCCCGGATCAACGTTGATGTAAGGATCGAGCTTTAACATGGTCACTTTTAAACCGCGTGCTTCTAGAATTGCAGCCATTGAAGCAGCCGCAATACCTTTACCAAGGGAAGAAACCACCCCACCTGTTACAAAAATATATCTTGTTGTCATTTGATGCCCAGAAATAAGGAATTATCAGAAAAATGTATGCGCCAATAAAATATTAGCAAATTTTGCTAACCACGTTAGCGAGATGGGACGTAATTTTAGCAAATCTACCATATAACAACAATATCCATTTCATTTAAAGATGGCACCTTTATGCTGTTTTGATAGAATTTATCAGTGATAAGTTAACAAAAGGTAAACATAAATGATTTATCAACAAAAAATGGTCTTGCCAGCACATACAAGAGGTTTTCACTTAATCACCTCAATTATTAATAAACAGCTGCCTAAATTAAACACCATTGATGCAGGGTTATTGCATTTGTTTATTCAACATACTTCGGCATCTATCACCATTAATGAAAACGCCGATGTTACCGTTCGTTATGATATGGAAGCGCACTTTAATCGCTTTGTTCCCGAAAACCAGCCTTATTATCAACATGACTATGAGGGGGCTGATGACATGCCCGCGCATATAAAAAGCTCAACACTAGGTTGTCAGCTCACCATTCCTGTAACCAATGGCAAATTAGCGCTGGGTACTTGGCAAGGCATCTATTTAGGTGAGCATCGAGATTGCGCAGGCCCTAGAACCATCATTGCGACGCTTTATACTTGAGCATCGGCCCGATTGCCTAGGCGATAAGTCATGTGTTGGTGAAAGCGTAACATGATTGATTCATTTTTCTTATCAATACTCAATTGGCTAGCAAACGTTCTTAAAGCCTCACAAATATGGTTCACGAACCGACCATAGCCACGTTTGCTGTAATTGGCTTCATTTGCCACAAATACTATGGTCATTTCATCATTAAATCGGCTTGGATCCCACTGGCAAGCATAACCGCCACTTGGGGTCTGATTATTTACCCCTAAAAACACCAACTCACCTTTCGATAAAACATAGTTCTCATTATCTTGCGATAACACTGGTATTTTCGCATCGGCAATCAACACATGCTGATTTAAGTTATATTGCTTGGCAATACCATTAAATAAATCATTTAGGTAGGTATAAAGTGGGTTGAATGGGTCTTGCGCGTGTTGGTCAATATCACAAAGGCCGATTAACGCTCGTTTGATGGGAATGGTCGCCACCGCAAAGGTGGTTTTAATCGCGTTTCTTGGCACAATAAACGATTGTTGCAAATAACGCTCTGTTAGCGGCCTGAATCCATGAATGATATTTTGTCTTTCGCCTTTATTACGAGAAAAAATATCAAAGGTTAAATGCTGTTCATCATGAAACTCAAAGTCGCTTGTGGCGATCCCAACTTGCAGAGCAAAGTCTTCTAACAATCGTTGCACCTTTTGATGAAAACGCGCTGCGTTATACCTTAACTGCTGTCCTTGCGCTAAAAACAGTAATTGCACATTTTGACTTATGTTGTGTTCATCAATCATCGATTTATGGCCAAACACACGTTTTGGGTGATACATAAAGATAAGCTGCTGCTGAGTTTCGAATACTTGCCCTTCATCGGCAAACATTACTCGAGGTAATTTGTCTTTATAAATAAAACAGGCATTATCCAAAGCATTTTTCTGACAAGCAGCAAAAAACGTTTTGTTTAAATACTCTAAAAAAGCCAACGTATTTATAGTTGTCTGACTTAACAGTTGATTGGAAATATTAAGGCTGATTCGAATGATCTGATTTTCTCTGGCAAACTCGCTTACCGAGACTTTATGTGCAGCGCTGCGTTTGCGCAGTAATTCTACTCTTGAATTTCTTTTTAACATATCTCTCTCCTTTACCAGTCGAATGTCACTGGTCGTTATTCCTGCTAAGAAGAATAAGGGGAGACTGTGTCAGTTAAGTGACAACTTAATGACCTTTTGATGACGTTACGTTTGCTTTTTCGCTTGTTGCCAAAGTTGCTCTAAAAAGTCGACACTTGATTTTTGGATATCTAGATTATTGCGAAAGTGATGCTGTTCAATGTAGTTAAAGCGTTTGCTAAATTTCCGATTGGCTTGGCGTAATAACTGCTCGGGATCTTGTTTTACGTGACGGCTTAAATTCACAATGGCAAACAACAAGTCGCCTATTTCTTCGTTTAACGCCTGTTGGTTTACCTCTGTTTGCTCTAGCTCGTGCTCTACTTCAGCAACTTCCTCTTTCACTTTGGCAAACACATCGCCGACATTATCCCAGTCAAAACCAACATGAGCGCAGCGCTTTTGGATTTTCGCCGCTTGGGCAAGTGCAGGTAACGCTTTAGGGATGTCATCAAGCAGGCTTTGTTGCTGATTTTTTTGATGACGCTCTTTGGCTTTTTCGTTTTCCCAATTGGCTTTGATTTGTTCTTCACTGTCAAATGACGTATCGGCAAAAACATGTGGGTGTCTGCGAATGAGTTTTTCACATATGGCGTGAAGGACATGCTCAAAAGCAAAGTAGTTTTTCTCTTCGCCTAATCGGGCATAAAACACCACCTGAAACAGTAAATCGCCAAGCTCTTTTTCCAGCTCAGCAAAGTCCTGATTTTCAATGGCTTCAGCCACCTCAAACGCTTCTTCTAAGGTATAAGGAACGATGGATGCAAAGTCTTGCTTTAAATCCCATGGGCAGCCTTTATCTGGATCGCGCAACTGGGCCATGATCCAGATAAGTTTTTCCATCGATGCTGGAGCGTTAAGCATGTAATTAATCTCTTTGTCGATGTGCTGTTAATACATCATCAATTTGCGAGATTTTATTCATGATCCGCTCTAACACCTCACCGTTTGGCACTTCAATAACAAAGCTCATAACACTCTGTCGATTTTTGGTATCGGACTTTGAGGACATGTCGATTACATTGATTTTTTCATTGGCAATAACGGTTGTGACATCACGCAAAACCCCTTGTCTGTCAGTGGTCACCACTTGGATGGATACTTGATATTTTTGATAACTGCTATCAAGTCCCCATTGCACTTCGACCTGACGTTCCGGGCTTTGTTTTAATGAATTAAGTAATTGATCACAGTCCGCTCTATGTACTGAGATCCCACGCCCCTGAGTAATAAAGCCATTAATGGTATCCCCTTGTACGGGTTTACAACAATTGGCCATATGGGTTAGCAAATTCCCCACACCAGACACGGTAATGCCATTATTATCTACATGCTGCTTTTCGGTATGTTGACGAATAACCAATTTCGGATCAATTTCTGCTTCCGGTTTGAGTTTATCAAGCTCAAATTTAATTTGATTCATCACCGGCATGACTTTGACGTGACCATTGCCAATCGCCGCGTAAAGCTCGGTTAGGTTATTCACTTTAAAGCGATGAAAAACAATCGATAAATCCACATCTTTATAATGATTTTTGGTTAATTCGGATTCGAGAATTTCTTTACCTGATTGAATGTGTTTGTCTTTATCAAGTTGCTTGAAAAAACTTTGCACTTTCGAGCGAGCTCGAGCGCTATGTAGGTAGCCTAAACTAGGGTTTACCCAATCACGACTTGGGTTCGGCTTTTTGCTGGTCAAAATTTCCAGCTGTTCACCGGTATTGAGCTTATAGGTAAATGGCACAATTCGACCGTCGACTTTTGCACCAATACAACAATGCCCAACATTGGTATGAATGTAGTAAGCAAAATCGAGTGGCGTTGAGCCATTTGGTAAGTCAATCACATCACCATTTGGGGTAAACACGTAAATTCGGTCTTCAAATACCTCATTGCGAATTTCATCAACCAGTTCATCCGAGCCAGAAACATCTTCCTGCCATTGCAGAAGTTTTCTTAACCAATTAATTTTTTCATCAAAGCCACCACTGCGACTGCTGCCGCTGCCCTCTTTATAACGCCAGTGGGCAGCAACACCTAACTCGGCATCATCATGCATTTGTTGGGTTCTAATTTGTACTTCAACTGGCTTGCCTTCTGGCCCCAATACCACCGTGTGTATCGATTGATACCCATTGGGTTTAGGCGTCGCGACATAGTCATCAAACTCGCTTGGCAGGTGCTTCCAGTTGGTATGTACGATGCCTAAAGCGCCATAACAATCTTGTAACTGGTCCACAATAATACGCATCGCTCGTACATCAAATAACTGCTCGAAGTCGAGGTGCTTTTTCTGCATCTTTTTCCAGATGCTGTATATGTGTTTGGGACGACCGTATACCGTGCCTTTTATATTCAGCTCATCGAGTTTGCTTTGAATCGAGGCGACAAAGTCGGTCATGTATTGTTCACGATCCAGACGCTTTTCATCGAGTAATTTGGCAATGCGCTTATAGGTGTTTGGGTGTAAATAACGGAAAGAAATATCTTCCAGCTCCCACTTTAACTGCCCAATCCCAAGACGGTTGGCAAGTGGCGCATAAATGCTTGCGGTTTCTTTGGCGGTTAAGACTCGAGTTTCTTCATCAACGTCTTTTACATAGCGCAGATTACATACCCGCTCAGCAAGTTTAATCACCACCGCTCGAATATCATCGACCATGGAAAGCAGCATTTTACGCAAATTATCAATTTGCCCTGAGGCAAAGCGGGTGCCGCTCGGTTGTTGTAAACTACGAATTGCGTCCATTTTAGACACACCATTAACCAGGTTGTAAATGCCTGTGGAGTAAGACTCTTCGATGTCTTCTAACTGGATTTGCTGCGCCTCTAGCAGAGGTATTAACACCGCAGCTTGCAAAGACTCGGCATCCATATTTAAGCCGGCCAGAATTTCAACCATTTCCATGGCCTTATCGCGCTCACCTTGGTGCTGTGCAAACAAGGGTTGCAGTGTTGCCCACATCTGCTCAATCGCCTGCATTTTTTTATCACTAACATTGAGCGATTTAAGCCAAGCGTCAAAACTTTCTGCTGTCATTTGGTGAGACTTTCTCACTGAAACCATATTACTAACTACCTATTTAGTAAACGTGGGGAGTGCTTTCCACGGTAAATTTTTATTGTTGTTTCGGTTATTAACATTTAAAGGGCGTTTCCCAGACACTTATGCCAATCCCACTAAGTTTTTGCCCACTTGGAGATAATTTAATGGGTTTGGTATTACCAGGCGCTTCCTTTTGTTCCTGGCAATTATTGCCGAATAAAAAGGCCCATCGCCTCAACATGGCGAGTCTGAGCAAACATATCCATAATGGCCAATTTTTGCAAGGTAAAACCAGCACCTAATAACACACCGGCATCACGGCTCATGGTCGCTGGATCGCAAGATATATAGAGTAACGTTTTTACCTTTGTATCGGCAATATTTTTTACCGCATTTAAGGCCCCGGCTCTAGCGGGGTCAATTAAGACCTTATTGGTTTTGCTGTCCCACCAAGGCCATTGGGCTTTTTCAGCATTTAAATCGGCTTGGAAAAAATGGGTATTGGTTAGAGCATTCAATGCAGCGTTGTGCTCCGCTCTTTTCACCATTTCCTCAACCCCTTCTACACCAATAAGTGCATCCACCTTTTTCGCCATTGGTAAACTAAAATTTCCCAACCCACAGAATAAATCCGCTACTCTGTCTTCAGGGGATAAGGATAACCAGTCAATGGCTTGGTCAATCATCACCTGATTAAGCTGTTCATTGACTTGGACAAAATCTGACTCGGCAAAGTTCAGCTGACAATTGTTAACCTGATAACTTAACATCTCAGGCGCGCTACCCGACAGTGTTTTTAAGCCTTGATCATTTTGTAAGATCAGTTGATAAGGCTTGTTTTGGCTAAAGCGCTGCACCGTCTGCCTATCGGTTTTGCTCAAAGAATTGAGCTCTCTGAAGATAACCCTTGGTTGGTCGGCATCAATGACTTCAATATGTGAAATTGCACGCTTTGTTTTAAAGCCATCGATAAGCTGTTTAAACTCAGCAAATTCGCTACTAAATATTTCCGGTAAGATCGGGCACTGTTTAATGTCGGTTAAGGTATTGGAGTTTTTTCGTCGAAAGCCAATAATTGACTCATTTAATTTGTTGTATTGTACCCCGATGCGGGCTTTTCTGCGGTAATGCCATGGCGCTGAGGTTAATGGCTCACACCACGGCAAAGACTCAAGTTGGGCATTACGACGAAATAAATCAGCAACTTTTTGCTGTTTAAAAGCTAATTGCTGCTCTTCTTGCATATGTTGCAAATCACAGCCACCGCATTGATAAAAGTGAGCACAACGAGGTTTTTCTCGTAACGCACTTACTTTACTTACTTTTTGAGCTTTACCGCGAAAATACTTGGCTTTTTCTTCAATAATTTTTACCTCAACCGTCTCTGTTGGCAGTACCCCGGCCACAAACACCGGTTTGTTATGCCAATGCCCTACCCCATCGCCATTCATATCAAGGCGTTGAATATCGATTGTTGTTGTTTTATTAAGGTGAGTTTTTTTAGCCTGAGGTTTAAAAAAGTTGGCCATTTTTCTTGAGCTCTGTAATATTGGTAGATGAAATGATATTGCGCGTTTGTCGCATCTTGCTCTACTCTGTAGTTTTCATTCGGACAGAGTATAAGCTTAATAATAACACGAATTTAGGTTCGAACATGAACAAAGTGACACTGCGCGAATGGGTTTTATTTCTGACCCTCTTTCCAACAACGGCTATTGGCCTAACTTTGGCGGTTTTTTATTCTTATGCCCGGGTCAATGATCTCGAGCAGGAAGTTCAGAATAACGCCCAAATTATCGCCGAAGCCATCGCCCAATCAACAGGCTATGCGGTTGATAATAATAATTTTGTCGGATTAACCCGACTGGCTAATACTTTACATCGAGACAATTCCGAATTTATTAATGCGATCATGGTATTTAACCCCAGAAATAAAACCCTGGTGGATACCTCACAACGTTTTTCTTCTGAAAAGTATCAGTTACCAATATCTGAGATCCGTAGTCAGTCGCGGGAATTTATCGATAGCGGTAATGAGTTTCGTCTTATTTACCCGATTGAATTGCAAGTACCACCAAAAGCAAACCTCCCCTCGTTTGATAAGTTTTATGGCTATGTACAGATCATTGTTAATAAAGAAAATTTAAGTATTAATCAGCAAAACATGATTTTTACGTCTTTATTGATGGTGTTAATGACCATCATAATTTCCTCGCTTTTAGCCCGTAAACTGATTCATATTATGTCCAAGCCCATTGCCGAAATGAACGATGTGGTACTCAATATTAGGGAAGGGATCCTTAGTGCCCGCGTAAAAACCGTCAGCGAAGGTGAAATTGAACAATTGCGGATGGGGATCAATAACATGGCGCAAGCCATCGAAGACTATCAACAGGATTTAGAAGAAAATATCGATCAAGCCACATTGGATTTGCGGGAAAACTTAGAAAGGTTTGAAGCACAAAACGTGGAGCTGGATTTATCAAGACGCAAAGCCCAAGAAGCAAGCCGAGTAAAATCGGAATTTTTGGCCAATATGAGTCATGAATTACGTACCCCACTCAATGGCGTCTTAGGTTTTACCAAACAAGTGCTCAAAACACCGCTTAGTGATAATCAACGAGAATTTTTAGCGACCATTGAAGGCTCTGCCAATAACTTATTGGAGATCATTAACGATATTCTCGACTTTTCAAAACTCGACTCGGGGCGGATGATAATCGAGTCTATCCCGTTTAGTTTACAAGGCTCCATTGAAGAAGTTGTTACCCTATTAGCCCCGCAAGCCCATCAAAAAAACTTGGCGTTTTCCGTGAATATTAATCCGCAAATTCCAAATTCATTGATTGGTGATGCGATGCGTATTAAACAGATCATTACCAACTTATTAGGCAATGCCATTAAATTTACGCAAGAAGGCTTTGTTGATTTGGACATTGAATTTGAAATTTTAGCGGATTCCAAAATTCAGCTTACCTGTTCGGTGTCTGACTCTGGTATTGGCATCACCGAAGATAACCAGCAGAGCTTATTTGAAGCCTTTGGACAAGCAGACAACAGCATTACCCGGTTATACGGCGGTACAGGTCTGGGGCTTATCATAGCGAAACGTCTGGCCAATGAAATGGGCGGAGATGTTGGCTTTACCACTAAAATTAATACCGGCTCGACCTTTTGGGCGTCATTCCAATGTGAAGTAAACCAGTTACCAATCGATAATATGGTTGACCCTATAGCCCTTGAAAATCAGTCCATTATTTATTGTGAACCTAATATTCGTGCACAAACCGCCACGGTTAATTTAATGCGCCATTGGAAAATGAACGTTTGTGCCGTGAATAGCTTTGATCAAATGCAGCAAAAATTGGCACAGCAACAATTTGACATCGCCCTGCTTGGCAGCCGTGTAACGCCAAGTAATATTGACGACATTAAACAAGAGGTCAAGCAGTTAATCGATTCAGTTCCTGAGGTTCATCTTGCTATTAATAATAATTCATTGAGTCTTAAAGAAACCTTTATGGCATCCGGTGCTCGTTCGTGTATTACCAAACCTTTGATGGCCAACAACTTAATTAATTGTTTGTCTTCATCTAAAAAACAGACTGGCAGAATTATCCCGGCCCTTAGCCAACCAAATTTAGAAAATCAATTACTGCCCATCAAGGTATTGGCGGTTGATGATAACCTGGCAAATTTAAAATTGATTTCCACGTTGTTATCTGAGCATGTTGAGCAGGTCTGTCTGGCAAAAAATGGCTTACAAGCACTAGAAATGTGTCGTAAAGAAACCTATGCATTGATCTTTATGGACATTCAAATGCCGATTATGGATGGCATTACGGCTTTGCAAGAGATCAAAAATGACTCACTAAACAGTCAAACCGATATTATCGCCGTCACTGCACATGCCATGCCAGGTGAAAAGGAGAAATTACTGAACACCGGTTTTGATGCGTACATGACCAAACCTATTGATGAAACCTTGCTTACTCATTTCTTATTTGAACACAGTGGTATTGCTGAATTGGCCAAAGACAATAAGGCAGGCCTTAATGATCAGTTTTATTTCCTAACCAATGAATCGAGCAACAATTCGGTTTTCGACTGGAAACTTGCCCTGCAGCGTTCTGGAAACCGTCCAAAGCTGGCTGCCGAGATGTTGGTTATGTTGGTCGATTCATTACCCGAAACCCAAGAAACGCTTCAACATGCCATTAAACAGGAAAACCTGCCGAGTATGAGTGCCACCATTCATAAACTTAATGGTGCGTGTTGTTACAATGGCGTACCGGGGCTTGAAAAAATCAGCAAACACATCGAAACCCAAATCAAGCAAAACCATACCTTGTATGATCTTGAACCCGAGTTATTTGAATTGTTTGATGAAATCGATAAAGTCGTTGAGGGCTCAAAAGCCTTTTTTAACGAGTTGCATTTTGACAAATTACTTAAGAAATAAACGATGAATAACAACAAACAAAAAGCTCAGTTAGAAGCGGCACTATGACCCCATTGGCAATGGTTTTACTCTCAACAACTATATGGGTTGTGGTTACCCGGATGAAGAGTTAAGCCAACGGTTAGCCGAGTTAGAAAGCACACAAACCATTTAAGACAAGTGTTCTTGCACGACGGATTTAATGTATTTAACTCGGTTGGCCAGTAAGGCATTGCGATTAACACAGCAATATAGGGGTTCAAAAACTGGCTTAGACAAATAATGGATGGCTATCAAATCGGGTTTATTAAACGCGTTTACCGCATGCAATGGTAATACCGTAAACCCGAGCCCGCGACTTACCGGCTCGAGAATAAAACTGATTTGATTTGAAAACCCCTGTTTTTGAAATTGCTGCATATGCTGAAATTCAGAAAAATTTTCAGCGAGTAACATTCGCCCATGATGATTTCCATCGGGGTGGGAAATAAAACCTAAGTCCATTAACACCGACCAATCTACTTTCCTAATATGTGCGGGTGTGACTAAAACCAAAGGTTCATCGGTCACTTTCTCACTTAGCAATAATGGGTCATCACAAACTTTACTTATCAATCCAATATCAATTTTGCGATCGGCCAAGTCTTTTTCAATTTGCTTATTTGGCGCAAAACGGTAGTCAATAACCAATCCTTGGTGCTCTTGCTGAGTGTCTAATAAATGCGGATAGAGCTTTAAGCCGACACTGCCTGGGGACGCTAGCCGAACCAAGCCCAAATATTTTTCATCTTGTTTTAGAATATTTTCGAGTTCATCGCCTTGTCGTAAGAGTTCTCCACCTTTTTCATAAAGGGTTTGCCCGGCCTCGGTCAACGAAAACGACTTACCTTCTCGAAAAATAAGATCAACACCAAAATAGGCTTCCAGCTTTTTAATGTGCTGGCTTACCCCCGACTGAGTCATAAAGAGCACTTCCGAGGTTTTTGTGAAGTGGCCGACTTCAACCAAGGTACAAAATGTTTTTAACCAACCGGGATTTATCATTACAATAAATTCTTATTTATTAGAAATTAATAGCAATTGTAGATGAAAACACATGAAAGTCTACTGCATTACACAACCCATAAATAACAACGTAATAAACAATACCAACCTAAAATGATTAGACATTCATATGGACGTGGTAGCTGAAGGTGTTGAAACTCAAAAGCAACTGGATATTTCACTAGAATATGGTTGCCAGTGTTTTCAGGGCTATTTGTTCAGCCCAGCGGTTAGCGCAAATGAAGCATCAGAACGGCTATAGCAAGTTTTGGTAGAAAGAAAGTGTCTTGATTTTCAAATATTTCAGGCCGTATTTCACCTTATGATGTAAACCGAGTGACTTAGTTTGAAATAACGACAAAAGCCACGGCATATTCTTGCTCATCAGACAGGGCAATATGCCAGTGACTGGCTTGCATTTGCTCGGCGATTTCTAGCGCCCTACCGGAAATTTCGAGTACCGGCTGACCCGAATCAAGCGAGACAATATCGAAATGCTGAAAAGATACGCCATCGGCAATGCCGCGTCCTAAGGCTTTTGCTGCAGCTTCTTTTCCAGCCCAGCGTTTTGCCAAGTAGCGCTCATTTTGTTTGATTTGTTGGTAATACTCTAGCTCACGAGGCGTTAGAACCCGTTTAGCTAAGCGTAAACGGGCATTATCCGGCATATTGGCAATGCGACTGATTTGAACAATATCATTTCCTATTCCTAATACCGGCATAACCTTTCCTCTTCTTATCGATGTCTAAGGTGTTGAACTTCTAGGGTCTTGAGCTCTTATTATTAGCGTGATGGCCTATTAAAGGCCTCGGGCTTCAATCATTAAACGCTTCATATCACGCACCGCCGTATCCAGGCCATCAATTGCCGCACGGGCGATAATAGCGTGGCCAATATTGAGCTCAATAATGTCTTTAATGGCGGCAATAGGTTTTACATTAAAGTAATTCAAACCATGCCCAGCATTGACCTTTAAGCCAATGTTCGCTGCATGTTCAACACCGACTTTTACGCGTTCAAGCTCTTCAAGTTGCTCGCTTTCGGTTTTTGCATCAGCATAACAACCCGTGTGAATTTCAATAAATGGCGCACCCGTTGCTTTGGCTGCATCAATTTGTGTTTTATCGGCGTCAATAAATAGACTAACTTGAATGCCTTCTTTGGCCAAACGCATTACCGCATCGGTGACTTTATCTAATTGTCCGGCAACGTCTAAGCCGCCTTCTGTGGTTAATTCTTCACGTTTTTCAGGAACCAAACACACAAAGGCTGGTTTTACTTCACAAGCAATGCCTATCATCTCTTCGGTAACGGCCATTTCTAGGTTCATTCTTGATTGAATGGTGTGGGCCATAACACGTACGTCGCGATCACTGATGTGGCGACGATCTTCACGTAAATGAATGGTGATGCCATCGGCACCGGCATGTTCAGCAACGCTGGCTGCATGTGCTGGATCCGGATACGTTGTGCCACGGGCTTGACGCAGAGTTGCAATGTGATCAACGTTTACGCCTAATAAAATATCATTCATTTTTGTTCTCTCTAACTTGTTCATTGCCATAATTAACTGGCGTAATGATTGGTAAATAGTTTTCTGCTGTGCAAAGGTTTATTGCCTAAATACACTTGTAATACTTGTCGCATTAGTCGTTTAAACGTTAATAATGCTTTTTTATCGGTTAAGTCATCATTGGCTATTTTTTGTAAATCGTCCTGATCATAGTGAGGATAATTTACACCGATTTGTGCGGCAACAAAACCGTATTGTGGAATAAATTGCCACTTGCCGTTAATGGTTGCAATATTCGGGTGTTCATAGTCGCCATGCTCGACATCTTCAATCATATTCGCTAAACAGCTTGGGTCATGTTCAAGCACTGAAAAGTCTAACGATAAGCCTAACTCTTCCAATAAACGCATTTCAAAACGGCGTAATATGGGTTCGATCTCTTGCTGTTCATTTAACGCTTGAATTGAGGTTTGGTAAAGATAAAATAGCATCTCACAAGGAATGTTTTCCGGCAATAAACGAACCATTAGCTCATTCATATAAAAGCCACTAAACAGGTGGTGCCCAGATAATGGTAGGGATTTTTGTGCTTGTTGAACTTGCGATAAGGTTTTCAGATCATGCTGACCTTTTAACTCAACATCCAAACAAGAAAAGGGTTGTAACAACCCTTTTTTATTTGATTTTTTGCCTTTGCCGACATAAGCAATGGCACTAACGTGCCCATGCTCTTCACTGAGCAAGTCAACGAGTACGCTGCTATCCCGGTAGGGTCTTGAATGCAACAAATAGGCTCTGTGCAGAACAATTTGTCGTGTTTTACTCTTCAATCAAACCTACCCTAAAAACGCCTACTCTAAAGAAACCTAGCCAGAATATTCATCGCCGTAGCCTAGACTGCGTAATGCTCTTTCATCGTCAGCCCAGCCTGATTTAACCTTAACCCAGGTTTCCAAAAACACTTTTCGCTCAAACAGCTCTTCCATATCGCGACGTGCTTCGCGGCCAATGGTTCTAAGCTTCTCGCCTTTATTGCCAATAACCATGCGCTTTTGCGTTTCGCGCTCAACCAAAATAAGCGCATTGATATGCAAAATGCCTTTATGGTCCGATTTAAACTGCTCAATTTCAACGGTCGTCGAATACGGCAGCTCATCCCCCGTAAAGCGCATCAGTTTCTCACGTAAGATTTCTGAGGCCATAAACCGTGATGAACGGTCAGTAATATAATCTTCAGGAAACCAGAAATCACTCTCAGGTAAAGACTCAAGACAAATTTGGCGAATACGATCGACCTTATCACCTTTAGTGGCGCTAATTGGGACAATTTCTTGAAAGTTATGACGGCTAGCAATTTTTTGCAAATGCGGTAACAACTCTTCTTTGTCTTGAACGTTGTCGACTTTGTTCACCACTAAAACCGCAGGACGACCACTTTGGATAACTTTATTAAGCACCATTTCATCATCTGCAGTCCAATGCGTACCTTCAACCAAGAACATAATAAGTTCAACTTCCGCTATCGAGCTGCTTGCGGCACGGTTCATTAAACGGTTGATGGCGCGCTTTTCATCTTGGTGTAAACCCGGGGTGTCTACTAACACCGCTTGTTGGCTACCTTCAGTTAGAATACCAAGAATACGATGACGGGTGGTTTGCGGCTTACGAGATGTAATACTGACTTTTTGCCCTAATAAGGCATTAAGTAAGGTCGATTTACCCACATTAGGCCGACCTACAATGGCAACCAATCCACAGTGTTTTGTTTGCTCAGACATTTAATAACTCCAATACTTTTTGTGCCGCTGCTTGCTCAGCTTTACGACGCGAAGTGCCTTTGGCAATGACCGCTTCTTTAATGCCCTGTGCTGTGCAGCTGATAGTAAATTCCTGATTATGCGACTGCCCCGTAGTTTTAATCACTTCGTAGTTCGGCAAATCAAGACGTCGTCCTTGCAAATATTCTTGTAAACGGGTTTTTGGGTCTTTCTGACTTACACCTGGGTTGGTCGAGTCGAGTCTGGTTGCAAACCAACGTAAGACTAATTCACGACATTGGGTCATATCAGAGTCTAAGAAGACCGCGCCAATAATCGCTTCAATGGCGTCTTCTAAAATGGATTCGCGACGATGTCCGCCGCTTTTTAACTCGCCGGGACCTAAAATTAAACAATCGCCCAGCTCAAAGTCTCGGCCGATATCAGCAAGCGTTACACCACGAACTAAGGTAGAGCGCATGCGAGTAAGCTCGCCTTCACTTGCTTTAGGAAATTTTTCAAACAGTTCGCGAGCAATGATGTAGCCCAGAATGGAATCCCCTAAAAATTCAAGACGTTCGTTATTCTCACCCTTGGCACTGCGATGCGTTAGAGCCTGAATTAATAAATTCTCGTCTTTAAAGGTATAGCCTAGCTTTTGACTAAGGCGTTTTAATTTGATTGGGTTATTCAATTAGTTAATCCCGCCAATTCTTTCAAAACGAATACCGGTAGGTACCCATGATGGTAAAAGGCTCTGCTCATTGTTTTCAAATTCAAAACTCATCCATACCGCAACCGCTTCGCCAACAAGGTTTTCTTCTGGCACGAAGCCCCAAAAACGCCCATCAAGGCTGTTGTCACGATTATCACCCATCATTAAATATTGACCTTCTGGCACCAACCACTCACCTTTTGGTAAGCCGGGTTGTGATTTAAAGTCTTGATTACGAGGGTAAGTATTGTTGTTTACTAAAATCTCATGCGTTTTACCCGGCATATTCGACTGATAACGGGTTAGAGGCATGCCAACTTGCTCATACTCACCTACCGCTTGAAAGTCAGTAAGGACTCTTTCTAATTTAGGACAAGACTGACTTTTATCAACACATACAGGCTGTATATATAAGGTTTTATTGCGGTAAACAACGCGATCACCAGGAACCCCAACAACACGCTTTATGTAGTCAATTTGCGGCTGAACTGGGTATTTAAAGACCACAACATCACCACGTTCAGGTGAACCGTTTTCAAAAAATTTGGTACGGTTTACCGGCTCACGCAGGCCGTAGTTAAATTTGTTCACCAAGATAAAATCGCCATCAAGCAAAGTTGGCATCATTGAGCCCGACGGAATTTGAAACGGTTCGTAAATAAACGAGCGTAAAATCAACACAATTGCAATTACCGGAAAAATTTGTACCGATGTATCCACTAATGGATTCGGCTCAACGATTTTGGCAATGGCGTTGTCGTCCAACGGCTGGGCACATTGTTCTTGCGTCGCCCTTAGGTTTGCAGCCCGCTTTGGTGCAAAAACAAATTTATCTAATAGCCATACAATCCCGGTTAAAACCGTAACAACGACTAAAATCAATGAAAAATGTGCGGCCATACTTTACCTATTTATCTAATTTAAGGACAGCTAAAAACGCTTCTTGAGGTACTTCAACATTACCTACTTGTTTCATGCGTTTTTTACCTTCTTTTTGTTTCTGAAGAAGTTTCTTCTTACGCGAAACATCACCACCGTAACATTTGGCGATTACGTTTTTACGTAATTGCTTAACGGTTGTGCGGGCAATCACGTTGTTGCCAATAGCGGCTTGAATCGCTACATCAAACATTTGACGGTGAATTAGGTCTTTCAGCTTATCAACCAACTGACGACCTCGAGATACCGAGTTTGTACGGTGCGTGATCATCGCCAAAGCATCCACTCGGTCACCATTGATAAGCACGTCACAACGTACCATGTCTGATGCTTCAAAGCGGACAAATTGATAATCAAGAGACGCGTAACCACGACTGGTTGATTTTAACTTATCGAAAAAGTCCATTACCACTTCGGCCATGGGTAGTTCGTATTTAACGGCAACCTGGTTACCATGGTAAGTCAGTGATTTTTGGACACCACGTTTTTCAACACATAAGGTAATAACGTTACCTAAGTGCTCTTGTGGTACAAGAATATTGGCTTCAACGATAGGCTCGCGGATTTCATCAATCTGGTTTACCGCAGGTAAATCACCTGGGTTATCAATAGTTATCACTTCACCATTGGTACACAGGATTTCATAGTTTACCGTAGGTGCTGTGGCAATTAGGTCTAGGTTGTATTCACGCGCTAAACGCTCTTGAATAATTTCCATGTGCAACATGCCAAGGAAACCACAACGGAAACCAAATCCTAATGCACCAGAGCTTTCTGGCTCAAAGAACAATGAAGCATCGTTTAAGCTTAATTTGTTTAGGGCGTCACGGAAGTTTTCAAAGTCATCCGAGCTAATTGGGAATATGCCGGCATAAACTTGAGGCTGAACCTTTTGGAAACCCGGTAATTGGCTCGGTGCAGGATCGCGAGATAGGGTTAAGGTATCCCCTACTGGTGCACCGTGGATCTCTTTGATACCCGCAATGATAAACCCTACTTCACCGGTTTTAAGAACGCCGGTTTCGTGTTGTTTCGGGGTAAAAATACCAACTTTATCGATGATATGCGTTTGACCGGTAGACATTACCGTCATCTTATCGCCTTTTTTGATTTCACCGTGCATAACACGTACCAAAGACACAACGCCTTGGTAGTTATCAAACCATGAATCAATGATTAACGCTTGTAGCTTGTCATCTGCATTGCCTTCAGGGGGTGGAACATTAGCAACAATACTTTCTAAAACTTCTTCAATGCCAATACCTGTTTTTGCAGAACACTGCACGGCATCCGTGGCATCAATACCAATGATGTCTTCAATTTCTTCAGCCACCCGATCTGGATCTGCTTGTGGCAAGTCAATTTTATTTAGAATTGGTACCACTTCTAAGTCCATCTCAATGGCGGTGTAACAGTTGGCAAGGGTTTGTGCTTCCACACCTTGGCCAGCATCAACAACCAATAACGCCCCTTCACAGGCCGCTAATGAACGTGATACTTCGTAAGAGAAGTCAACGTGGCCTGGGGTGTCGATGAAGTTTAATTGGTAAACATTACCGTCTTTGGCTTTATAGTCCAAAGTAACACTTTGAGCTTTGATGGTGATACCACGCTCTCTTTCCAGATCCATGGAATCGAGAACTTGTGATTCCATTTCGCGAGCAGTTAAACCACCACAATGTTGGATAAGACGATCCGACAGAGTCGATTTACCATGGTCGATATGGGCGATAATAGAGAAATTACGTATGTGCTTCATATAAAGAGCTTAAATTCAGATGTCAAAATAAAAAATAATCCGTCGATTTTAACGAATTTCGCAGCTTGTCGCTATCATTAGTTGCTTTATTATAGTGATTTACAAGTAAATTAGCTTAATGAGACAAGTAAAATTGCTTAGATTTGTGTAACAGGAATTGTATTTTGGCATTTTCTGAGGAGTTTAGGCTGTAAGTTTTTATGCACCTTTTCACTGGCATGGTGTTTTTTAGCAAAAAGATAGCCTAAATACGCGAGTCCGGTGGCTAAACCAACAGCGCTTAATTCATGCCAGCTCAGCGCTTCGACAAGCACTAACTGACCAATACTGGCCCCTAAAATTAGGCCGAACAAGGGAGCTAAATAGACGTGCAAAGCACTTTTTAGCATTGAGGTTTCGTTTAAACCAATCACCACCTCATCGCCTACCGCTAATGATTGTTCGGTTTGCAAAGTGGTGGTGAGTGTTTTATGTGGGATAGCTTTGGCGATTTGACCACTGCCGCAGTTGTCTTGTTGTTCACAACTGTGACAGCTTGATTTTACGGTACTTTTAACCACAACCTGATTGCCATTAATGGCAACGACTGTGGCGGTTTCTTCAATCATAACTCGAATGACTCAAATTGGCCGCAGCACTAATTAAAGTTAATGGAATCAGCAATGGTTAATGCCGTATTCGCAGGAATTTTGCCAACCACGTTGATTTCATAGCCATCACGCAGCTGCGACAACAACACCGTTGCCCCCGTTTGCGTTACGCTTGGCGCCCTACCGGCGTCTTCTGAACGACTGACATAAACAGAGACATTGACCAAGCCATCGTTATACAGCAGTGATTCAACATTTTCATTTATATTACTTAACCGATTTCGATTGGCGTTTTGCAATTCAAAGCCTTGAGGCAACCAATTTACCGCCCAACTAAAATCAGATTTTGCTTCGCTTTTTTCGACCGGTTTAGGTAAGTCTGCACTGTGCAATTGTTTTAAAATATCATGGCTTTGTTCGGTAATCGATAAATGCGTGAACTGCACCTGTTCAAGCAATTCACCATCACGGCTGATGATTGCACTTTTGAGCAACAGGCCACTTTGAATATCAAGCCATAACCAATAGCCAAACCGTTGTTTGTCTTTGCTTTCTAAACGAATCAGCTGTGCAGGTCGGCCAAGTATACGACTTTTACCAACCCCGATAAAATCGTAGGTTTGCTGAAGTTTTTCTAGGCTGCCCCATAATGCCCCAGGGATCGGACCGCTAATTGACGGGCCAATCACCGAGTAAGGCTGATTATCGGACTCAAAGTAGCTGACCACATTTTCAATGCGTATGGATTCTTTACGCGGGCCATTAAGCAGCGTGATGATTTCCATTTCTTTGCCAGCATCAACCCCATGTAGCCAACGATAAGGCTCTGCGCGGTTATTGCGAACCACCACAAAAGAGGTATCAAAATTTAATATTTTCAGAGAGTTACTCAGTCGCTGTACCCATTGTAATGCCGTTGGTATTTTGACTGGTTGCGAGGCATCGGCTTGAAGAGGTTGCTCTAAGCCCTGATTTTGTTGCTGATGTTGCTCTTGATCCGGTTCTTGATTCTGTTGAGCAGGGGCTTGGTTTTGGGCAAAGACTGGCATTGTAATAAATGCCAGTATTGCCATAATGCTTTTAAGATTCATTTATTGATTAACTTCATCCTGTTCAACAGATGCGTCTGTTTGGTTTTCAAGATTTATCGTATTGTTTAGTTTAATTTGCTTTTTATGGTCCTGTAAAATGGCCTGCAAACGTTGTTGATGATCAATCATCGATTGCTTTTGATTCGGGATAGATTGCGCTGAGTAGTTGTAACTCACTGGATCGGCAACCCCACCTAAAGGCAACGGTTGAAATACTTGAGTAGGCTGAATTTGACCTTCGTCTTGAACCACATTGCCTTGTTGAACGCCTAAAATCATCAAACCTGCCGCCGATGCAGCAATCGCAAACTGACCAACAGGACGCACTAATTTAACCACTTTGGCTTGCACACGTTCTTTTATTGAAGGTGTTGGTTGTGGTACCAATAAGGTTGGCTCAGCGGCAATGGCACTGGCAATTTCATCACTTAAGTCAAGATCAATAAAGTCGGCGGTTTCACCGCGCATAACATCACCAATTAAGTGGTAACGACTCCAGCTATCACAAAGCTTATCATCCTGTTTTATGTCCTCAATTAATTCGGCATCGATATCATGCCCATCAAGTAACTCGGATACTGCTTCAAACTTATTTTCAATCATATAAATCTCACATATGAGTGCTTACTAATACAATTATAGCAAGCGCCAAAATCTTTTCTAATGCTGTAACGATTAACGTTGCAACAGGGGCTTAATTTTTTTATCGACTGCATCCCTTGCTCTGAATATCCTCGACCTTACGGTACCTACAGGACAATCCATCACCGTTGCAATTTCTTCGTAACTCAACCCATCCAATTCTCGTAAATGGATTGCCAGTCGTAACTCTTCTGGCAATTGGTCGATTGTTTTAAAAATCAACGTTCGAATTTCACTTGTTAATAGCATTTTTTCTGGCGAAGCATTTTCTCTTAAAGCCTCTCCGCCATCATAAAACTCAGCATCTTCTACGTCAATATCGCTGCCTGGTGGCTTTCTTGACCCCGCCAGCAATTGATTTTTAGCGGTATTAACAGCAATTCGATATAACCAGGTATAAAAAGCACTTTCACCACGAAAATTTGCCAATGCCCGATACGCTTTAATAAATGTTTCTTGTGTCACATCAGCTACGTCAGCTTGATTTTTTACGTAGCGAGAAACAAGATTCATTACTTTTTGCTGATACTTCCTTACCAATAGATTAAAAGCGTTTTTATCACCCTTTTGAACCCGTTTGACCAGTTCCTGGTCGATATTCTGTTCGCTCATTCGAGCCTTTACCTCTTATTCACCAATACGTTGGTTTACTACGACTATTTTGCTATTTTCACAGCAATATCTGTTAATTGTATGACCGTAATCGCAATGTTATCTTGTTCATTTAACAGATATAAACTTTCAGTTTATGGCAAATGTATTAATTAGGACTAGGAACATTACAAAAAGTTCGATTAAAAATCGAAAAAATTAAAAAAAAGCCTCTTACAGCGTTTTTGTACCTAACGGGCCATAAACCATCATTATAATGGATGGATGATGCGATTTATTGACTATAGTGTAACTGATTAGCAGCGATCGTTGTTAATTTATAATGATTTAAGTTAAAATTGAAAAATTGTCATATAAAATTTTTCCACCATAAAAAGTCTCATTAAACACTATGAATGAACAACACAATTGTGACGTACTGATTATCGGCAGTGGCGCAGCTGGCCTGACGCTAGCGTTAAATCTTGCCCAAACCGCCGATGTTATTGTTTTAAGTAAAGGTCCAATTAACGAAGGCTCGACATTTTATGCCCAGGGTGGCATAGCCGCCGTTTTCGACAAGAACGACTCCGTCGAAAATCATGTTAAGGATACCCTCATTGCAGGTAACGGCCTTTGTGATGAAGAAATGGTGCGTTTTACGGCGGAAAATGCCAAGCAATCAATGCAGTGGTTAATTGATCAGGGGGTAAGTTTTGACAAAGAATCGTCTGACGAAAACGATGACACCACCCCAAAATACCATTTAACCCGAGAAGGTGGACACAGTCATCGCCGTATCCTGCATTCAGCCGATGCAACGGGTAAAGCGGTACAAAAGACCTTGGCGCAGCGGGTTAATGAACATTCTCGCATCCGTGTGTTTGAACGGTTTAATGCCATTGATCTAATTTGCGATAAAACTCAGGAAAGCAAACCGTGTATCGGGGCCTACATCTGGAATCGAAATAGCGAGAAAGTCGAGTCTATTTTCGCACAAAAAACCATTTTAGCCACCGGCGGTGCAAGCAAAGTATATCAATATACTTCCAACCCTGACATTGCCAGTGGTGATGGTATTGCCATGGCGTGGCGTGCCGGGTGTCGTGTTGCTAATATGGAATTTAACCAGTTTCATCCAACCTGTTTATTTCACCCTCAAGCAGGTACGTTCTTATTAACCGAAGCGTTACGCGGTGAAGGTGCAATATTAAGACGACCAGATGGCAGTCGATTTATGCCTTTATTTGATGAACGCGCCGAACTTGCCCCTAGGGATGTCGTGGCTCGCGCCATTGATTATGAAATGAAACGACTGGGCGCAGACTGTATGTTTTTAGACATCAGCCATCGTGACGATGCGTTTATAAAAAGCCATTTTCCAATGCTGTATAAAAAAACCAGTAAGTTTGGCATCGATATGACCAAAGAACCTTTGCCTGTAGTTCCTGCCGCACACTACACCTGCGGTGGTGTTAAAATTAATAAACACGGGCAAACGGATGTGGCCAATTTGTATGCGATTGGTGAAGTATCCTATACCGGTTTACACGGCGCTAACCGTTTAGCGAGTAACTCGTTGCTAGAGTGTGTTGTGTTTGCTAAATCGGCGGCGGGTCATAT
Source organism: uncultured Thalassotalea sp. (assembly GCA_947502355.1). Classification (GTDB taxonomy): domain Bacteria; phylum Pseudomonadota; class Gammaproteobacteria; order Enterobacterales; family Alteromonadaceae; genus Thalassotalea_A. The sequence goes on along the minus strand of CANMZP010000005.1, from coordinate 124,428 downwards.
AAAAGATCAACTCAATCCCAAACATAAAATCATAACCTTACCCGCATGGGATGAAAGTCGGGTTGAGAACTCTGATGAAGAGGTGGTTATCCAGCATAACTGGCACGAATTACGTTTGTTCATGTGGGATTATGTTGGCATTGTGCGCACCACCAAACGATTGCAGCGGGCTTTGAACCGAGTGAATTTATTGCAAGCAGAAATACAAGAATATTACAGTCATTTTAGAGTCAGTAATAACTTATTGGAATTGCGTAACCTAGTGCAAGTTGCCGAGTTAATGATTCGCAGTGCCATGGAGCGTAAAGAAAGCCGCGGATTGCACTATACGGTAGACTACCCGGATAAATTAGAAACGGCTGAACCAACAATATTAACCCCACAAAAGTCGTAGAAAAAACTTATACCATTAATCCCGCTAAGTTATTGGTATTAGCATTACCCATGGTCAGCAGGCCCGGCCCTGTTGACCAACCTCGCTAATCGGCGATAATCATTGCCGGACAAACTGTCTTTAAAAACCAATTGATGCAACGAGTATGGAAAAACGCGCTTGGATTGTTCCTTGTGCAACGTGTCCAAAATGGTTTGATTGGTCGTCACCTCCCCCTCTTCTTTTAATACCAAAACACATCCCCACGGATACATTCGACTTTTATTGGTTATTTGCGCCTGTTGATTTGCTCCCGTAATGAGCATGCCATCATACGTTAATAACACCTGTTTAAGGCCGCCAAAAGGGTGGTTAAAAGGGGGAATAATTCTCCATAGACTTAGGGTAAGTACCATTGAGGCGAAAGAAAGATGAGGTAATGCCAAATGAGGCAGTATGTATTGACTCGTGAAAGCGAAACAACTCACGATCAGCCCGATCGTTATCCATCGAGCTTTTTTCGCCAGTAATGAGGTCGAAAAGGTAAGGTTATACTTTAACTCGGTTGAGTATAAGTTGGACCATATCATTAAGCTGCTTATCCTTGCACTCTTGATGTCCCATAAACCAGGCAAATAAATCCGGATCGTCACACGCTAACAAGCGGTCAAAGATCTTTTTTTGTTCGTCGTTTAACGCATCCCATGCTTCATCGACAAAAGGTAGAAACAGAACATCTAATTCCAACATGCCACGACGACATGCCCAACGTAATCTTGCTTTATTATTTGATAAGGACATACTAACTCTTATTTTTTAAACTGGTTTTGTTTTAGCTCATTGCGGCTATTGTAACAAGTTAACATCAGGATACCAGTCCCGCCGCCCTCAAATACCTAAAAAGTATAGCGGCTTTTTTCTTGCTTCCCTTGAATTTTAACCCCACCACCCATATCTGGGATATATACTTCACTTACATCTATATTTAATAGTCGAATTTTATGGACAATCTACAGCATCCCGATTTTAATGAGCTACCAAAAAGCTACGCTCTGGCTTTAACCAATATTAGCGCAATCAGTGTTTCTGGTGAAGAAGCCGATAAATATTTACAAGGTCAACTGACCTGTGATGTCGAGCAGTTAGCCGACAAAAAGCTTTTATCCGGTAGTCATTGTGATGCAAAGGGCAAAGTCTTTTCGGCGTTTCGCCTGATTAACCATAATGACCGTCGATTATTAATTCAAAGCACCGGCTCGCTTAATGCATCAATGGCTGAGTTAACAAAATTTGGTGTATTTGCCAAAGTCGACATTGAACAAGCTTTGGATTTAGGCTTTTTAGCGCTCGTTGGCCCAGAAGCTGAGCAATTCATCCTAGACAACTTTAATGCCATCCCAGATTCATTTAACCCAATGGTTAGCCATCAAGGTACATCGATTATCTATGTTGGTGGTAAAACAACACGTTATTTACTTGTTGCAGCAAAAAGCGAAATCCAGCAAATAACCGATTCATTATCTATCCCGGTATTAAATGAAGACATTTGGGCCTTGCATGAAATCCTATCCGGGTTTGTGCATATGAGTGAATCGGCGGTAAATGAATACGTACCGCAAATGTTAAATATTCACCTAATTAACGGAGTCAGTTTCACTAAAGGCTGTTACCTTGGCCAGGAAACCGTTGCCAGAATGAAATACCTAGGCAAAAATAAACGTGCTATGTATGCCCTTTCTGGTGAAGGTAAAATGACTTTAAGGGAAGCGATTAAAGACAATAACGCCACATTAGAGCTAAAATTAGGTGATAACTGGCGCCGTGCGGGAAACATTATTGCCCATTATCAAGCTGATAATGGCAAAACCTACTTACAAGCTGTATTGGCAAACGATTTGGACGCCGATACCGTATTTCGAATTAAAGACCATGCAGAGGTTGAGTTTACCCTAATGACTTTACCTTACTCACTTACTTCTGATGAAGACTAATCTTCTGTAATTTTAGGAATTTTTATGAAAATCGAACAAAACAAAGTTGTTGTTATGCATTATGCCGTTATGGATAGTGAAGAAAACCTTATCGATAGCTCGTATGATCATCAACCTTTGGCGTTTATCCAAGGTACTGGCTTCTTGATCCCAGGTCTTGAAACCGAATTGGAAAATAAAGAAGTTGGTGACAAGTTTGTTGCCGATGTGCCTGCAGAGTTAGGCTATGGAGAACGTCATGACGGTTTTGTGCAAACCGTACCAAAAGAGATGTTCCAAGGCATTGAAGATTTAGATGTTGGCATGCAATTACGTGCATCAACGGATGAAGGCGAGCAAACCGTTATCGTTGTTGGCATGGAAGAAGACACGATTACGGTTGATGGTAACCATCCATTAGCGGGAATAGACTTAAAATTTGAAGTTGAAATTTTAGAAGTTCGTGACGCAACTGAAGACGAATTAGCGCACGGTCATGTGCACAGTGAAGGTGGTTGTGGCAGCCATCAGCACGATCACGAAGGTGAAACCTGCAGCAACGAAGACAAACCCAAAAAAGCCGATGGTGAGTGTTGTGGCGGTTGTCACTAATTAACCAGCTATAAAAATATATAAACGATATGCATACCCATTCATATCGTTTTTTTTATGTTCGAAAAACCTCATGCAAGACTACTTTATTTGACGGTGTATTCTTGTGTATTAGGCGCAGGGGTTAGTCCTTACTATTTTACAATTTTAATCCATTGGCCTGGCTCAGGCTCGCCACGCGGATACATGCCATTAATCAAGCGTAAATACTGAACGGTATAAGCGCCTAAATTGATGTGTTTAGCCAAGGCTTCAAAGGTGGTTTTGTCATTGGCTTTTACGTAATGAATGGTTTTTGATTTTCGGTTGCTGCGTGCTGAACTTTCCGGCCTGAAACTTCTAATCGCCCCCATAAACAGCTCATCATATTCAGTGCCTTCTTGACTATTCACCACCTCCCCTTTTAAGTAAAACGCCTTACCACCTTGATAAATCACCGCGACTCTTTGCGGGGTTTCCTGCTCCTTAGCTTCCATCAGACCGGTATAAACCAATTGATTGAACTGCTTAAAGCCCTCTTGTTTTGTCACCAACTGCCCGCCAGTTACTGAGCGTAGGTATTGTTCGGGCGATTGATCTTTTGGTCTTCTGGCCACATACAAAGACATCATTGCCGACTTGTCTTGTGCCTCACTAACAATGGCATTTCGTGTATTTCTCACTTGCCACTCGGGTGGAAAGAGTACCGAGAATCCAAGCTTGTTATGAAAATAGCGTTGTTTATCTTCCTCTTTTTGCGCTAACTGCGCTTGGTAATTAACGCCAAATACCATACCTTGGGTTTTTTCTCGGAACGTTTCTTGGTTTTGATGGTTTGTTTTGTCTTCTGGTAACGTTCCGGCTTTGGCAATGATTTCTTTTAAACGAGTGTCATTACGCGGGTGTGTTGAAAACACGCCATGATAACTTTTTGCCTTTTTGCCTTCTTCTTTTGTCCGATAACGCGCAAATTTTTCCTGATCTTTTAATACGCCAATGGTATCTATCATCGCCTCAGGCGCATAACCACTGTTATAAAGGTATTCTGCACCTAGACCATCCGCCTCAAGCTCCATGTCACGTCCATAGCCTGACACGGCCGCCTCGCCCCACATATTGGCCACATCACCAACCGTCGCACTGCCCGTTGTAATGGTGGTCGCCACACTTAAGGCACTTGCCCCTTTACGAGCTGCGTCTTGACGGACTACATGCCTCGCGGTTACATGGGCAATCTCGTGTGCCAAAATAGCCGCTAATTGTGCTTCCGATTCCAGATAGGCAAGAATGCCTCGGTTGATATAAATATAGCCACCGGGTAAAGCAAAGGCGTTTATATCTGGCGCATCAATGATGGTAAAGTGGTAGGTTATATCAGGCCTGTGACTCTTCGCTGCTAATTTTTGACCTATATCATTGATGTATTTGCTCAACGCTTCATCTTGGTAAATGGGCATGGATTTTAGAATTTGCTCATGCATCTCCTTGCCTTTTTTTATTTCGGCGCTTTCCGACATAAACACTAAATCCGGAGTGCCGGATACCGGATTAACCGAGCAAGCACTTAAAGTGAACGCTAGGCTTAAACAAGCCAGAAACTTTAACATCAAATTACGGTTCATGAGTCTCTCCAGATGCATTAGAAAAAGGTTTTTAACTGATCGGCCATTGCGCTGCAGGCATTCGATTGAACAGCAGCCAATAACGGTACAGGAATCACAATGGCTGGCACATAGGAGGTTCCATCGGCTTGTGAGCTGATTTTGCCAATGTTTTTATTGGTACGGTAATCCCAAATTGAGGCTTCATATTTCGCCCGCTCATCCCAACTACCAAAGCCAAAACAACTCACCACAGTAGCACTCATCCCACAGGATATGCTGCCGTGGCTTTTTGTCGTTTCGGTAATGCCATCAATCCAAACAATGTAATGAATATTATAATCATCAAAAATTTGATGAACTTTGTCGTAATTTAGCAGGCGCTGTAAGTCGCGAATACTCTTAGGTGCTGTACGACTTTCAAACCAGGGATAGAGTCGGTCAACAAACTCTTGCTCGGGTATGACGTTAATGGCATCACTGCCGCTACCTAAGCTTTTTCCAACACACGAAATCAACTCTGGCTCGGTTTCATAATCACCCGAGCTTCGACGCCCAAGCACAACCACCGAGTCTCCTTCTTGCAAGTCACTATTGCTGAACTTAACTTGATCTATAGTGACCGTTGAACACCCTGATAAACAATTTATAAACAAAGGCATTAAGCAATAAAATATGGATTTAATGTTCATTATATCTCCTGAGTGCCAACACTCATTTTTGCTAAACGTTTCGCTGTTAGGCTTTCTTTTGCTTACTCAGCCAGGCTTTGATTTCTGGAATATGTGGAAACCTCAACACTACGCTAGCCCCGATATCTCTAAGCGCAACAACCATGGCATCATTTAATGCGCCTTTTTCGGTTTGAAAGGTTTCCGTAGGCGTCTTGCCATAAGCCGTTTGGATCCAATCGGCCAGTAACTTGCCATCTTGGTCGTACACCCTAAGGTGATACTTTATCCAAACTTCAAACATATCAACTTTGGTTTCAAGGGGGACATTGTATTGAAACTCTTCGACGGTTGGTCGAAAATACAAATCCACTTTTTCGTCTGTCGCTATCGGTACACCTTGATCGGACACCCCAGGTGCTTTATGAAGCTCGGCAAACATGCCAGCTAGCACCGTATTGAATAATTCAACCTGTGCTTTGCCAATAGCAATTTGCCATTGCACTCGATCTTCATCTTGCTCAATGTATTCATACTGTTTAAATGCATCATCATAAATAACTCCGATTTTGAACGGGTATTGATTGGTTACCGGTTTCGGGAATTTCCCTGCCACTTCAACACTGCTGCTACATCCCGTCAAACAGATAAGCATGACAGCCGTCAACCCGGTAAAAAAATGTTTTATATTATTGTGTACCTGCATTAACTCATCCTGTTTTTATTGTGGTTCAAAGTGGTTTAAACCGACAAAAGTACCACCGTTGCGGTAGGTTAATTCCCGCATTAGGGTGGCAAATCGTATACCCGTTTGCTGCTGGTGTTCCGGGCGCATAAACTGCACGGGGAAACCAACCGCATTAATCCGTACTAAGCGCTCACCACGGTTGTTACCTTTATTTATGGCTTCAATGGTCTTTAAAACCTTAGCAATGGATTTACCTGAAAACTCGTCCCCCATGACATAGAGGCTAATTTTTTTATCTTGGCGAAAAAAGGTTCTGATCGCTTTTTGAATGCCTTCAACGGGGCTGGAATTACTAAAAGGATTCCAACTACGCAATCTTTTAATAATAGCTCTTCGCCGGGCTTCTGAATCAGGGATCCATTTACGTTGATAATTTGAGAACATGTATTGCCCCATATCATTCATAATTTGGATGCCTTTTACCTTCGGATAAATGTTCAAGGTAGCAATAATTTCATCAATTAATCGCTGCCAGGCGTAGTTATACATACTGCCGGAGGTGTCTATGATGAAAATCAGATACTCACTATCTACGGGAATACCACCAATTAAATCATTTTGACTAAGATAATTTCGCCCTAACAACGACTCCATTTCTTTGGTTAATTCTTGCAAGGCCAGTGCTAACTTGCCCTTTTCTTGCTCACTAAAAGACGCCGCTCTGGCCATTTGTGCATGCTCTGCTTCAATGGTCGCTAACCGGGTTTTTAAAATCGCAATGCGATCTTTATTAATATCGAGTTGCTCTTGCTTGGCATTTAAATGGCGATTAAAAATTTTGGTTTCGCCGCGAATGGTGAACAATTGCTCTTGCAGTTTTTGTACTTGACCATCAAGACTAACCTCAGATTCCTCCAGAACAATAGGCGCATTGGTTTTTGTAATTAACAGTAGTAAAATGATGGCGCCAAAGCCACAACAGATCACATCGAGAAATGCGATTGAGGATTCTTCCTGACTGCGTCTTCTTCTCATCTTATCCCCTCATGCTCTATGGCCAATCAACCGAAGGGCTCATAAATGAACCCGAGGTATAATGCGCCAGCTTCCAAAACGCAGAGGCGGCAATTGGATCACCTTCCATAGGCCATAGCAACACGTTGATTGGGATCCCTTGTGGTAAAACATTAACCGCTTCAAAAAACAAAGCCTCGCGCTCTTCGCCACTGACTTTGGTTTTATTTCCGGCACTAAGGCCTTGGGTTGGCAGGCCATCGGTTAACAATAAAATATTATCAGGCAGTGGCCTAAAGCGTTTTACTTCGGCAAACGCTTTGATCAAACTGGTTCCCCCATTCGGGACAATCTGTTTTAACTCTTTAACAATTAAATCGAGCTTTTCACTATCGCTCACCTCTAACCATTGCTCTTTTGTTGTGGCCACTAGGGCTTCGACTTCGGTATTAAAAACATATAACTGAAATTGCGCATCGGCCGGTAATTTAGCAATTAACCACTCGACGGTTCGCACTGCCCTTATCCATTTTGCCGACAGCCTTTTGCTCTCTTGGGACATATTACGTTTACGTATAATGTTCACTAAAGAGCTGTCGAGCATGCTGGCCGAAATATCCACTAAAATTAGAGTACGGTTTCCATCAAGTTTCAAACCCGTTAAATACTGGCGTTCACTAGTACCGACAAACTGTCGGGCATCGTTACCTTTGGCCCGTTCATCTTCTAAGCGTTGTTTTTCTGCTAGCAATGTTTTTAGCTTTTCTTTTATCTTCAAAATTTGCTGGTCATCACTTTCTTCATCGAGGATGGCAATTTTATTCACCAACGCTTCAATATCATCATTGATTCGTCGGGCCAAACCTTCGGTTATTGCTAACTCTTCATCAAGATGCGATAAGGTGTTACGAATGGCAACCAGATTAATTTCACCTTCTTTGATCTCTTCTTCTAGCAGGTTGATTTCAGATTGAACCGCCTTGTCTTCCACTTTTATGTCGCTATTTACATCATGTTCAATGATCAAAAAGATCAGAATGACCGCGCCAAAGCCACATGACATGATGTCGAGGAACGAAATTGAAAATGTCGAAAACTTGCGTTTTTTAGCCATCCCAATTCACGTCCTGTTCTACTTTAATCAGCCGAAAGACACTCGATGCAACTTTAATTTCATCACTGCAATGCAATGTCTGACCATCAATTGCGCGGATATCATTGACTTGTACCTGACTATCTAACAGCAGTTGCAAGGTACCGTCTGTCGCTAATTTTAAACAACTAGTGTCTTGTGCTTGCAAGGATAGCGGTTGATTTGGATTAGCATTAATATAGATAGGTTGCTTAGCAAGTGGGTAAGCTCGGTCGGCCAGTACAATGTGACTGGCATGTTCTTTTACTTGATTCACAAAGCCATTCGCAACTAGCGTTCGCTGAACATATAAAGGTGCATCGCTGCTGGTTCGACAGTTTTTTGTTACTAAAGCATGGAAGATATCGTCATAGCTAAGCGCCACTTGTGGTTTCGATGCCAAAAGAGAATAATGCTTTGCCAAATCAGCCATCGCCGGGGCTATCACCAAAGGGATATCATCAATGATTGCGGGTAATAAAAAGTCAAAAAACTGACCAACAAGTTGGCTCACCTCTTGTTGATTTACTTGTATTTTATGTTCGTTTATTTCAACATCAAAAACCGAACCTTGCCAATTATCGCATAGTAATTTAAGGGTATGGGTAGCCAATATCTGCTCAGTCTGGCCTTGGTGATACGCATCAAAACGACACTCACTGATAAACCGTTTATTTAACCAGTCAGCCATTTCCTGATAAAGCTGATGCACCCCCTTTTTTGCAAACACCTGCTCGCCGGTTGTACGGATCTCATCCTCAACAAAACACTGACTCAAACGACATTGATGCAAGTCTATATCAAGGAGTTGCATTGTGTTGGTGGGTAAATTTAAATGGTGTAAACCGCTATAGGCCTTAGCCACATCATTGGCGATTATCTCGACCACGTTTAATTGACATGCTTTACACACGCCAAGCAAGATTGATAACTGCTTGCCATTATAGTAATTGGGCACCAATAAAATGACGGATTCGGCTTTGCCAAGTTTCGCCTGCTCTTGCGACAGTTGATACAGTTGCCAGTACACCAAGTCGACATGGCTATGAACATCACCATTTTTACTGTGTATTGGTTCATCATTAATTTGTTGCCAATAATGATGAAAACACTGCAGCGGTGCTTTTTTTCCCGCCTGACGGGCTTCTTCACCAAACAGGATGTTTTGCTCATCGACAAAAGCATACCCAGACTGACTCATGCTTTGCTGAGAAAGCATGAATGTGATTGCCTGATCGTTTATATCAATTACCATCACTGACATCAGCGTCCCCTAACTACTGGCTTGAACTTTTAAGTGATTAAGCAAGTTGTTATCGCAAAAACTTTGGGTATTTTGCACCAACCTTTCTTGCATCAATTGCAATTGGTGGGTAAAAAACATAATAAAAATACTGATCACCAAGGCGATAAATGTTGAGTTAAAGGCCACCCCTAAGCTACTGGTTACGCCAATAATATCGCCCTCCACGGCTAAATGGGCCTGTCCCAATGCATCGCCAATACCACGGACGGTGCCAATAAAGCCAATTGATGGAATGGCCCAGGTAATATAGCGTACCATGGCCAATTCACTGTCAAGACGGTCTGACTCGGTATCACAAATATCTTTGATGGCCGTTGCAACCGCGGCAACACTGGCAGTGGTTGAAAATCGTTTTAATGAAATCAGTAACGTTCTTGGCGCCAGCATTGATTGTTTGTCATCGGGCAACTCCTGCAAGGTGCGGCATAAATTGCGGGCATCTTCGGGCAATATACTGGTGCCCTCCTTTACACTGAGCATGGTTTGCGCGAACATTTCATTTTCTTTAATGGCCAATTTTGCCTTATAGCCCATTATCATCATGGCCCAAAGCATTAAAATTAAACACGTTTCTTGCTCGTAATCTTTTAAAACCAGATAAATAGAGCGTTGATCGGTCACCATACTGCCAGCTTCTTGTTGTGCCTGCTGCTGGGCCAAGATCGTTTGTGCATTCGGTCGGATCACGGTGACATACACGGCGTGTACCAAAATAATGGCAATAAGCAAGGATATTAGTTGGTATATAAATTCAGATGCGGGTGTTTTTTTCATTTATGATGACCTTAAATATCAATGGGAAATGAGACAGATAAATCCTCTGAAATGGTTTCAGATGGTTTAAACGTTTCTTGTTGTGAGGGGGTTGCTGGCATTAAACCTTTCACTGACGGAGCTAAGTCTAGGCGAAATGGTATGATTGAAGGTCCTGCCTCGATTAGGTATGGTTGCGAGGTTTTACCTTGTTCTTTAAGCAAAACCGGTTGCTCTTTGCCTTTGCCAAGTTCATCAGCCTTTTGCAACGTATTATCAATAGGCTCATTTTCAAAACCAAAACACGGCGTACTAAAACCGACAATAGCAAACACTAAAATAGACAATTTTTTCATATTAGCTTTCCCCATTTAAAAGGCATTTCGCGCAATACGAAAGCCAAGATCGTTACGCTTCTTATTGGAATAATCTCTAAACGATAAACGCAACTCCGTTAAACTGCCGTGCGCCCAACTCGAACCTCGAATGACGTGATAATCGCCTTTAAGTGGTCCTAATGGATCTTTTTCTACTTTCATCGATAGCCCTGTACCTATCTGGTAGTAATCATGCAACCACTCGGCCACATTACCACCTAAATCAAATAAGCCTTTCGTATTGGCCGCAAAACTGCCCACTGGCGCACTGGTAATAAAACCATCGTTATAATTGGTAATGATGATGCCTAAAATTGGCGCCCCTGTGACATCAGCATAATTACCCGCCTTTCCTTTTGGTGGTAGTTGTGTCCCCCACGGGAACTTAAGCATGCTGCCTTGTTCGAAGCGACTGCTCCATACCCATTCAGCCTCGGTAGGCAAACGGTAACCGTTATTATTAAAGTCAAAGGTCACGGTATTATCTTTATCAATCGTATAAACCGGTTTTAGGTTCTGCCTTGTTGACAGCCAGTTGCAATATTCAACCGCTTGTAGCCAAGTTACCTCAACCACAGGTTGGCGGCTGGCATTAAGGCTATGGCCTTTGAAATTACCCGATGAATGGGTTTGCAAAAAATTTCTAAACTCATGGTTGGTGACTTCTTTTGTTCCCATGTAAAACGCTCGGCTAACATTCACCGTTTTTCTTACTTCATTGGCTCGTCTTCCTTGCTCACGACGAGAAGCCCCCATGGTGAAGGTATCTTTAGGTTTAAACAGCTTTAAACGACCGGACAGTTCAGTATCAATAAATTCAGGTAGGTTTTCAAAGCGATGTTGTTCTTTCGTTTTAAGGCTGATATTAACGACTTGATCCATTTCAGGGTTTGGCAACAGGGTTTGTTCATGACTTACATAGCCGTCTTTTTCAATACGGATTTTTTGCTCCGAGCTCGGTAACTCGAAACTCTGGTTAGCGCGCCCCATTAATCGGTCATTAATGTAAATGAGCGCATCTTCAGGCGTGGCTTTAAAGTTTACCCGGGCAGTAACTTGCTTTAACTGCACATGTTTATTGAGCTTTTGCCCTGATGGGACAACAAGGCGCTGACTTGAAGAAACAAATCCCTCCTTAAATAAGCGTAAATTGGCCAGCTTGTCTGGCTCAACATTGACATTGAGTGGCGTTTTACCCAAAAATTGCTCTCCAAGCGTGACACTGGCACCACTTGGGATTGAGGTAACGGATAGCTCCCCAAGCAATGGAAAAAGGTTTATTAATGGCAATTCTTGATGCTTGGAGGCGACAACAGAAACAATCCGAGTGGTCGCGGTAAAGCCCATTTTCTCAACTTTCAAGGTATGCTCACCTTGTAGCAACGGCGCGTTCAGTGGCGTGATGCCAAGGTAGGTGTCTTGATCAAAAACTTTTGCCCCCTCGGGCTCACTGATAATACGAATATCGGCCCAGGCGGGCATCAGCGTGATGGCAAGGTCTTGACGAATTTCCTTACCTTCTATGATCACCGATGCCGTCTGTTCAAAATAATTCTCTGCCTTGATGACAAGTTGATATTCACCAGCAGGTAACTGAGTTATTAGTCCATTTTCATTGGGATAAAGTTCGCCATTAGCCAATACCTCGACTGGTACATCAACATTAAGGTCGAGTTGCAGCTCTCCAGGCAGTGGCGTGAACACAAATTCTGCTTGCTGCTGTGTGTCTTTTGCGACAACGAAATCTTGTTGTAAAGGATAATACCCCGTTAAAGTTGCATTAATTTGATAATCGCCGGGCAACATTAACGTGCGCTCACCCAAGGTAATATGCAATGCACCAGATAATTGATACGCTTGGCTTAGTGGCGTTAATTTAATGACCACCGATTTTGCCAGAATAAGAAAAGCAATAATAGCCAATGCGGTTATCACCGCAACAACCAATAAACTTCGTTGCCAAGACCAGATTGGTTTCTTAGTATGTTTTACTCTTGCGGCCGCCGGCACATAGTTGGTAGCCACTAGCATTTCTTCATCAGTCCCTTGTGCTAAGGACGATTTATTATCCGGCTCAGTTACCATCATCCATTTTTCACCTTTTCACGACATGCGATTTCAATTTTTGTGTTCTGGCTATTAGGCATTAACATGACTTCTTTACGGACATCACGGTAGCCTTCCCTTGACCCAAGTAAGATATATTGCCCAGGTTTGAGGGTCAGTTTTTTCGTGGCAAAATTTCCTAGCGTTTCCCCCCTGACCACCTTAATTTGCGTTTGATTATCGGATTCGATAACGAGGTCAACCGGTATCTGTAACTGTGTAAAAAGCGTCTTAATTTGCGCAAGTTGATTGTTTAATCGCGGCCCTTTCTTGGCCAACTTATCCGCCTGCCCTACGATATATTGGGCTTGTCGATAGACATTATTTTCGGTTAACCGCTGGGGCAATTTTAAAATATTGACTAGCGTGGTATCGAGTTTAGCTCGTTGCTTTGCTTGAATTTCACCAATGCGAGCATCCACAACACTGTTATCAAGCTCTAGCACTTGCTCATATAAGCTGTTTGCTTTACTCCACAATTCTTCATCTTCCAACTGTTTTGCTTGTTGCATTTTTTGGGCAATCTGCGCCGATTTTTGCTGATTTTTTGCTTGTTTAATCGCTTCATCAACACTTGGGTCTTGAGGCTCTATTTGTTTGGCTTGCTGAAATTGACCGATAGCTTGCTGATATTGTTTATCGGCCAACAATTGATAACCTTTTGACATAGCACGGGAAAAATTTGATGAGGTAATGGACTCCTGCGCTTTTGTTAAATGGGTCTTCACCCAAACCGAATCGGGGTCGAGTTGACTGGCTTGTATAAAAAGTTGTTCGGCCTGTTTGAATTTTCGCGCTGACATGGCATTTTTGCCATCATTTACTAAGTTAATGACGTCACTTAATACGTCAGCACGCGATAGCGCATTAATAACACGTTCGTTGTTCGGCTCAATGGCCGCGGCAATTCGCAGCTGTTGTTTGGCAAGTTGACTGTCTTTATTGTCGATGGCGGTTAAGCCTTTTGATAAAAATTGAGCGAATTTGCTTTCTAATTGCCCTTCGATAGCTGTTAGCCCCCTTAATGCTTGCTGATAAGAGGTGATAGCCTTTTCAAACGCTTGGGTTCGATATTCCACATCCCCCTGAGTTGCGGATTCCATCGCCAGTGAAAATTCCGACATTGCCCACTGATTAACCTGCTTATTTTCTAACCGTGTTTTTTTATCGACAACTTGAGCCAAAATTTCCTGAGCTTCCTTACGGTACTTAGCCAGTTGTGCTTCTTGCCAGGGGGACTCTTCGATGGGTTTGCTAAGCTCTTGTCGTACGAACTTTTCAGCAGAAACTTCTTCGAGTGGTTGCACCTGTTTGGGAAGGAAAAAAATCACCATGATTGCAAGTAGCACTAGGGCAAAAATCGCCACCATGGGTTTGGTTTGATTTTTTATCAAGTGTTGTAGTCGCGACAATAAACCATCCCCCTGCCCTGCAATGTTTAGCGAAACACCAGAGTTTGGTTCAGGTTTGTCATTTTGATTAGATTGGTTAATATTCAACTACTTACCTATTATTATTTTTGCTTTAATTATTACTTATAGACTATAAATCCACATCTGACACCATAAAATTACTCACCGTAATTCAAATCGTACATTTCTTTCAAAATCTGTTGCCATTGTTGATATTGATTGGTTACCGTGCCCGTTAAAGTAACCGAACGGTCTTCTAATTCAATCACTTGTGACTCGATACTGGCTTCAAATGAATCGCCAAGCTCTTCTAATGCTTCAACATGAATAAGGGCTTCATCGGAGCGATCCATGCCGCTTTTAATTAAGTAGCCCCCTGCGGTCACCCCTATCATACTTGCCGCTCTAACAGAGCCGTCTGAATTACCCGCACCTAAAATACCGGCAATAATAGCAACAGCACCAAGCATCTTTTCATTAGTGGCTTTACGTTGCATTTCTCGCATCGAGATCACTTCTTGATAGCTCTCTTGGCGCCACTGTTTGTATGGTGGCTGCATTTCTTTAGCATAACTTGAGTAGTACTCTTGCAAAGTATCGATAAACAGGTAGTCACGCTCACGAATTTGTTTGATTTGCATTAACACTGGTTCGCCTTGTGCAGGTAATCGGTCAACACTAACAATGCCTTGTTCATTTTGGCTTAAATACGCCGAAAACTGCTGCTCGGCAAATCGTTTAGCAAATTTCAACTCCGAGACCAAGCGCAGCTCCCGCAACTCATTAGAGGCCAGTTTTTCCCGGTAGATAAGTAAATCATTAGCGATTTTGTTGTATAGGTTTTGAAAGGGTTCATTGCCAATTTGATTACGTGTTGTGTAGGCGTATTGACTGGCTTTTTCATCATAGGTTTTGCTATACCAACGCTGACCTTTACTGTCAAAAACGTCAATATCAACAATTAATTGTTCACCATCCGATTTAATGATTTTGCCTTTTACCGTAACATCTACGGCCTCAAGTTCACTCGGTATGATCCTTACCGCGCCCCAAGCTCCGGTAGACTGTATGGTTTCCATCAATAAAAACGGTAAGTATCTTGCTTCGGCAATGCGGATCTCAGGAAATGTCGGCATATCCTCCTCAGCTTCTTCGACCAAAGCGTCTAAGCTAGGGTCAAATATGGTAATGCCTACATCCAAAAGCTCCTCTTCAGGTAGCATTTGATTCTCAAACTTTAACGGCGTTAATTCCGTTGTTTTCACTTCGGTGGTGGAGATACACCCCGTCAATGAAAGTGATGACAATAATATGGTAACCGTAAAAACAAAGTTGAATTTATACATAATGTTTCCTATTGATTTTTGTACTTACGATATTCTTCCCAAAGCTTTTCACGCAGCTCAGGATCTGGCTCTTGCATAGCGGCCTCCCTGATTTGCCTCGCAACCAGATCGTCATCATCCCCACGAGGAATATCTACCGGCGGCGTATAAATCGCTGGTTTGCTTTTAATGCTTCCCGGTTTAGTAATAGGCGGTTTGTCACTGACTTCCCCTTCAATGACACCGGCAGAAGCTTGCTCACTGCCACCGTTTTGCCCCGCTGTCGATTCGGCTTCGCCATTAAGCACATCATCAAATAACTCGCCAATATCGGTAACCTCTTCAGGCACTTCACTGCCTCGTTCACTACCACGGGTTTGTATATACTCGCGTTCACCTAAGATCATGCCATCATAATCATTTAAGCCCTGCTGCAATTCGCCTTCGAGTTTTGACAAACGCTCTTGCCGGGTGAGTACTGGCTCGCCAGAGACAATGTCCCCGATAATTAAACTGCCACCCGCTTCGCCGCCATCAATGGATTGAGGATCACCCTGACCGCCGGCTTGACCTTGAGGCAGAGATTGCCCTGGTGATATAGATTGATTGCCCGTTGAGGATTGACGACCAGATTGAGACTGACTATTCGGCAGTGATTGGGCCCCTGGCAGAGACTGACCTCCCGGTTGAGATTCGCCACTTTCTTG
This sequence comes from uncultured Thalassotalea sp., assembly GCA_947502355.1. Taxonomy (GTDB): domain Bacteria; phylum Pseudomonadota; class Gammaproteobacteria; order Enterobacterales; family Alteromonadaceae; genus Thalassotalea_A. The sequence continues at coordinate 108,402 of CANMZP010000005.1, read as the reverse complement.
TGATTGGCTATCATTTTGCGACTGACTATCACTTTGCGATTGGCTATCACTTTGCGATTGGCTATCACTTTGCGATTGACTATCACTTTGCGATTGGCTATCACTTTGCGACTGGCTATCACTTTGCGACTGACTATCACTTTGCGACTGACTATCACTTTGCGACTGACTATCACTTGGCGACTGGCTATCACTTTGCGATTGGCTATCACTTTGCGATTGGCTTTGCGCGCTTGCAGCACTGTTTTCTTCTTCTGAGAAATCTATCTCTTTAGGTTCGCTTGATGATTGGCTATCGGTATTATAAATATTTTCGGCATTTTCAGATTGCTCCCCCTGCTCTCCATTATTGTTTTGTTGCTGGGACGGCTCGTTGGCCTGGCTATCCGCCGTTGAACTCGACTGTTGAGACTGCTGTCTAGATTGCGACGTCTTTTGGCCACTACTAGAGGGCTGCGATTGCTGCCTAGATGGGGTTCTCGAAGACGGCATACTTGCTGACGGTGATTGACGACTGGTTGATTTACTTTGACTGCTTGAACGACTTTGCGACTGACTGGCACTACTAGGCGTTGATGGACTACTAGCAGATGGAGAGTTTGTTGGTGGTGTTGGCTCCGATTGCGATTGGCTTTGCTGCGTAGACTCACAGCCATACACAAAAACACTCAGTGAAAATACAATCGCTACTGGCAATACTCTCATAGTTCTTCCTATATAGTCGGCAGACTGACGTCTAACTCTAAATCTCTAACATTTACTGGCACACCCGATTCGATTTTCGGCCTGAAACGGGTTGTCTTTAGAAATTGTAAAATGGTTCTGCGGGCCTTGATATCGCCATTGGTATTGTCGCTTAAAATGGTAATATTTTTGGCAATCCCCCGTTTACTAATATCTAATGACACCAATAGAGAGCTCTCTATGTCTACCGATAATTGCACCGGTTTCACGCTATCTTGGGTTAATTTATCTTCTTGCGTGCTACGCTTACCTGAGCTCGCCTTAACCTCAATGATACTTTGCGTTTCGCCATCAGCAGGTAGTGACTCCTTGAGGCTATTTTGTTGCGCTATTCGAAGCTCTTTAGCCGTAGGCAGGGCTTGTAGCTTATCAGAAAACTCATAGGGAATAGATTGCACCAGTTCAGGTGGATTTTCGGGGTCATAACTCACCTTTCTTGCGCTGATGTTATCGCCTGCTATAACAACCTCTTCGCCGATTTCAGGAGGGTTAATGACTTCGCCTTGTTGAACCGACACCAATAAAGCTGCTTTTGCTTCAGGCTGGTTTATTTTCGGCAAGCTCTTTTTAACAAGCAGGTCCTCTTGAGTGTTCTCAAAAATCAAAGTGCGTAATTTCAAGCCAAAATTACCAATGTCATATAATGGCACGGGTTTAGCGAATGCAATGGTGGTTAGCTCTTTGTTGTCGGCATGCATATCGGCGTAAGCATAGGCCTCTTTATATAGCTCGTCAGCACAATCCATTTTTTTATTTAATAAACACCAATCCGCCATTTTTAATTTGTTTTGAAATATTTTGGGATGATCTTGTACGTCTTGAGCTAAGTAAATTTTTTGTTCATAAGCAATCAGCTCGGTAATGGTATTAAATGAGCCATACGCTTGATAAGCATTATTTAGCATGGAAACCGACGACGAAGTATCAAAAAAATCAGGACGATTCACCGCGGATTTTTTCACTTTTTTGGTTGCTAGCAAATATTGCGTGGTGATAAGCCCATTAATCGGTTCAATCAATTTAGGGTGTAATTCACCATAAACCTCAATATTGGTATTTAGCACTTGTCGGTAAAAACTATTGGCATTAAATAGATGACGTTCACGTTTGTTAATGTCTTTTAAAAAAAACGCTTGCAGGTGCCATTCGGCCAGCTGAATTTGAAAGTCCAGCAATTTAGGGTCTTCTGCTTCTAAATTATCTAAATGCAGCTGATACATTTGAAAATAACGATTATTGACCTCTTTCCACTGAAAGTTTCGTTTATGGGCATCAATAAGCTTTTGTAACAGAGGCACCTGATTAAGTGACTTTAAGCCTTCATTAATGCGGACGATGTGACTAGCGCGTTTATATTCTTTAATGGCCGGTTCTAAGTCATTTTTTTGCAAATATAAATCTGCCAACGTTTCGACCTCTTGACTTAATCGATCCGAATAACCGCCCTCTTGCCATTCAATTTGTTCTATACGATGTTTAATCAGATTAATTTGCGTATCCAACGTGGTAAAACGGGCTGAGCGAGATAGGTTCGATACGGCGACTCTATCATCCAGAGTCTCAGGCTCTCCCAGAGTTGTAGGTTCTATTTGAGAGGGTGGTGATTCGTTAGAGGCTCGTACGGATGACGCGCCTAAAAGTGAGGTTGTGACAAAACACATACTCAACAGTACACCGGATTTCGTTATGCAATAATTCAAAATTTTTCGACTCATAGTCGCCCCTAATCTCCTCAACGGTTCATAAGAATAACGCGTGAAAAAACAAATGTTTTTATTGCCTGAGAGTATGAAGTATGTTTTATTTTTTCTTATTATTATTAGTTGTTTATAGTTTTTAATAACTATTTATAAGGGTTTGTCACGATAAAAATCGTTCAAAACTTATGCGTTTAATAAAAAGTATAGATGCCCATCCATTCAAGTAAAGGTAACGATGTAAATTAATTGCTTAAAAAATCGACTTGTTAGGAAAAATAAGGCGGGGAGCCAAAAAATAATTTTCTAAAAATAAAAAACCCCGCAAATTTGCGAGGTTTTTCATTAATCTAATCGAAACTTATTCGGCAGATGGACGCATATGTGGGAATAAAATAACGTCTTTAATGGTAGGTGAGTCCGTAAATAACATCACCAAACGATCGATACCAATACCTTCACCTGCTGTTGGTGGTAGGCCGTACTCTAGCGCTTTAATGTAATCTTCATCAAAGTGCATTGCTTCATCATCGCCCGCATCTTTTTCTTCGACTTGCTTTTTAAAGCGTGCCGCTTGATCGGCCGCATCATTAAGCTCAGAGAAACCGTTCGCTAACTCACGTCCGCCAACAAAGAACTCAAAGCGGTCAGTAATAAATGAATTATCATCATTACGACGTGCTAATGGCGACACTTCCCAAGGGTACTCGGTAATAAAAGTTGGTTGGTCTAGCATATGCTCAGCCACTTCTTCGAAGATTTCACATAAGTACTTACCTGGACCCCAAACGTTTTCACCTTCAGGCTCTTTAACACCCACTTGCTTAGCGATTGCTTTTAGTTCGTCAAAACGACCTTCAGGGTCTTTAATAACGTCAGCGTCTAAGTGCGGAGCATGCTTGATAACCGCATCCATCATAGATAAACGCTCAAACGGTTGACCAAAGTCGTAGAACTTCTCTTCAACCACTTCTCCTTCACCATTTTTCACGGTGTTACGAATAACCGTTGTACCCATTACGTCTTGAGCAAGGGTACGTAGCATTTCTTCGGTAAGGTTCATTAAGTCTTCATACGTTGCGTAAGCTTGGTAGAACTCAATCATGGTAAACTCAGGGTTATGACGAGTCGATAAGCCTTCGTTACGGAAGTTACGGTTGATTTCAAATACACGCTCGAAACCACCAACAACCAAACGCTTTAAGTAAAGCTCAGGGGCGATACGCAAGAACATGTCGATGTCTAACGCATTGTGGTAGGTTTCAAATGGTTTTGCTGTTGCGCCACCAGGGATAACTTGCAGCATCGGCGTTTCAACTTCCATGAAGTTACGCTCTGCTAAGAAGTTACGGATACCCGAAACAATTTTAGAACGAACCTGGAAGGTATCACGCGTTTGTTCGTTAATGATAAGATCAACGTAACGTTGACGGTATTTCATTTCCTGATCAGATAAACCGTGGAATTTCTCTGGTAATGGACGCAGTGACTTGGTAAGTAATGAATACTCTTCCATGTTTACGTATAAGTCGCCTTTACCCGACTTGTGTAAAACACCTTTAACACCAATGATGTCACCAATATCCAATAAGCCCCAACGTGCTTTGATATCTTTTTGAACGGTTTTTTCAGCGTAAGCCTGGATACGACCAGACATATCTTGCAATACCAAGAAAGGCCCACGTTTTGCCATAACACGGCCAGCAACAGCATAAGTAAGCTGCAATGCTTCAAGCTCTTCTTTCGTCTTGTCACCATGCTCAGCCTGAATATCAGCGGCATAATGCTCACGATTAAAATCATTAGGGTGACCGTTAGCTGGGCAGTTGCTGCGGATGTTGTCTAACTTTCCGCGACGCTCAGCAATTAACTTATTTTCGTCTTTAGCATGTTCTGTCATGTTTATATCTCAAGGTTATCTATCTTGGTGTTAAATATTCTATAAGCCAGACTTTAAACTGGCTTCAATAAATTGGTCTAAACCGCCGTCTAACACCGCTTGAGTGTTGCGACTTTCAACGCCGGTTCTTAAATCTTTTATACGGCTATCATCCAGCACGTACGAACGAATTTGACTGCCCCAACCGATGTCAGACTTGCCATCTTCGAGTGCTTGTTTATCTTCATTCTGTTTTTGCATTTCAAGTTCAAACAATTTGGCTTTTAACAGCTTCATTGCCTGCGCTCTATTTTTGTGTTGAGAACGATCATTTTGACATTGTACTACCGCATTGGTTGGAATGTGGGTAATACGAATGGCCGAGTCCGTTTTATTTACGTGCTGACCACCAGCGCCTGACGCTCTGAATGTGTCGATACGTAAATCAGCCGGGTTAATGTCGATTTCTATGTTGTCATCAATTTCTGGGTAGATAAACGCCGATGCAAATGAGGTATGACGGCGTGAATTTGAATCAAATGGCGATTTTCGAACCAAGCGGTGTACGCCGGTTTCGGTACGTAACCAACCATAAGCATATTCACCACTAAACTTAATGGTACAGCCTTTAATGCCGGCCACATCTCCATCAGTTTCTTCTAAAACCTCAACCTTAAAGCCGTGAGCTTCACCCCAGCGCAAATACATACGCATTAGCATACTTGCCCAATCCTGAGCTTCAGTACCACCTGAGCCGGACTGTATATCAAGGTAACAATCATTCTCATCTTGTGCGCCAGAGAACATGCGGCGAAATTCTAATTTGGCCAGTTGCGCTTCAAGGCTTGCTAATTCATCATTGACATCATTTAATGTGTCTTCGTCTTCTTCTTCGACGGCGAGTTCAATTAAGCCCTCAACATCCTCACAACCACTGTCTAATGAATCGATGGTTTCAACAACCAATTCCAACGCCGAACGCTCTTTACCTAGGGCTTGGGCACGTTCTGGCTCGTTCCAAACATCAGGCAGTTCCAGCTCAAGATTAACTTCGGTTAATCGCTCGGCTTTTAGATCATAGTCAAAGGTACCCCCGAAGCACTTGTGTGCGTTCGCGCAGGTCTTTTATTTGGTTATGTAATGGATTAACTTCAAACATCAAAAATAATCAGCTTTTTCACTAAAAAATAGTCGCGTATTGTAGCCTAAACAACCGCTCGTTAAAAGAGTAGGCAACATTTCAATACAGGAATCTTGGGCTAAATCATGGTTATCTATCAATTTTCGTGCATCAAAGCCGATTTGCAAGGAATTGCTTTACTAAAAATAAAAGATTCCATAGACGTCCCTTTTAAGCCGGTTGTAAATAATCCACCAATAACTGAAGCGATTGTTTACCTCTAAACTCATTAACATCGAGCTTATAAGCCAAGTGCAGCCATTGGCACTGATGATTTGGCCATTGTTGCACATCGACATTAAAAGCAATGGCATCAATGGCTAAGCCGTCAATTTCAACAATCATTTTCAAGTGTTTTTCACCAACAATGCGTTGTTGAATTAACTTAAAATGGTTATCAAAGACCGGCTCTGGAAAGTTTTGCCCCCAAGGTCCACTCTCTTTAAGCAATTGCGCAAACTCCAAGGTAAAGGCGCTTTTATCTAACTCACCATCCGTTAAAATTTTGCCTTCAAGCATCTCTTCATTTAACCATTGTTCGGCATATTGATTAAACAACGTCGAAAACTCATCAAAATCAAGCTCGTCAATGGACAACCCCGCCGCCATGGCGTGTCCGCCAAACTTTTTAATTAGTGTCGGGTGCTGAGAGTCTATATGCTCTAATAAATCACGAATATGCAAACCGGGTATTGAGCGGGCAGAGCCTTTTACTTCAATGCCTTGTGGTGTTTGAGCGCCTTTAGCAAACACTATGGTGGGGCGATGAAACTTTTCTTTTAAACGACCCGCAACAATGCCAATTACGCCTTGGTGCCAATCTTCCTGATACAAAGCGATGGCGGAGGGTAAATTACTTTCTGAAAAGTTGACGCTCTTTAACACCTGCTCAGCTTCAGCCTGCATGCCGGACTCTATTTCGCGCCGTGTTTTGTTTAAATCGTCAAGATCTTTTGCCATGACCCTGGCAAGGTTTAAGTCATTGGCGAGCAGACATTTTATGCCTAAAGCCATATCATCGAGTCGGCCTGCGGCATTAATTCTTGGCCCCAAACCAAACCCAAAATCACTGGCCACTAATTTATGCTGTTGCTTACCACTTACCTCAATAAGCGCTTGAATACCTGGGCGAGTCGCGCCAGCTCGAATGCGCTTTAAGCCTTGGTCAACCAAAATACGGTTGTTTTTATCTAGGCTAACCACATCGGCAACGGTGCCCAAAGCAACTAAGTCGAGTAATTGCCCCATATTCGGTTCCACCAACGCATTTTCTGCAAACCAATTGTGTTGACGCATCACCTGCCTTAATGACGCCATTAAATAAAATGCAACGCCAACGCCCGCAAGCGCTTTACTGGCAAATTCACAACCGTTCTGATTTGGGTTTACAATGGCGTCGGCGGCTGGTTGCTCCATGCCTGGTAAGTGATGGTCGGTAACGATTACCATGCAACCAAGCTCTTTAGCCCTTGCTACTCCGGCTATACAGCTAATGCCATTATCGACCGTTACAATGACATCCGCACCGGCTTGTTTTGCCATATCGCTGATTTCAGGTGTTAAGCCATAACCATATTCAAAACGGTTTGGTACAATAAAGTCATGGTTGCTGCTGCCAAGCAAACTTAAGCCCTGCATCATTAAAGCACTGGACGTTGCACCATCGGCATCAAAATCTCCGACGATAATGATGCGTTGTTTGTTTTTAATCGCTGCAAATAATAATCGGCAAGCCTCATCCATCCCTTTTAGGGTATTCGGCTTAAGCATGGATTGAATGGATAACTCTAACTCTTCAGAATTTGAAACGCCTCGAGCGGCATAAATTTGCTTTAAAATATCGGGTAAATGTAGAGGTAAAGCCGAGGTATCAACGTTGGGGCGACGACTAATTATTTTTTGCATTACAAAAGGTGAGTTCACATGAAAAAAAGATTAGATTAAGACTAACCTATTCATTTAAAAATAGACACCGATTTACTTGCCATGAAGGCCAAGTGTTTAATCGGAATGATAAATCACTTGATTCTTGCCACTTCCTTTAGCGACATATAAACCTTTATCCGCTTTCGAAACCAATGATTGCAAATTTTTCTCATTAGGACACAAAAGTGCAAGCCCCATACTTACGGTAAAGTGAATGGGTTCTTTATGACCTTTGATGTTGATAACCAAGTTAGCAGTATTTTCTCGAATACGGTTCGCCAATCTCATCGCATTATCCGCAGTTGTATCAGGTAAAATAATCAAGAATTCCTCCCCTCCCCAACGACCAAACAAATCGGAGCCACGTAAAGATTTCTGACAAAATTGGGTAAACTCTACCAACACTTTATCGCCACAGCCGTGACCATAGGTGTCATTTATCCATTTAAAATCATCAATATCGAGCAATAGGCAGGCTAAGGACGTTTTAGATGCGTTAGATAATTTGATTAAATTTTCAGCCTGCTCAGAAATAGAGGTGCGATTTAATACCTTAGTTAAGCCATCGTAAGTAGCCCGAAAACGGATTTGCTCTCGCAATAGGTGTTGTTCGGTAATATCCATAAAGGAAACTTGCACCACCGCTTTACCATCCCAGCGAATGCGTTTACCAAAAACATCAACCCAAATGGTATCGCCTGATGAGTTGTATCCCCTAGCGTCATACTTGGTTGACTCAATTTTACCTTCAATTAAATCCGTATACTCTTGTATCGCATTTTCCTGATCTTCGATTGGGATAAGGGAAAGAATACTATCAAGTTGAAACACTTCGTCTATCGAATTAAGACCAATTAACTCCGCGTAAGCTTGGTTGCAAAAAACAGGCTTGAAATTATCGTGCACCAACATCGCTTGCAATGAGCCTTCAACCAGCTCTTTATAACGTTCTTCCGTCTCTAAAAGACGCTTTTGATTTTCCACATGTTCACTGATGTCTATGACTGTAACCTGTAATGCTTTTTCGCCATCGAAATCGATGATGTGCTCTAATGTCATTACCGTATTCAGATCATGATTGGCCGTCAGGTTTTGAAAAATTTGTACGGATGGAGCAAGTTCACCGGTCATTAATTTACGGTAATTTTCTTGTGCTTGTTGGTGATCGCTTGGATGGATAAGATCAAGCAGACTGGTTAACTTTTGCAGTTCTTCTCGACAGGTAAAACCTAAATATTTTAGGTAGCCTTCATCGGCATCTAATATTGTAAAGTTACGATGAACAACAACACCATAATTCATGTTTTCAAAAGAAGCTGGCAAACCTTTACAATGATTGATTACTTGCATAAATTTATTTTTCTTAATCGATGTTGATAAACAGTACCCAAATTGCGCTAAAAAAAAGGTGCTTTCCAACACCTTCCTTAAAGCTAACTATAGCAGATTACCCCGCTTTAGTTGCAGAATATGTCATTAAGATTTGCTTCATTTGTGCAGGCGATTTATAGCCCGGTATCATCATGCCATCATCAAAAACGATAGCAGGTGTGCCCGACACCCCAATTTTACGACCAAAATCGTATTGTTCGGCGATTGGTTTTGCACACACTTTTTGTTCCACTGAACCACCTGTTAACGCAGATGTTAACGCGGTTTTCGGATCGGCATTACACCATACACTCTTTATATCTTGGTAGCCTTGCCCTTGCAAACCATTACGAGGGAAAGCCAGATAACGAACAGTGATCCCTAAATCGTTATACTCGTCCATTTGGTTATGTAATTTGCGGCAATAGCCACACGTGATATCCGTAAATACCGTAATTTGATATTGCTCTTCTTTGGCAGGGAAAACAATCATTGAACCTTCGAATTTGGCCATACCATCAAGGCGAACCTTGGCAAGGGATTGCTCGGTCAAGCTGTCAACTTGACCATTGGCGATGTTATATACCTTACCTTGGATTAGGTAGCTGCCATCCACATTACTGTAAAATAATCCCTGACGGGTAAATACTTCGTAAAGATTTTCCATTTTGGAAGGTTGAACATCTTCAACGACTAATCCGATTTTTACAAACGTTGTTGTAATCTTGTTTTTGACTTCCTGGATATCATTGGCTGATGCAGGCATAGTGATAACCGCTAAAGATAAACTTAGAAATGCAAAGAGTGATTTGAACATATTTAATCCTGTTACCTTCAGACTTGTTGAAGGGAAATTTAATCGATAACCAAGGCATTCAAGACCTTAAATTACGTAAAGCAAATGGTTGGTCAAGTATATAACGTCATAAAAATCTTTGGCAGCAAACAAAACAGATACCAAAAATCAGAAACTAAGTACACAGACCGACAATAAACGCATAAAATTACGACCATTGTCGCAAAAATACAAGACAACGCCAAATGAATTCGTGTTTAAAATTGAAAACGCTTGTCTGGACAAACCGTTACGTTGAAATTGCGGCTACTTTTGAAAGTTTAGCGTTTACATTCGCTTCCTGCTATTAGAGGTCTTGTCCGGCAAAAAATTCCCAAACTTGTTGACTATTTACTTAATCATTAAGTTATCTGTAGTTTTATAGATAAATTCTGTTAAAATCGGCAAAAATTTTAATCAATACCTAGCACTTTTCATGAAAATCGCAATATTTTACGGCTCAACCACCTGTTATACCGAAATGGCCGCTGAAAAAATTCAAGCCGAAATTGGCGTAGATCAGGTTGAAATATTCAATATAAAAGATGTGCCACTGCGTGACTGTCAGCAATTTGATCTTATTATCTTTGGCATTTCCACATGGGATTTTGGTGAGTTACAAGAAGACTGGGAGTCTACTTGGGACGATATTGAAGCACTGAGTTTACATGGTAAAATCGTCGCCTTATATGGGCTTGGCGATCAGCAAGGCTATGGCGAATGGTTTCAGGATGCTTTGGGCATGTTACACGACAAAGTGTTACCGCAAGGCGCTAATATCATTGGCTATTGGCCAAATGAAGGGTATGAATTTGAGCACTCAAAAGCATTAACCGACGATGGCGAGTTGTTTGTTGGTTTATCGCTTGATGACGAAACCCAATATGACCTGACCGATCAACGTATCGAGCAATGGGTTGCGCAAATTATTGACGAAGTTGCTGAACTCTTAGTTGATTAAGGCTTAGTTGAATAAGAGTTAGTTGATTAAAAATCCTAAAGTCCTATGGCGACAATATAAAGCCCATTAATTTTTGCATTTGCTACCTTTATCTAAGTAAATGTAATTTTGAGTAATTTCTTAAACTTGTTTAGGAAATATACACCGAACACACTATAATACGTACTTGTATCAACGTTCGTATTCCACTTTATTTCTAAGGTAATCGTAATTCATGTTTAATCAGTTTGATCTTGATGATGAACTAGTTGCTGGCACACAAAATGCTGGTTTTAAAAAACCGACGTCCATTCAAAGCCTCGCTTTACCCGAAGCTATGGCCGGTAAAGATGTTTTGGCCTCAGCCCCTACAGGCACCGGTAAAACTGCCGCATTTGTATTACCCTGCGCACAACACCTTTTAGATTACCCTAGAACCAAACCCGGCTTTCCAAGAGTATTGGTTTTAGCCCCCACTCGCGAGCTTGCTGGACAAATCTTTGAACAAGCGAAAATACTAACCGAGTTAACCAACATTAAAATTGGCTTGATCACTGGTGGTGTAAATTACGGCTCTCATAAAGAGATCCTGACCAAAACCACGGACATGCTAATTGCCACTCCAGGTCGCTTGTTAGAGTACATTGATAACGAGCAGTTTGATGCCCGTGAAATCGAAATTTTAGTGCTTGATGAAGCCGACCGCATGTTGGACATGGGTTTTTCAGAAACCATTAACCGGATTGCAGGTGAAGCAAGATGGCGTAAACAAACCCTGCTATTTTCAGCAACATTGGCGGGTGCCGGTATTATTCGTTTCTCTAAAGATATCCTTAACGACCCGGTATACATTGAATCGGATCCTTCTCGAAAAGAGAAAGCGAAAACGCATCAGTGGATCCATTTAGCCGATGACCGTGAGCATAAATTGAAATTGCTTTGTGCTTTATTAAAGCAAGAAGATGTAAAGCGCGCCGTGGTTTTTGCCAATAAGCGTGAAACTGTACAATCTCTTGCTGGTGTATTACAAAGTGAAGGCTTGTCCAATGCTTGGCTTGAAGGCGAAATGCCACAAGATAAGCGCAACAATGCGGTTGCTCGAGTGAAAGATGGCTCAGTAAATATTTTGATCGCCACCGATATTGCGGCTCGTGGCCTTGATATTGACGACGTAACGCATGTCATTAACTTTGATATGCCTCGCAAAGCTGACATTTATGTACACCGCATTGGCCGAACAGGCCGCGCCGGTAAAAAAGGGACCGCCGTTTCGTTAGTCGAAGCACATGATATGCTGTCTTTAGGCAAGATTGAACGCTTTATCGATGAACGCCTTAGCCGCCGCGTTATTGAAGGATTAAGACCGCTGCATAAAGAAGCAAGAGTACCGGTTAAGAAAAACAAAACAAAAGGCCCGACCAAGAAAAATGCGGGACTAAGCAAGCGTCAAAAAATCGCCAAAAAAGCCAAGAAAGCTAAAAAAGCAGCCAAAAAAGCGAAAAAGAGTTAAGCCCTAGCGCAGCAAGCAAATGCAGCTTATAAAATACTAACGATAAAAGCCAAACCAAGATTAATCAGGTTTGGCTTTTTTGTGATGATTTTTTTTAATAACCCCATATTATTATGTTAACCTAGTGTTAAAACCCATTAACAATAATAAGGTCTAAGATGTATCGCTATATTTTCAGCTTCATTTTTTTTGTGTCCTTCGCAACCTCTGCTCATCCAGATTTAACCACTCTTTATAAAAAAGTAAACCCAAGTGTCGTTGAATTGCACGTAAAATCTTTAGCGGCCCCGAAAAAAGGGCAAGTCAACTATCGCCAAACCACCAGTGATGCCCTTGGCTCAGGTGCATTAATCAATGCCGAAGGGGATATTTTAACAGCAGCGCATGTGGTAGGCCGCGCAACAGAAATTGAAGTGCTCTTTTCCGATGGCACTAAAACCAGTGGTCATGTGTTATGGATAGACACTTTACTTGATTTGGCCATGATCAGAGCCCGAAAAACCCCCGAAGAAATTAAACCGTTAAAACTTGCCCAAAAGAAAGAGTATGCCATTGGTCAACAAGTGATTGCGATTGGTGCGCCATTAGGAGAAAGCCACAGCTTATCGGTGGGCTATTTGAGTGGTGTGCGCGATAAAAAACAAATTCCAGGCACAGACATTAAACCACGCTTACTGCAAACCGATGCCGCCATTAATCAGGGCAACTCCGGCGGCCCTTTATTTAACCTTGATGGTGAAATACTTGGTATTGTAAGTCACATTTTATCAAAATCGGGTGGCTCTGATGGTCTTGGTTTTGCTATTTCTACGGATACCATTCGAGATGTTGTCGATACAGAGCCAAGAGTATTCTTAGGCTTGGTCTCGCATTTGCTTAATCGCAAAGAAGCCTTAGCCATTAATAATCATTCTGGCTACGGTATTTTGATCCAGCAAGTTATCCCGGGCTCTGCTGCCCACAAATTCGGCTTTAAAGGTGGTGACTTATTGGTCAGCATTGGTAATAACCGAATTCTATTAGGTGGCGATATCATCTTAAGTCTGGATGACATTGCCTTTAAAGATATTGGTTCGGCCATGCGCGTTAAGAAATACGTAAAAACCTTAAAAAAGGGTGACAAAATTCGCATTAAGTATTTACGTGAAGGGGAATTACAATCGGGCTTGTGGACGATTGAATAATATAACAAAACGCCAGCAACTATGCTGGCGTTTAAACTCATTTAGATAAGAGATTTAGGCAACCATTTTACGAGTAAATACTGGCACCGCGTCTGTCGACAATGCCTCATTGTAACCGTACCCATCTAAATCAAAGGCTTTTAGCTTCTCAACACTGTCGATTTCATTTTCAATGATGTATCGGGCCATTAGACCACGCGCTTTTTTGGCAAAGAAACTGATCATTTTATATTGACCATTTTTCCAATCTTTAAACGCGGGGGTAATGATTTGACCGGTTAACTGCTTTTTCTTAACCGATTTAAAATATTCATTTGATGCTAGGTTAATGACAATATCGTCGCCCTGCTCAGCTATCGCGTTATTAAGCTTATTGGTAATGATATCGCCCCAAAACTGATACAGATTCGCGCCTCTGTCATTGTCAAGTTTTGTCCCCATTTCTAGACGGTAAGCCTGCATTAAATCCAATGGCTTTAAGATCCCGTATAAACCAGATAAAATTCGCAGATGTTTTTGCGCAAATTCGATGCTTTTATCTGACAAAGAGTATGCGTCAAGCCCAGTATATACATCCCCATTGAAGGCAAACACTGCAGGGCGGGCATTTTCAGGTGTAAACGGTACTGACCACTCACTAAATCGAGCCGCATTAAGCCCGGCCAGTTTGTCACTTATACCCATTAAGCTAGACAGCTCAGCTGGGGTTAAGGTAACGCAATGTTTCATTAAATCCTGACTGTCAGACAACAATTCAGGTTGGGTATGAAGCGATGTTGGAAGCGTCGACTCCAAGTCCAAGTTTTTTGCAGGCGAAATCACTAATAGCATAATTATTATCAAGATAAGTTAGTATAAATTTAGCAAAACTATACCATGAAAAAAGTGGTTAAAACCAGCCATAGGTAAGGTTAAAATTGATTTAAAAATATATTTCCCTACCACCTTACCTCTTCATATTAATTACACTTTTTTTTAACTTCAGTAACACATTTTGTGTCAATATTCGTTATACTGGTTTCAATTATAGGACTCTGTTATTTAAGGTGAAACGAATGACAAATCAGTTAACTCAATTAAAAGCGATGACAACGGTTGTTGCTGATACCGGTGATGTAAATGCTATCGCCAGTTACCAACCATACGACGCAACAACAAACCCATCACTTCTATTAAAAGCGGCAGAGCTAGAAAACTATCAGGGTTTACTTACCGCTTCTGTCGAGTGGGCGAAACAACAGTCATCAGATCCTGTTCAGCAAATTAGTGATGCCGGTGATAAATTATCCGTGCTTATTGGTAAAGAAATTCTTACGGTTGTGCCAGGTCGAATTTCAACCGAAGTAGATTCTCGCCTATCATTTGACAAAGACGCCACCATCAATAAAGCACGCCGTCTCATTGCCCTATATGCAGAAGAAGGTGTAAGCAAAGATCGCATTTTGATCAAAATGGCTTCGACATGGGAAGGCATTAAAGCCGCTGAAGTACTAGAAAAAGAAGGCATTAACTGTAATTTAACGCTGCTATTTAGTTTTGCTCAAGCACAAGCCTGTGCCGAAGCAGGTGCTTTCTTAATCTCGCCATTTGTGGGTCGTATCCTTGATTGGTACAAAAAAAGCACGGGCAAAGAAAGCTATGCAGCTGCTGAAGACCCAGGTGTTGTATCGGTAACGAGCATTTACAACTACTTTAAAAAGTTTGATTACAAAACCATTGTTATGGGCGCTAGCTTCCGTAACAAAGACGAGATCCTTGAACTTGCCGGTTGTGACCGCTTAACCATTGCACCGGCTTTATTAGCTGAGCTAGAAGCAAGCGATGATGTTGTTGAACAAAAGTTAGTCGCTAAAGGTGGTGATGAGCCTCGTCCTACCCCTCTAACCGAAGCCGAGTTCCGCTGGGCGTTAAATGAAGATGCCATGGCAACAGAAAAACTGGCTGAAGGTATCCGTGGCTTCACAGTTGACCAAATCAAACTAGAAGAAAAACTGTCTGGTTTGCTTTAATAGCAATCCAATAAGGGGTCAGATCAAGTTGTTGATATAATCAGCAAACTTTTGCAGATAACTTGTTGAACCACAACCAAATTGTTCAAAAAGCCACCAAAAGTGGCTTTTTTTATGCCTTTTTACTTGCAAATGTTAAGTTTTCGTTTCTTTTTCTTTTTCTCTATGTTATTAAGTTATTTAAGTTGTGAACTGAAGGAGTGTTACTTATGGATCCAATTGATAACTTAATGGAACTTATTGAAGGTAAATCAAAGCCAAAATCGAAAAAGGAAAAGCGAAAATGGCGTGAGATAGAGCAATACAAAGAAAGACTAGAACTAGAACGAGAACTTGAGTTTTACGATGGTTCGCTCGAACACCTTCTTGAAGAAGAGTATTAAACCGAGATATCTTTACAACTTAAAAAGCCCTGTAAACTGCCTAGTTTAACAGGGCTTTTTTAATGTTTAGGATAAATGTTTTGATTTGTACCGTCTTTGTGTAGCGATTTGGTTTACTCCACATTTATTTTGAAAGTCATAGTGCTTACCGTTAAGGGTTTTTAACTGGAATGCGATAAATTTTGCTTGGTAATTCTCGGGGAATGGCCAAAGTAAACGCTAAAACGCCTTCAGCAAAGATAAACAGCCCACCAATTACAACTTATTACAAAATCTTTTTTTCCAGTAAGAACAACCACCCAAAGCAATTTCAGAGTACAAGCGTACGCTCAATCAACCTATTACTGCAAGCCAACTGGTAATACCTCTTGAATTTGAGTTTACACACGTTCATAATTAACAAAATTTCAAAAAGATATTCACTATGGCAAGTTCCGCAAGCAGTACAAAAACATTACTTCCTTATTCTTTTTTAGAAGAGTGCATTAATTCCATCAGTCATGGTATTGCAACGTTATTAAGCGTTGCCGCTTTAACCATGATGATCATGATTGCGCAAGATGGCTATCAATTAGCGAGTGCTATTATATATGGGACGTCGATGATCTTACTGTTTTTAGCCTCTACGCTTTATCATAGCTTCACTCAAGCTAAAGCAAAAAGCGTATTCAAATTGATCGATCACTGCGCCATATACCTACTCATTGCTGGCACCTACACACCATTTATGTTGATCAGTCTTAATGGGGCCCTAGGTTTCATCATTCTCTCCATCGTTTGGTTATTGGCTGTGGTGGGCATTTATTTCAAAATCGTCTACAAACAGCGCTTTCCAAAAGTATCTTTAGTCACCTACCTTGCTATGGGTTGGCTAATTGTATTTGCTGCCCCACAAATGCTTGCCAAGGTTTCTATAGGTGGTTTAGTTTTATTGGCCGCTGGTGGTGCCGCTTACACGCTGGGCGCCGTTTTTTACGCCATTAAAAAAATTCCCCTTAACCATGCTATCTGGCATGTGTTTGTATTAGCTGGCAGCGTGTGCCATTTCTTATCTATTTATATTTACGTGATGTAAACAGAGCCCTCAGCTTAGATAATCTCGAAAAATTTCTGTTAATAAACCTCTTAACTGGCTAGTATAAGGCATCAAAAATGAAGCGATGTAGTATTGGCCAACAGGCACAAGCGCAAAGAGGAACAACAACCATGCAATACGCAGAAATTACCGGTTGGGGGAAATACACCCCGCCAACCGTTTTAAGCAACGAAGAAATGACTACTTTTGTCGACACCTCCGACGAGTGGATTTCAACCCGAACAGGAATAAAAGAGCGTCGTATCTCGCACATCAATACCGCCGAAATGTCGGCAATTGCCTGTGAACATGCTCTAGCTTCGGCTGGACTTAGTGCCGATGATATCGATTTAATTATTGTTGCCACATGTACCCCAGACTTATTAGTGCCTAATACGGCCTCGAAAGTACAAGAGCTACTTGGTACAAATAACAGTGCGTGTTTTGATATTAACGCGGCATGCAGTGGCTTTCTTTACGGTTTACAAAACGCTTCTGCGCAAATCCATGTTGGTATGGCTAAAAAAGTCCTATTAGTAGGCGCTGAGCGAATGAGTTGGTTTGTAAACTGGCAAGACCGTCAGACGGCAGTATTGTTTGGTGACGGTGCAGGAGCCGTGGTACTGGAAGCTACGGATGAAAAAGTCGGCTTACTTGAATCCAAAAGCAGTTGTGATTCCAACTCTCGTGAAATCCTAAAAGTATTAGGCATGGGCACCGATATTGATATCTACAAAGAGCCGCTTGGTCCACTGACCATTCAATTTATGGGGCCTGATATATTCAAACGTGCGGTAAAAGGCATGGGTATGGCAACCAATACGGTTATGGAAAAGGCCAATTTGAAGGTTGAAGACATTAACTTATTAATTCCACACCAAGCTAACTTGCGTATTATTGAAACCTTGCAGAATAAATTAAAATTAACCGATGACCAATGCATGGTTAATATTCAAAAATACGGTAACACCTCTGCGGCTACCGTCCCATTAGCGCTATGTGAAGCGGTCGAGCAAGGTAAAATTAAGCCTTATGATAATATTATCTCGGCGGCATTTGGTGCAGGTTTGACCTGTAATGCTTCCTACATAAAATGGGGCAAGCGAGTTACTCCGGTAAACGAGTTTGCCGGCAAAGAGCAAGCATGCGATAAAACCGCCAAAGAATTATTGGCACATGCCATTGCTGACCTAAAAAAGTAAGCGCTTAAATACAAACAACCAAGCGCAGCTCCAAATACGGTTAAAGTAAAAACGAAAGAAAGCGAAACAGATGCCTGTTTCGCTTTTTTGTTATCGATTTATTTTTTGTTATCTATTTCTTTTCTTACCTATCACCTTGCCAGCTGAACAGCTTCGCGCTTAATAGCAAGCAAATAACGGTAAAACCAATCATAACGCCTAACTGCATGCGAATATCATACAGCGTTGCCCCTTCGGTAATAATCGAGCGAGCCCCGCTAACCAAATGAGTCAGTGGAAATATATTGGCGATGGCTTGCACAAATGGTGGCGCGCCTTCCAATGAAAACCACACCCCTGACAACAGCATCATCGGCCAGGTAGCCATATTCAATAACCCACCAACTAACTCTTGAGATTTGCTTCGGGTGGCAATAAGCAATCCTAAACTTATCAAACTCATCGCCCCAACAATGGCGGTTATAAATAAGTCCAGATAGTTGCCAAGCATCATAAAATCAAAAAAGAAATCACACCCCATATAAACGATTGTGACCATAAATAAGACAATAAACAATCGTGACACCAATTGCGCACTGATAAACTCAAAAGCCGTTAAAGGAGTTGCTTTTAAACGTTTTAACACCGAGTTTTTGCGATAACGAACAATCACATACCCGACCCCAAACAAACAACTAAACATCATGTTCATACCAAAGATGCCTGGTAACACCCAATCAATGTAACGAATCGCGCGACCGTCCATAACATTACGCTGATAATAGACATCGCTGCCTAAAAACAGTTTTTCAACCATATAGCTTTTGGGGGATTGTTCGTTTACCCAATATGCCTGCTTGGTATCATTAATAATTAAATCAATCTCATGCTGCTCTAATTTAACCAATGCTTTTTTAGACTCTTGATAGTCAACAAAATCGATAAATTTAGTGGCCAAAAATGGATGCTGACTCTGCTCTAGATTAATGACACCCACTTTATAAACCGACTTCCCCTCCCCGGAAAAAACAAAGGAAAAGATGATTAACAACAATACCGGAAAAGCCAGATTCCAACTCAATGAAGACTTGTCGCGGAAGAACTCAATATTGCGGGCTTTGACTACCGCCCAGAATCGCGAAACATTAAACATAGTGTGTTATCCCTGTAATGAATGGCCAGTGAGTTTGAGAAATAAATCATCGAGATTGGCCGACTTGATATGCAAGTCTTCTAAAGCAACACCCAGTTTCATTAACATCATTAAAGTTTGCTCTACATGTTGGGTACGTATTTCAAAATGCTCATCAACAAGCGCCCAGTTATGTTCATCTGCTAACGTATTCGCCACCTGATGAGCCGGAAGGTAAATAAACACCTCACTAAAATGTTTATTTAGTAGAGCTTTTGGCGTGCCCGTTTCAATCACCTTGCCCTTGTCCATGATAACAATGTCATCACAAAGCTGTTCAGCTTCGTCCATATAATGAGTGGTCAGAATAATGGTCTTTCCTTGCTTTTTAATGTTGCGAATTAACTGCCAGAAGTTTCGTCTTGATTGTGGATCCAACCCAGTTGTCGGTTCATCTAAAAAGATAATTTGCGGATCGTTTATTAACGCCAGTGCCAGTAATAATCGCTGCTTTTGACCTCCGGATAATAGGTTGTTATCCCGATCGATAAATTCTTCTAATTCACATAAGGTAATTAACTTATCAATGTTCATGGTTACCGGGTAGAACGAGGCAAATAACGCTAAGGTTTCCTTAACGGTTAAAAAATCCTGCAAGGCGGTATGTTGAAATTGAATGCCTATTATTTCACTTACCTCCTGTTGGCTATCAATCATGTAGTCAACCTTGCCAGAGGTGGGCTTAAGGATCCCTTCCATGATCTCGATGGTGGTTGTTTTACCGGCTCCATTGGGGCCTAACAATCCTAGACAGCGGCCATTTTGCACACTAAAACTGACCTCATCGACCGCCTTAACATCTTTATAATGCTTACTTAATTGCTCAACTTTTATCATGGTTTATTATGCTCTCATGCTTTGTTTTGGTTCTTGTAAGTGCCACGTTAAGTACTGTTTTAAGTGCAGTTTTTAATTGCTTGTTAAGTGCTTTTTTACCCGTAAGATTAAACGCTTTAATGAGTTGCGGCTCGGCTCGTTTTTGCAAAAACTTGCCAATAAGTAAAGCCAACTCTTGCTGATATTGAGCCCCCTTAAAGTGAGGTAAAACCGCTAATAGCCAACGTCCAACAGCCGGAACTACCGTAGCCAATATTTTATAGCCACGAATATAATCGTCCATAGCTTGTAAATCATGGACTTTAATATGGGCATGACGGGGGTTATCTACTAGCAAGCTTTTAACCAACAATGGGGCTACCTGCTTATACTCATCGCACAGATATACCGGTATATCTTCATAAAATTGATCAATGATTTGTCGCTGGAAATTTGCTGCCGTGCGATTTAACGAGTGCAGCATTAACGCCGAATGTTCGCCACTGGCCGCATCCTTATTAAAGCCGAGTCGAGCACATTGAAACTGATTTTTCGACCAAAATCGATATAAGGGTTCATTGGCACCAAAGCTAGTGCCGATAAAGTCCATATTCGCTTGCTTGGCTTCAAGCTTAGCGCGGCTTAACAACTGACAGCCGAGCCCTTCCCCTTGTCTTTGGGGATGAATCGCAATACGAACAATTCGCCAATAAGAAAAATCAAATGCCTGCTTTACGGAGCAATGCACCAACAAAGATTGCGGTAGAAAATGCCCTTTAATCCGCCTTAAGGATCTATCGATATCTTGAACCAGTGCTTTTTCAATGTCTCCTTCGACAAGCATGAGACACACACCAACAATGTGCGAGTCTTGCTCGGCGACCAACAGCCGAATATTAGGATCATCGAGCAACAATTGTAAATCACTTGGCTTGGTTTGATAGTGTGCAGAAACCAGCAGTGCGAATATTTCATTAAGATAGGCTTCATTATGAACAAGTTCGTCATTGGTCACCATACGAAAATCAACGGTGACCAAGGGTGCGACTACAGAGGCTGGCAAGGTAACGAATTGTGCATTTAAACTTAATGATTCAAATAACAGTTGTTCTAGTTGATCGTGCTCTCCCCAACGAATTGGCTGGTTTAAATGCAGATGCTTACTTTGTACTTTGGCTTGCTTTAATTCGGCCAAAAATTTGTGACTAAAGCCTCTCCCCGCCCCTTCGTACCCATGAATGGTGGACACGAACACTATGCGTGAATACATTGTTCTAAGTTGCCTTAGCATAGGTAATGGAAAGCCTGCCGCTTCATCTACCAATAATAATTGGCAGTCCACTTTATTGGCCAGTAACACATCAATAGGCACATACTTGATTTGTTTATCTGCAACGCTTAAGGCTTTATTGCTCATCACACCATTTGGTACGTGCTGAGCTAATTGCGAGAAAAAGACCGACACGGAGTCTGGATGTGGAGCGGTAATAACAATAGGCTTAGTAATGGATTCAATAAGTGTTGCCGCGGCGAGTGCTAACCCCGTTGATTTCCCACGCCCTCGGTCTGCCGTGATCACCAGCGGACGATTTCGGTGCCCAGAAACAACACCAAGAATTTGCTCAACCGCCAGCTTTTGCTCTTCAGTTTTGGCACCAAAAGGGAGCTCTTGGGCCGCAATATGCCGAGGGTTCGACGCCTTAGGAAGCTTAGCGAGTTGAATTTCGATGTCATTTAAATCGGCTATTGTTGATATTTGCTGAATAGCAAATATATGCGGCTTAGCCAGACAATGCCGGATAAAACGTTGACAAAACGGGCTCTTTTCTATGAGCGATTGGCTTAAAGATAAGACTAACAGGCCACCTGAGGGAATGGTGCCCGACAATGCTGCAAAGGCATCAACATTAAACTCAGAATAAGCTTCAAATAAAAGCGCAGCTTGCTCTGTGCCTAATAGGGTTCGGAAATTTTTTCGATTAATAAGGCCATCATTTTCGGGTCGAGAAGTGCTACTTGGATCAATATATTGCCCCCCTCCCAAACGCTCTATTGACTGATGCAGATTACGTGAGCCTAACCATGATTCATCACCAATATAAACGATACAAGCTCGCTGATTTTTCTGACCTGCAAAGCTTTGCAAGCGCCTAAATAAAGTTTCTTGGCAGATAATGCAATTCACTGAAAAATGATAATATTTAAAAGTTTAACATAGATAAAATCTTATTATAAACTTTGTTTAAACAATCATTTTACAGATAAAATAACGATATAAATCAACTTCTAAAAGTAACAATTCGAACACACTTCGGACACAATTTATTTCTCATTCTTTTTACACTTTGATAATATCTTTGTTACACTAAAATAAGTATAGAAAAACATTACAATAATCAATACTTAACAAACATAATCAATATTTCACAAACAGTTAGAGGTAGTTCATGACTGAACTTCAAACGCAAGCTGCAGAGAAGAAAAGCGAATTAAATACGTTCTTATTTCTCACCGTTTTACTCGCCCCGATTTTATCTATAGCCATTGTTGGTGGACTGGGTTTTACCATCTGGATAAGCCAAATGATTTACGGTCCTCCGGGCATGTAATTACAGATGACTAACAATGTAAACACTTCCAAACGTAACTTTTTAAGAGGTCGCAGCACGGTTAAAGCTAAGCGATTAAGGTTGCCTTGGGTCATTTCTGAGCAAACCTTTTTAGATGATTGCACAAAATGTGGCGACTGTATTAGCCGTTGCGAAGAAAACATCATCACGACAGATTCAGACGGTTTTCCAACCATTGATTTTAATTTAGGCGAATGTACATTTTGTGAAGATTGTATCGAAGTTTGCCAACAAACATTTTTCAAAGAAAACCGGAATGAAAAAGCCTGGTCAACGACCTTCAATATTAAAGAAAACTGTTTAGCTCAAAATAAAGTGTATTGCCAAAGTTGTAAGGATGTATGTGATAGCCGAGCCATTAACTTTAAATTTTTAAACGGCTCTATCCCAGTCCCTACTGTTGAGCCAGACTTATGCAACAGTTGTGGTGCTTGCATACAAACATGTCCTTCCGATTCAACCGAATTACTACTGCTTTAAGGTGAATAATGCCAAACAATAATGAATACCATGTGGCCAGTTTTATTGCGCAAATCGATATCTCACAAAAAGAAGATGTTTATAACAGCATTAATGCCATACCTGGTGCAGAAATCCATGTAAAAGATCCTAGTGGTAAAATCATTTTTACCATTGAAGCAACAAACCAAAGGCATATTGGTAATTATGCTGACGAATTAAAAGATCAACCAGGGTTGCTATCGTTAGCCCCTGTTTATCATCAATATTTAGAAGAATAACGAGGAGTAGTTATGAAGCTTAACCGCCGAGAATTTATCAAAGCAAACGCTGTGGCTGTCGCCGCCTCAGCAGCAGGTGTAGCAATTCCTGCTGCCGCCTCTAACTTAATAACTAGCAGTGAACTCACTAAAATAAAGTGGGATAAAGCCGCTTGTCGTTTTTGTGGCACGGGCTGTAGTATTAATGTCGGTACTTTAGACAATAAAATTGTTGCCACCCATGGTGATATTAAATCACCGGTAAACAAAGGTCTTAACTGTGTGAAGGGCTACTTCCTTTCCAAAATCATGTACGGTAAAGATCGCCTAACAACTCCTCTTCTTCGGATGAAAGATGGCAAATTCAATAAAAATGGCGATTTCACGCCGATTTCTTGGGATCAAGCTTTCGACATCATGGCTGAAAAAGCCAAAGCAACGCTTAAAGAAAAAGGCCCTACCGCCGTCGGTATGTTTGGCTCAGGCCAATGGACGGTTCAAGAAGGTTACGCTGCCGTTAAATTAATGAAAGCGGGTTTCCGCTCAAATAACATTGACCCGAATGCACGTCACTGTATGGCATCTGCCGTTGGTGGCTTTATGCGTACTTTTGGTATCGACGAGCCGATGGGTTGTTACGATGATATCGAAGCCGCCGATGCGTTTGTATTGTGGGGCTCAAACATGGCAGAAATGCACCCGATTTTATGGACTCGTATTGCTGATCGTCGTTTAAGTGCACCCCATGTAAAAGTAAATGTACTGTCGACCTTTGAACATCGCAGTTTTGAATTGGCCGATAATGGGATGATTTTTACCCCGCAAACCGATTTAGCCATCCTTAACTTTATCGCCAACTACATCATTACCACCGGTCGTGTTAACAAAGATTTTGTTAATAAGCACACCAACTTCCGTTTAGGTAACGACGACATTGGTTATGGTTTACGACCAGAGCACCCGCTTGAGCAAAAAGCCAAAAACAATGATAAAGCAGGTGGTTCAAAACCCATCTCATTTGAAGAGTATGCTAAGTTCGTAAGTACTTACACTGCCGAATATGTATCGGAACTGTCTACCGTGCCTGTGCATAAGCTAAATGAAATGGCCGAGTTATACGCCGATCCTAAGGTTAAAGTCACCTCTTTCTGGACCATGGGTTTCAATCAACATACACGTGGCGTATGGGCTAACAACCTGGTTTATAATATTCACTTACTTACCGGTAAAATTTCTACACCAGGCAACAGCCCATTTTCATTAACCGGTCAACCATCTGCCTGTGGTACAGCTCGTGAGGTTGGAACGTTCTCGCATCGTCTTCCTGCCGATATGGTCGTTAAAAACCCTAAGCATCGCGCCGTAGCTGAGAAAATTTGGAAATTACCAGAAGGTACGATTCCGCCAAAACCTGGTTATCACGCGGTTTTACAAAACCGTAAGCTAAAAGATGGTGAGTTAAACTTCTATTGGGTGCAATGTACAAACAACATGCAAGCCGCTGCAAACATTAATGAAGAGGCTTACCCAGGATATCGTAATCCTAAAAACTTTATCGTTGTATCAGACCCATACCCAACCGTAACAGCGCAAGCAGCGGATCTTATTTTACCAACAGCAATGTGGGTTGAAAAAGAAGGTGTGTATGGTAATGCCGAACGTCGTACTCAAGCATGGTACCAACAAGTATCAGCGCCAGAAGGTGCGTTCTCTGATATGTGGCAAGTGGTTGAATTTTCAAAACGCTTCAAAATGGAAGAGGTTTGGCCTGAAGAGTTATTGGCAAAAATGCCAGAGTATCGTGGTAAAACATTATTCAACGTATTGTATGAAAACGGTAATGTAAACAAATTCCCATTAACGGAAATTGCCGATGATCAATTAAACCAAGAATCACGAGATTTTGGCTTCTACATTCAAAAAGGCTTATTTGAAGAGTACGCTTCCTTTGGCCGTGGTCATGCCCATGACTTAGCCCCATACGATCGTTACCATCAGGAACGCGGTTTACGTTGGCCGGTGGTTAATGGGAAAGAAACATTATGGCGCTTTAAAGAAGGCTCCGATCCATACGCCAAACCAGGCTCTGGTTGGGACTTCTACGGTAACAAAGATGGCAGAGCAAACATATTTGCCCTTCCTTACGAACCAGCGGCAGAATCACCAGATGAAGAATACGACTTATGGTTATCTACCGGTCGAGTGTTGGAACACTGGCATTCAGGCTCAATGACACGTCGTGTACCTGAACTGCATAAATCAATGCCTGATGCTGTTGTGTATATGCACCCTGATGACGCCAGACAACGCAAGTTACGCCGAGGCGATCTTGTTAAGCTAACGTCTAGACGTGGTGAAGTACAAACCCGTGTTGAAACTCGCGGTCGTAATAAGCCACCTAAAGGCTTAGTCTTTATGCCTTGGTTTGACGCCAGCCGACTTGTAAACAAGGTAACGCTCGATGCAACCGACCCGCTTTCGAAAGAAACGGACTATAAAAAATGTGCTATCAAAATTGAGAAAGTGTAGGAGAATAGCAATGAAAAAAATATTAATCGCATTATTCTCAGCAAGTGTATTATTAACATCCGCAAGCTCTTTTAGTGGTGAAAATGATATCGCAACGCTGCGTCAAAATACGCCTATCGATTCTCAAAAAGAACCGAAAAAAATGACCAAGGTTGTTAATAGTGACATTAAGCAAAAGCGAAATTACCCTATGCAGCCGCCATTAATCCCTCATACCATTCGTGATTATGAAGTGGACTTAAAGGTTAATAAATGTGTTTCTTGTCATTCTCGTAATCGTACTGAAGAATCACAAGCCCCTATGGTTAGTGTGACCCACTTTATGGATCGTGATGGCAACTTTTTGGCGGAAGTATCACCAAGACGTTACTTTTGTAGTCAATGTCATGTGACTCAAGAAAACGCCAAACCATTAGTCGAAAACACGTTTGTCGATATGAATACCATATTAATGTCGAAAGATAAGACTCCAGCTAAGCATTAAGGTAGTGTTTATGAAAAATTTAATTATAAATGCCTGGAAAACGATTGCTAAACCGAGTGTCCATTATAGCCTAGGCTTT
Source organism: uncultured Thalassotalea sp. (assembly GCA_947502355.1). Classification (GTDB taxonomy): domain Bacteria; phylum Pseudomonadota; class Gammaproteobacteria; order Enterobacterales; family Alteromonadaceae; genus Thalassotalea_A. Next base: position 82,039 of record CANMZP010000005.1, on the reverse strand, counting down.
TTAACACTCGGTGGCTTTATCGCTGGTGTGATCTTTTGGGGTGGTTTTAACACCGCCCTAGAAGTAAGTAACACGGAAGAGTTTTGTATTAGCTGTCATGAAATGGAAAACAATGTATATGAAGAGTTGAAAACAACGATTCATTTCAGTAACCGTTCAGGGGTTCGAGCAACGTGTCCAGACTGTCATGTTCCACATAAATGGACCGACAAGATAGCACGCAAAATGCAGGCTTCTAAAGAAGTCTGGGGAAAAATCTTTGGTACCATCAACACGCGTGAAAAGTTTGAAAGTAAACGTCGAGAGCTTGCCGAGCATGAATGGGCAAGGCTAAAAGCCAATAACTCATTAGAATGTCGAAACTGTCACGACTTTGATTACATGGACTTTACCGCACAAAGTGGCCGAGCGTCTAAGCAACACTCAACCTCACTTGCTAGCGGTGAAAAAACCTGTATTGATTGTCACAAAGGTATTGCTCATGAGCTACCAGACATGAGTGGTGTAGAAGGCTGGTAATTAGGTTTATCCACTAACGAACAAGGCTATGACGATTCATAGCCTTTTTTATTTCTTGTTTCATTTACTGAATAGGAAAAGCATACCGTTTAACTGCCGCTAAGCTTGGCAACATCTAACGATTTTTTGGCTCGTAAATAAAGATCTTCTTTGTTTAGGCCTTTCTTACTCGTTGTATGAGCCATACCAAAAGATACCGTCAGGTATTTCCCCTTCGCATTGCCTTTGTGGGCAATTTGTAAGTCTTCAACTGAACGCTTAAGCTTGTCAAAAAACATAGACGCTTGTGCTCTATCAACATCTTTTAGAATAAACGCAAATACGTCACCACCTAACCTAAATACCTCATAACGACTGCCTTTAATTAATTGTTGATATAAGCATGCTAACTTATGCAGCACTGAATCGGCATTTGCTTGCCCATATTGGTCGATATAGTGATTAAATTGGTTAATATCAATTAACCCAACGCATGTATCGATTTTTAAATCTAAGCTGGTTCTGAGGGTTTTAGAAATGGATGATTCAAAGCTTTTCTTATTCCCTATTTCGGTTAGGGGGTCTAGCTCTGCTATGTGGTTATTGGTGGTATCGACAATTATGTTGGTATAGCTTTTGATTTTAAAATCTTCAGAGAAATTCGGTAGCAACTTTGAGTAGAACCATTGGTGTTCACCTAATTCGCTTTTTCTTTTTAACTGACCTTCCCAGGCTTTTCCGGCTTTGGTTATAGTCGAAATCTTCGCATACGTAGTATCTTGCTGATCAGAGTTATCAAAAAAGTTTAGTTGCTTGCCAATTATATCCTGCTCTTCTGCCCCTAGGTAATGACATAATGCCTGACTTACCGAAATCACCTTACCATCAGGAAAAACCTTGGCAATCATAACATTTTGCTCGAGTAACCTTGCTAACCGTTTCTGCTTTGTTTGTGCTTTTTTGGTATTAATCACATAAAGCAATAACAAACTAAAAATCAGCAAGAGAAAGCCTAACTTAACGTTGTAGAGTGTATTTTGAGTATTTTTATACTCAAATAACAATAAAGAATTTTGCTCGGCTTGTTTATTCACCAAACGATGAAAATGCAACACATCATTTTCTGTCTGTTGAATTTTAGATAAAATGCTCGCGGTTTTTAACCAAGTATCTTCAGGTAAGGATTGATTAACCGAAATGAGCTTAATTTCAGAGTTGGGGTATAAAGGAAACCATAGCGATAAATTTTGATATACCTCGACAAAACGTTGCTTGTCGCCTTCAAAATTTTGATAAATAAACTCAAGTTGGCTAATAATTTCTTGTTCATGATGATTTAAATCACGCATCAAGTTAGGTGCTAAAGGAAAGGGCTTACCACCGGAAGTTAAGATGTTTCTTATCGCCGATAAACGATATTCAATCTCTAATGTTGCCTGACTAACTTTTATTGCATTTTGAAAATTGTTTTTTGCTAAATTTTTTGTTTGTTTAAAGTGATGTATATTCACTACTTCAATAACAAAATAAGTAAGTAGTACTGAAAATAAAGTGAACAAAACTTTTTTATTGGACACTTTGTTATGCTCCATTAAATACTACCTCAAATTAATGCTTAAGCCATCAACATATACTTTCAACACTTTACCGCCTTAATCGAGGATTAACAACACTTCTAAAACGAAAAACATCATTTCAGCGCAACTCTTACAGCAAAGGGCTATAAGCGGCAAATTACCGGCGCTATTCCCAATAAAATGAATGGATAGTTTTACCTTTTGTCATTATAATCGCCCTAATATCCTCACCCTTTTATGTAGTATTGTGAAGCTAAAAAATTATTTTTATTGTTACTTGTTTCTGATGTTGGTCGTCATAGCGGTATCTCTTGCCTTAATATTGCATTCAAACAATATAGCCACCGAAATTTCACAACAACAAATTCACAAAAGCAATGTGGTTCATTTTTCTGAACATTACCAGAACAACTCTAACTCGCTAACCCATTTAGCTCGTAGTTACGTATCAACTCAACAGATAAAATATCGAGATGAATACATTAATTTATTGGCTGAACTGCCAAGTGAAGAATCCGTAGATAGTACCGATTTAGCCTCTCAAGCATTTCAAAAAGAAACGAGAATAAAGATCCCGAAAAACCATGCTCAAATAACATTCAAACGTGAGTCAATAAACAGCAAAAATTTTACCTTTAAAGAAATTATCGTTTTACAGCAATCTATAAAAGCCTCAAACCTTCTTTATAGTATTGAAAAACAAGCTTTTATGCTCATTGAAAACGCCCCAGCCGTCTTACCTACTCAGCAAGAAGCGATAAAGTTACTTCACAGCCAGCGTTATGAGTCATTGACCAATGAATTTAATAACCTAACTGACCAGCTTACTAGCATGCTAATTAAGCGTATGGACAAACAAATCGAGCAACTTAATAATGGCTTAACGCATTATCGAAATTTATTAACGTTGAGCCGAACAATACTGATTTTTTTGATAATCATCTGCTGTTATGTGGCGTATAAGCAAATCGCTAGACCTTTGGTTAAACTCAATACCCTAGTCACTAAATATACGCACAATCAGTTAAGCGCTGAACACATAGATGAAGACAAACTTGTTACGCCGATTACTGAGTTAAAGAGCTTAGCCAACAATTTTAGGGCACTATTCTTTAGAACGGATGCCTACATAAAATCACTTAATAGCCAACTTGAACAATCTGCGCTTTTGAAGCAAAAAGCCGAATCTGCCAACAATGCCAAAAGTGATTTTTTGGCAAATATGAGCCATGAAATTCGAACCCCATTGAACGGAATGATGGGTTTACAAGAGTTACTTTTAACCACCCCTTTAAATAACAGCCAGAAGGAATATGTTACTAAGCTTATCGAGTCATCTAATGCTTTGTTGTTTGTTATTAATGACATTTTGGATTGGTCTAAGATTGAAGCGGGCAAACTGTCTTTTGTAAAAAAAGATACTAATTTAGCCAAGCTATTAAGAAAGGTAATTAACCTGACTCTTTTACCTGCCAGCCAAAAACATTTAACCTTTGTCTGCAACATAGCACCTGACGTACCTCAACATATCAATATTGATGGTGATCGTCTTCTGCAAATATTACTGAATTTATTAAGTAATGCCATTAAGTTTACTGACCAAGGGCATGTATCCATCAATGTCTTTCTTTCAACCATTAATAAACAACAACACATCCATTTTTGTATCAAAGACAGCGGTGTGGGAATGACAGAAGAGCAGCAAGTACAGGTGTTTAGTCCCTTTAATCAAGCGGATAATTCAACAACACGAAAAGTGGGCGGTACGGGCTTAGGCTTAAGCATCAGTAAAAAGCTTGCCCAATGCATGCAAGGTGATATCAAATTAACCAGCGAATTAAGCAAAGGAACCGAATGTTGTTTAAGGTTGGTGCTTGAGACACAAACAACAAATTCGTTTAATGATTTGTCGATAAAAACACCCACGGTAATTGATTTAGCCTATGCCCCAGAAAATACCAATGAGTTGCAAAAACTTTACATGGTAAATTCATTAAAGCAATTAGGGTGTGAGGTTTGTGCTTTACCAATAACGGAAATAATAACAAAGCATTCAGCACAGAATACGCTGAAAAAACAAGGTCCTCAAAACCTTATTATTGCTTTATTAGGTGATAAGCAAACATTAACGAACAAACAACAGATCGCTTTAAACAAGTTAAAAAGTCGCATAATCTACTGCTCGCAAGAACAAAGCATAATCCCTGAACTCAACAAAGAAAAAGACCGTTATTTGGCTTTACCGGCGCTTCCTGATGAATTGCTAAAGGCATTACACTCTGTATCAAAAAGCCCTGTACCACAAAGCTCTTTATCACTCAGCCCAGCCTCAGAACATTCACCACAAACAGAAACGCTACCAACTGAAAGCGTTTGGTTAAACCAAGATTTAACTGGGCTTAGGGTATTATTGGCTGAAGATGTAAAAATAAACCAGTTAGTGGCAAAAAAAATGCTCAATAAGTTAAACGCCACTGTCGATGTGGCCGAGAATGGCCTAGAAGTCATTAAACAAATGGAGCAAAAAAGCTATGATGCGATTTTAATGGACTTGCACATGCCGAAAATGGATGGTTATGAAGCAACCAGACTGATCCGCCAACAGCACAAGTGGAATGACATAAAGATTATTGGCTTAACCGCCGATATAAAAGCCCAGGCAGAACAAGAGTGCTTAAAACTGGGCATGAATGACTTTTTAAATAAGCCATTTAAACCCAATGACTTAATTGCCGCCATAATATAAGCAAGGATATATAGTTTAACTTAGCATAAAGCACAATAGATAATAATGAGCATGCCAAATCACTTAACCAAAGGCCAAGATAATGGCATTAAGAACAACATTAATAAAAGCATTTTAATCGTTGAAGACGATAAGGTTATTTCCTTAGCACTCAAACGCCAATTTGAGGCAAAAGGCTATGTTGTGCATCAAGCTTTCACGGCCGATGTGGTGGAGAGAATTGTTATTAGGCACCTGCCAACGTGCATTTTATTAGATATTAAACTACCTAAATCATCTGGTTTTGATGTGTTTGAACAGTTGCAGCCCCACTACCAAGGCCCAATTGTATTTTTAACCGCAGATGAAACGCCAGAAATCGAAATTAAAGGCATTGGCATGGGCGCTGCTGAGTTTATTTTAAAAAACCGACCTTTTGAGGTGATTTACTCCCGAATTGAGCGACTGTTAAATAATCAAGTAGATGCAAAATCAAAAGTGAACTTCAGCATAGGTGACTTCACTTTTAATAAGCGTGAGCATATTTGCCAATATAAGCATCAAGTCATCGAATTAACCCAACATGAATACGAACTACTGTATTTTTTTCTTATTCATAAAAACACGTTATTAAGCCGCGATCATATTTATAAATCATTAAAAGGCATCGAATACGATGGTGTGTCCAGAGGAATTGATTTAACCATATCAAGAATAAAAAAGAAGTTAACGACGGCAGGATTAAACAAAAACGTGATCATCACGGTTCGCTCAAAAGGCTACAAACTGCAGAGCAAATATCTAAATTAACTCGCTCTGCCAACATAAAAAAGCACACTTAAAAAAGCAGAGCTGTGCAAAAATAAAAACTCGACCCGTGGCAATTTTCGGTATTAGTATCGAATAGAAATTACTTTGTTAAAACATGAGTTTTTAATAGCTCGACCAGCTTTTCCACATTCCCTTTAAATGCAGCATACCCTTGAGTTAAAGACGATAAACCATCATTATTTATTTGCTGTTCCAATGCCCTAGCCTCATCGGTTTCATCACCAAACCCCAAGTAAGCTAAGGTACCTTTAAGACTGTGCAAATGCAGCAAAGTCGCATCAACATCGCCTTGGGTAATGGCCTGTTCTATATTAGAGAATAGCTCTACCGAATAACCGCAAAACATTTCAGACACCTCAATAGCGGTATCTTTATCACCATCAAACGTCGCCCAAAAAGCAGATAACTTGGCATCAGACATAAATAATTTCCCTATAAAAACAAATTCAATAAATGCAATAAACTAAAAAATAGAATGAAAAGACATTACACCACAACACCAATTAATAATTCACTAAAAATAAAATATTATTTTTTTGAAATTCATTTTCTTTCCCGTCGCTAATTAAAGTAACACAGATGAATTTGGCTTTTTAAGCCAAGCACAATAAAAAGCCAAACCATTTAGGAGAATACAATGGGTTTAGTAATTAACACTAACGTATCTGCGCTTACAACAGCAGCGGCATTAAACAAATCAGGCGATAGCTTAAAAACCTCAATGGAGCGTTTATCTACTGGTAAAGAAATTAACTCAGCTGCTGATAACGCTGCAGGTAAAGCAATTTCGACCAACATGACACGACAAATTGATTCCTTAGAGCAAGGTATCAATAATGCAAAAGACGGTATTAATTTATTGGCAACTCTAGATGGCGCAGCCAGTGAAATCGAAAACATGGCTCTAAGAATGCATGAATTATCGGTTCAATCTCAAAATGGAACCTACAGCACGACTGACTTGGATTTGTTAGACAAAGAATTTCAAGAATTAAAAACCGAGATCACTCGTGTAGCTGACAATACAGAATTTAATGGAATAAAATTAATTGCTGCCTCTCCAACAGCTGCAACAGTTGAAATTAAAATTGGTGAAGGTGCTACTGACAAATTAGATGTTACAGCGCAGAACTTAACTGCTGCGGGTCTGACGATAACAGGAGATGTTAAATCAGGGAACGGTGCTGCCGCTCAAGCTGAGTTAAAAGCAGCTTTAACCACAATTACAACGGCTAGAACCACATTTGGTGCCCAAACAAACCGTTTAGACTTTTCAGTTGCTGCGTTAGAAGTAACTTCTACAAATACTTCTGCTGCTCGATCACAAATTGAAGATGCAGACTTTGCTAAAGAGACAACCAATTTAGCACGTGCCAAAGTATTGCAAAATGCAGGAATAGCTATGCTTCAACAAGCAAACTCTCAAACTTCAAACGTAGAACAATTATTACGTTAATAAGTAAAGTTTAACATTGACTTGTAATGCACTTCCTCAGGAGTGCATTTTTTTCACCTAAAGTTATTAAACATATTATCCAATCTATTAAAACCGAGAGCATCAAATGAGTATTATTTTATCTACATTAAATAAAATAATAAAAAATTTGAAAGATATCAATTTTGCTGTCGCTATTTTAAGTATCACAGATACGATTTGGCTTTTTAAGCCAAACAAATTAAAAAGCCAAACCATTCAGGAGAACAACAATGGGTTTAGTAATCAACACTAATGTATCAGCACTAACTACAGCATCCGCATTAAACAAATCGGGTGACAGTTTGAAAACCTCTATGGAGCGTTTATCTACTGGTAAAGAAATCAATTCAGCTGCAGATAATGCAGCAGGAAAAGCGATTTCAACAAATATGACTCGTCAGATCGATTCATTAGAACAAGGTATTAACAATGCAAAAGATGGAATTAATCTTTTAGCAACTGTTGATGGTGCTGCAAGTGAAATAGAAAACATGACTTTACGCATGCATGAACTTTCTGTTCAAGCACAAAATGGTACTTATAATGCGACTGATCTTGGCTTACTTAATAAGGAATATACACAATTAGGTGCTGAAATTGACCGAGTTGCTGAAAACACTGAATTCAATGGTATTAAATTAATAGCCGGAACTCCAACTTCAGCAACGGTTGATATCAAAACAGGTGAAGCAGCTGCAGACAAGTTAGTAGTTACAGCTGTAGATATGACAGCTGACACGCTTTTAGGTGCAGCTATAGGTGACATCACATCCAGCGCAAATGCGGCCACCGAACAAGGGAAGTTAAAAACTGCTTTAACGGCAATAACAGGTGCCAGAACCACATTTGGTGCCCAAACAAATCGATTAGACTTTTCAGTAGCAGCATTAGAAGTAACTTCTACTAATACAGCAGCAGCTCGCTCTCAAATTGAAGATGCAGATTTCGCTAAAGAAACAACTAACTTAGCACGTGCTAAAGTTCTTCAAAATGCCGGCATTGCCATGCTACAACAAGCAAACTCGCAAACGTCTAACGTAGAACAATTATTACGTTAATCGTTAACCAAGCCCCCAGATTGAAACGCACTCTACTTAGGGTGCGTTTTTATTTAGGGTAAGTACTTTTAATTAATAACTTTTAGGTTGTTTAATCTACAATTTTTTAATATTGTCTTAAATAGCATCAACTTAAAATATTATTCACTCTAATTTTTAGCCTAGAAAAAATTAATTTAAAATAATCTGAAATTAATTTTTACCCAGGTCGCTATATAAAGCATATACAGAGTAACTTTTATTTTGTAACAGCTATCGAACACGAAAGGAATTAACGATATAATCCTTTCAATTATTAAGGGGCATCCCATGGTTATCAACATCAATAATGTATCTAATGTTTCGAAACCATCACCTGTATCACCGGTAAAAACAGATAATAATCTTGACGGTAAACAAGGTGGTAAAGTCGAAGAACAAGCAACTGGCCAACAAGCTAAAGTTGTAGACATTACATTATCTGACGATATTACAACCGCATTTGATAAAATATCAGAGCGCGCCAACACAGTTGACATGGACAGAGTCGCCCAGCTTAAAGCACAAATTGCTAATGGCACATTGAATATGGATTTAGACACCATTGCCGGTAATATCATTAGCACAGAGTTAAATGAATAGCCGTTTGCGATGTAGTTAATGAATAACCCCGTATTAAATGATTTACTAGAACAATTTTTATCTCAGTTGCAACAATGGAAAAATCAGTTAATGATCACCACCATTGAACCAACTGAGCTTGAGTCGATTTTACTTGAGTTACACAACTCTCTTGATTTACTCAATTCCTACCAATTAGACCAATTTGATCGCAGTCACTTAGCTGTTATAAAAGAAATTGATAAACAGTTAACGAAAGTGTCTTCTTTAGTTGAATTACTCAATGGCGACTTGCAATCTAACTCACCGAATAAAATCGATAATAACTTTTCACTCTATTCCAGTATGGCTCGATAACCTCCATGAAGGCATTCCTACATACTCGTAGCAGAATGGTAGCTGTTATTGGCTTGTGTGTTCTTATTGGCATCGGGTTATACACCAGTGTGCTAAATAGCCATTCAAGCTCTGAACAGATTTCACAGCAAGAGTATGAGCAATTATCGAGCACGCTGGCAGAGTTAAAAGAAACCAGTAAAAAGATAGAACAGCTTTCTAATAACCTTAATAATCAGGTTAATGATTCTACTCAAACGTTAGACGAACACCTTATTACGTTACAGCAAAAAAAGAATAGCCAGACAGCTGAGGTTAATACCGCTTCAGAAGACGTATATAAGCAATGGAAAGACGATTACATATCGCTAGTAGAACAAGAAGGCTATTACCTACAACGTTATGATACACGCATTAATAAGCTTGATAGCGCGCATCAAAAGTCTATCTTTTATATTGATGATATTATTCGCCAGAATAATGAGTTATTTAATTTATTTACGCCAGTGCACAGTAAAAGCATAATTCAGCAAAATGATATTTTATCGTTCAAGTTGAACTTGCAAAAGCCTGCTTCTTAAAAGCCTTTCTTCTATTCTTATTGGCTTTCGTCCTTCTTTTCGATTCACCATAAAGTTGGGTAATTCAGTACGTGCTTTACCCTTACAATGTTAGTCAAATAAATATTGTTTAATGGCTTATGAGATACCGGAACTCGCCTTAGGCTCGCCCGGCATGACGGGGAGGACGTGTATGATAAGTAATACGAGGATAAATAAGCACGTTTTTATCCATACAATGTCAGTCAAATAAATCTTGCTTTATGGCTTATGAGATACCGGAACTCGCCTTAGGCTCGTCCGGCATGACGAATAGGACGTGTATGACGAGTAGGACGTGATGGACGAAGAGTAATACAAGGTTTGATTATGCTATCCCCAAAAGCCATTTTGAGGCTTTCTTAGTAAGACACTGGCATTTAATTCATCCAGTTCTTTCGTCTCTCTGACTTGATTCTCGTTTACCGTTTGCTTTTCTCCTAGCTTGGAGAGTATGGCCGTATTTTGTAGTTGTTTTTGGGTTTCTTGCTCTTTGCCACGAATGCTTTTACGTTGGTCCGAAATTTCTCTGTATTGCGCGACGAGTAAGGTATTTAGGTTTTCTCGGTAATACATAGCTTGCTTAAAATCAATCGCGGCCACCTCTTCATCTGGCGAGAAGTTCACTATGGTTTGGCTATGCTTGTTTAGCATATCTACCTGATCAAGTTGCTCTAACAGGCTGTTATCCTGTCTTTGTAACTCGGCTAAGGTGGCTTTATGCTTTTTCTCTAGCAATTGGGCTATTCGAATAAATTTATTGGTCATATTCTACTCCTTCGCTTACCGGTCTCTCATTCCTTTTGGTATATCAACATCGGTATACACTAAGTTTTGATTCTTCTTTTGGAGCTTGGTTAAGGTTCTTATAAAGCCAAACACCCTGGCCACTGCAGGAAACAACTCTGCGGGAATAACCTGGTCGATTTCACTATGGAAATATAAAGTTCGCGCCAACTTGGGTGATTGCAAAACAACCAGTTTATGCTCATAGGCAATGTCTTTAATTTTAAATGCGACTAAATCAATACCCATTGCCACCACAACGGGTGCGGCCATGCTGTCTTTTTTGTATTTAAGACAAACGGCATAATGATCCGGGTTGGTTATCACAATGTCCGCATTGGGTATTTCAGACATCATTCGGGCATTCGCTCGTTGTCGCTGTAACTGCTTTAATTTGCCTTTAATTTCAGGGTTACCCTGCGTTTCTTTATTCTCATCTTTAACCTCTTTAAGGGTCATTTTAAGCTTGTCTTTCGCCGAAATTATCTGAAACGGAATATCAATGCCCGCAACAAACAACATGGTAAAAATAGCCGCGATGATAATAAGCATAAAATTACCGGCAAGTTGAACAAGCTGCTGTTCAAGTTCGGTGTAATGAATTTTTAAAAAGTCAGGCGAATAACTAAACAGGGCAAATAAACTACTGCCCATCGCAACAACAATAATTAACGATTTAAGAAACTCAACCAGCGACTCCTTACCAAACATCTGCTTAAGGCCGCTTATTGGGTTAATATTGCTCGCCTTAGGTTCGATACGCTTGGTAGCAAAAATCCAACCGCCGATAAGTAAATTACCGGCAACGGCAAAAATCGTAGGAATAATCAGCACGAGTCCAATATTTAAAAATACATCCCAAAACATCTCACCAATTTGCGAGAAAAGCCTAGGCATTGAGGCTCTACTGTCAATATTTACGAAGTGCTTGTGGGCACTGGCACTCATATTGTTAAACACTTGCGAAAAAATAAATAATGCAAAAATAAGTAAGGAAATCATCCCTAAAAAATTGGTAAAGTCTTTTGAACGGGCGACCTGACCATCTTCTTTTGATTTTTTAATTTTTCGCTCGGAGGGGTCTTCCGTGCGATCTTCTTTATCCGGCTCTTCAGACACTGAGCCCCCTTAATGTGATAAAAATTAAAGAGTGCATCGACTCAAAAAGATCAATCGCATCATTATTTCGTGCCGGGTTTGTTAACCACAAAAAATAGATGGCGCAAACGATATACAATGGGAAACCTACCGAAATAACCTGTAAAGCGGGTGCCGCTTTGTTAAGAACGGAAAGCATTAACGTACATCCCCAAACGGCGCTAACGACAGGCAAACCAAGCATCATCCCCTGAATGAACATGCCTGCCATCCAGCTAATAACATCGGGAAATAAGCGCTGTAAAGACTCACTCCAAGGAATGTGAATTAAAAAGAAACTCTCGAAAACGGTTGAAACAAACAAATTGATGCCGTCAGAGGCGATAAACACCAACGAAATAAAAATATACAACAACGAACCAATCATTGAATTCTTTTGGTTGCTAGCAAAGCCAGGCTGATCGGCAAAACCAAAGCCGGAGGCCATGGATATTAGTCGCCCTGCCAGCTCAAACATCTCGAAAACCAGCCTAAAGATAAAGCCCATGATTAAGCCGATTAACACTTGCGATGCGGTTATGGATAACACCGAATGTTCACGCATAATGCTGCCTAATTCGGGCTGAATAATAAAGCCACCGACTAAGCTTAAAATAAAAATAAACAAGACTTTGATGGTGCCAGGCAAGCTTTTACTGCCGACAAGGGGCAAGGTAGTAATAAAGATAGAGCAACGGACTAACGCAAAAAAGAAGGCGTAAATAATGCTCTCAAGAAAAGATAAATCGAAATTAACAACCATTGTCTGAAGCTTGCAGTTTGGCCGCTAAACGAATTAACACCTTGCCATGGATACGGCTGACCGACGCTTCACTACACTCTAAAATCAAGGCGATTTCTTTTTGACTCATAAACTCCTGATAAAACAAGGTAACAAAAATTTGCTCTTTTTCATTTAACTCAACAATCGCTTCTTTGATCAGTTGCGTTAACTGTTGTTTTTCAAGTTTATGCTCAGGTAGTTCTTGACTAGAGTCGCAGATAAACGACCCATTCTCGTCTAAGATTTCATCAAGCGAGTACAAACTGGTTTGGCTCAATTCCATTTGCTGCTGATGATATTCTTCAACGGTTATTTCTAGGTATTCCGCCATTTCGTCGGCACTTGGCTCTCTAAGCAAAGACTGACAAAGCGCGTTATAAGCTTTAACCAACTTGGTTTTATTGGCAATGGTTTTACGCGGCATCCAGTCATTGCTGCGCATTGAATCGATAATCGCCCCACGCACCCGCAAAACCACAATGCCTTCATTTAGCTCTTTGTTTTCTTGCTGATATTTTTGCTGCAACTCCAGCAACGCCAACGTCCCTATTTGCACCACATCATCGGGTTCAATATTACTGGGTAAACGATTAAAAAACTGCGCACAAATTCGGCCAACAACATCAAAATATTGGCCAATATCATGATGAGGGTGGTTTTTCTTTTTAACCACTTCGTTACCATAATTTTGATATTGTGCGTAGTTCATTGTTAATCCTCAGCTTGGGAGAAAACACTCGCTAAGATATCTTCGTCATATTCGATACCTTGTCTTCTTGCGGACATTTCTGACATCAATTCTTTTAAGTAACTGGCACGGGCTATTTTTAAATCTTCCGGGACACGCTGACCATTAGAAATATAACGAAGCGGTATTTCGTGTTCAATCAATGCGGCGATTGCTTGCCCCAGCGACGATGTTTCATCCGTTTTAGTTAAGATACAACCATGAATATCAATATCCGATAAGGCCGCAAACGTATCATCAATAACAAAACGCTGCGAAGCGGCAGAAACGGTCAGTAGGGTTTTAACGTCTTTGATTTTTGAACTTAACATCTTAACCTGGCGAACCAATTCGATGTCTTTTTGGCTCATACCCGCCGTATCCACTAACACGATCTTACGATCGGCTAACTGATATACCAGTTCTTCTATTTGGGTGCTATTTTTACTAACAAAATAGTCTACCCCTAAAGTTTTCATATAAATTCGAAGTTGTTCAATGGCACCAACACGGTAATTATCGGTAGAAATAACGGCAACATCATCAGCGGAATGCTCAAGCACATAGTGATAAGCAATTTTAGCCAAGGTCGTTGTTTTGCCAACCCCTGTTGGCCCTATCAGCATTAACCAACCACCATTATTTTGCAGATTCCATGGTGCGGTAATGACCTGATTTAAAATAATAGACTCAGCGACTTCTTCACTAAACTCTTCTCTAGCCTGTTTAATATCATTAAGGGTTTGCTTAACCAAATTTATTGGAAACCCCTGTTTTAACAAATGCTTTAATAACGCTAGCTCTTTAGGATCAGAAGTATATTTTTTATTCCAACCATGTACCTTGTTTTGGGTTTCAAGCAAACTTTTTAAATCACTCATTTGCTCATGCAAACTGCTAAGCTGTTGAGGCATCTCATCATCAATGGGTGCATCTTGCTCAGCCACAGCGGGCACTTGCGAGCTATTAATCGCAGCAACCACTTCGTAGCCATCTTCGGTTAGACGTTGCGATAATATAATGCCTTTTGGGCCCAACTTTTCAGACGCTTGCGCTATGGCGGCTTTTTTTGAGTCTGCTACAATTCTAATTATCTGCACGATTCTTCTCTTCTAACGTTTTACTTGAGCTGCCATTGCAAAGGCAGTTTCGGCAAATTCAGTTATTAGAAATAACAAAGTAGAGCCAAATAAACTTAATGCAATGGTCATAAAAACCAGTTTGGGTACAAAACCCAACACGGGATCATTAATGTGGGTAGCGGCTTGTAAAATCCCGACAACTAAGCCAGAAATTAAAATACCACCAAGTAAAGGACCTGCAACCCAAATGGCGACACTTAATGCCTCATTGGTAAGGTCAAATATTTTTGATAAAAGGCTCATATAATAAAGCCTCTAACTAGGGTGTCGGAAATCAGTGTCCAACCGTCTATAGCAATAAACACTAGGAGCTTCATAGGTAACGAAACCATAGCCGGTGGCATCATCATCATACCAAGACCCATTAGAATACTGGCGACCAATAAATCAATTATCAGAAACGGTATAAAAATCATTAAACCGGTGACAAAGCCAATTTTTAATTCACTGGTTAAAAAGGCCGGCATTAAAATCGAAAAAGGAATGTCTTTGTCGTTAACAACGCTAATGTCTTTATCTAAAAAAGAAGCAAAGGTTTCCAGATCTTCTAGGTAGACCTGAGAAAGCATAAACTCCCTTATCGGCTCCATGGCCAAGGTAAATGCTTCTTTATCGGTTATCTGTTCAGCCTGCAACGGTTGCCAGGCTTGGACATCAATTTTTTCAACCACCGGCGTCATAATAAAAAACGTTAATATGAGCGCCAACCCTAATAAAATTTGATTTGATGGTGTTTGTTGTGTACCGAGTGCTTGCCTTAACAGCGCCAACACAATAATAATGCGGGTAAACGGGGTCATTACCATTAATAACGCAGGGAGTGCACCTAGCAAGGTCATTAATGCTAATATTTTTATATTAACACTATAATCCTGTGTTCCTTGCGCATCCGTTACGGTCAGTACTGACAAGCTATCCTGAGCAAAAGCCGATAGTGGCAGTAATAACAGTAAGAGCAATAAAACTCGAGTCATTTACACCACGATCTCTAAAATTCTTGCTGCGTATTGGTTTTCAACAACCACTAGCTCAGCTTTAGCAACAAGCTTGTTGTTGACCATTACGTTTAAAGGTTCGGCTAAAGCTTTATCTAATTTGACAACCGAATCAATGGTCAAATTACTTACTTCCGATAAACTTAATAACGATTTTCCTACTTCAACCGACAAGGTTACCGGTAACCCCATCAGCATAGGGTTTACTTCGCTATCTTGAACTGGGTTCGCTAGTTGAGAAGCGACTTCAGGGCTAATTGTTGTATTTAATTCTTGCGACATGTGAAACCTTTGCTATTTAACATCGTTATTGTCTGAGGTACATTTTTGGGTGATTAACCCTGCATGATAAGCGCCGTCACTTCCTAGTGATGCCTTAAAAATCACCTCATCAATGATTTTCATTTCTAACTGATTAAAATTAGGCAGCGGAATGATATCCCCTACCTTCATTTGCGTAACTTGTTGTAATGGCACTTGCTCTTCTGGTGTTGCGGCGACCAATTCAAACGGGATCTGCTTTAACTGTTCTTTTGGTAAAAATATGGTCTCATCATCAAGTTGCCCCGCCAGTAAGTTCGCTAATTTATCCAATTCATCTAAATAAGGGGTGATGGTGCTTAATGGAAAAACAAGACAGATTGGTCTTGGAGCCTGATCCTTAATGCGCGCCATTAATTTACACACAACGACTTTTTCACGCCCTTCAACCAATACCGCTTTTTCAATGTTGTTTTCAACATAGCGGGTTAGCATATTCAACGATAAATGAGGTTGTAGAATTTGATTTATGCTTTCAAAGCAGCATTCAGACACCGACTTGGTAAATTGTTGCCCCATTCGAGAAAGTGGCTTATCTGATTGCACCGTTCGACTCATGCTTTGCGATAATGAGCTCCCCAGTGACAAGTACTCATTCATTGCATTGTTAATGAATTTTCGTGAAAAACTAATCAGAAAATTGGTGTTCCAAGTTAAACACTGTGATTGAACAACAAAGCTATCGCTTGCTAAGCCATCATTGAAGCAACGGTAGCAAACAACCTGGCTCTTTAAAGACTCAATCTCAACCTGAATATTAAATTTGTCATTTAGTACTTGCGGAAAAACGACGGATAACATATCCGATAACCGATTAAAAAAGGGAATATCGATATCTGATATTTGTGGAAGCGAGTCAAAATTGAAAGGCTGATATTGTCTCTGTTCAACAGACACTCGAGACGTTTTCTCTAGCAAGCGTTCATGCTCAATGGGTTTAATGCCAGTATTTAACTGGGGTGCCTCAACAGCATCATCACTGGTAAAAATATTGTCACTAACCTGTGCGGTTTTACTGCTAAGCTGCATACTTTTTTAAATCCCTAAATACCACCTCGTCCCCATTTACAACCACAGCAACAGCCACAATTACAATTGAAAACAATCCGATTACTACTACATTTCAAACTTTAACAATCTTACGGATGGCAAACTGTCACTTTAGGTAACATAAAAAGTGAATTTTATTGCAGACGGCGATTTAACCGCATTAACATGGCGTCTTGCTCTTCAGTCGGTAATACTCACAAGATAAATTTTTCAACACTGATAGTTCTTCTGAAGAGTTTACCCCAACCGCAGTAGATTTAATGGACTCAATTTTTGCCATTTTGATCAACGATGAGATAAGCACATTTTTGCTGATGATTCGGTCACAATTCTCAATAAGCGCCTCGTCTAATCGAATCTCAGATATCGGCAGTTCACGAATCGTCAGTAATGACTGGTAGCCTCTTTTAATGCTACCAATAGCAACCGTGTAACCATGTATTCTTGCTCGAGTAATACCTGGCAAAATGGCTTTATACCCATTAACGAGTTCTATTTCATCAACTTCCAGTACAATACGATTATGTGGGATTTTTCGTTTATTGAAGTAATGATTGATCATATCAAAAAAAGCAGAGTTTTCTAATAAACCAACGGAAACATTAAAAGAAAGAATAGGCAAAGCACTTGCTTCTATTTCGCTAGGCAAGGCATCTATTGCTAAATCGGTAAACTGCTCAAATGCCTTGACCTGCGCTTGCTGATCAGCTGCAGAAAGTCCTTCTTGAAGTAACACATCGGCCCAAGAGATCAGGCGGTTTTCCTTTTCAAGCTTATATTTAATGGTAACCGTATCAACTTCATTGGTTCTTATGGATTTAATTTCACCAAAGCTCACTTCAATCTGATTTTCATCCATTAGTGAAATAAAGTCAGTAAAAGCATACTTTTTCTGAACATCTATAGTTTGTTTTTTGGCATCCGGTAATAGCTTTTGTAATAGCGGTTTTAACACGTCTAAGGTGATAGGCTTTGGTAAGACCCCTAGAATAGGTAACTCAAATTGGCGGCCCATTTCATTTATAAAATATAAAGACTCCGCACTCAATGAAGAGGTTATATAAAATGGCACGTTAACGTCGTTATAATGAAGCTCATTAATCAACGTAATACCATCCATGCCATCCATAAGCACATCAATAAGCATTAAATCAAATGTTTTAACCTTCAAAAGGTTAAGCGCTTCTTGACCATCGCATGCCACATCAACATGAATCACACCACATTGTTTAAGACGGTTTTCAACAATTTTACTTTGAATAGGGTTATCTTCAACCACTAAGATTTGTAAGGCATTCATGGTTATTTACTCCCCCCTTGATTGGCAATAGATGGGGTTTTATTAAGCATCTGATACTGATTCAATTTAATGTATTCTTTCTGCAAGGCCAGCAATAAATTGTTTATTTGCACTTGCTGTTCCTTTATCGTATCGACATCGGCTTGCCAGTTAATAAATTTATTCGCGTAATTATGGCTAACGGCGTCTTTATTTAATTTCTCAATATCGACAGACAAATTGGCCAATTGTCGTTTTTGCGATTCAAGTAAGGTTAATTGCTTGGCTTGGTATTCTTTTTGCCACACAGTTAACGTTGCTAACTGTTCGGCAAAACGGCTGTCTTGCACACCGTTACTAAGGCTTAAGTCATTAATCAGCAGATCAATTTGCTGTTGTTTTTGTTGATTCAGTGTGTCTTTAGTCGAAAGGGTTTCTAATTTTTCTAACACCGAATTCATGGTTTGCTGCATCTGCGCGACATCATTCTTTAAGGCACTTATCTCGAAACTCTCAGAGGCATTGCCATTTTCTTTAACAACACTATTTGAGTTAAAAATAGAAGTCACTACGCCATAAATGCATAACGTAATAACTAAAGCGATTACAATAAGAAACTTAGGATTATTGGCCGTTAAAAATTGCGTTGTTTTTGGGGCGAAAGCAGGGTCAATGGGGTTATCAATAACCGGGTTATTAACTTCCACAGCTTGCTCTTCAAAACGTTCAGGCTGCTCTGGCTTGAATTCATTATCTTGTAATTGGAAATTCGCGATTGAATCAATAACCTTTTTACGCTCTATTGACATTACAATGTACCTGCCTGCTCAGTACTTAATTTCTGATTGGTGAGTTGCTCATTGATGGATAACTGGCCTTTCACTTTAGCCAATAAAGCAGCCACTTGCGGAATTATTGCCTGCTCTGTGGTTATTGCCAACTCACTCACTTTATCTTGTTGCTCAATCAAAGACATCAATAGCGACTCTTGAGCAAAGTATTCTACGTTATCGCTACTTAAGCTTTCATGCCAAAGTTCTAGAAAATAATGATAGCCCGCTAACGTGGATAAAATATGCTTTGTTTCTGACATTTACTTGCCTTTACGAGTAATTTTTTTACTGTTTAGTAGGTTTTTAACGTGGAAGATAAAATCGCGTTGTGCAAGTTCAATTGATTCCGTTGAGGCTTCAGCGGCTATTAACACCAACTCATCTTTAAAGGCAGCTTGCGCCCTAGAACTCATCGACTTAACGAAGTTCTCAATAATCTCTTCTGGCTCTTTGGCACACGCCATCGCTAATTTTTCACGATCAAAATCTTTTAAAATGATCAGCATTTCACGAGCAGAGTATTGTGAACACTCTTCAAAGCTCAAGAAGTACTGACAGACTTTATCTTTCATATCCGGCGAGTTATCAAGCGAATTCATGACATTACGCTCTTCATCTCTTGGCATATTCATAATGATGTCAGCCATTTTCTCTGCGCCAGAGAAGGCAACATTATTGGTTGCCACATCACTTACTACTGAGCCTAAAGAGGCATTAATCTCTTCCAGAAGTTGCGGTTGCAAATTGGTTAATGCTGAAATTCTAAGTACCAATTCATCCCTTAACGTTTTTTCAAATTTTAATAAACAATCCGCAGCATGCTCCGCATCAAAATAAGCAAGAATGACCGCAATCACTTGCTCATGTTCATGTTCCAGGATCTCAACAACTTTTTCGGTAGGTAATGTTGATAACATGTCCAGAGCATCCACTTGAACGCCCTGAGTCTGTCGGTTATTTAACAATGAAGCACCAAAGCCAATACCGTCTCCTGGTAGGGCCAACTCTTCAACCCGTGTTAAATAATCATTCATTACCGTGACAGCATCTGATTTGCTTAAACTGCCCACTTGGTTCATTGCATCACTAATTTGAGCGATTTCTCCTTCGCCAAAATTTTGCAATAAACTCTCTGCTTTATCTTTGCCTAAAAGCATCAGTAAAACGGCTGCTTTTTTCGCCCCTTCAGTTACTAGCATGTTTTATGGCCTCGCAGGTTCAATAGCATTTTGATTAGCATAATTAGGTTCCTCTTCCTCACCTTCTTCAAGCTTGGTAAGATCCTCATTTAACACCAAATTTAATGGCTCCATATTTAACCATTCTTTAAGTACCGCAGAGGTTAAATTAAGATCTTTTTCAACAGCAGCTAGCAATTCCCCATGCAACTCTTCATAAGATTTCGTTTTTTCTTCTGAGTTAACATCTGGTAAAGGTGATGAGTTTGCATCACTGCCCGTCGAATTCACATTAGCGGACTGATTATCTAAGGCGGTTGGGTCATAATTTTCTAACTCAGGTTCGGCTAGCGCCGCTGCTGAATCACTAGACTCTGAAGCTTTTGAAATATCCCTTAACAACGGTCTGATAACCAATAGATAAGTGAATAATAAAATGACAAGAGCAAGCAAATATTTAACGTACGGCAATAAGGTATCGACAAGATTTTCAGTTTGCTCTGTCGTCGCATCAACAAAGTAATCGGCACGCTCAAAGCTGGCATTAACCAATACCATTTCATCTCCGCGAGCATCACTAAAGCCGACACTTGCTTTTGCCAATCCAATAAACCTTTCGATCTCAGCATCTTCAAGCGGTCGATATTCAAATTTATTGGTTTCAGGGTTTAAAAACTTATGATCATTGACAACAACCGATACCGTAAGCCTTTCAATCATCGCTCCCGCATACTCGCGAGTTGAAATCATTTTGTCTACTTCATAATTGACAACGTTGGTTTCGTTTTCGGCTTTATTCTTACTGCCGCCACCGCCTGCGCCTTCGGTGCTGTTGGCACTGCCGCCTACAGCATTTGAGGTGCCGGTTTGATTGGTTTTAGCCGTTTGCTGGCTACGAACCACTTGACTTGCCGGATCGAAATTTTCAGATTGTTCAGATCGTTTACTAAAATCAATTTCTGCATGAACCTGCGCTTTTACGTTTTCAACGCCCATCACAACGCCAAGCATATCTTCAACTCTTTTGCTCAGTAACTGTTCTAGTTTTTGCTTATAATTGAGGTTTTTATTGGCAACCATTTTTTGCTCAGACTGGTTTGCCGATAACAATCGACCTTTGTGGTCAATGACAGACACTTTGGCAGCGTCCAATCCTTGCACACTGGTAGAGACCATATGAACAATCGCTAATACCTGCTCTTGGGTTAACGTGAATCCACCTGTCGACTCAATCACAACACTGGCTTTTGACTCAACCTTATCTCTTAAAAGGCCATTTTTAGAACCTATAACCAGATGTACGCGGGCATTTTCAATGCCACGAATGGTTAAAATTGATCGGGCTAATTCACCTTCTAATACTCTGCGCTGCAGCAAATCATCATCTTTACGACTTAGCATGCCACCTTGTTGTTGTTTATCAAATAAACCATAACCTTCTACGGGAGACTTTGGGTAGCCTGCTGCGGCGATTTTCAAACGCATTTCATACACCGACTCCGGAGGTACCATAATTGAACCCGAAGATGGCTCGATTTGCGGTGTTATGCCGTTGCGTTCAATAAGACTGGTAACTTCGGCAATCTCACTACCTTTTAGGCCTGAAATTAATAATGCCGACTCTGTTTTTGTGGCCCAAAGTAATACGGTAACAGCTAGGGAAATGCTCAAACCAAGTAAAACCGCGATTTTTATTAAATGAGGTTGGCTAAGGTTGGTAAACCAAATTTTTATGTTTTCTACATTCATTCGAGCTGTATATGTTGAAGATAGTAATTATATTTTGTGATGATATGAGGTTATTGCGTAAAAATATGTAACCCCGTGTTACACAGGGGAACATATTTTCAATAAAACAATTGTTAAGGCGCGTTTTTCATTTTTGGTTACACAATAAGATTGGATGTTCTTTTGATTCGTTCAATTCTATCGATAATATTAGTGCGGTTATGCTTAACGAAATATGGATCTTAATTGCATAAAAGAATCATCACTGCTAACGCTTTGGTCAAACTGCTGGCTTACAAACTCTCTAAGTTTCGATATTAAAGCGAATGCTTTATCTAACTCGGCATCATTGCCTTTTTGATAGGCACCGATACTAAGTAATTCTTTATTTTGTTCATATAAAGCCCAGTATTTTTTAAATTCCATGGCGCACTGTAAATGCTCTTTGGATATTAGGTGATTCATTAAACGGCTTGCTGAGTAGTTAATATTTACAGCAGGATAAATACCCGAAGAGGCCACTTCTCTAGACAATAAGATGTGCCCATCGACAATGGAACGAACATTATCAATTAAAGGATCGTTCACCTCATCCCCTTCTGAAAGCACCGTATAAAATGCGGTAATATCGCCTTGACCTAAGCTACCAGGTCCAGTTCGTTCGAGTAAATTATTAACTTTACTTAACACCGAAGGTGGATAGCCTTTTGCCCCTGGCGCTTCACCGATACTTAATGCCAAATCCCTCTGAGCCTGCGCATAGCGGGTTAATGAATCAACAAATAATAAGACTTGCTTACCTTGGTCTCTGAAGTATTCAGCAACGCTCGTGGCTACAACAGCCGCTTGTATTTTCATTAATGGAGGCTGATCGGCCGGAGAAGCAATAACAACGGACTTTTGTAATCCCACATCACCAAGACAATCTTCAATAAACTCTTTAATTTCTCGACCACGCTCACCGACTAAGCCAATAACAATAACTTCGGCTTCACAAAATTTGGTGATCATCCCCATAAGCACACTTTTACCCACCCCACTGCCGGCCATAATACCAATGCGCTGACCTTGTCCAATGGTAAGTAAACTGTCGATGACTTTAACCCCTACACTCAACTTCTTAGTGATCCGGTTTCGTGACATGGGGTTAATGGGGTGCGCTTCTAGTGGTTGATAGTGGCTCGTATCATAAATATCGCCTTTCCCGTCAATCGGTACCATTAACGGTGAAAATACCCGACCTAAACAGGCAAAACTTACCGGGATTTTATTGGCATGGTCGTCAGGTTCAACGATAAGCCCAGCACATAGTCCCTCTACGGGGTGCAAAGGAGCTAAATAACAATCTTTGCCGTTAAAGCCAATAACCATGCATTTAATTTTGCTGTTATCAACATGAGTAATGGTACAGTGCTGACCAATTTTAACGGATAAACCTGAGGCTTCCAGTATACTGCCAACCACTCGTTTAAGTTTACCTACCGGGCGATAAGTTAAATCCAAGTCATGTAATTGCGCTAAAGCCTGACCAGACTTATGTTTAAACTGTTGATTAGCTAGATTGAGCTTGGTCATCATTTATGCTATCCATGATTTGCTTTACGCGTTCTTCCAAAATACCACTGAGCACTCCAGTGTCTGACGATACTTTCACATCACCAGAGGCCAATGAATCGGTCGTTTTAACCATAATATTTTGTGACTCCCAAACCGGCTTTAATTTAGCCGCATCCATAGGGTTCAAATGTACGGTTAGCTGAACATCGGATAGTTTTTGTTGGTAAATACTATCTAATAAGCTCTTTTTAATGATATCCAATTTAATGGCGCTATCTTCTGAAGTGATCTTTTTCACGATCTGTAAACAAATTTCACTGCAGTGCTCAAAGACCAGCTCAGTCAATTCAGCCCATGCATTCTCAATAGCATGAATATTAGATTGTAATATTTGGGTTCTGCTGGTCAGTTCATTTTCAACTAAACCGGTTAAACTTAGCTGGAACTCCGTTTCAAGTTGTGCGCGCTGAGCTTGCAAGGCCTCATCTTGTAGTTGTTGATAATGACCCGCACTATCAACCAAAGCTTGCTGCTTGATGATTTCACCCTGTTGGGTTAGTTGCGTCTCTAACCCATTAATTTGTGCTTTTAACTGCTGTATCTGAAGCTTATGATCTTCTTGCAATTGCGCTATTGAAACAAAATTATTCACTAATACCCTCTATAAAGGCTTAAAAGATCTACTGCAAGCCCTTAACATTTGATTAAATGTTGAGCCACCATCAGGAAATACCGCCGTACTGTATACAATTTTACTGACCCCAATAGAAGTGCGTATTAGCCTTGAGCGCAATCTGAATAAGACTATTTCATAGTCGACTACTTCGGCCAAATACGGCAATAAAATCTTAAAATGGCCATTACCATAGTCGGCTATGACGTCATCTTCGCGTAAACAAGACGCCAAACAAAACGCTAACTCATCATGCTTTCTGCGAGAGACCTTTTTATCCACTAGGGTTAGCGTCATTACCGCAAAGCCATACCCCGTACGATAAGCCAACAAATGACATTGCTTACCTAATATTTTAAACACCTCAGGCGTATAATGTTTCGACGTTAAGGTCGTTAAATAGCGTAATTTAGAGCGTTTAGCCTCATACCTTCGCCAGATTAAAAATGTCATGGCGGTTAACAACAAGCTCGTAACCAATATCAACGGTAGATCATTAATAAAGGTAGTTTGAAGCTCAGAAAATGATTGCCACCAATTGCTTGAATTAACCTGCGATGAATCTCTTACAGAATTAACCACAGCAGGACTATCAACATCTTGGTTTATATTAATCGGTTCGCCAATTTTTTCCGGTAATTTCTTCAGAAATTCATCCAGACTCGTTGAGGAATTACTCGCAAGCAGTAGTTTCATCGTTGCGTCTATCTTGAAATGGCATCAAACAAAGAGTTATTACTCATTTGTGCAGTAATTTGCAAGTAAGTATTGTATAGGGTTTGCTGTTGAGAAAACTCCGCTATTGCCTCTATTTCATCAATACCAGCAGTATCTGCTAGCTGTACCTCTAACCCAAGGATCAGTTCATCGTAGTTATTAGTCATCTTATCTAGCAACTCGGCATTTCGACCAGACTCAATAATAAGTGAACTCATTGCCGTGTCTAATACACCCGTAGCCGATTGAGCATTATCCATTAATGCTGGAGGTATTGCACTATCCGTTGGATCGGCCAGTTCATTGGTTAACGCAATTAAATCGTTTAATACCGTTAGCTCAATAGTAGGCTCCGTAGCAGGCGGTACCGGTGGTACTTCGTTTGAACCTAACAAGTTAGTGATTGGAGAGTCTGTTTTAACCTTTAAACCACCACCAACATCAGCGTAAAGTGGCTCTTTACCTCCGACATATAGCGCACCAGTTAACTCACCATCTGGACCATATTGCAATTCAATGGCTTTATCTTCACCACCTGAGAAATAATTATCGCCATAGACTCCTTCACGGTTGATGATTGAAACAAACTGTTCAATATCACCTTTAATGAGTTGCGCAATGTCTGCTTGAGAATCTGTCGTGCTGCCAGTAGCACCACCAACGCGCATCAATTCCGTTTGTATATTATTAATTAGAGTACTCATTGAGTCGACTTTATTGTCGATATCGGTTAATCGAATTCTAGCCACTTCCGATTTGTCGTTATCATTTCGATAGTTTTCAATTTGACTCTCGATAGATCTTGAACGGGCCGCAAGCTCAGGAGAGTCTGAAGCACGTTCAAATCGCTTACCCGACATAACTTGCTGTGATGAAGTAAAAATCTTATTCTTCAATGACTGTAAATTGGCATTTGCCTGACTTGAAATATTTGCGTCTGCAATTCTCATGTAATGACCTTTAGCTTATCGCATTTAATAACGTTGAAAACATCGACTTACTGGTTTGAACCAATTGCGTAGACACTTCATATAATTCTTGATAACGAATTTGATTCGCCGCCTCTTCATCAAGCGAGACACCTTGCTGAGAAATAACCTGTTGATTTAATTGTTCTAAATTTAGTTGATCAAACTCTAATGTGGATTTCACGCGTTTTGATAAGGTAATAAGCTCATTATCAAAAAATGGGTTATCCGACTTTAGTGAAGCCGTGCCTTGGTGTAAAAATGGCGTATCGCCCATGTCTTTTATCAAGTTCGATAATGCAACCGTTTGCTCAGCACTTCCCCATGGCATGCTAGACGCATTTTCATAGGTGGTTTCAAATTCACTATTGGCATTAATAAACGGCATCATTGTCACTTCTTCCCCTTCTTGCATCTCAACATCTGCAGGTAAAGAGCTAATGGTCATGCCATTAATCGTTACCGGGGTAGATAAGGTATTCGGTGAACCAATGAGCTCGCCTGTACGTTTATTAAAGACATCATAACCAGAAGCGGTTTTCTTAATGCTAATTTCTTGTGGCAAAGCACCTAAATCTTCAGGTGGAAAACTGCTGGTGTCCACCGTTGTTTGAAATGATAATTTTGCACCTTTTCCCGTGCTATCAATGCCGTGGGCGTGATCTGAGGAACTGGTCGTAGAAAAAGATTTTACTGGCGACTGCGCAAGTGGATTACCTTGTTCGTCCTGCCATTGATTAAATACATCATTAATTGAAGCGGCCATTAAAAAAGCATGGTGGCCGGTTTTATTCACCGAAGGTTGAACAAAATCCGTATAGCCAGACACGATCCCTTCAATTTTGCCGCCGGTCATCTTGTCAGTAATTTCCTGACCATTCATGGTAAAATCAAAACTTTTGTTATCCGCATTTAACGATAGGGACAACTGTTGCGGATAAGAGCGGGAAACCAGAGAAACACCATCGCCAATATACACATCAATTTCGCCATTACTTAATGGAACGGTGCGAACATCGGTGATAGCTGAAAGCTCTTTTAACATTTTTGAACGGTCAACCATTAGGGTCAACTTTTGCTCTTCCGACTGCGCCGATCTTAACTGTAAATTGTTATCGGCAATGCCTTTGGCTAGATTATTAACGGTTTCTACTTGCACTTTGAGCATAGAGTCGACACTGGACGATGTCTCAGACAAATGTGAGTTAACGTTATCATAGTTACTTTGCATTGTTTGTAATGCAGAAAAAGCCGACACTTTGGATTCATGGTTTCCTGGCGAAGAGGCTAATTCACTGAAGCTGGCAAATAAAGAATTTGTTGCGTCAGTAAAGCCTGAACTGAGCAAGCTCATGAAGTCTTCAGTATTATTGGCAACATCGGCCCATAGATGACCATAATGATAGCTTGATGTGGCATCGAGTTGACGCACTTGCAAACTGCGATCAGCAAAATGACTGATACTGCCAACTTGAACACCGCCCCCTTCGGAAGTGGATAAGTTAAGCTGTCTTCTACTGTAATCTTCGTTGGTTGAATTGGCCACATTATTACTGGTTACAAGCATGCCTTTTTGCGCTGCTCGCATCCCACTTAGGGCCACATCAAGGACATTTGTCATTTGTTATTCTACCTTATAAACTTGTTTGCATTTGCTTGATGAACGTATCCATTAACATACCTTCGCTTTGGTTATGCAGCTCTTCTTTAAATAGATCATTTACGACCGAATTTTTTTGTGCATAACCAAGATTACTCAGGTTTCCTTTGGCAATTGGGGTAAAAGCAAAAGCTTGATCAAGCACCATTTTCTCAAAGGCCTGTGCCACAGCTTCCAAAGACTTCTGTTCATTCGTCGTTGTTGATACCTGTGTTGATGCCAGTGTTGATACGTTATGGTTTACGTTTAATATATCGTTCATCAATGTTCGCTTTTGTATATGAATCCACTTATCGGTGTTACTGGTATTTCAAAAAAGAGTTATCTATTACCTAACAGCGACAAGGAATAAAAATTCTTGCACGTTTTATAAAATGATTAGTTCAGCTTGTAGCGATCCGGCTCGAGATAACGCTTCCATTAAGCCGACCAACTCATCAGGTAGTAATCCCATAGAGTTTATTACCTTCACTAAATCTTTTAAATTTCGTGATTTTGGGATGTGATGCATGATGCCACCACTTTGTTCAATCTCGATGGTCGAGTTTAAAACATCTCTGGTGCGGCCTTCGCCAAACGCATTCGGTTGAGAAACCTCAGCGTCATTGTTAATACTTATCATGGTTCGGCCAAATGTTACGGCAGCAGGAAACAACTCAACGTCTCCAGTAATTACCACACTACCCGATCGGCTATTTACCACAACACGGGCATTTGATTGGGTTAAATTAATATCAAGGTTTTCCAACACCGCCATAAATTTAGCGTGGTGGGAAGTCCCTTGCTTTGGTGCCATAATTTTTACACTGGTGTTATCGACACCAATCGCAGCCCCTTGACCAAAGGTTAAATTTACTTGCTTAATGATCTCACTCACATTGGCATAATTTGCTTGTCGAAGGTTTACGTAGACATAGCCATCATCGGCAATATCGGTTGGGATCAACCTTTCTACGGAAGCACCATTAGGTACGCTGCCAGAAGTCTTTACACCAATTTTCACTTCACTGCCATCGTCACCACTTGCCCCCACACCAGTCACAAGCGTTCCCTGTGCCATGGCATATACTTGGCCATCTATACCTTGTAATGGTGTCGTGATAAGTTGACCGCCGTATAGGCTTTTTGCGTTACCAACAGAAGAAACGACGATATCAAGACGTTGACCTGGTTTTGCAAAAGATGGGAGCTCGGCGGTTACCATAACAGCCGCAACATTTCTTGAATCAAAAGAGTCTAATGTCAGACCGTGATAATTAAGCAGATTTTTAAGCGTTTCGCCGCCTAAGTTACCACGATCACCCGTTCCATCTAGACCAATAACTAAGCCATAGCCAGACAAACTGTTGGTTCGGATACCGGTAATATTTGATATATCTTTAATTTTTGCCGCGTAAGCGTTGAAACTGACGATAAAAATGAAAGCAAGCGTAAAATGTTTGAACATATTTTTTACCTAAAATGGGAAATACTTATACATAAAGTCGGCAAACCAACCAGGTTTACTGACACTATCCATAACCCCTTTACTTACATAGCTAATTTTTGCATCGGCGATATTGGTTGATAATAAAGTATTGTTACTTTGGATATCTTCTGCGCGTACCAAGCCTTCGATAATCACCGTTTCACCACCTTCATTAACCTGAAGGTGTCTCTCACCTTTTACCCGAAACAAACCATTCGGCAATACCTTGATGATTCTAACGGCAATGTTACCGTTTAACGCGTTACTCTTAGAGCTGTTGCCCTTACCGACAAATTTATTCTCTGAATCAACATCAATACCAACGATATTTGAAGTACCCGCCTTGATATCAGCCAGTTCGATTTCCTGTGACTTGTTATACGTAACACTCGATGATTTTTTGGCATCGATATTTTCAACTAACATGACCGTCACAATGTCACCTATACGGCGTTGTTTTCGTGACTGTAACCAATTTCCATGAAAAGTCTGCTTAAACAACCCACCCTGCTCAAACGAATTGCTCGGTTGGCTTACGGGCATCGTTGCCACATCTTCCTGTTGCGTTGATGTGACAGGCTTAATTTCAGGCGAGGTCGAACATGCGCCAAGCCCCATTGTCAAAAGCAATAGTATGCCTATCTTAATAGCCGTTTTATTCATACGTGTGTAAATCCATTAAGCCTTAAGTGTCTGGTTCGCATTTTTCTGCATTTCATCCATTGCACTAACCGCATTAATACTGACTTCAAAGGCACGTTGAGCATCCATCATAGCGATCATCTCATTCATGACACTTACATTTGACCCTTCTAATATGCCTTGCAGAATTTCGCCACTGCCATCTTCACCGGCAATACTAAGTTGAGGAGCACCACTCCCTTCCGTTTCCATATAGACGCCACGTCCAATGGGTTGCAGGCCTTCTGGGCTACTAAACGTTGCAAGCTCTAGCTGTCCTAACTCTTGGTAATCTGTTGATTCAGGCATTTGTGCGTAAACTCGGCCATCGCGGTCAAATATGACTTGTGAGGCTTCAATTGGCACTTCAATTTGAGGAAAAACGACAAATCCCTGTGCGGTAACTAACTCGCCTAATTCGTTACGTTGCAATGCGCCGTTTCGGGTGTACCCCATCTCGCCACTCGCTAAAGTAACTTGTAAAAAGCCTTTACCCTCAATAGCAATATCGAGCTCTTTATCCGTTGTAACCAATTGCCCCATACTAAAATCGGTATTAGTCGCCGCAACTCTTACACCAGTGCCTTGATAAACACCCGATGCTTGGCGTTGATCTTCGCTACTGACGTTACCTGCCGTACGATCATTTTGGTACATCAACTCTTCAAATTCGACCCGCTTACTTTGAAAGCCAAAAGTATTGACGTTAGCTAAGTTGTTAGAGATGTTCGCCAGTTGTTTTTCCTGAGCGACCAAGCCTGTTTTTGCGATGTAAATAGACATAAAATTCCTTAACTAATATCCAATAATTTGGTGGCTTGTGAGGCGGCTTCTTTAAAATCCGTCATCATCGACATTTGATTTTCAAAATAACGATTAAGCTCCATCATTTGGGTCATGGTTCCCATGGTGCTTACATTACTGGCTTCCTGATAACCAACCAGCACAGATGGCGAATGAACAAGGGTCATTACTGCACCATCACTGGCAAATAGAGAGCCATCAACGCCTTTGCTAATTTGCCCCTCCACTGAAACCACTTTTAACTGACCAAGCTCTACCGCTTCATTCCCACCATCGGTAGGGATAATCGTCACTCGACCATCTTGTGAAATATCAATTGACTTATGAGCAGGTACAGAAATAGCGGCATCGTTTCGATTGAGCAGCACCTTACCCGTGCTATCAGTCAACTCACCGTTGGCCGACACTTGCCAGTTAACGTTTCTAGATAATGAACTATTCACCCCATCATTAAGTACATACCATTGCTCCGGCTCACTTAACGCAATATCGCGCGGATTATTGGTTTGTTCAAGCACGCCCGCTTTATTTGAAATATGAACCGCCTGACTAACAGGGTATTGATTATTGTCAGCATGCATTTGCGCTTTGGCATATAACACGTCCGCTTTAAACCCTTTTACATTGACATTAGCTAAGTTGTTCATATGAACTTTTTGAGCGGTAAGTGCCTGCTGGGCACCATTCATGGCTAGGTAAATACTTTTATCCATAATGGGTTATCTTTATAAGTCCAATATTTTTTGGTCAAGCTGCTTGGTAAGCTGCAATATTTTAGTATTGGCTTCAAAGGCACGTTCCACTTCGACCATATGAATTAATTCATTAGCCATATCAACATTCGAACCTTCTAACATCCCGGTCGCCAAAGATGAAAAACCATTACTGCCTGCGGTACCATAAATAGGTTGACCACTTTCAATGGTTTCTTCGTATAACATTCCCTGGTTCTGAGCTAGACCACTAAGGGCATTGAATTGAGCCAGTGCAACTTTAAATGGGTTAAGCGTGACACCATTACTGTAAGTTGCTAAAAAGTTACCATCTTTATCAATACTTGTTCCGAGTAATTTACCCGTTGGGAAACCATCGGTTTCATTTGTCCATAAGGTAAAGTCTGAGTACGTTTGGGTCGTCGTGCCATAATCGATAGCAATAGATCCTGGGGTTGACCCATTCGCAGAAAAATCAAAGTTAAATGACTGCTGTGCACCACCGACTAACTTACCCGAGGTATCAAAGGTTAAATTGGTTGGTAATGTTTGTGGTGCCACACCCTCATCAGGGAACCCATAGCTGACTTGCCATTCATTGGTACCCACTTTTTCGTAAGTTGTTTCCAGCCGGTGCTCTTGCCCTAATGAATCAATGATGGTGCTGGTCACTTCTGTCTTATCACCGACATTACTGTCGACATTAAGCGTCATCTCCAGGTTTAGGCTTGTTGTCGCTTCAGGGGCAAGTAAAATACTATTAACTTTTATATCTTCAGGTGTTTGCGATACTTGACCCGTTTCTTCATTAATTTTAAAGCCTTGTACTTCCCAGCCCTGAGGGGTAACAAGCTTACCATCGGTATTTACTTCAAAATCACCAATTTTGGTATAATACTGCTGCGCTCCACCACTGGGTGTTTGTACCATAAAAAAGCTACTATCCTGGATTGCAACATCGTTTTTTTCACCCGTTGTTACAATGGTACCGGTTGTAAAGTCGGTATTTTTACCATTTACCGCAACACCTAAACCATCGCCCTGAACATTCAATTCGAAAAAGTCAATTTCGCTTTGCTTAAAGCCCATTGTTTGACTGTTTGCCAAATTATTGGCCGTTGTAGATAAGTCACGGGTAATAGCCTGTAAAGCCGACTGTGCTATTTTAGCTGGATCACTCATTATTATTCCTATACTGTAATTCGGTTAATCAAGTCTTGTTCTATTACACCTAAGTCATTTAACTCAAGATAAAAAGAACCATCCGGTTGCGGAAAAACACCGGTAACTTTATCTGAAATATTGACCGTTAGCGGTTGCCCATTTAGTGTTGCTTCAAAGGAGTATGTACCCGGTTCTATACCGCCATCGCCAAGCCAAGTTAATTCGCCTAAACCATTATCATTGGTTGTTACGCTATGTTTACTAACTTCTTCACCATCTTCATCAAACACTCTGAAAACGACCTGTTCACCAGGGTCTGTTTGCCAGTGAAAATCAAAAGCATCGCGTTGATTTTTTAATTCAATGCTTTCAGCCGGAATGGAAACGTTTTTGTTTAAGTAATCCGTGCCTTGCTGCTGTGACATCTGGAATGTCTCTAAGGCCGCCGTTAAACTATCAAGAGATTGCTGAGTATTGCCTTGCATTAACGAGTCTAAGGAGTAATCGGAATCCTTATCCAACATCAAGGCGCTTTCCATACTCGCCGTCCATAATCGGACATTATCTTCCTGACTCAATTGACGGGATTTATACTCTTCCATGGTCATCACATTGGGTTGAGTTGCATTTACTGTCGTCATTATATTTTCCCAATTATCTGAATCGTTTGCTGCATTAAACTTTTGATCGAACCAACCATTTCAATATTAGCTTGATAGCTGTCTCTAGCAGTCATTACATCGGCTAATTCAACCATTCGATTCACATTTGAGTGATAAATAAAGCCATCTTTGTCAGCCAACGGATGATCTGGTGCATATTCTTTTTCTATCTTCGCTTCACTTTGCACCACTTCAGATACATTTACTGTTTCATTAAGTCCAGAGGATGTGGTAACTAAAGATTCAAAAACAGCATGTTTGGCCCGATAAGCTTCTTGCTCGCTGCCGGCAACTGTATTTGAATTAGCAAGATTGCTCGCTGATAGTTCCATTCGAGTGGACTGTGCCTTAGCCCCCATTCCTGAAACATGTAAAGCATCAATTAATGACATTATTCACTCCTACCTTTAAAAGCTGTTTTCAAACCAGACATATGCGATGCAAAAAACTCCTGAACCAATTGATATTGCCCAGTCACTTCGACAAAGTTCATACGCTCTTGCAAACCATCGACCGTATTCCCATCCAGAGCGCTGCTTTGTGACATACTGCTTATGGCTTGACTCACACCGACTGAAATGTGATTTGTGTGGGTCGTTTTTAAATCGTTGTTTTGGCTTATCATCGCTTCAAATGACAACTGTTTGGCCTGATAACCCGGTGTATGTTCATTGGCAATATTTGACGATATCGCTTCAATTTGTTTCGTTCGGGCTTCTAAAGCCTGAGTGTATAAACCTAAATTTCCCTGTTCAAAAATAGTCATTTAAACTCTCTTAATTATTCAGCTGAAACATCAACGTCAAGTGGCGTTGTAGCAACTTGTGTCGTATCTTTCTTATCTGTCTTTATTTTTTTATCTACTTTATCTGCTTTATCCGGACTTAAACTTACCGTTTTCTTAAACTCTGGATGAGTTAATAAAACAAGCTCTACACGTCGATTCTTCGCACGCCCATCCGCAGTATCATTCATACTTATTGGTGCCGTATCGGCATAACCAATCACCCTGATTTTATGCGCTACCGGAAAATCGGTGGTCGCGAAACGAGCAACTGACGCGGCTCTAGCGGCCGATAGTTCCCAGTTGGAAGGAAATAATGTGCTATGTATCGGTAAGCTATCGGTATGGCCAACAATATCCATGAACATTTCGGGGTTTTCACTGAACTTAGATTTTTGCAGTTTATCGAAAATCAACTTTAATACCGGTCTAGCCTCTTCAAGAATATCGGCTTTGGCCGACTCAAAAGCCAAATCAGCGGATAATAATACACGGACCTTCTTGGCATCAAAGCTAACAGATATCATTTCTTCATTATCCATTTCTTTGAGCATTCGCATTAAATCTTCCGCAATAATTTGCATTTGAGCTTGAGTGGTGTCTTCTTTGCGGTACATTTTTTTATCATTATCTGCACTCATCTCAGATAACGCATCACTGATGCCTCGATATTTATTTGCATCAACAGTACTTGTCGACCAAAGCATAACAAACACAGCAAACAACAAAGTCATGAAGTCTGCATACGACACTAACCAACGTTCATGACCACCAGACATTACGCTTTCGCCTCTTCTATTTCTTTATCTAATTGAATTTCTTCATCGATAGCGGATTCAACATCATCACTGGGGATAAAACTTCGCATGGAGGTTTCTAATTGATCCATTGGTTTACCAGAAACAATTGAAATCACCCCATCTAAAATCATTTCTCGGTAAGCGGTTGTGGTCGTTGCACGAAGTTTATAGTGATTACCTAACGGTAAAAAAACAGTATTGGCAAAAAACACACCATAAATGGTTGCCACAAATGCCGTCGCAATACCAGAACCCAAGCTGCTAGGGTCATCCATATTCCCCATTACTTTCATCAGACCAAGTACCGCCCCTAATATACCCATGGTTGGTGCATAACCACCTAAGGCATCAAACACACTGCCTGAAGTCATTAGGCGACGGCGTTGGTTCTCTATTTGACGTTTGGCAATCGTATTGATGACTTCGGGTTTATAACCATCTGCTGCCATCATTAAAGTTTGCTTTACGACATGATCACTTTCGGTTTCCGCCATCACCTCAAAATGCAAAGCACCATTAATGCGGATTTCTTTAGAGCTATCTTTGAAAAATTCGATGGTTTGATGAAAATGAGTAGGGGTCGGTTTAAAAATCTCTTTTAGCATCTTCAGAGCATCAAGACATTGGGGACCCGTATGATGAAGCATGACGGCCGTAATTGATAAACCAATAACCATCATGGCAGCATGTCCTTGAACAAGCTGCGATAAAGCAATCCCATCAAGATACGCACCAAAAAATAGAATGACGAAACTTGCAATTAAGCTTGTGATACCTGATTTATTCATTCTAAATGGCCATATTCATTATTTCTTTATAAGCTTCTTGTACTTTATTTCGTACTTCGACTAAACCGGTAAATGCAACCGAAGCAGAGCTCGTTGCAACCATTACATCGAGCATACCCACCCCTTCGACACCGGCAACATAATCGGCCTTAGTATCTCCTGAGGTTTTCTGAAGCTCATTTACAGAATCTACACTATTGACCAATTGTTCGAACAAACCATGCTTTGGCTCTTTAACGGGTAAGGATGGCGAAACCCCTTCAATTGGCTGAAATGACGTTACTTTATCTAACATGAAAAACCCAAAAAACATTACACTTAATTACAATATACAAAACGTGCATTACGTTTTATGTCTCCTTAGGTGACAGGTTCGTTTTAATCAAAATAAATCCCAATAAACAGCCTTTAATTTAAATTCCCCAACCAACACACAAGTAAGTACCCCCTTACACCAAAAGGCAACCCGAACCAGGCTTTATAGCTATGTTACTTTTTAGTAAAATGAACAATTAATGATTAAATTTATCGAAAATTAATCGAAAACACATCAGATACAAAGTAGATACAAAAAAATCTGAATAAAATACTTAGAACATGAGAAAATAATTGGGTTAAAAACTAACATGGTAATCTAAAGGGAAAGTGATGGATTCACTGCTTTTAAAAAATTGGCCTTTCAATCCTGAAAATAGCGTTATTCAAGACCGCATTCAAAAGCAAGCAAAAGCCATATCACTAAAAAAAAATCAGCAATTCATCATTACTCAAAATGAACGAAGTGGTATTTATGGGATTCGATCTGGTCTAGCTATAGTTATCGTGGATGACCTGCAACAAACCCGAAAAATGAACTACCTGCGTGGCAAAAATGAATGGTTTGGAGCCAGTTCCATCCCTTTTGAAGGCGAAATACAATACAGTGTCGATTTGCTTATTGAAGCAGTAGAAGATACCGAGCTTTATTACCTCTCAAGTAATCAGGTGTTGGATATCCTTGTCGACATTCCTCATATTGATTTATTTATCTATCAGCATTTTGCGCAAGAAGCACGAGAAACCATCATTCCTTCAACCATTATTGGTACCTCGTCTCTAATATCACGGATCAGTTACTTTTTGTTGAGCGCACGACAGTATTATAAGAAAAGCCACAAAGACAAAATCCCCCTTACTCAGCAAGGCATTGCTGAGCTTATCAATGTTTCTCGACAGAAAGTAAACCAAAGCCTACAACAAATGGTGAATAACCAGACCATTAGTCTTCACCGAGGTGGAATCGAAATTTTACAGCCGGCGATGTTATACGATCATTTAATCGAAGTTTTGCCCGGTCAATTACCCAAGCACTTTTTAGAATAAATTACTTTTTTCCAAAAACGGCCTATTTTTAGGCTTTTTACTTCCTCCCAATACATCTCTTTTTCCTAATTCCAATGTCCACATAGGTGACATAAAAAACGTTACCAAATGCTTATAGTGGTAACTAACTGTAACCAGATTGAGTTTTCTAACGTGATTGATTCACTTTCAATTAACAAATTAATACCTAATTCGAATATCAAAGATGCTCGCGCCGATGATAATAAAGTAGATTTTGGCATTGAACCAAACCAGGAAAGTGATCAACATTTAAACAACGAACATGCATCGTTCGAGCAAACATTAGATCAACAAATATTCAATCAGTCTGCACTGGCTAGTAAACCACTTATCGACTTTCTGGAAGGTAGTGAAGTTGATACCCTACAAAGTTTAATGGCCGTAAATTTACGACCTGAGCACAAGGCTGCATCTGCGACTTCCCTTAATGAATCGTCAGCTGCAACAAAGCAAAACATTAATCTACAAACACAAATGCTTATGCTCGGTAAACAGGAATCATTAATCCAAACGGACAGCTTGCACAGCTTGCACAGCGTTAAGAGCAGTGGTTTAGAGCAAAACGAATCACTTCATTTTAATACGCAGACTTTTAGTGGCCTAGAGCAAAACAAAACAGAAAATGTTATTTTCCAAAACGGTTTTAATATTCAAGGCGATTTAGAAATCCCACACAACGTAAAATCGATAACCCCCACTTCACATTTAAACTCAATACTTCCCACTGAAAGTGTTAAAGCGTTTTTACAAACTTCTCCTGATCTAAAACCACAACATGATGTAAAAATGCAGCTGCTAAAATCAGAGGGGGTAATCATGGCCTCAAAAGAACCATTAAAATCAATTAGTCCGCTGAGTAAAGCAACCGAAAAACCAATCAATATCAGTCTATTTTCAGCCTCCGACTACACCATGGCAAACCTTTCCAATAAAGCGGATGATATTACTCAGCACACTTTCAAAGCCGAACTAAATAGTCCTTTTCAAAAAGAAATAAGTTTTACAACGGCGAAATTTTCAGAATCATTTAATAGCGTTAGTGCACTGGTATCCCCCATATTGTCAGATACAACGGATATTCCTGTAATGCAAATAACCCAAACAGGTGCTGAAAAATCAAGTAATGCGAATCCACCGGCCCCTGCGATGACGAATCTTAGCTTTCATGCAGCAGCCCGACTAGAGCAGCAAGCATCAGTGACTTTGCAACACCTTGTATCTAACAATGACTTCACGGATGTAAAAATCAAAGATAAACAGCTAGGGGATATTCATTTTTCTGTAGCAGGCAAACATAAAGAGCATTT
This sequence comes from uncultured Thalassotalea sp., assembly GCA_947502355.1. GTDB lineage: Bacteria > Pseudomonadota > Gammaproteobacteria > Enterobacterales > Alteromonadaceae > Thalassotalea_A. The sequence continues at coordinate 44,249 of CANMZP010000005.1, read as the reverse complement.
GGGCGTCTTTATCACTCAGTCTCAAACCGTTAATTTAGTTCAGACTCACTTTACTGAAATTCAACAAGAATTAGGGGAAGAAGGGGTTACAGACTTTGAGATGTTTTCATCTAAAGAAGAACAAGAGCAACAAAAAAGAGAATATCTCGCTAATAAGACATTCTCTTTAGAACCGACAGAAGAAGAAATTGAGGCCGCTAAGCTGCCAAACATACACGTTTCACTTTTAGGAAACCTACATAACTCATCTATCAACATCTCGGTTTAACATGAATTCAGCAACTTTTTTAAACGGTAAAAGCGCTTCAGAATTATTCCCAATGAATGGCATTGGCAGTGCCGCTATTGTTTTTATCACTTTGGCGATGTTTACCTTGCCATTGCCTCCCGCCATTATCGATTTGTTATTTACCTTTAATTTGATCATGGCCGTGTTAATTATGATGGTGTGTGTCAATGTTAACCGTCCGTATGAGTTTGCTGCATTCCCCTCAATTCTACTTGTTATTACTTTACTAAGATTATCTCTAAACGTAGCCTCAACCCGACTCATTTTATTAAACGGTGACCAACCAAATGCAACCGGTTATGTTATTGAGTCTTTTGGTCAGTTTGTCATGGGTGGTGACATCGTCGTCGGGATGATTGTTTTCATTATTTTTATCGTGATTAACTTTGTGGTTGTAACCAAAGGTGCAGGACGAGTATCTGAAGTAAGTGCTCGATTTGTCCTTGATGCGATGCCCGGTAAACAAATGGCCATCGATGCCGATCTTGGTGCGGGTGCCATTGATCAGGCTGAAGCTCAAGAACGACGCAATGCATTATCAACAGAGATGACGTTTTATGGTGCAATGGACGGTGCCAGTAAGTTCGTTCGAGGGGATGCCATTGCCGGCATAATCATTATTTTCATCAATATTATTGGTGGCATTTTGATTGGTACATTACGCCACGGTATGTCAACTTCCGATGCCCTTGAAACCTATATGATTTTAACCTTAGGTGACGGCTTAGCGGGTCAAATCCCAGCCTTAATCCTATCCGTTGCTACTGCGGTAATCATCACACGAAACTCCAATAAAACGCCGCTTGCAAATCAAGTAAAAGAGCAAGTACTTGGCAATAAATCACCACTACTTATTAGTCTTGGTATGGTGAGTGTTCTGGGGCTAGTACCCGGTTTACCGACCATTTTTACCATAGTCGGAATTATCGGCTTTGCCTTTTACTTTTACACGTCAACCCGTGAAGAAGAAATTGAAGACACTGGCCAATCATCCGTAAATATGCCCAATGTGATACAAAAGACCAAAACCAAAGAGTTTTCAATAGATGAGCTTGAATTTAGCGAGCCCATTTCTTTATCTGTTGGTTTTCGATTGATCCCGTTAATTGATGAACGAAGAAACGGTGAACTGATCCCGAAAATAAAAGGCTTACGCAAACAACTATCTCAAAAATTCGGCATCATTATCCCGCCGATTAATATTCGCAATAATAGTGAACAAGACGTTAGCAGTTACCATATTGATATCTACAGTGATAACGTTGGCAAAGGACAAATCTATACCGATAGATTACTGGCTTTAGGAAACGAACAAGTTCTTGCGCTTCCAAGGGGCATTAAAACCAATGAGCCAGCGTTCGGATTTCCGGCCGTATGGATACAGAAAAAAGATAAAGCCCAGGTGGAATCAGCTGGTGGCTTTTTAAATGACCCGTCAACGGTTTTATTAACGCATTTAAATAAAGTGCTGCAAGAGAACGCGTATAAATTTATTGGTCATGAGAGCGTCCAACAACTGCTTAATAAATTAAAACAGAACAACAAGGTGTTGGTTGAAACGGTTGTGCCTGATGTCGTTTCTTTGGCAACCCTAGTCAAAGTTTTACGTAACTTAATTAAAGAGCAGGTACCCATTCGTAATTTAGCCGAGATTTTGGAAGTCTTAGCAGAGAGCGCTCCAAAAACCAATGATACAGATTTACTAACGATGATCATTCGAGAGTCTTTAGCGGCCACAATCATAGCGCCATTGTTATCAGAGGCAAAAGAGTTAAATGTAATCAGTTTTGGCAGTGAAATGGAGCAAGTTGTTATGCAAGCCAAGCAAAACTCCAATGCCAATGACAAGCTGTTATTAGAGCCAACATTAATGCAAAAAATTGTTAGTTCAATTAATGATTATGACAAGCAGTTTGAAGCGCATGGATTACCTTTGGTGTTATTGGTAGCCCCAGCTTTAAGGGCAAGTTTAAGCCGATTATTAAAGGCATCATTACCTAAACTGGTCGTCGTTTCGTACAATGAAGTGACCGACCATACTAAATTAAAGGTGGTAGCTCGTGTCGGTCGTTAATCGCTTTTTCAGCCCCATTTTCGCTAGCTTTATTTTCTGCATTCTCTTTTGCATGAGGTTGAATGCAGCAGAGCTTCCTGAGCACATTAGAAGTGCGATTACCCAAGCAGCACAACAAAACCTTGGCCCTCAATTCACGGATATTTTAGTTGAACATCAAAAACTCCCAGAGCAGATGCATCAATGTGCACAGATGCAATATCAGCCCAGAGAGCCAGTCGATATAGGTAAGCAATATATTAAGTTTATTGGCTGTGGTTTAAATCGATTACTGCCCGTTACGATTTCCGCCAATATCAATGTTCCTGTCGCAAAAGAGACCATCGAGAAAAGTATCGTTCTCTCGGCAGAGCACTTTATCGTTAAGACCATAAACATTCGCAAAAGGATGAAATATTTTGTTCCAGTTGACGCTGTAATAGGAAGAACGACCAAACGACAAATTAGAGCCAATAAAATCATTGCCGATAATCTGTTAAAAACAGAGTATTTAGTTGAAAAAGGCTCAATGGTTAACTTTACCGTAGCGCATCAAGGTTTTGTGATTTCTACCGAGATGGTTTCTCGTGAAAATGGCGTACTAGGACAGAGGGTTCGACTGCAGCACCCCGTTTCAAAAAAGCGAAATGACGGTATTGTCACAGGGTTTAATCAGGTATCAGCTATGTCTCAACCACAAATCGAACCGGTCATCGTCATAAAAGATAAACGACATAACATTAATAAATAACAGCGTCATTAAAACGATTCGTAATAGGAACTCTTATGAGTATAGATTCAATCAGCAGAACAAATTCAGCCCAATTAGGTCAGGAAATCGTCACCAAACTTTCTGATGGCGATATGAACTGGGCAGATATTATCGACGCGCAAATGGCCGCTGAATTTGACTTTAAATACAGTACATTAGAGTCGAGACAAGAAAAGTTAGCCACATCAAAAAGTAGTTTGGCTTTACTACAACAAAGTACCAATGCATTTAATAATACCATTGCAGGCTTAACCGAATTTGACCCCTTCAATAATAAATCCTATACCCTTTCTGACACTTGGAATATTGGGGCAGCCATCGATGTTGATGCACTAGCTGGTAATCACAGCATTACCATTGAACAACTGGCAGCAAGCCACACCTTATCGTCGAATCAGACATATGGCTCTCGTTATGACCAACTAGGTGAAGGACAGTTAACAATCGAGCTAGGCACATATGAGTATGATGGAACAGATACGCCAATCGATTTTCAACCCAAAGCGGGTCAAGATAAATTAGTTATCGATTTAGACTCTACAAATAACACCCTCGATGCGGTTGCCAAACAGATTAATGATTCTAATGTGGGTGTATCAGCTCAAGTTGTGGATACCGGTAGTGGCTTTAAATTAAGTTTAACCAGTCAATCAACGGGTACTTCAAATGCGATTAGCATTACAGGGACCAATGAATTAGCGTCAGCATTTAATTATAATGCGCAAACGCAAACGATGGCGACAAATCAAAAAGCCGAAAATGCGATTCTAACCCTTAATGGCGTGGTTGTTGAGAAACAGTCGAATAATGTGGATGATTTAATTGACGGCGTTGAGCTCGATTTATTTGTTGCAGAGCCAGGCAAAGTCATCTCTCTTAATGTTGAGATGGCCAATGATTTCTCGGTTGGCGTGCTTGAAGGTTTTATTGAGGAATATAATCTTCTTATTGATAATCTTGAATACTATCAGGGCAACAGCGAAGAAATCGAAGATCAGGAAGGCTTTGGCGCATTAAAAAGTGAGATGTTCACTCGTGAGCTGCAAGCTAAAATGCAAGATATTTTATCAACCTCGGTTGGTGGCTTTAGCTTGGTTGATGCAGGTATCAACTTTGATAGTGATTACAAACACCTAACCATCGATAGCGTGAAAGCCAAAGAAACGCTGATTTCATCACCTGATGCGTTTAATAACTTTTTTGCTAATTATGGTCAACCTACGGATCCATTAATTCAGTTTGAACGATTTGATCCAGCGGCAACCCCAGGTGAATACGAAATTCAAGTTACACAACTGGCTGAAAAGCCGGCACTTACAAACACCATTACTGATATCAACCTACCAATCACCTTGAATGAAGGTACCGGTGAAAATCAAATCACCTTGAAGGTAAATGATGGTAGTGAAGTCACCATTACCCTTGATGCCAAAACCTATAGTAATTCACAAGAGCTTGTTGATGAGCTTAATACAAAATTACAATATGCTTTTAGCGGCAGCGACCAAAACGTGTCAGCCAAACTCGATGGTAACGATTTAACCCTAGAACTTAATGAATATGGCTCAGCAAAATCTATCGAAATCATCTCATCAGGGAGCGATATTGCTGCCGGTTTAAACTTAAATGCCAGTAGGGCTGAAGGTTTAGATGTTCGTGGATATATTGGTGATGGTCTTGCCTATGGCGAAGGTCAAACATTGACCGGATTAACCGGCGATGGCCGCGATATCGTGGTTAATGTTTTAGGAGGAAGTGTTGGTGCTAAAGACAGTCCAGAAGCTTCTCGTGGCACCATTACTTATGGGCAAGGCATTGCCGCACAAATGTCAGACTTTATCACCGACTTTAATACGCGGATTGATAGTCAGGTCTCAAGTTATGATGAAAAGCTTGAAGACCTAGAAAAAGAAGTTGAAGAACTCGATGCCCGCAAAGAATCCAGATTCACGTCTTTATCACGTCAGTATGCAAAAATGCAATCTGACATAGCTGAGTCTGAGTCTACGTTAGAATATTTAGATGCTATGTTTAATAGTAAGGAAGATGATTAATGTTCGATTTATCAAACCCATATAAAGCTTATCAGTCTCAACAAAAGAGCTTTAATCAAGTTGAGTTTATGTCGCCTCAGCAACAAATTACCGCGTTATATGAACGTTGTATTGAATTAATAGATGATACTTATGAAGTGTTAGGGGTATTATCAAAAAGCTCTGAAAAGTTAAGCAACATAAATAAAGCCATTAGCATCATTAACTACCTAAAAGAAATTTTAGTCAATGAGGGCGATGAAGAGCTTTACAATATGTATAACGATTTGTACGAATTCACCGTATTAAAATTAAGATCCGCGTTAAAAACAAATGAAAGAGTTGATTTGGATGAAGCAAGAGAGCAAATCTCATCTCTAGCAAAAATTTGGGATGACATGGCAAATATTGCCTAATTTCTCTAAGGCACCTAAAAAAATAAATTATTTAGGTGCCTCTAATCTCGTCATATATTTAAGATCTAAACCGCACTTTTTTATTGCTTCTGTGATACGTTCTAACTTCGGGTTCTTGCCATTGGTCATTCTTAAAGTAAGACGTTGAGACGGTAATGATGTCATCTTTGATTGATGACGTTGACTTTACCTTAGTGATGCCTTCGACCGAGCCGGTGACATCTTCATAGGCAATAAAACTCGTATCATCGATGACTTCAATTGTGCCCATTGTGTAGAAGTCTGCGGTGGTGAAGTAGAAAAACACCAATGACTTTTTCTTGTTGTCCCAAACCATCATCATTTCACCGCCATACACCCCATCATTTATCGAGTGTTGCGAACGAATTGCTTTGCCATTTAGGGTTTTCTCCCAAGTGGCGACATCAACCACGGTAGGCTTACCGTCTACTTTTTGGAATACAGACTCCCAGTGCCCTAAAAACTTGTCAAACATCTTTAATGGATCATCTGCCACGGCCTTACTTTCTGGTAGTGATTGAGCGTGTACAATGCTTACCGGAAGAAGTAATTGCAAAGTTATGATTAGGGTAGTTAGCAAACGCATAGGTGTTCCTTTTTCTAAATATATTTTTAAGTTTATACCAATCCCACTAAGTTTTTACCCACTCAGTGGTATTAGTAAACTTTTTACATTAATAGGTTATCGAAGGGCTCAATGATCACCTCCTGTCCAGCCTCAACACTCCCCTGCGCTTGTGGCAGGACAATAAAACAATTGGCCTGACTAATACTTGATAAAATACCCGAGCCTTGAGAGCCCGTGCTAGAGACAACCGCCACACCCTGATCACTATAGTGATAAAACGCTCTTTGAAAGTCCATTCTTCCAGGCTGCTTGCGTAATGGCGTTAATAAGGTGGCTTTAAATTGCGTACGCTTTGTCACTTCTTGACCTTGCATTTTTTCAATGCCTGGCACACCCAGTAAATAAAGGGTCACAACCGCGGAAACAGGGTTGCCGGGTAAACCAAAAAAGATGCTGTTTGCTAACTTACCAAACGCAAACGGTTTGCCAGGTTTCATGGCAATTTTCCAAAAGCCTATTTCACCAAGTTCATCGAGGATCTCTTTGGTATAGTCGGCTTCACCAACCGAAACACCACCTGACGAAATCACCACGTCAGCGTGTTCATCGGCATACACAAATGCATTACGAATAAGCTCTCTGTCATCAGGAATGATGCCCAAATCTATGATGTCAACATTCAAGCGCTTTAAAAGCCCTTGTAATACGAAACGATTACTTTCGTAGATGTCACCTTCGTTTAAAGGTTGCCCTGGGCTTTTCAACTCATCTCCTGTTGACAAAACGGCTACCTTAACGCGTTCAAACACCTCTACCTGACTAATGCCTAATGACGACAACATGCCAATATCCACGGCGGAAAGCTTATGTTTGGCTAAAAACACTTTATCTTGCAATGCAATATCTTCACCTTTATATCGCACATTTGCAGTAGCTTTTATGGTTTTAACCAAAACAATGTCATTATCTATTGTGTCGATATTTTCTTGCATTACAACGGTATCGCAACAATCGGGCAATTTTGCGCCCGTCATTATCCTAATGCACTCTCCTGCTTTTGTTTTGCCTTGATAAGGTTCGCCAGCAAAAGATCGCCCCACTACCTGAAAGCGCTGCCCAGCCTCGATGCCAGCAGTACTATGAAATGCATAGCCATCCATAGCTGAATTATTATGAGGCGGTACAAACACCGGCGATACGACATCCACCGCTAAAACGCGATCCAAACACTCTTCAATCGCTAATGTCTCTGTCCTTTTCGGTTGCGGTACATTTTCAATTAATTCACTAAGCGCCTGTGAAAACGGCTTTAGTCCCGGGGCAGAACAACAATCAGACATATAAATTCCAAAATAAAAAGAAGACCATTGAGGGGATACCTCACCACTGTACAAAAAACAATTCGTTAAGCATGCGCAGTTTAAAAGATAAAGTAATGGCATGTAACAAAAACTTCAACATAAACAGCCTTTACCTGCAATTATTTAACAACCCAGTAACCTAGAACAAAGGTTTACATTATTTACTTAAGCAAACTATCCTTATAAAAAATAAGAACATATTTTCATTTTATTCTCTGGAGAATTATATGACGTTATCAACATTGAACAAATCTTTACTGCACCTTTCGATTATTGCCACCTCGTTAAGCACCACATTTACCGTTTATGCAGCTCAATCACATGGGCTTAGCGCCGCCTTGCAAGACTCAAAGGTCAATATTGCTTTACGTTACCGTTTAGAAAGCGTCGACGAAGATGCAAAAGATGATGACGCCTTAGCTTCTACATTAAAAAGCAGAATAACAGTGACGACAGGAAAGTTTGAAAACTTCAATGCCAAAGTTGAAGTCGATAATGTGACGTATGTCGGCAACGATAAATTTAATTCCACGATTAATGGCAAAACCAGCTACCCAGTCGTTGCAGACCCGGATGGAACGGAAGTTAATCAGGCCATGTTGCAATATCACGGAGAATTTTACACCGCGTCGGCAGGTCGCCAAAGAATAAACCTAGATGATCAACGCTTTATTGGTGGTGTTGCTTGGCGCCAGAACGAACAAACCTATGATGGCTATCGCCTGCAAATGAAACCGACGGATGCCGTAACCGTTGATACGAGTTATATCTACAATGTGAATCGAATTTTTGGTGAAGATAATGATGCTAGCTCAGACTTTCATGGTGATGTTATTTTATTAAACGCCAAATATGCGCTCGATAAAGATCATGGTTTTACAGCCTACTATTATGCAATGGAATTTGATAATGCCTACGCGGCATCAAATGACACGTACGGCATCACGTATAATGGCAAATACGACTTTTCGGGCACCGGCGTTACCATTAAAGCTGGTTATGCGGCGCAAGAAGATGCGGGTGATAACCCAAACAGTTACGAAGCGGATTACATTGTATTTGATGCGAACATTAACTTTGATGGCTTTAGCCTAGGCGGAGGTTATGAAGTTCTTGGTGGCGACAATGGCGTTGGTTTTCAAACGCCTTTAGCAACCGCACATAAATTCCAAGGTTTTAGCGATCAGTTCTTAGGTACCCCCGCGACAGGAGTTGAAGATGCCTATGTAAAAGCCGGTACCAAAATCGGTCCAGTAAAACTTTCTGCCGCTTATCATGTGTTTAAAGCGGATCAAGGCAATCAAGACTTTGGGGATGAAATAAACCTAGTAGCCGCCTACAAGGTGAATAAACAAATTAGCACCCTAGTTAAAGCAGCAAGCTTTAGCAATGATGACAACTTTAAGTCCGATACCACCAAACTTTGGTTTATGATAAGTGCAAGTTACTAATTAGTAAAAAAATATGCATTTAATTTTGGTATCAATGGTGTTAAAGTTAAATGACAACTATTAATCGCCGAGCTTGCTTTTCTAAGCACTATGTATGAAAAGTTAGCCGTGGTTTATTACTGAATAAACCACCAGGGTTATCCGGGGAAACTCGGTAGCCTCCCGCATTTGGAAAGGTGAACATGTTACAAGACGCATTTGGTCGCAGGTTTTCATACCTGCGCCTTTCAATTACTGACGTATGCAATTTTCGTTGCAATTACTGCTTACCCGATGGGTATGAGTGCGATACCGATCGCAACTTTCTTTCCCTTGATGAAATTAAGCAAACAGCAAAGGCCTTTGCCCAATTAGGCACTGAAAAAATTCGTATTACTGGCGGTGAACCATCGCTGCGTAAGGATTTGCCACAAATCATTCAAGCTTGTAAGCAAACTCATGGCATAAAAACCGTTGCCCTAACAAGTAATGGCTATAAACTCGAAGAGCAATTACCCCTTTGGTTAGATGCCGGCTTAGACGCCTTAAATATCAGCATCGACTCATTCGATCCGCGTCAATTTCAAGCCATAACCGGCTCGAGTAAACTGGATACGATTTTATCGGGTATTGATAACGCTTTAAATGCTGGTTTTAAGAACATCAAAATCAACACCGTATTAATGCGCGAGCATAATGCCCACGATTTACAGTCTTTCTTTGAATATGTTAAAGACAAACCAATTAGCTTACGCTTTATCGAGCTTATGCAAACGGGTGATAATAAAGAGTTTTATCAACAACAACACGTGAGTGGCCAACACATTAAAAACCAATTACTGGTGAATGGCTGGTTACCTAAAATTCGAAGTAAAAATGCAGGGCCTGCACAAGTATTTACCAACCCTGACTACCAAGGCACGATAGGCTTAATTATGCCTTATGAAAAAGGCTTTTGTGATACCTGTAACCGCTTGCGCATTAGTGCACTGGGTAAGCTACATTTGTGTTTATTCTCAGAAGAAGGCTTATCGATAAGAGAATATTTACAACATGATGATGTGACTGACGTTAAAGCAGCATTAGTCAGTTTGCTAGGTAATAAAAAAGCGACGCATTATTTGCATGAGGGCTTTACTGGCGCAACCAAGCATCTGTCTATGTTAGGTGGTTAATATGTTTTGTTTAGGTGTCGTGTTAGCCGGTGGGCAATCAAGCAGAATGGGACAAAACAAAGCGTTTTTGTCCCTTAACAATCAAACCATGTTGGAAAAAACCCGTCAGTTATTAGAGCACCTCCAGGTTGATAAAACCGTGATAAGTGGTGCCAACTCGGGTGGCGAATCAGATATTGTTAGCCAAGGTGGTCCGCTTGCCGGCATTTATAGCCTCGCCCAAAAATATCAACCCAAAGCGATTTTAGCCGTTCCTGTTGATATGCCATTTCTTACGGCAGAACATTTAAGAGAGCTTAAAATAAAAGGTGAGCTAAGTGGCCGTGCCACCTATTTTAATGACAGTCCCCTGCCTTTGTATTTACCCATAAATGCTTTTGTAGAAGATTACCTGCAACAGCAATTTACCAGTCAAAAATTTTTAGACACCGGCAAAGGCCCATCCTTTAAGCAAGTACTTAAACTGACTAATGCCACTTCTTTAAAAACCAAACAACAGTTTTTAACCAACACCAATACCCCTCAAGAGTGGCAACAGGTTAAACAAATCTTAACGTAAAATGTAAACGCATTTGGAATATTTATGACAACAACAAATAAACATGGCGGCAATGACTTTCAGGCGGTTAACATTGCCGTATTAACCGTTTCAGATACTCGTACAACAGAAAATGACACCTCGGGACAAGCCTTGGCTGATAGAGTCACTGAAGCTGGCCATAACGTGTTCGATAGAGCGATTGTAAAAGATGATGTGTATCAATTACGTGCCATTATGTCGAAATGGATTGCTGATCCAAGCATTAATGCGGTGGTATCAACCGGTGGCACGGGATTTACCAGTCGTGATAATACCCCAGAGGCCATCATGCCGTTATTTGATAAAAATGTGGAAGGCTTTGGCGAATTGTTTCGTCACGTTTCTTACCATGAAATCGGCACCTCAACCATTCAATCTCGTGCGTTTGCCGGCATGGCCAACTCTACCGTAATTTTTTGTGTGCCCGGCTCAACTAATGCTTGTAAAACTGCTTGGGATAAAATCATTAAAGAGCAACTTGATGCCAGCCATAAACCGTGCAACTTTGCGCCTCACTTAAACTTTGCCCCAGCATGTGAAACACGAGGCTAAAGATGAGTACAGAGACAAGCTTTCATGGCTTAACACACCTCAATGCCAGTGGTGAAGCCAATATGGTGGATGTTACCCAAAAGCAGGTAACCGCAAGAGTTGCTCGTGCTGAAGGCTTTATTCGCATGAGTGAAGAAGCCCTAACCTTAATCAGTGAAGGCAAACATGCCAAAGGTGATGTTTTCGCGGTCGCCAGAATCGCGGGGATCCAAGCGGCTAAAAAATGCAGTGATTTGATCCCGCTGTGTCACCCCCTTATGTTGTCCAAGGTGCAAATTGATTTTGACGTTCTTCCTAAAAGTAATCAGGTTCGTGTCGTCAGCCTTTGTAAGTTAAGCGGTCAAACAGGTGTCGAAATGGAGGCTTTAACGGCGGTATCTGTTGCCACGTTGACGTTATTTGATATGTGCAAAGCCGTAGATCCTAAAATGATCATCGAAGGCATTCGCGTTCTAGAAAAACAAGGTGGAAAATCAGGAGACTGGCAGGCATGATAACCATTAATGTACTTTTTTTTGCCGCGTTTCGTGAGCAACTTGATTGTGGGCAATTGCAGCTTAATGTTAGCAATGACCTTACGGTCGCTGACTTAAAACAACAACTTGCCGAGAAAGGCTCTAAGTGGCATACGGTGTTTTCTTCCAACACCTTGATTATCGCAGTTAACCAAGAATTGGTTGAAGATGAACACCGCTTGCAAGATAACGATGAAGTGGCTTTTTTCCCACCGGTAACGGGAGGTTAATGGTGCAAACGAGCATAAAAGTACAAACCGAAGACTATGTATTAAATGATGAGATTGAAAAGCTCGAAGCCAATAACACCCTTGATGGTGCTTTAGTTACTTTTACTGGTCGAGTAAGAGATAATAATAAAGGCCACAAAGTCACGAACTTATTTTTAGAGCATTACGCGGGGATGACGGAGAAATGTTTAGCCGATATTGTTGTTCAAGCTAGAGAGCAGTGGCAAATCGGCAATGTGTGCATTATCCATCGCTACGGAGAATTAAACCTGGGGGATAACATTGTCTTTGTCGGGGTTACCAGCAAACATCGTCAAGACGCCTTTAATGCGGCACAATTTATGATGGACTATTTAAAAGTCAAAGCACCTTTTTGGAAAAAAGAAACCACCGAACAAGGTGAAAAATGGTTAGATGCCAATCAAAGCGATCAACAAGAGGCACAAAAGTGGTCATGATTCGTATTGGTATTATTTTGTCCGTTTTATTTTTCAGCGGCTTAGTTGCTGCTGAAAACCTGCGCATCGCTGCATCGGCAAATTTTGCCAAACCACTTGAAATGCTGATCGCTGAATTTCAAAAGCAACACCCTTTTACCCCTCAGTTATCCATCGCGTCAACCGGGGTGCTTTATCAACAGATTCGACACGGCGCGCCATTTGATATCTTATTTGCTGCCGATATTCGCCGACCAGAATTACTGGAACAGCAAGGTTTAATTTATCAGCAATACCGTAAAACCTACGCCTTAGGGCAATTGGCTTTATGGACGCCAAATCAACAACCAGAAATAAGTCTTGAAAGTTTAAAAGGTTACAATGGCCGCCTCGCCATTGCCGCGCCTCATATTGCGCCTTATGGTCGAGCAACGAAAGAAGCCTTGATGTCGGTAAATTTATGGAAAAAATTTCACAATAAACTCATTACCGGTAACAACATCAATCAAACACTTCAACAAACCATGACGGGAGCTGTCTCTTATGGTTTTATCGCTGCAAGTCAATTTTTAGACACCCAAAAAGGCTCTGGGGTGATTATTGACAGTCAACTACATGCTCCCCTTGAGCAACAAATGGTTGTCTTAAAAAATGCGGACAATATCGAATTAGCCGAGAAATTTTTTGAATTTGTACTCTCTTTGCCAGCACAAGACATCATCAGCAAAGCCGGTTACTTACCTGCGGTTTATATTGCAGCAGATGTCAAAAGCCAGAACAAAGAAGGCGCCCCAGTTACAACCGAGAAAAACCAAAAACAAAACCAACAAAAACAACATTCGGCGAACGTATCTCAAAGTCCGGATAAACGCTCTGATTAAGGATTGATCTTGAACCAAGTAAATGACTGGCTTGCCCTGTATACCACATTAAAGCTTGCGTTTTTTACAACAATTATATTGTTGTTCATCGGTACCCCTTTGGCTTGGTTTTTAAGCAAAACTCGAAGTAAATTTAAGGTGTTGCTAGAAGCAATGGTCGCCTTGCCGCTAGTGCTTCCGCCAACGGTACTGGGTTTTTATTTGTTATTGGCTTTTTCACCCAACAGTGGCGTAGGTCGTTTTTTAAATGACGTTTTTGGGATTAATTTAGCGTTTAGCTTCAGCGGTATTTTAATCGGTTCCATTATTTACTCTCTGCCATTTGTGGTGCAACCCTTGCAAAAAGCTTTCGAGCAACTGGGCGATCAACTGCTTGAAGCCGGGGCCATGTTAGGCGCAGGCAAACGCGATCAGTTTTTTAATCTTGTGTTTCCAATGACCCGAGCTAGCTTTATTACCGCGGCGAGTTTGGGCTTTGCCCACACCGTTGGCGAATTTGGAGTGGTATTAATGATCGGCGGTAATATTCCCGGTGAAACTCGGGTATTATCCATTGCCCTATTCGATCAGGTTGAAGCGTTAAATTATACGGCGGCCCATTGGCTCGCCGGTAGCTTATTGCTCGGCTCTATTGTTTTATTGTCTTTGGTTTATTTACTCAACTTTAAACAAAATCGAATGCATAGCAAGATCAATACGTCAGAATATAAGGCACAATAACCATGCTGAGCGTTAATATTCAATGGCAAGTTAGCAACTTTGCTTTTAGCTGCAAACATCAAATCAACTTACAAGGGATCACCGGGATCCTCGGCCATTCAGGCTCGGGTAAAACGACCTTACTTAGAGCGATAGCCGGGCTAAACAAACACGTTCAAGGCCAGATTAGCTTTGCCCAGAAAACGCTGCTAGATAGCGCAAATAACACGTTTATAGCCCCTGAAGATAGAAACATCGGTTTTGTTTTTCAAGATGCTCGGCTTTTTCCTCATTTAAATGTTTATGATAATTTACTGTTTGCTTATAAACGCAGCAAAAACAAGCGCATATCAATTGATGAGAGCATAGCACTTACCAAAATACAGCATTTAACCACGCAACATGTAGAGCAATTATCTGCCGGCCAAAAACAGCGCGTAGCCATAGCTAGAGCCTTATTATCGGATCCAACATTATTGTTACTCGATGAACCCTTAAGTGCCCTTGACGGTGCCGCACGGGGTGACATGGTGGTTATGCTCCGTAAAATTCATCAGCAATTGAATTTGCCCATGCTTTACGTAAGTCACAGCGTGAATGAAATTCAGCAACTTGCGGATGAGGTGATGGTGATGGCGCAAGGTAAAGTGATTCAAACAGGCTTTGTGCACCAAATCATTAATAACTTGTCACCAACTTTAGTGGATCAATACAGCAATCAAACCAGTTTGACCTTAGAGGTGGTTGAACAATTGCCTGAGTATGGCCTAACCCGCTTAGACTTTCCCAAACCAAACAATGGGCAAATAACCTTATTTACCAATCAGCCATGTAAAACCACGGCATCGTCTTTGCGCTGCTATATCTTGGCCAATGACATCAGTTTAACAAAACATCCACACCAAGATACTTCCATGGTGAACAATCTAGAAGGTCATATTACCTCTCTTGAACAGCTTAATGCCAATACCATTCAAGTGCTCATTGACGTGTTAGGCCAAGAGTTCAAGGTTAATATTACCCGATATTCAGAACAAAAATTGCAATTAGCTCCTGGCCAACCTATTTGCCTGCAATTTAAAGCCAATGCCATACGCTATTTCTCATAAGGACAATCCATGCTCAGTAATCAAGAACAGTTACGCTATTCTAGACAGTTGTTATTAAAAGACTTCTCTGCAGAGCAGCAAGGGCAACTGAAAAATGCCACGGTACTGGTTATCGGCATTGGAGGGTTGGGCAATCCGGTGGCCTTGTATTTGGCGGCAGCAGGGATTGGCAAGCTTATCTTAGCCGATGGCGACAAGGTGGAGTTGAGTAATTTGCAAAGGCAAATTGGCTTTAATGAAGACATGCTCGAACAAAATAAAGCCGACACCATGGCCCAATGTCTAGAAAAATTAAACAGTGACATCGACATTGAAGTGATTGATGAAATGTTAGACGAAGAATTACTTGATTATTATAGTCAGCAAGTTGATGTCATTGTAGATTGTACCGATAACTTGGCAACTCGCTTTTTGATTAACGATGCTTGCCTTAAAGCGAAAGTCCCGTTAATCAGCGGCGCGGCGATTCGCTTGGAAGGACAACTGTTTTGTTTTGACCCAAACCAAAAAGACAGTGCCTGTTATGCGTGTTTTTACCCAAAAAATAAAGAAGAGCCTACTTTAAACTGTAATACCGCCGGCGTACTTGGCCCCATTTTAGGGGTTGTTGGCAGTATGCAGGCACTAGAAACGATTAAGTATTTGGTAGGCAAGCCAATGCTAAATAATAAGGTAATGTTATTTGATGGCATGACGGCATCTTGGCAGCAGTTTAAAATCAAAAAACGTACCGCATGTCATTGTGGTGAAGGCGATTAGGTAAATACCCAAGCAGTTAAATTAGAAGACAATTAAATTAAGAAACAATTAAACGTCTGAGGAGTCCTAGCGAGATCAGGAGTTGATTCTGGTAGCTTGTGCTTATTTAAGTACTACTACAACATGCTCTTAAGAGAATGTATTTTAATAAGGTTTTTTACCCAGATAAGCTGTAAAACATAGTGTTTTACAGCTCTTTAGTTGGGTTGATTTGATGAATGTCTTACTTGAAAAGTCCCATGTTTCTATCGGTCATGGCTTCCCGCCAACCGCCTAACCATTGTGACTTAGCATCTAAATTTGTATAAGGACAATTTTCTTTATTCTTACCATTAAGGCCCGCTTGGTAGCCATTATTATGTGCTCTTCCTAAACGATCTCTTTTCTGTCTTTTCATTTAAAACCCCTAATATTGATTAAAAAAGTCTTATCGACGCAACAGGTAAATCAGACACACCCATTCGTCGAAATCAGTATCGACATAATTAATATAAGATGAACTTCAGTGAGGTTTCAAGCCCAGCAAAAATAGGGGCTAGCAAGAGTTATTGATTAATAATAAAAGAATGTAACCAATATGACGTTCAACGAGTCATACAACCGTAATTTTATTGTAATATTTTTAAATGGTTATAAATAATTGAATTTTTATGCACAAAAAAGCGCCGTTTTTTTAATCACGACACATTATCAATAATTAAACTATCGATAAAAAATGATAATAAACGAATAAGCGTTAGTCATCCCTTAATAGCGGCCTAAGCATATCTTCTAGGCCATTAAGCTTTACTTCATACATCAAGGCTAATTGCTCACCCAATTTTCCTTGTGGAAAGCCTTTGCTATGAAACCAAACGAGATAAGGCTCGGGTAAGTGCAGTAACTTTCGTCCGGCATATTTGCCAAATGGCATGGTTTGATTGATTGCTTCAAGGAGTTTTTGTTGATCCATAGTTTTTTGTTGTTCCATTTTTTTGTCGAACCATAGCTTTTGTCGAACCATAGCTTTTGTCGAACCATAGCTTTTGTCGAACCATAGCTTTTGTTGATCCAGTTTTGTGCCAAACTTAATCACAATAGGGCATTTTATCTTAGTATAAGGAGTAACATCAATGATTGAAACGGCGTATTTAGCGGGCGGATGCTTTTGGTGTATTGAAGGTCCCTTTCAACAAGTTAAAGGGGTTAGCAAGGTCGTTTCAGGTTACATGGGGGGGCATATTAATTACCCAACGTACCAGCAAATTTGTACGGGTACTACGGGGCACGCTGAGGTGGTACAGATTGAATTTGACAACCGTGTCATAAGCTACCAGCAAATCTTAACCATATTTTTTCACCTACACGATCCCACGTCTCTAAATCAACAAGGAAATGATCGAGGAACACAATATCGAAGTGCCATTTTTTATCAAAATGAGCAGCAACTATGCACGGCAAAACAGGTTATTGATGAGTTAGAAAGACAACGTGTATGGGATAAACCTGTTGTTACCACATTAGAAATTGAAAGCACCTTTTATGTCGCCGATGAACAGCACCAGCAATACTACCAAAATCACCCATATCAGCCTTATTGCCAAATTATGATTGCCCCTAAAATAGCCAAAATATCAAAACTGTTTAAAGACCTATTAAACAACTAAGTAAATAAGTAAATGGCAAAGTGCTGGTTTCGATTTCAAGGTAGTTTTGACGGTTTACTTATTCAACTTAATTCGATAACGTGAAGGCATAAAAAACTAATAAATCAGACAGCTATGCCCGAAACCACACAACACTCTAAACCCAAGGCTATGTCAGAGCCTAGCCACCGACTCACGGATATAAACCAAACACGATTGTCCGTTTATGAATGGCACAAAGAGCACAGGGATCAAAAACCGACCATCGTTATGGTGCATGCCACGGGTTTTCATGCCCGCTGTTGGGATCAACTCATTGAACACTTTACCGATCATCACATTATCGCCCTTGATCAACGAGGTCATGGCCAAAGCTTGAATACAGGCTTTGCCAGCTGGTTGACCTTCGCCGAAGATTTACGGGATTTATTAGGGCACTTAAACATCAAAGGTGCCATAGGCTTAGGCCATTCCATGGGCGGCCATATTTGTACGATGACAAGTGCTTTACAGGATGATTTATTCGCGCAATTAATATTGCTTGACCCAGTCATATTCTCACCACAGATGTATCAACATTTCTGTGCTAAAACGCCACCACCGGCAAGTGAACATGTTGTTGCGAAACGGCGTAATCATTTTATCTCGATTAATGATGCCGTTGAGCGCTATCAGGCTCGTCCACCATTTAACGTATTTACCGATAAAGCGTTAATGGATTACTGCCAACATGGCTTGGTTGCCAGCGACAATAATAATTACCAACTTGCTTGCCCCCCACAAACCGAAGCACAAATTTATCAAACGGCGTTTAGTAACCCGCTGATAATCGATGTGATTGAAACCATTCATATTCCGGTAACGGTGGTAAGAAGCATGCAGGCAGCAAGTTTGGAAGAAATGCAAAAGGACTTTAGGTATTCACCAACATGGCCAGAATTAGCCAGTAAATTTCCCAATGGTAAGGATGTGCTGCTTGACGATTTAACCCATTTTTTACCGATGCAAGCACCGAGCCGTATAGCTAAATTGATCAAGAAAGAAATGGACGAGGCTTAAACGCTAAAAACCTCGCGTATTTTGTCCAAATCCCCTTGCTTGTTGATCTGCAAGGGGAATGCAGGAGTTAGTACATTAGCGAAAACAGTTTACGACGATAGCTAATGGTTAATTTATCATTTGAGGGTAAGGTTGCTAAAATATCGAGCAATAATTTTTTGCTCTCTTCATCACTGCGATCTTTAAGCAGTAAGCTGTACAACAAACTTGCCGCATCTGCTACGCGGTTGACTTGCTGGTATTGCAAAGCAAGCTTTCTTGATAGCTCGACATCTTCTGGGTTTTGTTGCAGCTGCTGCTCTAACGCCTGAATTTCCGGAGAATTAGACGCCTCTTGGGCTAGCTCTATTTTCGCTTTAATGGCCTGATAGTATTGGTCTTGATCGACCATTTTTACCGTTGCTAACAAAGCCTCACTTTGCTCTATTTGATTAAGCTGAAAATAAGTATCTGCTAATACTAATTTAATGTCAGCTCGCTCGTTATCAAGAACATGCGCACGCTGTGCAAAAGAGAACGCCTCTTGTAATTCACCATTGGTCAAACACTGCTGTGCTTGCTTTAACAAAATATCTTCTTCTTTGGGTAAATATTTATTTAAAAACTGCGCTAACGTGTCATCGGTTTGCGGACCAGAAATGCCATCAATTGGTTGCCCTTCTTTTACCAATACCGCGGTTGGTAAACCTTGTATACCAAATTGTTGTGCTATGGCTTGTTGGGTTTGGCAATCCACCAATGCCAAAGTGATGATATCGCCATGCGGCGCCAGCAATGTCGACAGTTTATCTCTTAACTCAACACTTTCCGGTATTTGAGCGGCCCAAAAATCGACCAAGACTAGTTTTGATTTGGAATCTTCCAGAACAATTTGTTGAAAATTTTCAGGTGTTAACGAAACAATGTTTTCTGACATCAAAGGCTCACTTTATTTAATTTCTTGTTATACCGTATATGGGCTTAGTTATTAAAATAACAAGGGTGGCGACCGGGTTTTAGCAATTGCATCAGTCATCGCTGCCATTATGATGAATGGCATCTATAATGATCACCACACTCAAAATCAGGGGAGCGAGTTGGTCATCGACAATGTCCACTCCATAAGTGTCACTTAGACTAAACCACTGCTTAGACACTTCGGCAATAACCTGCTCCTGCTCAGAAATTTGATACTCATGAGAGAGAAAATTTCCCAAGACTGTTAAAGATTGCTGATGATATTCAATGAGAAAGCGGCTATGAAACAGTGGAAAAAACGTTTTAACAATTTTGGCTTTACTGCCATCGTTAAATTCAATGTAATAGGTTGGTCGAAAAGCCAAGAGCTTTTGTTTGATTGCTGCCACAGGTTGCTCTTGCTTATCGAACAGGTCAAACTTTTTACCAACACTGAAAAACTTACCTTTTACCGAAAAAACCCGTTCATCATATTCATTCTCAATATTAAACCTTTCCGAGATTGATAAAAATTTTTGCTTTATTTTATATTTCGACATATCCGCTTTACCTTTTGAGAGCAATGCTTGGTAATAAAAATTTATTCCCTGCTATAGAACATAAACAATTACGCTCAGAAATGCTATTATAAAGCCAATTAAACAATTAGTTAGGAATACGCTATGAGCGACAATCAAGCAAACTTTGCCGAGTTCGGTAACACCATTAACGAAAGTGAACGGGTATGGGCACTGCAAAATTCTGACGGTGACTGGGTCGTTTGTGATTCAAGTGAATTTGAAAATGCCGATGTCATGCCTGTATGGGCGAAAGAAGAAGACGCACAAAAATTTTGTGTCGATGAATGGCAGGACTACCAAGTTGCTAGCATCCCTCTAGATGACTTTCTAGAAGAGTGGATTGGCGACCTAAATGAAGACGGTGTCCTTTTAGGCATCAACTGGCAGTTAGATGAAGAAGGCATTGAATTAGATGCCATTAAAGCAGCCAAATTACTCATTAACGCCTAATTATCGCCTTATATTTAACTTCGTTTAGGTTCTTACCTAAACAGGAAATAAAGCCCAAATGTTCAACTTGCACATTTGGGCTTTTTTATGGATTTCAGCTTATGGGTATACAGTTAATTCGGCAATACTGGTTTGATACACCCATGGTTGGCTCTGATCATCCGGTTGCACACCACCGGCTCGGCCTATAATACGAATGCCTTGAGTCTGTATCTTTTTAAATGATAACGAATGATTGATGTATTTCCCTTTCAGGTATTTGTCATTATCAAAGTTGATTTTAGGATTGGTAACCAGTTCATCAACACCTTGCCAGTCACCGTCTGGATTTAAATACTCAACCGACAAAGAAGTAAACCAGCCTGCGTATTCTGTTGTATACCCGGGATTAAATACCAAGGTCGAAATGGCTTGTGGCTCATCCCAAAGGTAACCATAAAAGTCAGTTTTATCGGCGCTCTGCTCGCTTTTAGAATAATACGTTTGCCCATGCGTTAGTCCATCTTTTAAACCATATTTACCATCGGCAATGATATTAAGCTTGGTTCCCTTATCATCAATTGATGCGCTATTGCTTATCACTTGCTTAGCAAACGGTGCTAGATTAGGTTGAAACACATTAATTTGATATGTCTGCTGCACCGATTCTTTATGTTGTTTAAGCGCAACCGTAAACGAAAATTGGCCAGTTTGTGTTGCCTTGCCTGAAATCACACCGCCCTGGAGCTTAAGCCCATCAGGTAGCTTGCCGGCGACAATGTCAAAGGTGTTTGAGGCGTGTTTGTCGGTTAAAATATCAAAATAAAATGCCTTATTTTGCTCGGCTATTAGTGCCGGCGCCAAAGGCAGCTCCAATGGTTTGCTAAATGTTGCGCCACGATTTATCAGCAAATACGTTTCTCCATTTCGTACTTCTCGTTTACCGCCATTAGCCAAAATAATTTTTTCACCTTGCAGCGCCGTGCGTTTTGCCATATCACTAATGCGCGCATCAGGTAAATTGAATCGTGAAACATTAATGTATTGATCATTAAATGGCTTATCCCAATTTCTATCTTTTACCGGATAGAGCAAGTTATCGGGAATGCCTTGAATGCCGTACATAATCGCCAACAACCCACTTAATGTTGCCGCCTGATTATCCGCATCAAACCCAATCGCACTGGACATATCTAATGTTTTTTGAAAATCGCCTTCACCATAAAGTAAGGCTAAAATAGCACACGCACCATTTAGATTGGCATCAATAGCCACCCAGGAATTAAGGTTATAGTCAAAGGTTTTGGCGTAATGCTCGGCCATAATTTTTCGCGCCTGCTGCCAATCATTAGGGTATTGTTTATGCAAGGCACGCATGTGCTCAACGGTTTTATAAAAACGCGAATCAGGGTCGATGGCGTCATTGCCTAAGTCAATTAACGTATTAATATCTGTTTCAAAAAATGCCGCACTATACATCGCCGCGTAATGGATGGCAGGTTCAATACCAAAACTGTCGTTGGTGATTTTCGCCGCCCAAGCGGTTTTTGCGCTCGCGTAATCCAACATTCCAGGCGATGTGACCGCCCAAATTTCATTGACCAACTGAGGGTCAATTTGAAACCACTCGGAATTGTAATTTTTATTACCGGTTAAAGGTGGTGAAAACCCAGCATGCATTAAAGTCAGTGCCGCACGGTTTGCTGCCCAGACTTTTTCTTTTACATGGTATTGCCAGTATTTTGCTAACTGTCGGTACGTCGGTGTAACCCCGTGCTTTTCCATAGCAAGCAAGTACATATATTCGATATCGGTATCGTCATCGGAAAATGCGCCATTTACTTCACGGATGCGATCAAGGCTAACGCCATAACCGTAAGGGAATTTATTGGGACCACTTTGATCGATAAATTTAAATTCGTAGGAAAGGCCATAAAAATTACCAATCATTTGCCCAAGCCAGGAGGCATAGACTTTTTGCTGATAATCGGATGCTTTTATGGTTAGGTACGAATCATCTTGCCCCGCCAGCGTTGAAGTACAAAATAAGCTGCTGGCTAGGCCAATAGATAGGCAAAAGGTGAAGCTGCGTCTGAACATATTACTACCCCAAGTCATTAATCTCTTGGGTTATAGCATAAATTTAGCTCAAAAACTGAAACTTGCGATAAATGGTCCTAAGTAAATCAAGGACTAGGAAAAATTACCCAGTTGAGAATAGTTTTCGATTCTATCGCCGACTGAATTCATGATGTTTACATCACCTTCACAGACAGCAATAATTGACTTACCTTCTTTAAAGTCGTCAGGCAGGATCACACGACCCGTTGCTGATGATAATGGAAAACGACCAACAAAGTGCTTTAACATCAAAGATTCATCATCGTAAAAAATGATGGTAACTTTTTTCATATTACGAATAGTCGTAATTTTTGAAATTTTTCTAAGCATAACTATCTCGATACAAATTGATTAACTGTATATATTTTACACAGCCATTAAGAATAATCTGCAAGGATTAGTAATAAGAAGGTAACATAATGTTCACCATTTAATGTTCAAACAAATCAACACCTTGAAAGCAAACTCGCATTTACTAAAAAATACAAGGCGAAAAAAGGCGTTTATTTTATCGGCAGTTTAAAACATGTTTGTTACTTATAAGCTCCGGGGCGCTAATCGATATTTCCGATAAATTAATGCGCGCACTTCCATTAGTTTGTAATGCAAATGGCGAGCTTATTTGGGTCATTTTTGCCCCGCTTTTAGCAAAACAGCTAAGTGGGATAGAAACCTCTACCCAACCTTTTTGAGCAACGGAAGTTAACATTTTGCTGATATCAACGTCCCCTCGACAAGTCGGATTTTCGTCTTGCTGACACCACATTGACAGACTCACTTTACTCTGTGGTTTTTGCTCAAGTTCAACATAGAAATTCAACAGAGCCCCCACTTGTGCATAAGCACTTAAATCGATAGCTTGTTTTGACAATATCCGATATTCAGCTTTATCTTTACCAGTAAATGACAAACTTACCGAATCTTCTTGTACGATTCTATCGATTGTCTTGTATTGAATATTTTGCAAAGCCTGAACACTGGAGTTGATTTCGACATAGTCACTCGCAGTTGCAATGACACTCACAAATGGTGGCTTTATTGTCCCGTCAAGAATGCTCATTTTAGCTTGTGAATGGGTATCCTCTTTATAGGTTTCGTCGAGGTTATTCGCTAAGGTTATGTTGTCTCGATAGGTTAAGCCATAACCATAAGCAAAAAGCGGCTGGTCATGCTTGTCAAATCGATTAATGTTGGTTTGGTGCGCCGTTTTAGGCCACGAAAACGATAATTTCCCTTTAAAGTCATGGCTAATATCCCCATCAGGTTCTCGCAAAATAACATCGGCTATACCAGCCCCTTCGCTTCCAGGTAACCACGTAGCAACAAAGGCATCAGATGCATTTAATTCGGCATTAACCCACATTGGCCTTCCCGAAATAAAAATGGAAACAACGGGAATGCCTTGGCTTTTGAGTTGCTTTAATAAGGCGAGCGAAGATTTAGTCTCGGGTTCAAAATTAAGATCGTCAATATCACCAACGCCTTCTGCATAAGGATCCTCGCCAAACACCACAATGGCTACATCTGGGCGTTGCTCAAACTGGCCATCTTCGACCAGTTCCACTTGCCCTCCGGCTTTATTAACTGCCGCTTTTATACCTGCATAAATCGATGTTGCACCAGGAAAGTCGGCGTTTACATTCCCCGTACCTTGCCATGTGACACTCCAACCGCCGCTTTGCTTACCAATATTATCGGCACCATCACCTGCAACCAAAATCCGTTGGTTTGGTTTTAACGGTAAAATTTGGTTGTTATTTTTGAGCAGAACTAACGATTCACGCACCGCTTGACGCGCAACTTTGCGATGCAATGGGTGACCGATTAACTCGACCTTTTTCGCGACTAAACGGTTGGCTGGACTTGGTTTATTGAATAAATCGGCACGCATTTTTACCCGTAATACGCGACTTACGGCATCATTTAAACGTGCCATGGGAATTTCGCCTTGCTTAACCTGCAAGATGAGGTTTTCGTATAGAGGTTTCCAATCTTTGCTTGGTACCATATACACATCCAAGCCGGCATTAATGGCTTTACTGCAATTGGCTTTCGTGCATCCCGGAATTTGCCCGTGACCATTCCAGTCTCCTACGACAAAACCATCAAAACCCATTTTTTCTTTTAAGACATCGGTCAGTAAATAGGTATTGCCATGACTTTTGACCCCATGCCAGCTGTTAAATGATGCCATAACCGTTTGTGCGCCAGCTTCAAGGCCGCCTACATACCCTTGCGCATGGATGCGAAACAACTCCTGTTCAGAAGATAGGTTATTGCCTTGGTCGTCACCATTTTGCGTACCACCATCCCCAAGAAAGTGTTTAACGGATGAAATTACTCGGGTCTGGCCTAAAAAATCTTTATCGGCAGCACCTTGTAAGCCTTTGACAATCGCGGCCGAGTAATCGCGGACAATTTCGGGATCTTCAGAGTAGCCTTCATAACTTCGTCCCCAACGGTCATCTCGAACTACCGCAACCGTAGGTGCAAACACCCAGTCAATCCCGGTAACCATCACCTCTGTCGCCGTAATGCTGGCTATTTGCTCAATCAACTTTGGATTATTGGCCGCACCAAGGCCAATGTTATGAGGAAACAGGGTTGCTCCCATCACATTGTTATGACCATGCACCGCATCGGTTCCCCACATGGTCGGTATATCGATGCCATCAAGACTGTCATCCCTAGATGCCTGATATAAGTTTTCCGCTAAGTTGACCCAATCTTCAACACTGGCGTGCTTGTCATTATTTGGAAAACCGCCGCCACCATTTAAATAAGAGCCAAAACCATAGCGGCGCATATCTTCAACGGTAATATCGCGGATTTGCGGTTGAATAAGCTGTGCAACCTTCTGCTCTATGCTCATTTGGGCCAGCAATTGTTGGATTTTAAGCTCATCTTGCTGATTTTGTTTTACTGGCATAGTTAAAGATGGCCAGAGATTAATATCATGCGCTTGTTTATCGGCATTATTTTTAGCCTCAGTTGATCCAACCAAACTTGGGGTAGCCAATAGTGTTGTTACAGACAGTATTATAGCGATAGAAGGGGTTTTCATTTTATTCTCTTAACAATATTAGGGCATGATTCGCAGAGTATCATAGCATTGTAAAACGATATTTTATTAGAACAGCAGAGATATTTATCGTAACCGTCGAGAAAACCCCGTGTTCAGAACGAAGTGAAGTCGCGGGGTAGTTCACATTTTGCAGCGTGTAATGTGCAGCCCTGTTGCATCGAATAGGTGACTCTTCGACAGAACTGGTGTGGGTATGGCGGTATAGAAACACGTTAAACGTATTTGGTTGTATTAAAATCGAATACGTTTAACTATCAAGTAAGAAATAACCAACGATCATCAACATCAAGATTGGCATGGCACTGGCAAGCATGTATTTAGTACTGGACAGATCCATGATGCTAAACAAGATCATTGCTTGGTCAACGAATGTGGCGGGAATAACGTAGCATAAACAAGCGAGGGCAAGCATTGTAAAAAGTTGCAGAACGCGGCTTCGGTTTTGTTGCTGCTTGCAAAATTGCTCATAAGCATCGCGTCTAAATTCATCCGGTTGTAATGAAGGCAATGGTTGATTTAGCAGTTGCTCTAACTGTTGTTCATTAAGTGAATTCATCAGGCGGCTCCAGGGTGTAACTTTCGACTGGTGGCTAACATCTGTTGTTTACCTCGTTGAATATGCGATTTAACGGTACCCAATGGCATATCAAGCATATTTGCGATTTGGGCATGACCATAACCAAAGCTGCTATTTAGGGTGATTAATGCCCGTTGCTCTACCGATAAGTCTTGCATTAATGTGACTAACAACTGCTCGTTGTCAGTGTGCAAATGCGGCTGATAAGCGTCATCCTCAGCCGGGCTAACACCTTGGTTTTGGTTAAAATGAGTTTCGAGCCTATTGGCTCGCAAACTATTGACATATTGACGATAAGCAATTCGAAACAACCAAGATTTATAGGCATTTGGGTCTTGCAACTCACCTAACTGCTGATAAACAATAATCAAGGTTTCCTGAGCAATGTCGTCCGCTAAAGCGATATCCCCTAGTGTTAATCGGCGGCAATAACCACGCAACTGTGACTGACAAGCATTAACCAGTTGGTTAAATGCTTGTTGATCATTATCTTGTAAAAATCGACGAATAAATTGGCTCAACATAGGTTAAGTATACGCTTTATGCTTTTTTATGTTCAAACTTCCAAACTATAAGGTAACCTAAACCAATGAATAATGGGAAAAACGACAAACCAAATAAATTCATTCCTAACGGGTCAAGCACCTCTATCAAGCCAATGGCAAATGCTAAGCAAATAAGCAAGACTCCACGTTTGAAATCAGCTGGCGTTTTACGCTGCGATTCTAGAATTTTCTCTATTCCTTCAGCCGATAACTGCTCACCTTTTTCTAGGGCAATTTGTAGGGTTTTCTGCAGCTCTTTTTTACTGCGAAAATTAAAATAAATAAACGACCAACAAATCGTGCCCAACACCAAAAATAAGACAATAGGTACCCATTCAATATTCATTACATTTTCTCCACTATAAATATAAAAGTTAAAATAAAATTTATGGTTTATATACTAAGACGCAATCCAAGCCGAGTTTGGATGCAAAAAACGAAAATAAATTTAAAATGAGTGAACATCGAATATAAGTGAAAACTAAAATAAGAAAAACCATCTAACAAATTTAGATGGTTTTCAATCGCATAAGCAGAGGATGCAAAAATCGCCTTAAGGTTTATTTCACGTTTGCTATGGCTTGTTCACTTCGGGTTAATTTCATCACGACACGTCGGTCAAAGTAATTCACCTCATTATCCGTTTGTTGATCAAGGGGCGACATTTCACCATGTGCTGAGGTGTTTATACGATCGACAGACACCCCTTGTTTAACAAGGAGCTGCTTAACACTTTGCACTCTTTGCAGCGATAACGCTTGATTAATCTCAGTTTCACCCTGTTTGTCCGTATACCCTTGCAAATCAATGTGTAAATTTGGCGATTGTTTTAATATCTGCGCCAACGCAATAACCTGTTGTTTATATTGTGGTTCTATTTCGCTGGAGCCGGTTCTAAATAATAAGCTTGTTAGAATGTTTTCGGCCTGAACATTTGCGTTTTTTTCATAACTTGCATTTAACGCCAACAACTCTTGCTCTGCTTGCTGCATGGCCAATTGATGTTGATGCTCAGTAAGTTGAATTTTGCGAGTCTGTGCCAGCATATCCGCTTCCATGTCATCTATTTTCTGACTTGCCACTACATGTTTACCAATAAAGTCACCGGCGATAGCGGTAATAAAAGCCCCTGGAGGCCCACCAAATATGCCCCCTATAACAGCACCAATACTAATCCCTACTTTTTCTTCCGTTGGCAGCTCCCTGCTCTGTTTAGAATGTTGTCCTTTGCTATGGCTAACAACCGCTTCTTGACTCTCGGATGTCGCAGCATAGAGATTGTGGCTGGTTGAAATAGAGGTTAAAGTTAATGTCGCTAATGTAATTGCTTGGATTGTTTTACGCATGATTGTCACCTTAATATTTTGCTATAGGGTTGTTTTGCTATATCGTTGATTTGATAGTTCTATTTCAGCAGGTAATTGTGACGACTAAGGTGATAAAAAATGAACTATATGGGGGCAATTATGACCAATTATGATATTCGCCGTTATTTGGTTCCTATCTTTTAGACAACCTTATATAGTGCAAAGACCGATTAAAGATAAGCTAAAAAGTATGACCAGAAGAATTGCCATTGTTGAAGACGATGAAGCCATAAGAGAAAATTATGCCGATGCCTTGCGCCAGCAAGGGTTTGTGGTGCAAACCTACCCAAATAAGTCTTCCGCGATGTCGGCATTTGAATTGGCGTTGCCGCATTTAGCCATTTTAGACATTGGCTTACAAAATGATTTTGATGGTGGCTTTGAACTGTGTAAATACTTACGCGACAAGTCCCTAACCTTACCGATTATTTTTTTAACCGCTCGTGATAGCGATGCTGACATCATTAGCGGTTTGCGCTTAGGTGCCAATGACTATGTCAGTAAGAACATGAGTTTTGCCAATTTAAGTGCGCGAATTCACGCCATCTTAAATTACCTTAAAGCCATGGAAAAACCAGAAAAAGCCGATAACGAAATCACCCGTTCAGCACTGACCATTAATCTGGACCGACTTAATATTCATTGGCAGGAGCAATTATTAAAAACCACCATCACCGAGTTTTGGATGATCTACTCTTTGGCCATAAAGCCTGGCCATGTTAAGTCAAAACAACAATTAATGGACGATGCCAAAATCTTTGTTGACGATAATACCGTGACCGCGCATATCAAACGCATCCGCAAAAAATTCATCGCCATCGACCCTCAGTTTCAAAACATTGATACGGTTTACGGCATGGGCTATCGCTGGACGGAATGATAGCAAGGACTATGATGCTGCGACTGCGCTTAAGCCTCACCACAAAACTGATGTTGGTAGCCAGCTTTTTGTTAGCGGTCCCCTTTGTCGGCTATTTTTATATCGATGGTATGGAGTCTTTGCTGCAAAAAGGCCAGGAGCAAAACCTCATGGGGAATGCACGAGGTCTAGCAACGGCATTGCATGAACGCCCTAATTTATTTAACAAACACGCCAGTTATAAAAAGCAACTTGAACAAGGCAAAGATTTTTTCCCAACATTGATCTCAACCGCCATTGCCCTAGATGGTAAGATCGATGATTGGTTGCCGTATATTAACGAGCAAAACAGCAACATGTACGATGCCAAAAATCAGGTTAAAAAACATCAGCAAAATAACTTTTCCATTATTGATGAAAATCACGTCAGCCTAAGCTACACCACACATATAGGACGTTATCGAGACTATGTTTACGCCTTTTTTAAGGTGACCGATAATCAGATTATTTATCGATCAGCCAAGCAATTGTCCGTAACCCGAAATGATCATTTAGAGTTAGCCACCATTAATCACGATAACCAATTGATTCGCTATGTTTTTTCAGCCTTCAAACCGGGTTGGAACAGTGCCTACCTAATGCCCAATGAACATAATGGCTTACGCTTTCCCCAGCCCGAAAATAGAATTCAGGGCACAATTACCACCACCAATTTGGGCTACAACATCGAGCTTCGCATCCCCAACGAACTGGTCGGTGAAAAGTTCTCTTTTCATATTACCGACGTTGATGAGCGCGGCCCCGACTCTGAGTTAAATATGGCGGTCAACATAGGAACCTCTCACACACAGCAAGCCAGTGATTTAGGCACATTTACAGTGCCATCAAAGCAAATTGAACGAATAATAGAAGCCAGTAAGCGCACGCACTCCAGCATTCGAGTTATCGATAGACACCAACGTCAGCTTTTACAAAAAGGGCAACTGGTTAATGCAACCGGCGCTTGGATAAATGATGATTTAACCACCGCACAAAACAGCATATTTAATCGAATTAAAAACTGGGTGTTGGAGCCCTTTTACGCCCTATACCTCGTAAAACCGGCGAAACAGTTTATCACCGAAGATGTTCGTATCCGCAACCAACAAACACACATAAAGCAGGCCTTAGATGGCAACCCCGCTTCCTATTGGTGGAAATCAATAGACAACAAAGCGGTGATATTATCGGCGGCTCATCCCATTTACCTCGATGGCAAAGTGGAAGGGGCAATTATTGTCGAAGAAACCACACACGGTATTCGCAACATTCGTAATAAAGCCATCGAAGGGATCATCATTACCAGTTTGCTCATTGCGTTTAGTGTGCTGAGCTTGTTTATTTACTCTCTTTGGACTTCTTTGCGGATCCGCCGTCTCAGCAGGCAAGTTGAATCTGCCGTCGATGAAGATGGCCATTTTAAACATGATATTGTGCCGTTAAAGCAAGGTGATGAAATTGGCGATGTTTCCCGCAGCATGGCAAATATTATCAATCAGTTAGGGCAATATAATGGTTATTTGCAAACCATGTCTTCACGCTTGTCCCATGAATTAAAAACCCCCATTTCGGTGGTTCGCTCATCCCTTGAGATGATGGAACAAAACGCACTGCCTGCCAACAGCGAACGCTATATGCAAAGAGCAAAAGAAGGACTCAATCGGCTCAACTCCATGTTATTGGCCATGAGCGAGGCCACCCACCTTGAGCAGGCTTTACGAGTCACCGAACGCAGTCCATTTAATTTAACCGCATTAGTGGAAGGTTGCACCATGGGGTATCAACAAGTTTATCATGACCAAACCTTTGTATTACGCAACAGCAATGAGCCCATTTGCGTACTGGGAAGTGACGAACATATTGCCCAGTTATTGGATAAGCTTATTTCTAATGCCGTTGAATTTAGTCAGCAAGATCAACCTATTACCATAACGTTAGTCGCTGATCATCAGCATGCTCAGTTAGCCGTTGAAAATATCGGCCCGCCATTACCTAATGAAATGAGCAACAATATTTTTGACGCCATGGTATCAATTAGAGAAAACGCCAGTGCAACACCGCATTTAGGCATTGGACTATACATTGCCAAGTTAATTGCCAAATTCCATCAAGGTGAAATAAGTGCATGCAATGATGAAAAAATACAATCGGTAAAATTCACCCTAACCCTCCCTACTACTAACGAAAACTTTTTTGTATAAAAAATAGCTTTTTTTGTAATATTTTGTTGTAATAAAAATACAAAATAGAGTGAAAAATTAACTTTTATTGCCGTATTAAAAATAATTGTTCCGAATTAGATCAAAGAAGTTACAGAATGGTTTAAAAAGTTTACTCAACACCATGAATTTTTTAACTTATTACACTATCATTCTAAGTAACTAATTATTATTAAAATCGAACCGCTCAAAGGAGTTGAAATGCCCGAACAATCGAATCGTTTTATCAGTAATCTTACCCGTGATACTTACGCCTTAATTTTGGCCGGAGGGAAAGGTTCAAGACTATATGAACTTACCGAATGGCGCGCCAAACCGGCAACCTATTTTGGAGGTAAGTTTCGAATTATCGATTTCCCTCTCTCAAACTGCGTTAACTCTGGTGTGCGTCGTGTTGGTGTTGCTACGCAATATAAATCACACTCACTAATTCGTCATATTAACCGTGCATGGGGCCACTTTAAGAAGGAAATGGGGGAATCCATCGAGATCTTGCCAGCATCACAACGTTACGGTGACAAATGGTATGAAGGTACGGCGGATGCGGTTTTCCAAAATATCGATATCATCAAACACGAATTACCAAAATACGTAATGATTTTATCAGGCGATCATATCTATAAAATGGATTACGGTTTAATGATCGCACAACACGTTGAATCGGGTGCCGATATGACGGTGTGTTGTATCGAAGTACCGACCGAAGAAGCGGCGGGCGCTTTTGGGGTAATGACGGTAGATGAAAACAACAAAGTTCAACGATTCGATGAAAAACCAGCGCAACCATCAGAGGTTCCAGGTAAACCAGGTACAACCTTGGCTTCTATGGGTAACTACGTATTTAATACCGAGTTTTTGTTCGAACAATTAAAACTGGATAATCAAAAAGAAAGCTCATCAGGTGATTTTGGTCATGACATTATCCCGTCGATTATCGAATCACATAACGTATATGCTTACCCATTTATCGATCCGGAAACAGGTGGTCAGCCATACTGGCGCGATGTGGGTACATTAGATTCTTTTTGGGAAGCCAATATGGAATTGGTTCACCCAAAACCACAGCTAAATATGTACGACAACACATGGCCAATCTGGACCTATCAAGAACAGTCTCCACCAGCTAAATTTGTTTTCGATGAAAAAGGCCGTACGGGCTGTGCTATTGGTTCGACAACCGCAGCAGGTGTTATTGTTTCAGGTTCTACAGTAAGAAACTCATTACTCTTTACGCAAGTAAGAGTAAACTCTTTTTGTGAGATTAATGAAGCGGTTATCCTTCCTGGTGCAACGATAGGCCGAAACTGTAAAGTGTTGAAAGCCATCATCGATCGTAGTGTGCATATTCCTGAAGGTCTTGATATTGGTGTTGATCACGAACAAGATAAAGCCAATGGCTTTAGGGTAACCGGTAAAGGTGTGGTATTGGTAACGCGTGAAATGATTGATGCGTATAATGCCAAAAATGCCAAAAATGCCAACAACGCATAAAGGATTTAAATAACCGTGCTAAATGTTTTAATGGTAGCGGCTGAAAACGATGCGCTACCACAAGGCAAGGTTGGCGGAATTGGGGATGTTATTCGCGACATCCCCAAATTTTTGGCCAACAGAAATGTCAATGTTGATGTATTAGTTCCAAGTTATGGCTTTCAAACCAGCGCTAATCCAAGTAAAAAAGTATTAACCTTAGATGTGCAATTTAGAGGCAACATTGAGCAGGTTGACTTATATAAACTTGAGGTGGAAGGCGACAAGTTGATCACCCAATGGGTCTTAGATCATCCTGGTTTTTGTATTGGTGAACCAGGTCAGGTTTATTTCAACGATGGGGGGAATAAACCGTTCCATTCAGATGCTATTAAATTTGCACTGTTTTGCGCGGCAACCTGTGAATTGGTTGCTAACCATTGGTTTGATAAAGTCGATATGTTGCACTTACATGACTGGCATAGTGCGATTGTGGCAATTTTAAGAGCCTACGATCCTAAATACAAAATCCTTAAATCAAAACGAACCATATACAGTGTCCATAACCTAGCCTTACAAGGCATTCGCCCGTTTGATAATGATGAGTCGTCTTTAAAAGCCTGGTTCCCGGATTTAGCGTTTGATTATCAAACCATACGCGATCCTCGCTACCCGGACTGTTATAACCCAACACGAGCAGCGATTAATTTATCAAATGCGGTACACGTTGTGTCACCGACTTACGCCAAAGAAGTCATGAAACCAACCGATCATAACAATGGGTTTGTCGGTGGTGAGGCGTTGGAAAACGATTTAATTAACGCCAATGAAGAAAACCGCCTATTTGGTTTCCTTAATGGTTGTGATTATGACTTCGTCCCACCTGAGCCAGTTTCTTTTGAACAGCTGTTGCAGGAGGTAAAAGCCTCATTATTACCAGCTATCGAAAAGAACAACGACAAATCACATCGCCATCAAGTAACGAGCGAGCGCAGTAATACTTGGCTTAATAATCCTCACAAAGGGCCAACGTTACTGAGTATTGGCCGCTTAACGGATCAAAAACTCAAGCTTTTACTATTACCTCATCATGGTCAGTTAGTGATTGACTCGGTAATGGATGAACTTAAAAAGTTTGATAGTCGATTGATCATCCTTGGCTCGGGTGACAACGTAATGGAAGATCAAATTGCGGATGCCATGTTGCGTCACGATAATTTGTTATTCATTAATGGCTACTTTGAAAACTTGTCGCAACAACTTTACGTTAATACCGACTTGTTTCTTATGCCAAGTTCGTTTGAGCCGTGTGGTATCTCACAAATGTTATCAATGCGCGCCGGGCAACCTTGTTTAGCCCACCGTATTGGTGGCCTAGCCGATACCATCAAGCACTGTGAAAATGGCTTCCTGTTCTATGGTAATACCTATCATGAGCAAGTCGAAGATATGCTGCATACCCTAGCATCGGCGTTGAACATGATTGTTAACCGTCAGGAGCATTGGCAAGAGATGCAAAGCAATGCCAAAGCGCAACGCTTTTTATGGTCTGATAGCATCAATCAGTACATTCGTTATTTATATAACCAAAAGTGTTATTGCTAATAAGCGAGCCTTAAAAAAGCGACAAAAAATCCTGGTATTGAGTTCAATATCAGGATTTTTTTATTCGTTTGTTTTTAGCAATAACATGAGCGAAACGATAAGAGTAATACCGGATGAACCTAAGGCGAGTTCCGCTACCTTCTATGTATGCGAGATATTCCTTAAGCTCAATGCCTTAAGCTCAATGTCTTAAGCTAAATGTCTTAAGCTCAATGTCTTAAGCTCAATGTCTTAAGCTCAATGTCTTAAGAGTAGGACTTATGTCTTTAATACCCCCTACACTCTAGCTAAGTATTTATTCCACTTATTTTTTCACATACACCTTGTAGCCAAATGGCTCAAGGGTTTGCTCAAAATCGGTCTCAATGCGTAGATCTTGTTTGCTAAACCATTCCTGGTACTCTCCTAACTGAATGTTTTCATTAAAACGAACTTTCTGCGCTTGTTTTGAGAAGTTTAAAACAACAAAGATTTTGTCATTGCCCTTTTGACGAGCAAATGAGAAAACAGATTTCGGCTGGTTATTGGGTACAGGGATCATTTTACCACCCCAGTTGCCGTTCCATAATGCCTGATTTTGATGTTTCAAACGAAATAAGCTCTGGTATAACTCGCCCACACTGTGTTGTTGCCACTGTATTTTATCTTTTTCAAAAAATGCTAATACTTTATCAAGGCCGGCTTCTTGGCCACTGTAAATCAGCGGCATTCCTTCAGCGGTTGCCGATAATACAATACTGGTATTTAAGTAATCACCAAAACGATCGTACATGGTGCCTTCCCATGAGTTCTTATCGTGGTTATCGACAAAGTTCATTTTTATGGCGTTATCTGGCCAGGCATTGAGCATGTGCGCAAAGTGTAAGTAAATCGCTGAGGCATCTTTTTTACCATGTGCAACTTCGTGCATCACATCATGTAAGTCCCATGCGTAGCTCATATCGAAAGCGTGCTTGTGCAAGTCACGAGCATCCCACTCCGCTAACATAAACACTGGCTTTATGGCATCAAGCTCTTGACGGGCATTATCCCAAAAGTTAGTCGGTAGAAAACCGGCAACATCTGCTCGGTAGCCATCTATATCCGCTTCTTCAACCCAATATTTCAAAGCACTAGTCATGTATTCACGTAGCTCGGGGTTGTTGTAGTCAAAATCGATAATATCGGACCAATCCCACCAAGGTGTTGGTTGGAAATTACCATTATGATCCTTGGTGTACCATTTAGGATTAGTTACCGTTAACGGATTGTCCCATGCAGAGTGATTCGCAACCCAGTCCAAAATAACGTACATGCCCATATTATGCGCTTTATCAACTAAGGCTTTTAGATCTTCCATCGTCCCAAAGTCAGGGTTAATGCCCTTATAATCTTTTACCGAGTAGTAACTGCCCTTCTCTCCTTTACGGTTTTTCTCTCCGATAGGGTGAATCGGCATAAGCCATAAAATATCAACACCAAGTGATTTTAGACGTGGCAAATGTTCAGAGAACGCATTAAAAGTCCCTTCTTCGGTATACTGTCTAACATTGACTTCATAAATGGTGGCGTTTTTAGCCCATTGAGGGTGGGCAACTTCAACAAAAGGTTTTGGCGTGTAGTTGCTGCTTGCAGGGGAAATAGCAGCTTGATTTTGCTGGCAGCCACTAAGACATAACAAGGCGGTGATGCTCGCGGCAACGATTTTCTTAATCGATTTCATCAGTTCATTCCTATCGTTTTAAATTGGCTCAATTGTTGCGCAATTTTATTTTAAAACAACCGATGAATGAAAAAACATTGTTTCCAAATAGAAACAAGCTACAAAATGGTTTCCATAAACTAATTTAGATAGCGACATTTTTCATTGAATATCGACAGCATGCGACTCTTTGCCGAAGTGGTAAAACAAGGCAGTTTCTCTAGAGCGGCGGATCACCTTGGGGTATCCAAAGGCTATTTATCCAAGCACGTAAAAAAACTCGAAGTGGCTTTAGGAAAACAATTATTGGTACGCAATACTCGGACCATGCGACTTACCTCGGCAGGTGAAATTCTCTATCAACAAGCAAAGAATTTGACCGGACTTTGGCAACAATCAAAATCCTTGCTTGAGCAAAGTGAGCAACAGTTATCGGGTATGGTGAAGTGTACCGCCCCGGTAGGCGTAGCCAAACATATTTTGTGGCCGATTTTTTCGCAAATATTGCGGGATCACCCAGAAATATCCATCATCACCCCTTCTGGCAACGATACCCATAATTTGAACGTCGATGACTTTGATTTTGCGGTAAGGATCACCAACACCCCACCACAGGATATGATTGCTCGACACCTGTCTCATATTGAGTATGTATGTTGTGCAGCGCCCCAGTTTATTGACCAACTATCACAACAGGGCATTAAGCTACGAACACCGGCGCAGTTGACCCATTTAGACTGTTTGGTTTTGTCGCATTGGAATGAATGGCATTTTTATAACGATAAAGAGGTCGAAAAAATCAAACCTAAAGGCAAGTTTGTAGCTTCCGATAATGACCTATTAAAACAGGCCTGTATTGATGGGCTAGGCATAGCACGGTTGCCGGAATATATGGTGGGAAAAGAAATCGCCAGTCAAAAGTTGGTCAGAGTATTAGGAGATATTAAAAGTGATCAGAGGGAGCTGTATTTGATTTACCCGCAAATGAGCGCTCGCTCTTCGCGGGTAAGTCTTTGCCTAGATAAAATCATTAATCATTTCGACTGACTTATTAAAATAGGGGTTATTAAAACAGAGAGTTAACAACGAAAAATGATAGCCCGTTTAGGCGGTCTTATGCGCCATTAATTGCTTTTTAATGTCTCTATCAAACGCCGACTCAGTCAAACTGAAGTCGTTTGAATTGATCACGTATGGATGGTCTTCCAAAAAGATCTCTATGGCCTTACGCACTTGTTTTACAATGAATTCAATTTTATCATCAAAAAAGTTAGGACGATGATCCTCACAATCAAAGATCCCCATCACTTGCCCATCGGATGCAAAAATTGGACAACATAACTCAGATTTGACCTTCACATCACAGCGATAATATGGACCGTCATGGTTATCAACATTAGGGATATAATAAGGGCGACGTTCCATAATGACCTTAGTGTTAATGGATTTGCTCAAGTGCTCTTGTGAGATTTCAAATTCTGCTTTTGACATTTCGCCGTTGTATACGTATTTCACTAACTTGTCGCCATGGCGCAAGTAGATGCCAAACCAGTCGACATCCGATTGAATATGGATCCAACGGACTAATCGACTTAAACGCACCAAGAGATCGAGCAAATGGGCTTTTTGTTCCTCGTTATGCGCATATTGCAATAAGCTGTAGGTATTGCCAGGTACCTTATAAATAGGACAGGTGCCATCTTCATTCAATTCTGGCTCTACGTACGTTAATAAATGTTCGTGTGAGTCAAGAATGTTCACCGGTTCATAAAGAACCCCTAAAATGTCAAATAAGCGCATCGCGATACCCGTGTTGTAAATAAAATACCCAAGACATCAAAACAATTATGCCGATTAAATCAAACAGAGCAGTTAAGCATAAAGATGTTTAGACGTCTAAACGTTCAGTCATTATACATAAGCCATAATGAAAGCCAAGCTATCTTTCATTATTTTCGCTTTAAGGTAGCACTCAAGTAAACAATCGGGTGCTTTACACTTTTTTCGCGTAAGACATTAATGGCTTTAACAGCAAATCGGGAAATTGATCTAACTCGACTCTATCGAGCAGATTTTTAATCGCCAAGCCCAATTCCACATCGCCTTCAATGAGCAATTTACGTTTAAAAAATAACGTATCTGGATCGATGGTTTGCGAGGCCAATAAAACAAAACTATTAAAATCACCACTAATACAAGAATCTGCCGTTAGTTGTTTATCACCAACAATGATCTGTTCATCGACTAGGGTAAAAAACCAAGAAATATCTGCATCATTAACTTTAATCTGTAAAAACTGTCCTTCAAGGAAGTCTAACTCACCGTCTTCGATATGTTCTTTAAGTAGCTTGTTGATAGCAAAAGTAATGGCTTTTTGTTGTAAATGCTTTGGTACAACTCGGCTTGAGATCTCAGCAAATTTAGGAATAATGCTGACAATTTGACGGTCAATAAACATGGGGGTTCTCTTCAATTAAATAGCCGTCAACGCTAACAAAAACTTTAGTCGATGATTTTAATCTATATCAACAATACAAATTGAAAACAAATTAATATAGCGCGCAAAGAAAAAATAAGGATGATGTATGGAATTACTTTGCCCAGCGGGCAGTTTACCGGCTGTCAAAACCGCTTTAGAACACGGCGCCGATGCCATTTATATTGGCATGAACAACGAAACAAACGCGCGTCACTTTTCAGGGTTAAATTTCAATGACAAACGCATTTTACAAGCCGCAAATTTAATTCACCAAAAGAATAAAAGTTTGCATGTGGCCATCAACACATTTGCGCGTCCAGGACAATTTAAACATTGGCAATACGCGGTTGATAAAGCCGTCGATATCGGCGCAAATGCGATCATCATTGCGGATATGGCGGTATTAGATTACGCATCAGAAAAATACCCAGATGCCGAAATCCACTTGTCGGTACAGGCCTCGGCAACCAATAAAGCAGCAATCGACTTTTATCGAAATAACTTTAATATTAAACGTGTTGTCCTACCTCGGGTTTTATCATTGCATCAAGTCAAACAATTATCACAACAAACCGATATTGATTTGGAAGTGTTTGCGTTTGGTAGCTTGTGCATTATGGCGGAAGGCCGTTGCTATTTATCGTCTTATCTGACGGGTGAAAGCCCGAACACCGTGGGCGCATGTTCGCCGGCTAAATACGTAAATTGGCAAGAAACAGACCAAGGCCTTGAGTCACGCTTAAACAATGTGCTTATCGACCGCTATCAAGACGGTGAAAATGCCGGTTATCCGACCTTATGTAAAGGCCGTTTTAATGTCGATGAAAACACCTATCACGCCTTAGAAGAGCCAACGAGTTTGAATACCATTGACCTTATCCCACAATTGGTTAAAGCCAATGTGTCATCGGTTAAGATTGAAGGCAGGCAACGCAGCCCCGCTTATGTATCAACCGTGACTCGCTTATGGCGTCAAGCCATTGATGCCTATAAAGCCGATCCTGAAAACTACAAAGCCGATCCGGCTTGGATGACTCAGTTAGGTGAAGTATCGGAAGGCTCACAAACCACGCTTGGTGCCTACCACCGTAAATGGCAATAATTGAGAAGGACAGAGCATGAAATATTCATTAGGGGCGATTCAATATTATTGGCCTAAGCAAACGGTTGAAGACTTTTACCAACAAGCGGCAAACTCAAACGCGGATATCATTTACTTGGGCGAGTCTGTCTGTTCTAAACGACGTGAATTACGCCAAAAAGACTGGCTAGGCATTGCCAAAGCGCTGGCAACAACCAACAAGCAAGTGGTTATATCGACCATGGCCTTGTTAGAAGCCCCATCTGAGGTGATGTTATTGAAAAAGTATTGCGATAACGGCGACTTTATTATTGAAGCCAACGACGTAGGTGCCATTGATTTATGTCATCAAAATAACGTTGAATTTGTCTGTGGCCAAGCCATTAATGCCTATAACGCACCAAGCTTAAAGCGCTTGCTTAAAATGGGCATGCAACGCTGGGTTACCCCAGTAGAACTAGGCCGTGATTGGATCAAACAAACGTTAGACGAGCTTGATGAGCAAAACTTACGTGATAAATTTGAGGTAGAAACACAAGTCTTTGGTCATTTACCTCTGGCATTCTCGGCCCGTTGTTTTACGGCTCGCAGTGAAAACCGCGGTAAAGATGATTGTGAATTATGCTGCATTAAATACCCAGAGGGTCGTATTGCCAGCAGTCAAGAAGGCAAAGAGCTGTTTGTATTAAATGGCATTCAAACCATGTCTGGTTACTGCTACAACCTGAGTAATGACTTGCCGAGCATGAAAAACCTGGTGGATGTGCTTCGCATTAGCCCACAACAAGATGATACCTTTGTGATCCTAGATCAGTTTATGGACCGTAATAACAATCCAGAATTCAAAAATCTGCCAGAAAACCACAGCAATGGCTACTGGCATCAAATTGCTGGTATGTCGGTGGGCTAGCCCCTCACAATACAAGGCTCTGAAACATTAGAGCCTTGCTACTTTATTTAAGTTGTCGTTATACTGGTTTAAAAAGATAAGGACGACTTATGACGGCACTTTCAAATATTCAACCGCAAACCAAAACCATCACCCATGCTGATGCAACCATTGACATCATCAATTTACGCCTCAGAACCTATATAGGGTTTAATCCTGAAGAGTTGTGTAAACAACAAGACATTGTGATTAATGCCCAAATTCGTTACCCGGCCGATAATGCCTGTCGCAGTGATGAAAAAAATCAAGCCCTTAACTACAAAACCATCACCAAGAAAATGATCGCCCATGTCGAAAGTGGTCACTTTAAATTATTGGAAAAATTAACCTCTGACCTGCTCGACATCGCGATGGAGTCTGAGCTGGTTACGGTTGCTAAAGTGACAGTTGAAAAACCACATGCGTTAAGATTTGCGGATTCAGTTTCACTGACCCTTAGTGCGACACGTTCATAATGAAAGATAACGTCATTATTATCACTGGCGGCGGTCAGCGGTTAGGCTTTGCGCTTGCCAAAGCGCTCCACAATAAGCACGGTCAAGTAATCATCAGCTACCGAACCCGACATCAGCGCATTGATGAATTGCAAAACCTAGGGATTGACTGCATTCAGGCAGATTTTGCCTGCAAACAAGGTGTTGAAAATTTCATTAAAGAGCTGACCAATAAAGTCGGCTCGATTAGAGCAATAATTCACAATGCCTCGGACTGGCAAGCTGAAAAAACGGCGACCGATGCAAATAACCTGTTGAATAAGATGATGCAAATTCATGTTAATACCCCGTATCTACTAAACTTAGGTTTAGAAACATTATTACAGGCGTATTATGACAGAGTGCAGCAACCAAGTGATGTGATCCACCTAACGGATCATATCGTATCCAAGGGAAGTAAAAAACACATCGCTTATGCCGCAAGCAAAGCGGCTTTGCAAAATTTAACGCTGTCATTCGCATCAAAGTGGGCACCCAAAATCAAAGTAAACAGCATCGCCCCTGCACTCTTGATGTTTAATGAAGGAGATAGTGACGAGTATAAAAGCAAAGCACTAAAAAAATCTCTGATGCAAATAGAGCCAGGCGAGATTGAAGGGGTAAAAGCCGTTGAATATCTGCTAAGCAGCAGATACGTAACCGGTCATACTCAAGCGGTAAATGGCGGCAGGCATTTAGTTTAACTACATAACCACACGGTGGGGGCAATATGGCCGGTAACATCAGTAAATCATTAAAAATCGTAACAGATGAACAACCTATTAGTTCACATGCTCAACAAGTTCGTGATGCCCTTGTCGACGCAGGTCTGGAAACCCCAATGGTTGCGCAGCACCTTAGCAGCAAAGAAAAAATTCAAAAATTAACAAAATCATTCACTGATATTTGTCAAACCCTTGAATTGGACTTAAGCGACGACAGCTTAACCAATACCCCAGAAAGAATTGCCAAAATGTATGTGAATGAACTCTTTAGTGGCCTAGATTACAGCAACTTTCCAAAAATTACCGATATCGATAATAAAATGGGCCTTGATGAAATGGTATTAGTTAAAGACATTGGCTTAACCAGCACTTGTGAGCATCATTTTATCACTATTGATGGCACAGTACGGGTTGCTTATATACCCAATAAAAAAATTATTGGACTGTCTAAAATTAACCGTATCGTGCAATTTTTCGGACAACGTCCGCAGGTACAAGAGCGTTTAAATCAACAAATCCTTATTGCATTGAAAACTTTACTGGATACTGAGCATGTTGCTGTTAGTATTAATGCAACGC
Organism: uncultured Thalassotalea sp.; assembly: GCA_947502355.1. Classification (GTDB taxonomy): domain Bacteria; phylum Pseudomonadota; class Gammaproteobacteria; order Enterobacterales; family Alteromonadaceae; genus Thalassotalea_A. The sequence goes on along the minus strand of CANMZP010000005.1, from coordinate 1,885 downwards.
ATTTTTGCGTTAAAGCCAGAGGCATAATGGATGCCAGCTCAAATACCAGCACACTCTCATTAAGTGGCCTGTTTAAAAAAGACGCGAGCAAGCGACAAGAGTTTTTAACTCAATAACAATGAGTATGACCCCAAAAGGTAGTGAATGAAAAAAATAAAGAATGAAGCCGCGTTACTAAAAGCGGCGCTTAAAGTCGGCGAAACCTACGCCAAAAATCGTGGCTATAAAGGGTTTAGTGGTACCGATGCCGCCAAGCAAAAAATTGAAGCGTTATACCGTTTACTGGTTCAGGATAAAATGATCCACCCATTACCAGAAGACCAAGAAGACTTATTAAGTATGAAGCACAAACTGGCCTTGTGGCTCCAGAAAAAACTGCCTGAAGGGCATGAACTACTTAAATAAGCCATTTTATAACACAGGCAGGTATTCGTTCCCTGCCTAGGGTCTGTTGACCTTTGTTGTATAACTTTTGTTCTTAAGTTGAATGTAATTTCTACTTATTGGCTAAAAATATAAATATTCTGTTTTGTCGTTGTTGATGTGAATCCTACGGACACCGTTTGTTTGGCAATTCTACTGCGTTTTTTCAATGTGAAAGGCAATAAGCATTCCAAAGTGAAAAAGACTTGTATCATTGTCAAACAATTCGCTGCAAAAATCACCACCAAAGATAAACAGCCCTAGTGTTTCACGCTCTAAAAGGGATTTAAGGTATAACCTTGCTGCTGCAATAAAGCATTGCTGGTCATTGCCGATAGACTCATTTCTATTCCAGGAATTAATTCGCCAGCCTTTATGTCCATATAACTTGCCGACTGTCCACACAGGTAAATGTTCACGCCTGCTGCCATAAGCTGCTTTAATAAATCCTCATTGGGGTTCTGTTTATCGAACTTAGATTTAAATACCGCATTTTGCAATAAGTCATTACTGGCCTTCCCGTGAACCACCAGGGCTAATGATATATTTTCTTTGGGAACCCCGGCTCGCACATGCATATTAATAAACCTGGCCAAGCTATCAAATCGCTTGTTCACTTTGCTGTTATCCATTGACTCAGACACATCAAAAACGATTTTAAACTGCTGTTTTTCAGCATTTTTAAGGCCATGGTCAATCACCGTATTAAGGCCATAATCTTTAAAAATGGGCCCTGCAGTAAAGCGTTCTAGTCCCGCGTTAGCTTGTAACGGCACTGCAAATAACACAAACAAGCTAAACAGCAAATTTTCTCTTCTCATCACAAACTCCAAGCACTTGATTTAACAATAAAAAAACCACTTTAACACACTTCATCTCAAAACGTTATAGCAACAACAAAGGTAAATACGCTGTAAAAGCCAGGTAATTAATTAGTGTTTCATTAGGCAAAAATCGGTAACAGTTTGTACGTTAGCGGGTCAAACGAGGGGTTTAATGGTAATATAACATTAATTAAATATTTCAGCCTTAAGCAGCGGATGCTTTTTTTCTGTTCACGATGAGCCAGTCTGTACCAACCAACAAGAGGGTATCAAAATGGATTCAGTAGAATTATTCGGCTTTGCAGCATCAGTTATCGTAGCTATTTCATTAATGATGAAAAACATCGTTAAATTGCGTATCGCAAACGGCATCGGTTGTGCCATGTTTTCAGCTTACGGGTTTATTATTGGCGCGTTACCAGTAGCACTAATGAACGGTTTTATCATGTTTGTAAATATCTACTACCTAATCAAGATGTATCAAGAAAAACAGAATGCATCCGCAGATAGCAAACAAGCTGCTTAATTTAGCAAATTAGAAAAATTAGTTAAGCCCGTATATGAAGTGACCCCAAGAAGTTGGACACTTTGTTAAGCGGCTACAAAGGCCTGATTTCGATATTCTATCGGACTCAGGC